>CAZIOY010000056.1:0-29045 GCA_964540915.1 uncultured Ohtaekwangia sp.
CCTATTTCAAAAAATATGGGAAAAATCCTTCCATAAAAGCATTCGTAGATGGGGTGACTGCAGCAGCCATTGGAGCCATTGCGGGCGCGGTATTGGTACTAGGCAAAAGAACACTAACAGATATACCAACCATTCTGATTGCTTTATCTACCTTAGTGATATTATTTAAATATAAAAAGCTGCAAGAACCCATCGTGATCGCTCTGGCAGCAATTACTGGAATACTTCTAAAATTATTTTTATGAATCGAAAAGAGTTTATCAAAACCTCGGCTATTGTTGGTGCAACGATTTTGCCTTCCACAAATGTTTTTTCACAGAGCCTTCAGGAAAGTGGAATGGACAAACTTACAGACAAAGAAGGAAACTTTGAACTTCAACGACTTCCCTATGCGGAAACCTTTTTGGAACCCAGTATGGATCAGGAAACTCTTCACCTTCATTACACGTTTCATCATGGCGATGCGGTGAAGGCAGCTAACAAAGATTTGCAAATGGTTCGCAAAGCATTGGATGAAAATAATGTAGAGACAGTAGATTATTGGACAAAGAAGCTTTCCTATCATCTTTCATCACATATTCTACACACTATCTTCTGGACGAATCTCACCAATAGAAAATCAGAACCTAAAGGAGAACTCCTCAAACAAATCGAAAAAGATTTTGGAAGCTATGATAAATTGAAACTTTTAATTTCTAAAACTTCTAAAGGCGTGGACGGCAATGGATGGGGTATTCTTGGATTTCATCCGTCTACGCAAAAACTTACGGTGCTGCAATGCGAAAATCATGAAAAGCTCACGCAATGGGGACTGATCCCTATTTTGGTAATTGATGTTTGGGAACATTCATACTACTTAAAATACAGAAACCGAAGAGCAGAATTTGTTGACAATTTATTTCCGATTATTAATTGGGACAATGTGCACGAACGCTTCGTTAAAGCAAGCAAGTTTTAATTCGAAAGTTAAGCTAACCCGCGCGGCACACATGCCAAAGCTCCTGCAACCCCACTTACAAGGCCCCAGCGTTGCCAAGAGTGCCCCCACGCACCAATACTTGACAGAGTAGTAAAGAGTAAAATGAAAGAGTAGTTTATGGTTGCCCCGCACGCAACAAGATTTCAAAATGTAATTTGGTAAGCCAAATGACAATATAATGATAGACATTTGACAATTGAGAAAGAAGCGTACAGGCGCTAACAAAAGTTTATGAATTGCGGGCTGTGCGTTATCTTTATACCATAGCATCAATATTTACTATGAAATACATACCCCTGTTAATCCTTGGAACGTTATTCCTACAATCATGTGCTACGTTAAGAGATTCACCAAAGTATCAATTAAGCGAGGGGTATTACGCGTTCAGGCAAACTGATTCTAAATACAGGAAGGCTTATATTAAACCCGAAGATGATACATTGAAAGTCTATCCGATAAGTGGTGAACCATCATTTTCAATAGTACCGTCTAAGGACGAATATTTCAGAAGTAACAGCTTTGATATTGATGTGATGACGATTCTCTTTAAGTATCGCCCACAAGGCTCAATGATCCCGCGTCAATTAAACACCAACTTTAATGGGAATGTGTATTTGGGTTACAGAGTTGACAGATTTAAAATAGATTTCGAAAGAACTCCGGCCGGCCAAAAAAAATCCTTTATACACAGTGGGGTGACAGTAGGATTATTTGGAGGAATTGGATCAACGGCAGTTAATCCGTGGACAACAGCGAACCAAATTACAGACGAATATGATGGAGTTGTCCTATCAAGGGGTTTTGCAGCTATGGTTGGCCTTAACTCTCTTACCGTTGGGTTGGGGGTAGGTTGGGACTATTTAACAGACAGAGATAAAAATGTATGGGTGTATCAAAATAGACCTTGGTTTGGACTAACATTAGGTCTTAACCTCAATTAGGTAAAATATACTCATCATTACTTTAAAAAGTTGAGTCAGAATAGCACCGGTATTTTTTGAATAGCCCGAGACCACCACACAGCGTGAACAATAAAATTCATACATTGAACCTTCTTAACAATCCAGGATACGCTTAGCTATGAACCTATTTAACTTCCTCCGCTATTACATCACTCTGCTCTTCATTGTCTCCCTTTTCGCTCAAAGTTTCGGTCAGGCAGAAAAAGCCGAACAGGATCTGCAAGCCATCATGAAACAACTCAAGGTAGTGGGGCTTTCCGTGGCCGTTGTGAAGAAAGGCGAAATCATTTATACGAACTCATTCGGGTTGAAAGACATCGAAAGCAACACGCCCCTCACCAATCAGAATATTTTCAGGATCGCATCGATATCAAAATCATTCTCGGCCACATCGATCATGCAACTGGCTGAGGCTAAAAAATTATCGCTGACTGATGACTTCAGCAAACTGGTTGGTTTCAAAATCAGGAATCCGAAATATCCCAACACCATCATCACACTTAAAATGGTGATGTCACATACTTCCAGTATTAATGACAGCCAGGGCTATTTCAATCTGAATGTGATCGATCCTGATAAAAATGCGGACTGGGCAAAATGCTATAATGATTATGAGCCCGGCAAAGGATACCAATACTGCAACCTCAATTACAATATGGTGGGAACGGTCATTGAAAAAATATCCGGAGAACGTTTTGATCAGTATGTGAAACACCACATCTTAGATCCATTGAAATTATACGGAGGCTACTGTGTGGATTCGTTAGATAACAATCGGTTTGCTACGCTCTATACCTATGATTCGGCAGCACAAAGTTTTACGGCATCATCAGCCGCTTACGCACCCCGGAGAGAAGAGATCGCTAACTACGTAATGGGTTATAGCACTCCCATCTTTTCACCCACCGGTGGAATGAAAATCTCCGCCACTGATCTGGCCAAATACATGACCATGCATATGAATGGCGGCACCTACAAAGGCGTTCAGATCATTTCGAAAAAGAGTTCGGCCGTAATGCAGACCGCGATAGCCAATGAAGAAGGATATGGATTAGCCATCAGCAACCTCGATGATTTAATTCCCGGCAAAATGATGACGGGGCATACGGGTTCCGCCTATGGTCTTTACAGCGCCATGTTCTTTCATCCCAAAGAAAAATTTGGAATCGTAGTAATCACCAACGGATGCAACGGCACCTACACAAATGGTATCCACGATGTATTGAGAACAACCCTGAATAGTTTGTATAACAACTTTATAAAATAGCTGATTAAATAAGCGGAGATGATTAAAAAATCATTTACGAAACCACTTTGATCGCATTCACTGGGCAAGCCTTTGCCACACACTGTGAGTTGGGTAATGACGCATAGATAACATCCCATTCGCTAAAAGGCTAGTTCAGTATCCCAATGGCAAAGGGGTTAGCTCAACCCGCCTGAAAAAAATCTCCGCTCCTTCCGATTGTATCTGAATGCGGCCTTTGTCCGGCTTCACCTGGGTGGCCCTGTTTACCAGAACCCCATTGAGAAAAATGTCGATCTCTCCATCCACCACCAGGCACTCGAGTGTGTTCCACTCTCCTACGGGTGTCTCGACATCTTTTTTACCCCGAAAGCCAATCCCATCTTTCCACTCCGGATCGCGCGCTAACCAATTGAGACGGCCCTGTTTAATCGTTTGCTCATGTCCTTTCGGATCGTATCTAAAAGAATCTTCTTGTTTATCTGCGCCCACGGTACTGGTGATCTGGAACTGATCACTGCCATCGCCCACGATAATAAAATCTCCGGTGCCACCTTCAATGATCTGGCATTCGATGGAGTGCATCCATATTCCCTCTGAACCTCCATCTTCTCCTTGCGAATGCAGCAGCAAACCCGAGTCGCGGGTATTGTCTAACCGGGGCACAAAGGTTTTTCCTCCCCACTTAAATTCTAAATGAATTTTATAATCTTCATATTCAGCCTGCGTGGTGATGCAGCCCCATTCCTCACCCGAAATTCTGATCATGCCATCGGTCACCGTAAAAACTTTTTTAGGATCGTTATCACGACCACGATGCTGAAGAAACGTGTACCACCCATCGAGGTTGGAACCATTAAACAATGTAATAGTTTCTCTCTTGGAATTTTTCTTAGCTGCCTGGGCCAAGACAGGCACCTGCGCTGTTCCACTCAGGAATAGCGTAACGAATAAAATAAAAAAGGTCTTTCTCATAACTGATTTTCTTGCTGGTCCTTCTGCTCATTCATCCAAATAACTTTTTGTTCTGGTGTGTGCGCCCGCCCGATGATGTCACGATACAGGTCTGGTCTTCGAGCTTTTATATAACGATAGCCACCTGCCTGGGTAAGTTTCTCTGGTATTGCAATTGCGGAAACAATATCATCACCCAATGTTCTGCATTCCGCAATCACATCGCCAAACGGATCGATAATCATGGAGCAACCATTTTTCAGTTGATCATCATCCATGCCAATCGGGTTAGCGAAAACTACATACACGGCATTATCATAGGCACGTGCCGGCAACCATTTCATTAACCAGTCACGTCCTTTCATGCCATCAAATTCTATTCTCAACGAAGTGGGCTCCTGCTCGCGATTCTCCCAGAGTTTCGGATCGACAAACCCCGCACCCGGCCGGCTGGAAGGCGTGCACATGGTAACGTGAGGCATAAAAATAATATCTGCTCCCAGCAGTTTGGTGGCCCTCACATTCTCGATGATGTTGTTGTCATAACAAATCAATATGCCACACTTCCATCCGTGCAGGTCAAAGACACAATATTGATTGCCCGGTGTGAGGTGCGGATTAATGAACGGATGCAGCTTCCTGTACTTCGCAATCAATCCATTTTTATCAACGCACACGTACGCTTTGAATAAATTGTTGTCTGCATCCTTTTCAAAAAGGCCAGCCAGGATAGTAATATTATTTTTTCTGGCTATCGCTGTTAGTGCCACAATACTTTCTCCTTCCGGAATCAACTCTGCCAGGTCAAGCATCTGTTTCTTCGACAGATTTCTTGCAAACGAATAACCGGTAATTGAACACTCGTGGAAGGAAATTACCTCAGTGCCTTCCGAAGCAGCCTTGCTGGATAGATGGTCAATCACAGAAAGGTTATAGGCCTTATCACCACTTCGGTTTTCAAATTGTGCGGTTGCGATTTTTAGTTTTTCCATTTCTTCTATGTCTTATTGGGGCCGTCTTCCGGTTTTTTTATTTTCTTATAAGACACCCATATTCTATATATCCTTATCCCCTCACAAATTCCTCTTCTTCATCTCACTCACTGCATAATCCGCAGCCCGTGCCGTCAGTGCCATGTACGTGATCGATGGATTCTGACAAGCGGTGGAAGTCATGCTGGCCCCATCCGTAACAAACACATTCTTCACGGCATGCAACTGATTCCATGCATTGAGCATAGACGTCTTTGGATCGCGGCCCATGCGGCAAGTACCCATTTCATGAATAGCAAGGCCCGGTGCCTGGTGATTGTCGTACGCTTGCACATTTTTAAAACCGGCTGCCTCCATCATCTCAGCAGCTGCATTCACCGCATCCTTCGTCATCGCATCTTCATTGTCGCGCCATTTACAATCAATATTCAACAAAGGTATGCCCCATTGATCTTTCTTCTCTTTGTCCAGCGATACACGATTATCAGGATGGGGTAGCATCTCTCCCATTGCAGTCATGCCAAAACTCCACGGGCCCGGAGTCGCCAATTCATTTTTCAATTCAGCTCCAATGGTTTCCTCGTCCACACCTCTACCCCATCCTCCGCGTGAAGCGCCACACGAATACGCATAGCCACGCACGAAATCTTTTTGCTTGTCGTTGGCTACGTTACGGAAGCGTGCTAAATATGTTCCGGTTGGTCTGCGACCATAATAATACATATCTTCAAAGCCATCTACCATTGCAGTGGCACGTCCGCGATAATTATGATCCATGAGATGACGACCCAACGTATCGCTGTCGTTGCCCAATCCCGTAGGGAAACGATTGGAGGTGGAGTTCAATAAAACCAAGGTTGTGTTAAGTGTGGCCGCATTGAGGAATACAATCTTCGAATAGAACTCCACCATCTCCTTCGAGTTCGTATCAATTACACGCACACCTGTTGCTTTGCCCTTCGCTTCATCGTAAATAACAGAATGAACAACCGAAAAGGGTCTAATGGTAAGATTGCCTGTCGCCAATGCAGCTGGTAGCGTGGATGAATTACTGCTGAAGTATCCGCCAAACGGGCAGCCAGTCTGACATTGATTGCGATGTTGACAATTATTCCTTCCTATTTTCTTGTGAACATCTTGTGCCTGCGAAAGATTGGCCGTGCGACTGATAATATAATAACGATCAGGATGCGATTTTTTTAGTTGATTCATGAAGTGTTGCTCCACACAATTCATTTCCATAGGCGGAAGAAATTCTCCATCCGGCAAATGTGGTATGCCTTCTTTACTTCCACTCACACCTACAAACTTCTCCACATAACTGTACCAAGGCGCGATGTCCTTGTACCGAATCGGCCAATCTACACCGATGCCATCTTTTGCATTGGCCTCAAAATCCAGATCGCTCCAGCGCTGTACCCAACGTGCCCACAATAATGACTTGCCTCCTATCTGGTAGCCGCGCACCCAGTCGAAGGGTTTCTTTTGATTGTAGGGATGATCAGTGTCTTTAATAAAAAAATGTCCTGAATATTCATTGAAGGCATATTCCACTTTGCGTTGAATGGGACTTTCGTCATAGGCTGACAGGGTAAGGCGATTGCGATGCGGCAACTCCCAGGGATTCTTGCTGGTGGTAGGATAATCTTTGATGTGTTCTACATTGCGGCCCCGGTCGAGCAGCAGCACCTTCAACCCTTTTTCGCAAAGTTCTTTAGCAGCCCATCCGCCACTGATGCCCGATCCCACCACAATGGCATCGTAGGTCATTTTCTCTTTTGCATCGCCTTGTAAATTCATGATTCGAAAATTTAAAGAATCCAATTTACGAAGGGAATGCCGGAGTGCAAGGGATGAGAAAAAAAAGTAGTTAGGCCCCGCGGGTTTGACTTTTACGCTGCCTGTGGCACCGAAAAATCATACTTTTGTCATAAAATTTTTTTGCTACTTGTAGTTGAACTGCTAATTTATAATGGTAGCTGTTTTAAGCACTACGGTCATTCCTGGGTAATTTCCCGTAGCATCATCTTCGGCTGTAATAAAAAACATGGTTGGCTTATGCGGTGTCACCGTCTTTAAGGAACTGGTTAACATTCTTGAAAAACCCGTTTTGTTTGTTTTTAGCTGGCCAATGTTCTGTATGCCATTTTCGCTTGTCTCCATCCATACCACATAGGCTGCTTTAGGTGGAGTGAGTCTGCCAGGATCAGCCAATTGATTAACTTTCAAATCGATGTTGTAATTATTATTATTATCCTGCTTAATAGTAACTGTGCCTTCCGCAGCAGGCACAACAGCAGAGTTTAAAAAAGTAATTTTTTTCGAGCATGAGGTAAATAAAAATAGCAGTAGTATCATGAACAAGATATTTTTTGAGATCAATTTCATTTTAGTTTCCATAGCCTTTTGTTTGTTAAAATTTGTGTCAAATCGTAAACCATACCAACTCTTTGCAAGCAGCACGATTGATTACTGCGAAGGTCATAATAACGCAGTTGATAACGATTACACACTTATAGTTAAAAGTTATATCGTTCCTACTTATTTTTGAATGTCATCCAGTGTAAGCCTGTCTTTACTACCGTAAATATTCCGGTTGAATCCGTACTTTAATCACGCAAATGTGTTTGCCAGGACTTAGTCCATCTTATGATTACCTACCTGCGAAACATTGGATTGCCAGCACGATATGTAAGCGGCTATCTCGAAACAATGCCGCCACCAGGAAAAGAAAAGCTGGTAGGTTCAGATGCTTCACACGCCTGGGTGTCCGCATATTTTCCGGATATAGTTTGGGTTGAGTTTGATCCTACCAATTGTCTTATGCCCTCCTATCAACATATCACCGTTGCCTATAGACGAGATTACTATGATGTCGCTCCGATTAAGGGAATTGTTCTTAGTTCTGGAAATCAGGCGTTACAAGTAAAGGTGGATATAGAACGGATAAAATCCTGAAGAACTAATCGGTAGATTCTCTCTTCCCATTACACGAAAAAATTAAAACTGAAAGAAGAAGAATGAACTTACCTGATAGGTTAGCAGTGATAGGCGATAAACAGATAATCAATTGTGATCGATGAATTTACAAATTTAATATAATGAACGTCATCCATGATACACTCGCGAGGCGATGATTTTCTTGTCCCGTATTTCCAGCACTTCGGCCACGAGTAAGCCCTCCTCTCCTTCAACATGTCTCCTATACTCCATAAACACACGCGCATCATTGGCTGTGAGTGACATCACTTCATACCGCAACGAAGGCAAGCGATCAAACGCATCGCGCCACCACGTGCGCAGCGCTTCTTTTCCTTTTATCAACCCTTTTGTTTCCGGATGTCGAAGTTTCAACTTGGGACTGTAATGCTCGGCATCGTCATGATACAAGTGAAGAAGGTCCTCAAGTTTGTGCGCATTAAAGGCTTCAAACCAGGCGAGGGCGATGGCACGGTTAGTATGATTCATGTGTTCAAATTTACTATTCCATCCGGTTAGTATCAAAGAAGTTGGTCTCTTTGGGGCCTCCCTGAGATTCCCTACCTTTCTGATTATAATCCCATCAAAATGAAATACCTGCTACCCCTGCTCATCGTCACACTGATCGGTTGTAATGAAAAGAAACCAGAAATAGCCGTTAACACGAACTCTGTTCAGCACTATTCCATTCCCCACTTTGCCGACTCCACTACCTTCAGCAACATGCAAAAGGCTTTTCCTGTGATTGAAAAACTTTATCGCGACTACGCGGAGAAAAATCATTTTCCTGCCATCAGTTTCGGTGTGATTGCGGGAGGACAATTAGTGTACGCTGGCAGCGTTGGCACAGCCAATATTGCAAACAATACACCCGCCACAACAAAAAGTCTATTCCGAATTGCATCCATGAGTAAAAGCTTTACTGCCATGGCGATTCTAAAACTAAGAGATGAAGGAAAACTGAGCTTAACGGATCCGGTTTCGAAATATATTCCTGAAATGAATCAAGCCGGTGCGTTGACGGAAGATGCTCCCGCTATTACCATACAAAACCTGCTCACCATGTCGGCCGGATTTCCGGAAGACAACCCGTGGGGCGATCGCCAACTCGATGACACTGATGAAGAATTATTAAAACAGATCAGCGAAGGAATTTCATTTTCCAATGTGCCCGGGGTTACTTTCGAGTACAGCAACCTCGGCTTTGCCTTGCTGGGAAAAATCATCACCAACATTTCAGGCACACCCTATCAAAAATATATTACAGAAAATATTATGAATCCCATTGGCATGAAGGATTCCAAGTGGGAATACGATGAAGTGCCGAAAGAACAACTCGCAGTGGGCTATCAATGGATTGATAACTCATGGACAGAAATTCCACTGCTGCACGATGGATCGTATGGCGCTATGGGCGGAATGATTTGTTCCATCGAAGACTTTAGTAAATATGTAGCCTTGCACCTTGCTGCTTGGCCTGCGCGCAATGAAACAGATCATGGACCCGTGCGCAGAAGTTCTATACGTGAAATGCATCAGCCATGGCGTTTCAACAATTTGTTTGCCGATGCAAAAAACCGAACCCGAGAAGTTTGTCCGGTGGCAGTGGGCTATGGCTACGGACTAGGCTGGCGAAAAGATTGTAAAGGCCTGGTGCGTATTTCACACAGCGGTGGACTGCCGGGATTTGGTAGCGAGTGGCGTATCTATCCGGATTATGGTGTTGGTATTGTGTCATTCAGCAATCACACCTATGGAGCCCCGGGCATGCCCAATGCAATTGCTTTAGATACGTTGATCGCGATGGCCGGGTTGAAACCACGGGTTCTTTTGCCTTCCGAAATTTTGAATCAGCGCAAAGAAGAGATTGTTAAACTATTGCCAGAATGGAAAGAAGAGCAAACCAGCATCTTTGCTGAGAATTTCTTTCCGGATGAGTCGCTGGAGAGAAGAAGAGAAGCAACAAGAAAAATATTTGAAGAAGCGGGTGCCATTAAAATTGTAAAAGCGCTTGAACCCGAAAATCAACTGCGGGGAAGTTTTGTGCTGGAAGGTGAGAAAAAGAACGTGTTGATCTTCTTCACACTCACACCTGAGAAGGAAGCATTGATTCAACAGTTGGATATTGAATTAAAGGAGAAATAATTCTCTGTAATCTCTGTGCTCTCCGTGGTAATTGTATTTTTTTACCACAGAGCACACGAAGAATACACACAGGCTTCCTCAGACAATATCCAGATACTATTTGAGAGTTCTTTATATTTACATTTACATTCACATTAATTTAAATAGACATGGTGAACCGTTATGCCGGAGAGATTCACATCAACCCGGTGCGCACATTGAGAGGTGATGACTTCAACAACGATGGCAACATCAAAGACATTGAAGCCACGTTGAAGGAAGCCATTGAATTAAATGAGGAAATCAACGACCGCCTGAAGAAACTGAAAGCCTGGCTCGAAAAAGGAAATGCAACTGCTGGAATCAAATTTCATTTTGCCGATGGTGGTTACATCAGCGTGAACGGTTTGTCTGATGCGCAACTACACCAACTCCACGCCAAGGGATTGATTGAATTATTCGATTACGCTACCGACCGCGATTGGGTGAAAAAATACGGTGCGCAGTTTGGACTGATGTGGCAAGGAGGCAGGGCGATTGAGATTTAAATACTCACTCCTTTCTAACATGAAGTACATCTTAGAAACCGAACGATTAAGACTGAGAAAACTTACACGGGATGATACTGCATTCATTATTGAATTGGTCAATAGTGCCGGGTGGATAAAATACATTGGTGACCGTAACATAAAAACAGAAGAACAAGCCATCAGCTACCTGGAGAATGGTCCCATAAAAAGTTACCATGACAATGGATTTGGCTTATTGATGGTGGAAACAAAAGAGGGTAATAGAAATATTGGGATGTGTGGCATCCTAAAGCGCGACACGTTAGAACATCCTGATATCGGTTATGCGTTGCTGCCAGCGTTTACCGGAAACGGTTATGCATTTGAAATGGCCCATGCCGTGTTGCAGTATGCAACTGTCCAACTGAAATTGGCGACTATCTTCGCCATTACAGTTCCTGAAAACGTGAGATCAATAAAAATTCTGGATAAAATCGGATTAACATTTATGAAACGAATCCAGTTTCCGAATAATCATGAAGAACTTCTCTTATACGCAATTGAAATTGGTTAGGGATTCTATCCCATTTTGAAACTTACTTCCTACATATCTGTTCTGTAAGTAGCCCCATAGAAATTTTGACTCCACCTGAGTAAATGGTATATTGATCAAATTTCAATACCCCACATGATGACAAATCACTGTTACGCGAAGCATCTACAAACATTCTGCGTGCAATCTATTTGTATTTTATTCGCGTGGGTGTTCGCTGGGTGCAATCCTTCATTGCCCGATCCTGTAAAAGTAGCATATGCTTCGTTGCCCGAAAAAGTAGATTATAATTTTCATATCAAACCCATCCTGGCAGATCGTTGCTATGCATGCCATGGCCCTGACGTAAATTCGAGAAAAGGAAATCTACGACTTGATATTGAAGAAGAAGCCTTTGCAAAACTTGCTACCGGCAACGTTGCCTTTGTAAAAGGTAAGCCCGAGAAAAGTGAGGTCTTTCACCGTATCATCAGTGATAATCCTGACTATAAGATGCCTCCACCTTCTTCGAATTTGTCTCTTTCTGCATTGGAGATTGCCTTCATCACCAAATGGATTGAACAAGGGTCCGAATGGAAACCACACTGGTCTTTTCTAAAGGTTGAAAAACCCGAGGTGCCTGAAACCCAAAAGGATTGGATAGCGAATAATCCAATCGACCATTTCATTCAAGCTGAACTTAGAGGCCGAGGACTATCCCCTAACACGGTAGCAGATAAAGAACGATTACTAAGAAGAGTGACGCTTGACTTGACGGGCTTGCCTCCCACCATTGAAGAAATCGATGCGTTTCTAAATGATAAATCACCCGCTGCCTATGAGAAAGTAGTGGATCGGTTACTAAAAACGGAAGCCCATGCCGAACGTCTCGCTATGGAGTGGTTGGATATCGCACGCTATGCCGATTCGCACGGTGTTTCTTTTGATGGCTATCGCGACATGTGGCCCTTCCGGGATTGGGTGGTAGTGTCCTTCAAAAAAAATATGCCGTTCAATGATTTCATAACAAAGCAGGTGGCAGGCGATTTATTGCCTGATGGCTTGAAAGAAGATAAACTCGCAACAGCATTCTACCGACTCAATCCAATGGAAGCTTCAATGGGATCAATCAGCGAAGAGTACCGTATTGAGTATGTTGCTGAAAGAACCGCCACCACAGGAACCGCCTTTCTGGGGTTAACTATTGGTTGTGCCCGATGTCATGATCATAAGTTCGATCCGATCAGTCAAAAAGATTTTTACCAGCTCTCCGGATTTTTCAACAATGTTGATGAATTAGGGTTAGGGCCAACGGATGTCAACCGAGCTCCTACTATGATCTTGTTTGAAGATCATCAACTGGAAAATATCGACTCGCTCAATAAATTAATAGATACCAATGATGCAATTCTTACCAAACCCGAGGTAGTGCTTATAAAAAATTACGTGAACAGTTTAGATAATCCAGGAAAAATTGAAAACGAGATTGGCTATTATTCGTTCGAGAAACTGGAAAAGATTAAACGTAAAAAGAAAGTCTTCGATCCCTTTCCGGAAGATACGAAGGAGCAGGAAAAGAAAGAGAAGTTGAAGAAAAAGGGAAAAGAGAAAGACAAAAAAGGAGAAGAGAAAAAGAAAAAAGAAATTGAGTATGAAGAAGTATTTATCGTAGATAATAATAAAGTATCAGAGGCTACCCTTGGCGTATCAATAGTAAGTGGTAAACAGGGCAATGGGCTTTATTTCGATGACGACTATGATTATGTAAGCCTAAATAAAGGAGGATGGATCGAACACTACGAACCGTTTAGCGCAAGCATTTGGATTAACCCAAAGAAAGTCGGTAAGCCACACATGAAAACGGTCATGGGCAATAGTAACACATATAGTGCACAGTATCGTGGTTGGGATTTTGCTCTTGACACTACAAATCATTTAAGGCTGCGACTTATTCACCGCCTGCCCGATGACTTCCTTGAATTGATTTCAGAAGAAAAAATACCTTTTGACCAGTGGACGCAAGTTGGATTTACCTATAGTGGCAATCAAAAAGCAAGTGGTATTTCTATGTATGTGAACGGTAAGAAGCAGTTGACACGTATAATTTCTGATCGTCTCGCACGATCCATAAAACCAATTCAACAATATACCGCAAAGCCGGATACGCTTTCTTTACGATTGGGTAGAGGATATGAGTTGTGGACGGGTGATCCCGGCATTTATGAAGGATCTATGGATGAAGTACGATTATTCGACCGTCATCTTACCCAACTCGAAATGGCACAGTTGGGTGAATATGAAATGAATCCTATTCCACCGACACTATTAGCTGAGCACCATCGCTCAAAAAGTAAAAATGCGATCGATGCTGAAAACGAACTCAAAGCCCTGCGCAAAGCAAAGGCAGAGATCATGAATAATACCACAGAGATCATGGTGATGGAAGATATGCCAACGCCTCGTCAAACCTATTTGCTTGGCAGAGGTGTCTATAATGTGCATTCTGAAAAAGTTGAAAGTAGTACACCTGAAAATATTTTACCTTTCCCCTCCGAGTATCCAAAAAACAGACTCGGCCTGGCGAAGTGGCTCGTCAACAAAGAGAATCCACTCACCTCACGCGTAACCATCAACCGCTACTGGCAAATGATTTTTGGTACCGGCATTGTAAAAACCACCGGAGACTTTGGCATACAGGGTGAACTACCCACGCATCCTGAATTATTAGATTGGCTCGCTGCAGAATTTATGGAAAGTGGTTGGGATGTACGAAGCATGCTGAAGTTAATGGTGATGTCAGCAACCTATAAGCAATCTTCTTATGCAGATCCCGTAAAGTATGAAGCTGATCCGGATAACCGCTATTATGCACGCAGCAGCAGTTATCGCTGGCAAGCTGAGATCATCAGGGATAATGCGCTCGCAGCGAGTGGCATTCTGCAAAGAAAAATGGGTGGCCCCAGTGTAAAGCCCTATCAACCGGACGGACTTTGGGAAGAGTTAGGATTTTTTTCCTATAAGCTATATAAATACAAACAGGACACGGGTGTGAATCTTCATAGAAGAAGTCTGTATACATTCACAAGACGTTTTTCTCCGGCACCATTCCTAACAAATTTCGATGCTGGCAATCGTGAGATCTGCATCACACGCAGAGTGAATACAAACACTCCTTTGCAAGCTCTTAACTTACTCAACGATCCTCAATTTGTAGAAGCCTCACGCTATCTGTCAGAAAGAATGCTGAAAGAGAAAGACAAGCTCGATGACCAGATCACCCTGGGATTTCGTTTGTCCACCGGGGTTACCCCTGATCAACAATTGTTGACTACCTTAAAAGAACATTATCAAAGTGCCTTCAATCATTTCCAAAAAAATCCGAATCTGGCCGATTCTTTACTTTCGGTAGGCGAACTCCCACGCGATCTTCATTTGGATAAAACGAAGGCCGCTGCGTTGACCCTTGTGGCTAACACCATTTTTAATTATGACGAAACCTATATGAAACGATAATTATGGGACACGATCACCATCACACACCATTAACGCGCAGAGAGTTTTTAACTAAAACTTCGCTGGGTCTTGGAGCGGTATCGTTAGCATCGCTGCTAAATCCAACTTCATTATTCGCATCAGGCAATTCGCTCCTCAACAGTCCGCACTTTGTTCCCAAAGCAAAACGGATTATTTATTTATACATGGCAGGCGCCCCGTCACAGTTGGATTTATTCGACTACAAGCCGCTGCTCATCAAAATGAATGGACAGGACTTACCTTCCAGTGTATTGGGCGATCGTATTACTGGCACTGCAGCCTCTCAAAACTCATTACCGCTTGTTGGCACACGTTATAACTTCAAACAACACAACAATAGCGGTATGTGGATGAGTGATCTGATGCCTCACCTGTCGAAGATCACAGACGAGTTATGTAAAGTACAATCCATGCACACCGAATCAGTACAACACGAGCCGGCTCAAATGTTTACCAACACCGGCTCAGAACTTCCCGGTCGTCCATCATTTGGATCGTGGATCAGTTATGGATTAGGTTCTGATAATGAAAACCTCCCTGCGTTTATTGTATTGAAAACAGAAGGGCTTGAAGGTGGATTCTCCGGATTATTCTCCAGCGCATTCCTACCAGCCGAACATCAGGGCGTGCGCTTTCGCGGAGGCAAAGATCCTGTGTTGTATCTCACCAATCCTCCGGGTGTTACTGAGCAGGCACGAAGAGAGCAACTCGACTACTTACAAAAAATGCAATCGGGCGCTCATGAATTTTGGGATGATCCGAGCATCAAAGCAAAGATGGCGCAATACGAGATGGCGTTCCGCATGCAGACATCCGTGCCTGAGGTGGTTAACACAGAAGGCGAACCCGATTATATCTATAAAGAATACGGCCCTGATAGCAAAAAGCCCGGCACCTTTGCCAGCAACTGTCTGCTTGCGCGAAGGTTGGCCGAACGTGGTGTGAAATTTATTCAGGTGTATCATGGTGGTTGGGATCATCACAACAACTTGCCCAAACAGATTACTAAACGCGCGAAAGAAACGGATCAGGCAAGTGCTGCCTTGATCATGGATCTTAAGCAACGAGGTTTGCTGGAAGATACATTGGTAATTTGGGGTGGTGAGTTTGGTCGTACCAGTTTTTCTGAAGGTCAGCTTACCGCAGATAATTTTGGTCGCGACCATCATCCGGATGCATACACGATGTTACTCGCTGGGGCAGGAGTTAAAAAAGGCTTAACCTATGGCAAGACCGATGACTTCGGATATCATGTTACTGAGAATCCTGTGCACGTGCATGACCTCAATGCCACACTGCTTCACCTGATGGGACTCGATCATGAACGGTTAAACTACAAATACCAGGGAAGAAGATTCAGACTGACTGATGTTCATGGTTCGCTGGTTAAGGGTATTCTTAGCTAGGATTCAAAACTCAATTTGATTTTATTGATAGGCACTTCTTGTTGCCTGCATAATCCGTAGCACAGATCTGCCAACGATCACTTTTCTTTTTATTCTGAACGGTTGCCTTCCATAAATTTTCACCATACCAGTTTAAGGGAACGGCCTGATCGTTAACAATCAACACGACCGACTCCCAATCTTGCGGCATATTGGGGCTCTTGTTATCATGGATGCGAGCCATCACCGTAAAAATACCAGGCGACAATTCTTCCAGACGATGATGTGAAATGATGGGAAGGGATTCATCAGCTTTTATCTGACTCCCAATAAAAATTCGCTCTTCAATAATTTCCGTGCCCTCACCCTGCCCCATAATGATATCCATTTTTTTGTCGTTATTAATATCACCGAGCACCATCGAAAGGGTATGTGGTGTTGGAGAACCACTCAGCACCGGTTGTTGCATGTTAAATTTTCCAGAGCCATCATTCACCAACAATCGATCTTCTCCGGTGAGTGAGCTAAGTAAAAAATCCGGATCTCCGTCTGAATCGAAATCCAGAAAAACAATGTTGTTGTCATCTTCCCCACTGTTTTCACTATCGGGCCAATGTGTGGGCGTAGCATCAATAAATTGTTTTGCACTATCGTTCAGAAAAATATGTTCTCTGCGCGACCATGATTGTTGATTTACGATTTCACCATCATTCACCGTAACCAAGTCCAGAAATCCATCTTTATTTACATCCATCACTTCAAACTCATAATTATTGGTATAGGCAGGCAGCATTCGCTCATTTTTAAAAACACCTTTACCATTATTAACAAATGTTCTGCTTGTGCCACATCGTTTACAGGATACTGCGATATCAAGATCAAAATCATTATCGAAATCGAGAAACTCTACATCCCATGAAAATTGAATGGGCACATCCGGCATTTGGGTAGCGGTTACATCGGTGAAATAACCTTTGCCATCATTCAGCCATAGACGAGTGAGTCCTCCACCATTTTCCATATTAGATCCGGGTCCCCAATCAGCAAGCACAATATCCAGATCACCATCGTCATCAACATCGCCAAATTCTAAATCACCGATGCTTGCTGCTGACTTTGGCAATTGAGAGGCCGTTACTTTTTGAAACATCCCCTTACCAGTGCCCATGTACAATTCACTTTGGGTTTGAAATGTTGTGCCTATTAGCATATCGGGAATCTGGTCGTGATTCAGATCACGCACTTTAATTACGCGTGCATAAAATTTATCCTGACCAAATATCTCATTGGTCACTTCACGAAACAGGGAGTCCGGACCTTGATTAATAAATATGCGACTTGATTCCAATACCCCCGGTTCAGAATAATCACCACCATTCGCAAATAATAAATCCAATAATCCATCATCGTTGATATCGGCTACCTCTACCCGATTGGTCCACTCCCCTGTAACGGGCAAATATTTTTCTGTTTCATCCACCCATAGAAAGGAACTTTCAGTGCTTTCCTCAGTAGGTTTAGTCTTACCAGCATCCTTTTCGCAGGCAGTAAACACAATGGATATCGCAATTAATGGAAAAATAAATTTGAATGTTGCAGGGGACAAGCTCATAAAATTTTGATTGGTGATATGGGAGTATCAATGTAACTCCCTTAGCTAAATATTACAATTTAAATGCTACCTTGATCGATACAATTCAACTACTATGGGCATTCTTTTGCAAGGCGATACAGCATTATTTTTTGGTCGTTTCCATCCTCTTGCTGTCCACTTGCCCATTGGCTTTTTGTTGCTGGCGGCAATTCTCTTTGCTCTATCCTTTTTCAAAAAGTATTCTTTTCTACAGCGGGCGCTGCCCATCATTCTTTTCTTTGGAGCGGTAAGTTCCGTGGTCGCTGCTGTATTAGGATGGTTATTATCGACCGAAGGTGGATATCAGGAAGATACGCTGGCCTGGCATCAATGGTTGGGTATATCGGTTGCCGTCATCTCCATCACGAGCTGGTTATGGATCAGCAGCATCACATGGAAAAAGAGTGGCAAGAAAGATCACACACCATTGCTTTCACCAGATGATGCGCAGCAGCGTATGATCAACCAAAAAAGAAATTTGGGATGGGTAATGGCTTTGTTGCTTTTGCTTATTTCAATAACCGGGCACCTGGGTGGAAATCTCACCCATGGCGATCAATACCTCTTCACACATGCTCCCGCTTTCATACAAACCGTATTTAATGCAGGAGACCCGGCTGCAGCTGAAGGATTGGCATTTCCTTCCGATCCCGACTCCACCTTGCTCTTTGAGCACATCATCGAACCCGTTCTGAACAAAAAATGCGCCTCGTGTCATAATGAAAGTAAAATGAAGGGTGGACTATTGTTGACCACCCGCGAGGGATTGTTAAAAGGTGGTGAAAATGGGGAGGTGTTGGAAAAAGGTTCTCCTCAAAACAGTGAACTCTTCAAACGGGTTTGTCTTGATCCCGTGAGCAAAAAATTTATGCCGCCCAAAGGTGCGCCTATGTCATACACTGAAATAGCGTTGCTCAATTATTGGATCAGCAGTGGAATGTCCTTTGAACTTACGATTACTGATGAAAGTATTCCGGAGGAAATTCAGGTGCTTATTCAACAGGGATATTCGCTTTCAACTAAGCGGAAATCCTTCATTGAAAAAGAAAAAGTGACTCCTGCATCTGATGATGTTTTAGACTCACTGCGTGCGCAAGGATACAAAATACAAACGCTTGCCGTAGATAATAACTTTCTTGAAGTGGTTGCCATGGATACATTGACACGTGAAAAGCTCGAAGCCTTGTTAGCCATCAAAGAACAAATCACATGGTTAGATCTGGGGAAAACCGGTCTCAAGGATAACTGGATCAGCACATTGACGCAGTTCATCAATCTCACCCGTCTTACTCTGGACAATAATACGATCACCGATGCCGGCATAGCCGAGCTAGGAAATTTTGAACACCTCGAATCGTTAAATCTTCACGCTACGGAAGTGAGCGATAAAGGATTGAAATTATTGGCAGGTCGCCACCAATTAAAAAGAATCTATCTGTGGAAAACAAAAGTAACGCAACAGGCAGTTGATTCCATTCGCAATGAAAATCCTACTCTATCCATTGATATGGGTATAATGTTGAGTGAAAAATAATTTTCAGCTACTATTATAAATACAGAAAATTATGGCAGACCAAAAAAAACAATGATAGACGTTATTGACGATGATTAAATCGTGAGAAGTAAAACATACATATCGCATGCAGATTTGTGCATCTCTCTATCATGCTTCCTTATTAACTTCCTAAGCTAAAACAGTATTAAAAAACAATATGACAAAACATCGCGCAACGCCAATCGAAATAAGCAAAGAAGAGTTCAAAAAAATAGGTTATCAATTAATCGATCTGGTTGCTAATTTTATGGATACCATAGACGAAAGGCCTGTCACCACCGGAGAAACTCCCGGACAAATACAGGCTATATTAGGCAACGCTTCATTGCCCGAAAGTGGCACTCCTGCTTCTGAAATATTTTCTAGAACCTCTGAGTTATTACTGAACCACTCCTTACTAAACGGCCATCCCAAATTTTTAGGATACATCACTTCTTCTCCAGCCCCCATTGGTGCATTGGCCGATCTATTAGCGGCAGCCGTTAATCCCAATGTGGGTGCCAATATCTTAAGCCCAATGGCTACCGCTATTGAAAAGCAAACTATAAAATGGTTGGCCGAATTGATTGGTGTTTCTCCCAGTTATGGAGGCATCCTGGTGAGTGGCGGTAACATGGCAAATTTTACAGCCTTCCTGGCAGCACGCACCGCCAAATCACCAAAGAACTTGAAAGAAGATGGCCTGACAAAAACTGCTGGCGAACTGGTTCTCTACTGTTCAAAGACTACTCATACCTGGATTGAAAAAGCCGTTGTTTTATTTGGGCATGGGTCCAAATCCATTCGTTGGATACCCACCGATGCTGACAATAGAATGAATAATGAAATTTTATCTGAGACTATTCAATCTGATTTAAAAAATGGCAAAAAACCTTTTATGGTAGTGGGCACTGCCGGAGATGTAAGTACAGGCGTTGTTGATAACCTTGCTGGCATTGCTGCCATTTGTAAAAAGTTTGATTTATGGTTTCACATTGACGGAGCGTATGGAATTCCTGCTGCCGCCATTGCTGAACGTAAAGAAATGTTCGAAGGCATGCATGATGCGGATTCCATTGCACTTGATCCACACAAGTGGTTATACTGTCCGCTGGAGGTGGGGTGCACGTTGGTGAAAAACCCTCAGCATCTGATCGACACCTACAGTTCGCATCCGGTTTATTATAACTTTGGCACAACTGATGACGAGCCGTCTCTGAATTATTATGAATACGGATTTCAAAATTCACGTGGGTTCAGAGCATTAAAAGTCTGGATGGTTTTACAACAAATCGGAAGAAGCGGCTACATTAAAATGATTGAGGAAGATATAGCCTTATCAGAAATGCTCTTCGAAGAAGCCGAAAAACATCCGGAACTGGAAGCCATTACACAAAACCTGAGCATCGCCACCTTGCGATATGTGCCATCCAACTATCCGCAAGATCCTAAGGATAAAGAAACCTATTTAAACACGTTAAATGAAATGTTGCTCAATGAACTGCAAAAAGGAGGTAAGGTATTTTTATCCAACGCCCTGGTGGGAGAAAAATATTGCCTGCGAGGATGCATTGTGAATTTCAGAACGTCAGAAACAGACATCCGTGAAATTATTGAGATTATCGTTCGAGAAGGAAGAAGTATGCATAAAAAACTACAGGAACAATAACCAGATTTAAACAGGCTCCGCTTGATCCCTATCACCCGGTGGAAAAAAATGGGGATCAACTATAATACCTGCGTATATTTATAAACTCAAATAAATTCAGCAAACCATGGCAGACGAAAAAAAATCAGTGACTGATACTCTCTCCGGCCAACCCGGCAACCTCGAAAATCTAATTGCCTACCAGCAGGATTCAGTGGTAAGTAAGACCATCATTGTAAAAAAGACTGGCACTGTCACGCTATTTGCCTTCGACAAAGGACAAGGTCTGAGTGAACATACGGCCCCCTTTGAGGCGATCGTTTACCTTGTGGATGGTGAAGCCGAGATCACCGTTGACAGCAAGCCCCATGTTGTTAAAAAAGGTGAGATGATCATATTGCCTGCCAATATCCCGCATGCACTTCAGGCACTGAGTCCGTTTAAGATGTTGTTGACGATGATTAAATCGTAAGTAATAAAACAGATATACTATGAACAGGTCTAAAGCCGCCATCGACATCATTGTAGTTAATGCATTTGTGTTGCTGCCTGCTCCTGTTCTGAAAACATTTTCAAGATAGCTGTTACAGTAATAAATAGTAATTTCATATTTATAAGTAGTTTGTATTCCTAAAAATATTGTCCAATGCCAATAATCCAACCAGTATTTTTATCATTGCCGTAGCCATAATCAATTCGCAACATTGTATCAAAGGCTCTTTTATAGATCAAGCGAACACCGAGACCTGAAAAGGCGCGCATATTTTCGCTTTTACTAAAATCATTAAAATCTCCACCAGGCTTGCGCCACGAACCAAAATCAACAAAGCCAACGCTTTGGCCCGCAATTTTATTTCCATCAAATAACGTATAGCGAATTTCTGAGTTAAACACCACCGATCCCGTGCCCCTGTCTACACGATTGCCAACCCCCCGTATGTTGAGGTAGCTATCTAACACGAACGGAGCAAAGGGGTTAGAATCGTTGGTAGCGATTCCTATTCGCAAGCGATTAGCCCAGTTCAACCGCTTGCCAATATTCTTGAAATAACGAAAGTCATTAAATACCGTGATAAAGTTCCTGACTTCATCCAGCGCATGGATGAATTCGATATTCAACTGGTTGTAAAAACCAGTTATCTGAAATGAGTTATAGTTTAAATGATTGCTTTTAAATATTATTTTTGACAATAATTTATCACCTTGAACAATAGATGGAAATTTATCTGTCAATATATCACGTGATTCAAAACGCTCACTAAAAATGCCAATGCCGCCATCAAGCGTTTCTCTGTAAGAAAGATATCTAACTGCACTTAGGTATCCTGTGTAATTAGTATAATTGAACTCGATTATGCCGCCTGACGTATTGAGAGGTTCTATTGTAGCCCATTTTATTAGCGAAGATGTAAGCCCCCATTTTGAATTTTCTATTCGGTCGGTAGAATAGTTCAGGTAGATCGAATGCCTGTCATAGTATTGATAATAGGCAAAAAGTTTATCACCACGACCACTAAAGTTAAGGCTTTGAAAACCCACTCTGCTCCAAAATGTTTCTGCGGTTCGTCCAAGCGTAAACACGGGAAGTGTGTTAACCATTTCAACACAGGAAAACAATATTGAAACACCTTGCCTATCACGTTTAATAATCGTCTTGACTTCCGCCAATATACCCAGATTCAGTAACCGTTGCGCATCATGTTGTAGTGTGGCTGAATCATATGACTCACCAATTTTGCTGGTAAGGTATTGCTGCAGGAATGATGTCTTTGTTCGGATTAGCCCATCAAACCGGATTTCAGTAATCTTTTCTTGTGCCAGTGCCAAATTGAAAAATACCAACATCATAAAAAAGATAATCCACACCGGCACCTTATTTTTTTCTTTCACGTCAAGGTTTCTTAAAGCTTACATCAAGAATCACCATTAGTTCATCGGCCAAACTTATACTACTTCCGCCTACCGCATAATCGCGTCTGTTCAATTTAAATTCTCCTTTAAATCGAGGGTTGCCATTGGATATTGCAAAGGTGAAGGGAAACGTAATTTCCTTTGTAATATTCTTAATAGTCAGTTTGCCGGTTACAATCCCCTCACTGGCGTTACCCTTTACTACTTTGGTAGAACTAAACTCAATAACGGGAAATTGACTAACATCAAAATAGTCCGACTTACGTAGATGATTATCCCGCATGCCAATACCCGTATCAATTGACTTTGTGTTAAGTGAAACTTTGAACTTAGTGCCTGAAAAATCATTTTCATTAAATTCGAGCGCACCTGTCAGTCCGGTAAAAGAACCATCTACCGTTGAGCCAAAATTTTTGATCTTAAAATTTACTTTTGCATCAGCAGCGGGTATGTAGGTCTGCCCGTGCGAACTTACCGTAGCAAAAAAAATACAAGCAATAAATAACTGCCTCATTTTTAATTCGTTTCCGATTTTCCAAATAATACCGAAAATTGCTGGCACCAGATTAACACAAATTTAAATTCCGTTAGATCTGTACCGGCAGGTATTTCATAGGACTGCTTCCCAGTTGTTGACTTTAGTTTTCCTAAGTTAACGAACGAAGTATTGCCAGTAGTTGTACTTAAATATACCCGTAAGTCAGGGCCATTACTGGATGAAAAGTTATCTAAAAGTAGTACAAGCTTTCCGGTATCATCATATAGTTGCGCCACCCCGCCCACAGTGTAGCTACTGCTGCCCATTAGGTTACCTTGGCGCAACAAAGTAGCCATTGTGGGATCAAACGTATCGTTAATTGGTGTTGTCGGTGTGGCATCCTCAGGCCCACAGCATAATACAAGAACGGTAAGTACGCCAAAAATTATTTTTTTCATGGTATGGTATGTTATAACTGTTTTGTAATTCCAAGACTAAATAAACTAGCCTTATTTCTAAACCGGTCGTTTGCTTCAGGAGTTTGTTGGATTTTTGTATCAGTTGTGTACTCGGTAAATACGTACTGATAGGCTACTTTTAATGCGAATTTTTCAGTGAAGAAATAGCGGGCATAAAATTCAGAATTTAAAGTGCCCCTGTCATTATTACCTACCAGCAGAACATTAAAAGAGGTTGGTTTAGCTGAAGTAGAACCGCCTTGCGTTCCATTCAAGTAAGTTCCATCTTTCGTTGAACCAAGAGTGAAACCTAAAGCGTCAATGTTAAAGCCTAATCCAATCTTTGGAAATAGCCTGTAACCCAGATTGACGGCAAGATTAAGGGCATTAACCTTTGGGGATACCAGTAAAATGGAATCGGTATTTGTAACATCGTTTGCTAAGGAAGCGGGAGCAGAGGAGTAATATTGGCTATTGCCGAAGTAGGAAGTAAATCGTGCACCGAAACCAATTTCTATTTTTTTTGATGCTCCGGGTTTCCAAAGATGAAAGTAATCAATTGAAACACTACCCTGGCTATTGCCAACAGCACCCGAAATACTTCCATAGTTCACGGTGCTTAAGGTCTGTGCTGAAGTTGCTGCTGCTATGTTTAAAAATAGAAGGAGGCTAATAAGTAGTTTCATAATTAAATGTCGGTATTGTTGTTCAACTTATAAAGTAAAGCTTTAGTTCCTGCTGAACTTGTCGTGCAAACGACAAAATTCAATCCTTTTTTTCATGCAAAGAAAAGTTGGAATTCACCGAAATGGAAAAAAGGATTTGGATCTTGCAATAGCTTTGCTGTCGTGGTGGCCCTGATAGTTATCGGGATGTGCGGCTATGGTAAGTCCCAAAGCGCGCGGGCTTTTCGGAGTTGTACTCACCGTATTACTTATCTTCTCAATCCTTTTGTTTGTCAGCTAATTTTTTCTTGGAACGAGCATATACGTTGTTGTGTGCAGTTTTAAAATATGCAATGTTGATACTTTCCAATATATAAATCTATTTGCTTGGTAAATGGATTGTTTATTGGGCCAATTATTTCATTGTTTCTAACTTTCTTAAAAAATGAATTTGAAATGAAACTTAGGAAAAAATCTAAATCATGCTGATTATTAGTAACTTTTCTTTCTTTAATTAGGTCACTATAGAATTCTTGAACTATCAAGAAAACAATATCGATATCATTCCTAATTGCTCCATCTATTGCTCCAGCTAACCAGTAAGTCAACTGATATTTCAATTTTAAAAAATCAGGATTACATTCGAACCTTTGATATAACTCGATTATTCTATCTAACTTTTTTGAATTAGGCTTACTAATTTTCTCAAGAATACTCTTGCTCCACTCGTCAGCAACTCTTTTTCCGAATTGTTCATCGGATTTCCCTTCGATAGAGATTAATGCCCTCTGAGTTTCATAGGTTGCATACAGGCATAAATCATTTTTTCTTGGGCTTTTGTAAGCGTCAAATTTAGTTGCTATTTCAGGTAGTGCGTAATCAAAAGTCAAGTCTTTTTTTACACTTCGGAGAAACATCAAAAACTCACCTCGTTTTCCAATGTCTGTCCAAAATTTTGCCATTTCCTTTGCGCTACGTTTATCAACCCATTGGAGTGTAGGACTAACGGGTGGACAATGTTGACGCCATTTATCAACTGAAATTAATTCAATTTCTTTCAATTTATCTTTATAAACTCTCATCTATTCAGGATTTACTTGGTTCCCGTTCTAAAAATTGCACACAACGGCTTGCGGGCTTGCGAAGTGGTGGAGTTTGGAGAGCTGCACTGGCACCCAGCACAAAGTTTATTAAATGCACAAATGTTTCTTTAACCACTGAACCCGCCATTTCCGCAAGCCCGCTATTATCGGCTGCCTTTTTCGGATTTCTTTCCTATATAACTCTTAACTTTCACCAAGAATTTTTCGAAGATGAAATTGAACAAACGCATCCATGGAATCAACCCTTTTCGTATTGTCGGAATATCCTAAGGGTTTAATTATGTATCCTGAAATGCCCAATTGCTCAGTAATGGAACGGTCATTAGTTTCCGATGAGGTAGTTATTACAAAAACTTTGACATCCTTAAACCTATCGTCAACCCGTATTATTTTCAGAAACTCAATGCCATTCATTTTTGGAGTATTCAAATCAAGGAGAATTACCGCTGGCACTATTGGGTTTTTCAAATCGTTAAGCATTGTAAGAGCTTCCTTACCATTGTATGCTGTATAAAGCGTATATTCAGTATCAAGTTTCTTTAAGGTTCGCTGCACACTGATTATATCCAATTCATCATCTTCTACTAAGAGTATAATCTTTTTCATATTAATTGTGTTTTATTTTAAAGGCCAGGTAAAAATAAATTCGGTTCCATTTCCCAAGGTTGAATTTATCCAAATAGTACAATGCAGGTCGTCTAATATTTTTTTTATAATGGCTAAACCGATACCCGTGCTTTCCTTTTCATCTTTCTCTCTTAGGGTTTGAAACATTTCGAAAATTTTTGTATGATATTCTTCCTCTATCCCAATTCCATTGTCCTTTACTGAAAATTCATAGGAATTGTCTGTCTGTGTGCATTTTAAAATAATCTCTCCATTATCAACCTTTGCATATTTAACTGCATTACTAATGAGATTTGTGAAAACCTGTTCAAGTTTCAAGCGTTCAGTTATAATTATTGGCATTTCTTTTATTTCAACCTTAAAATTTCTCGGCACTATTATTTTAACTATTTCTCTCAGCAATTCGGCTACAGCCGTTTTTTCAGGAATTGTTTTCTCCCTCGTTCTTGCAAAAGCAAGTAAGCCATTAATAAGATCTTCCATTCTTTTTGTTCGCTCAGGTATTATATCAAGGTATTTTTTAAGTTGTGGTGAAAGCTCATTTCCCAAATCTTCTTCAATCCATTTTATTACGTTATGAATTCCTCTTAGAGGAGCTTTCAGATCGTGAGAAACAACATAAGAAAATTTATCAAGCTCGCCATTTTGTTTTTCAAGTTCTTTTATATTCTTACTCAATTTATCTGACATTATATTTAGGGAAGTGGATAAGCTTGTCATTTCATCATTGTTTATATCAGTGATAGTTGTGAAATTTCCTTTTGAAATATTTTCCGCTAGTTGAGTCATTGTTTTAATTCTTTTGGATATAAGACGAACAATATAAATTGTACTCGCAATTCCGAAAATAATGGTTAGTCCAAAAAAAGTTAATGAGAATATATGTGTTCTTTTAATAGAAGAAATCAGGTTATCCTTATGAAGGCTTCTCGTTTTATATTCAAGTTTATCAAAGGCAAGGAATTTTTGCCTTATCGAATCATTTAATTTTTCATCTGTTATTTTATTAAAGTCTCCTCCAACTAAAAGGTCGTTGGTATTAAGTGGTTTCCTGATTATTCCTTGCAATTTGATATGCTCTTTAGCGTAATTTGTCCATTGCTGATGTATGAAAATAATTGAGTCAAGGAGAGATGATTGTTCTCTATTCTCCTTAATAAGGATTTCCTCTTCTGTATAAAGGATTGGTAAGCTTTTCAGCCCGATATTATATACATTCAGTAGGTTAGTATCCTGTGTAAGCAAATAGCCTCTGAACGAACTCTGCATTTCAATAATTGTTTTATGAAGCTTTACGGAGTTTCGCATTATCTCCTGAGACTTGTTTAAAAATTCAACATTCTTCTCTACTTTAAGCGAAAGCAAATAATTGGAAGTAGTATCAATTACAGATAAAACAAGCACCACACTGAAAGCCAAAAGGAATTGAGTTGATAATTTCATTTGTTACCAAAAGGTTTTAAAGTTATTCTTAACCATAAAAAACCTGTTCCCGCTACAATTGATGATAAGATTGCACGTTCTAACGCAAGCCCGATTAAGAGAAAGAAAACAGTCATTAGTCCGTCATTTATCCAGTATTCCGAACTTTGTTTTGCAATTTGAAAATGCCACAAATGCAAATAATTGTTAGCAACAAATGAGTTAGCAAGTAATAACGAAACTGCCGTGCAAAAAATCAAGAGAACTCTACTTGCTTTTTCGCTCTCAAAAAATTCGTTAAATAGTCGTGTCAGTTTCATTTTTGCAGTGCTCTTGTTCAGAGCGGTTAAGGTTGGCGATAGTCGAGTCACCCAAGGGAGTTTCACCCTTAGGTTCTCACAGAACCGTTCGTGAAAGTCTCCTTTCATACGGCTCTTCCTGTTCAATCACAAATGTATTTCTGCATCATGGATATACCAACTTTCAGTGTGCGAATAGATTCGGTCTTTCATCATGCTTCCTCATCAGCCACATCACCGATTCCATTTTATATAAACCCCTCTCCCACGTGACCAAACGCTGAACGAAGATAAAAACTTTCATCACACACACCAACCTGCAATTGCAGAAACATTTGTTAGCCGCAGTTTTGCTTTCTACTGTCGTTGCGATAAAGTTGTCAACAGATTTTCCAGGTAGTCCAATGTAATGGTAAATCCTCCCTGGAAGCCCATTTCAATCATCTTCTCCAAGCGGGCAAGAGATTCATTTTTAATAGTAATACTTACTTTTGTTATTCCGTTTTGTTCGCTGAAATTAAAATCCCAATCAGAACCAGGCAATTCAGGGTTTTGATCCTTGTCTGCAAAAGCATTCGACATTTTGAAATTGGTTGTTGGACTAATGGAAGTATAATCCTGAATTGACCAATGCTCTTGTCCTTCCGGGCTTACCATAGCATAAAATCTTCGTCCGCCAACTTTGAAATTCATGAATTTTGTCTTTGATGCCCAAGGTTTAGGTGCCCACCATTGGTCAAGAATTTCCTGTTTGGTAAAAGCATCCCATACCAGTGAAAGGTCGGCAGCAAATTCTCTGTTTACGAATACCGTTTTTGTTGTTTTGTCAACGGTAAAATCAAATAGCATATTCTTTTTCTTTTTTTTAATTGTTGATAACACTTTGTCTAGCTGATTAAATCGGGTTTCCAAAATTTTTCTGAATTGGTTTAACCAATTTATCAATCTCTTTCATTTTTTTCAATTTCAAGCGAGTAATAAATTTCCCTGCCTTGTTGTTCCTGTTTTACCAGTTCGCATTCTGTGAGTATGCGAAGGTGTTTAGAAACAGATTGTCGGGTAGTGTTGAAG
>CAZIOY010000057.1:0-28898 GCA_964540915.1 uncultured Ohtaekwangia sp.
TTCTTTATATAGATATTAAAGGTGGTACCGTTGTCCACGTTACTTACCACCTCTATTTTACCTCCCTGGTTGGTGACCATTTTACTGACGATAAAAAGACCAACACCTGTTCCTTCAATTTGCGGTTGCAGTCGAGTGAATTTTGAAAATATTTCGTCCTGCTTATCTTCTTCAATGCCTGCACCATTATCTTTTACGGAAAGGAGTGTA
This sequence comes from uncultured Ohtaekwangia sp., assembly GCA_964540915.1. Taxonomy (GTDB): domain Bacteria; phylum Bacteroidota; class Bacteroidia; order Cytophagales; family Cyclobacteriaceae; genus ELB16-189. The sequence continues at coordinate 211 of CAZIOY010000057.1, forward strand.
TAATCTCCTGCCTCCTCCGTCTTTATGATAATCTCAGGAGTAACTTCAGGTGTGGCAAACTTAATTGCATTGCTAATCAAGTTGTATATAATGCTCCTTAAGTTCTTTCTGGAAAATAGGACTTCATGAACAAGAATGTTGGTAGAAATTTTTGCGTGCGATTGATAGATTTGATTTTTCAATGTGAACTTAACCTCCTCGAGTATCCGATCTATATTGACAGGTGCCGGCTTGTCATCCGGGTCATTACCTATTTTAGTAATATCCGTAAGTTCATTAATCAAGCTAGTTAAGGCATGTGCTGATTCTTCGATCTTTTCAGTAAAAATCCGGATGTCCTCTTTTTCATTTTTATCAACTGCCGATTTCAACAAATCAACCAACAAGACCATGTTGGTCAACGGCCCTCTGAAATCGTGTGATACTGAATAGATAAAGGTTTCATGATCAGCATTAATCTTTTCAATCTCCCGTTTATCATTAATTCGGTCAGTAATATCGACAAAGGTGATAACCACGCCATTGGTGGTATTTTGTCTCTTGATGATATAAGGAAGTACATTCATCTGAAACCAACGCTTGTCATCGGTCTGAATTTCCTTTTCGATGTCCTTGTTGTGGTTAATCACGTCTATGATGCATTCCACAAAGTCCGGAAGGTTGAAAAGCGATGGGATTTTATAGATAGGTTTACCGATATCAGAAGCAACCAACTTGAAGTGCTTATTACCTGGAGGGCTGAATTTTCTGAGTATTAAATCAGCATCTACAAATAGCTGAGGGATAATCGTGTTTCTGAAAAAGTTTTCCAGACCATCGTTTAAATCAACGAGTTTTTTAAGGTCCTTTTTTTCAAGATTTGGGGACTCAATCATGGCATTCATATAATAGAATTTAACAATACGAAAGTCTACCTTTTGACACCCAAACGAGTTACGTAATATTCAAAATGAATTGCATCATTCACAGATTGGAGGAAGTGAATCGGTATTGTTAATCAATAATTGGATTTCATTTGATTGCAGTAGTGTGAATACTGTTTTAGGCGGCTTGGAAGCTGGAAGATTATTGCCACTGCCTCCTCAATTATTTGAAAATGTGACTGGACTATTAATCCCATCCTACACTTACTTAAAAAGGATCACTGAGTTCACTAATTCGAATCAGTTTCTCATTCACGAATTCATGAATACCCAACTCAGAAAGTTCACGACCAAAACCGGAGCGTTTGGTTCCTCCAAGCGGAAGATCAGAATGTGTCCAATTAGGATGATTAATGAATACAATGCCCGTGTCAATCTGATCGGATGTTCTATTCCCACGTTCGATGTAACGAGTAAAGACAATTATTGAACGAATAAAAATTAATTGGTTGTTATATTAAAACCTTCTACGAGGAAAGCCCTCTTGCGAGAGCCTTCCGGAGAAAAATTTTTTTGATTTGAAAATTGATTAATCAATTTTCAATCCAACATCTTTTCTCATGTGGAGGATACCGGCCATATCAATATGATCGCCTTCTTTCATTAATATTTCTGTTCCGTTTTCTTTTCTGCACAGGCCGTCAGTCATTACCTTGGTTCCATTGCTCATCGTCATCTCAACTAGCATGGGCGCCATTACACTATCCTTTATCACCACCATCTTTCCCTCTTTCATCATACATCCATCCACTTTAGACATGTCGATTTGATCGTGAGTTGGAATTTCACGATTGATAATGATCAGTTTGCTTGTATCGGGTTGAGCGAATGATACAAACGAAAGAGCAAGCGCGGAGCATACAAAAATTAATTTTTTCATTTTTAGTTGTTTTAAAAGTTTTACATAATCCCATCTTTCTCACCATACAATCAGAAACTAAATAAGTTAGCACTCCTTACCTAACTTTTCATATGATAGAATTTAACTATACAAAAGTGAGATCATTTGCCTTTGAAAATGTTACGTATTAACTGGAATGAGTTGCATCAATCACACGTTTGAGTTAAGAATCCCCCAAATAAACAACTTTGAACAGGCCAAATAGTGCATATATTCAGAGAACCCACAAATTTATGTGGGTGAACAATATCTCCATCATGAAAGATTTTTCAGGGGTTAACTTTGTAGTCTCACAGGGAGGAGACATTACCATGTTGTTAAAGATTTAGTCCTTAAATTGGAAATCCCCTAAATAAATTATCAGATGAATAATAAATAGGAAGTTACTGTTTTACTGTCAGACGTAACGTCCACAACTCATCATAATAAATTTCACCGGCATCTACCAACTCGCGCACCACCTCAATAAATAATTCGTTGTCTTTCGGGTCTACCAGCGTTTCGAGATCCTCCACTGTTACGGGCTTCTGACTTAACAGGTAGAGGATCTGCTGTTCGTAGTCATGGAGGGCTTCGAGGTTGTCATGTTTCTTTTTTTCAATACACACATCACACATGCCGCAGTTCTCGTAGGTAATTTCATCAAAATATTCCTGAATCAGTTGCATGCGGCAGCGGTGATCTTGTTCCACGTAGTTAATCATCGCTTCCATCTTGGCAAAATGAAGATCCCTCCTTCGGGCAAATTCCTTACGGTCAATGGGCAATCGTTCCGCATCCTGCCGCGGTAAAACAAACGTGAGTTTCGGACTTTCATTCTTGGGCTCATAGATGATCAGTTGAAGCTTATGGAGCTGTTCCAGTTCAATTTTCACTTCTTGAGGCGTAAGTTTCATTACCTGAGCAATCTGCGTTTCGGAGATGGTGGTAAAATCTGAATACAACTCTCCGCCATACAATCGCATCAAGGTCTTGATCAATAAATCATATCGCACATGAGCCACCTGAAATTCGTACAGGCGCTTTTTATCGATGGAAATATGTAACACCGATGGGCGGTAAAAACTTTCATTCAATTCGATGAGGCCAAACTCTTCCAGTTTTTTCAGCACCGGGTAGACGGCTACCGATTTCATGTCAAACTTTTTACAAAAGGTATCGATCTCAAAATCATAACTCTCACCTTGGCTGCTGCCCATAGCAATCTGGTAATAGTTGGCCAATGCCTGATAGATTTTCTTCAACTGTTCGACATCAGGTTGTGATTGATTCACTTTATTGCGCAAACCCAACACATCCACTTCATGAAAAATTATTGCCGCATACGATCGTTTGCCATCACGCCCGGCACGGCCGGCTTCCTGGTAATAGGATTCAAGATTTTCAGGCAAATCCATATGAATCACTACGCGCACATCGGCTTTGTTGATGCCCATGCCAAATGCATTGGTGGCCGCCATCACCCGGCTTTGGTTAGTAATCCATTCTTCCTGCCGTGTCATGCGCTGGTCATGATTTAAACCAGCATGGTAATAGGTAGCGGAGATTCCATTTTTCTCCAATAATTTCGCCAGCGTAACCGTAGTTTTGCGTGAGCGAACATACACGATAGCCGGTCCGCCTACTTTTCGCAACACTTCCAGCAACTTCTTTTCCTTCGTCTCTGTCCTCCTGATTACAAAGGAAAGATTCTCGCGCGCAAAACTCCTTTGAAAGACTGCCGGTGTCTTTAGCTCAAGCTTGCTGATGATGTCTTCCTTAACCAGTTTCGTAGCCGATGCGGTGAGTGCGATGAATGGCGCGTCTGGCTTTACTTTTCTAAGCTCTGCAATTTGAAGATAAGATGGTCTGAAATCATAACCCCATTGCGAAATACAATGCGCTTCGTCAATTGCCACGAGGCACACATTCATTTTTTTTACTCGCTCTTGAAAAAGTTCGGTGAGCAAACGCTCGGGTGATAAATAAAGAAATTTATTATTGCCATACACACAATTGTCGAGCGTGATATCAATTTCGCGCTGGTGCATGCCCGAATGAACGGACACGGCTGCAATACCCAATTGCTTCAGTTGCCTTACCTGATCTTGCATTAAAGCGATGAGTGGGGTAATCACGAGACAGATGCCTTCCTGCATCAACGCAGGAACCTGAAAGCAAACGGACTTGCCGCCACCTGTAGGGAGAATAGCCACCACATCGTGCTTGTTCATAACCGCCTCAATGATTTTGTCCTGAGGCGGACGAAACTGAGAATAACCCCAATACTGCTTCAGTATTTCGGAGGAGGTTACCACTTCAATTCCTGTTTATTCAAAAATGCGGCAATGCCGGCTTTGCAATCTTCCGTAGCTCTGGCATGTGCATTAACATTCGCGGCATGCTCCAATCCTTCTTCGATCGATAGTGATTGAACCTTGGCCATCAGTTGTTTTGTCAACTGCATGGACTGACCCGAGTTGGATTGAATTAAGTTGCTGGCAAATTCAAAGACCGTTTGTTCGAGCACATCGGCATTCACAACCTGATTGATGAGGCCTCGCGATAATGCTTCGGGTGCTTTGATCACTTCACCAGTAAGCAATAGTTGTTTCGCCTTGTGTTCACCTACTTTACGGATCAGGAACACCGACACCAACGCAGGAATAAATCCAATCTTCACTTCCGTGTAACCAAACTTAGCTTCGGGCACAGCAAAGGTAAAATCACATACAGTAGCCAGGCCACAACCACCTGCCAACGCATGACCTTGCACCTGGGCAATCACTACTTTCTTTAATTGATAGATTTTTAGAAATAGATTTTTTAATTGTCGCGAGTCTTCCAGATTTTGTTCAAAGGAAAAATTTTGAAGTTGTTGCAAATACGCGAGATCGGCACCAGCACAAAATGCGTCTCCGTTCGCTTTCAAAACCACTACCTTTACCGAAGATTCATTTTCAGCGCGATCAAAAGCATCTGTTAATTCCTGAACCAGCTCATGACTCAACGCATTGCGTTTTTCGGGGCGATTTAATGTTACGTAGCCCACACGATCTTTCACAGAATAAATAACCAGACTCATATCATTCAGTTAAAACAAAAGCACCTTGATCCAATACCGCATGTAAAGAAATATTTTCCTTCGCACAAAACTCCTTCCACTGATTAACGAACCATCGGGAATTACTCCCATCCAGAATCACCTTCTTTACTTTCAGATAGTTACCTGATTTATTCGTGCGAACGGAATTCTTACCAATGACAAGGTAATCGATTTCGGTCAATTCGGGTAAAGAATAATTCTTGTGTTGAATAAATACAATAGCGTTTCCCCTCCATTGAACAATACGCACACCGTTGTCCAGTTCTTTTTGAAAGGGCAATTGAGAGTGAATCATCGTCACTCCGCTATTCAGTCGGTTGGGTCGGATATGAAAGCGCATCCGTTCCTGATCCTCAACAAGAGCAGAGTCGCCCACGAAATAACTTTGGCCGCGATCAATCCATTCCATGGCCGAAAAGCCATTCACGCTATACACCACAAATTGCTGCCGGTTTATTGAATCACGGAAATGAATCCATTGGGTAATAATCACCATGATGGAACAGAGTCCTGCAAGATATAACCACCGAATTGATTTGAACTCAAGAGTGAAAACCAAACCCAGCATAAAGACCATGATCAGCCAGCATTGAAACGTAGTGAGGTGTATTTCTTCGATAAGGCTGAAAGGTAAATCTTCGACATAAAAAACAACCCAGTTCAGCGCTTTGATCAGGTAGGTAAGAAAAACTCCGACCCACCATGCCGCTGCCGACCATGCACTCACTGCCAACAGCAAAATACCAACCACCAACACCAACGTAGAAAGAGGAATCACAAAGAGGTTGGACACTAAAAAGTAGACCGGAAATTGATGAAAGTACAACATGCCCAACGCAAACGTAGAAACTTGTGCGGCTATAGAAACACACGTGATTTGCCAGACCCAGTCACCCAACCGGTTTTCAATTTCCCACAGGTTGTACAAAGGTCTTTGCAAATACACAATACCTAACACCGCCAGATAAGACAATTGAAACCCCACCGACATGATGAGATAAGGATTGAACAACAAAAGGAGAAAAGCCGATCCCGCAAGGGTATTATAAATATTAGTGCGCCATCCCAGCGGCCGTGCAAGCGCAATGAACGAAAACATTGTAACCGCGCGCAGCACCGAGGGCGACAAGCCCGTCACAAAAGCAAATGACCAAAGACAAATAATACTGATTATGAAGACCACCCATCGGCTCCATGCAAACCGGTTTAACGGGCGCAGTAAAAAAAGCAGGATAGCATAAATAATACCGACATGCAATCCGGACACGGCCAGCACGTGCATGGCACCACTCGCTGCATAGGCATTTTGTAAATCTGTGTCGATGCCTTCAGTTACACCCAGAACAAGCGCCCCAGCGATGACCTTCTCCTGATCACCATCAACATATTGATTAAGCTTTGATGATGACCAGGCTCTTGCCTGTAGGGAATAGTATATAAATCCTTTGCGTTTGGTTTCTTCAACTTTCTGTACCTGATCCGCGAAAACGAACTGCTGATGATAAATATTCTTGAAACTTAAAAAACGCTTGAAGTCAAACTCGTACGGATTAGACGGAGGCTTTAACTCAACCGGATTTCCTTTGATGAGCAAACGGTCTCCATACTGCCAGGAAATACTATCCATCGACTTTTTAGAGATATACAATAATACTTTTCCTTTCTTATCCAGCCATTCATTTGTTTTTATGCGGGTAACTTCAACTTGCACCCTCCATGATTTTGCTTTTGATTCGGGTGCGCCCCTCACGATGGCTTCATAATACTGAATGGGATCCTTGACAGAAAGTAAATGATTCTCCGATCGTGAATCGGTAGAACTTAAAAGATGAATATAACCATATAGAAAAACTGCCAACAAACCACTTATTCCCGTGAGCGATCTGATCGAATGCCGGTTATGCAAAAATAAATAGCCGAGGTAGTAGACTGGAATAATCGCCAACAGGACAAAGATGGCAACTTGCTCTTTGATTATATCAGGCTGGTATATCCCCAACAGAATACCGGCTGTAAAAAACAGTGCAATGCGCACCATGACATACGGTGTCCATTTTAGCATGAAATAAATTTACAAAATCAAAACTAAATCACAACAATAAAGAATAGCTTAAAATGTGGTTGCCCATTCAGTCGCCAAGAATATCATTACTTAAATAACCAGATTGTCCCACCATTTGCATGATACCACCTTCGTATTCAAACGAATCAATGGACCAACCGGATTACAGGCGATGCACCAAATCAAGGTAAGAAATTTTTATCTGGCAGTGGTCTTCGTTTTGGTGGGGGCAGCAACTCCTTGATTGAATCAGGTTTGATAGGTCCGGTTACAGTAACCCGATTGAGTACCGAAAATCAATCAAAATAAAAAGTTATATTCGGAACCCCAAACCAAAATAACATGAAGCAATATTCTGTTCTCTTCGTTCTGCTATTTATTTTCTCTTGCAGCACGCAAACTGAAAAAAAATCAAGTGTTATCACTAATGGCACTCCAGAATCAGCTGGCTTTTCTGCAGAACGGTTAACCCGACTGGATACCACGATGAACGATTGGGTAAACAAGGGCTGGATTAATGGAGCGGTGAGCTTAATCATTCGCAATGGAAAAATAGTGCACTTTAAAGCGGTTGGTTATAATGATCTTGAAACTAAAACTGCCTTAGATAAAGAAGGCATCTTCAGGATTGCCTCACAAACAAAAGCAATTACAAGTGTAGCGGTGATGATGCTCTATGAAGAAGGAAAATTTCTTTTGGATGAACCTGTTTCCAAATACATTCCTTCTTTTGCAGATGCAAAAGTATTGGAAAAATACAATCCAAAAGACACCACCTACACCACTGTTCCATCAAAACGTGCTATAACAATTCGCGACCTGCTCACCCATACCTCTGGGATTGATTATGCGCAAATCGGTTCACCGGAAGCACAAGCCATTTACGCCAAACACAACATCACTGCCGGACTTGATGTTTCAGGCGATAAGCTTTCTGATGCAATGAATCGTTTAGGATCTTTGCCGTTAAGCCATCAGCCAGGCGAAAAATGGACGTATGGTTTAAATATTGATTTGTTGGGATACCTGGTCGAGATTTGGTCGGGCATGTCGCTCGATGAATTTTTCAATACCCGCATTTTTAGCCCACTGGGAATGAAAGATACTTACTTCAATGTGCCTGAAGAAAAAGCGAACCGGTTAGTAAATTTTTTTATGGAAGATTCTACTGGTTTAAAAAAATATGAAAAGGCATTGGGTGGTGATATGAATTTTCCACTTCGTAAAAAAAGTTACTTCTCAGGAGGTGGCGGTTTGTCATCTACCATTTATGATTATGCTATCTTTCTGCAAATGATGCTGAATAACGGAGAATATAATGGGCAACGATTATTAAGTCGTAACACGGTACGCATGATGACGATGAATCAGATTGGTGATTTAAATCTTGGAGAAAATAAATTTGGTCTTGGCTTTGCCATTGTCAGTGAAAAGGGAAGCAGTATACTTCCCAATCAGGTAGGCACTTACTCATGGGGCGGAGCTTTTTCAACCACCTATTGGGTTGATCCAAAAGAAAACATGGTTGTTCTGCTTTACCGTCAGATGTGGGGCGCACACGATGACACGGTTGATCAGGCTTTTAAAGTATTAGTTTATCAGGCTATTAATGATTAAAAATTTATACAATCAATTTTATTCTCATTGTCTACCGAGTCTGAAGGCATTTAGCGCGGCATACATACAGGGTAAGTAAATTATTATTTCACAGGGGAAACCTGCTGAGTCCAGGCTACTTCAAAATCTGCTTCCTGAAAGGGATTCGTCTGAAGTTTGCTGGAAGTTATTTTTGCACGAACGAAAAGATATTCATCCGTCACGGTAAAACTTCCTTCACCTCCGTGAATCGTACTCACTATTCGCGACTCATTTTCATTCTTTAAAACTCCAATAAATTCTATGGTGTAGTTGACATCTTTCTCGACTGCCACTTTAATCTTCAATTCATTATTTTCAAATTCCATATATTTAAGATTCACACCTGTGGAAGAATAAAATCTTCCGGCTTCCATGGCTGCAATGAGCGATCCCGCAGTAAGAGAATCAGATTGCACCATCACCCAGCCCCTTCCGGCATTGGCAAAGGCACTTCCTGATTGGTGGTAGTTGTGACTATCATCTGTAGCAAGACCAAACATGAGTGGTTGATGTCTATTGGCATAGGCTATGTTGATTTTATCCCACATCACTTCGGTGCTCATGTGTGCTGAATCCCCATAATTATTTACGAGGAAATGACCATTATACACTTCAAAGAAGCGCTCGCCCTTCAACTCAATCATATCTTCAAGTGTAATCGCCCATCTGAAATTCGGATGATTGATGTGGGGAATCATCGGCACACCGGTTTCATTGCGCTGTTTTAATACGGCATCTACCGATTGCTGCATTGCTTCTACCACAGTATTGCCATTTGGTGCAGGAATCAGCTTCTGAATATTGGTGGCGTTTATATGAACAGGAATCTTACCTACATAATTCGAAATTTCTTCTGACGGAATTATAAGAAATCCATCCTCTTCCATTTTTGATTTGTATTCACCGAACGTTTTTAACTTAACCTGTATTCGCCCGGTATCATTTTTATAGTGCACCCACTCCATACCAAACTTATCCAGGTAATTTTGAAAACCGGTTTCATATAAAGGACTCTTTTGAATCACCACCCACTTCTCTTCCTGCGCTACCGTGTTGTGGTCTGACAGCGCTATGAAATCATAGCCGTGCGACTTATACCAATCCAGCACCATCTCCGGAAACTCATCTCCATCACTCCAGTAGGTATGGGTATGCAGGTTGCCTTTATACCAACTGATTTGCTTTGTATCAGGCGATTTACATGCAGCCAAAAACCCAGCCGACAATAGAATTACTAATAAGTATTTGATATTCATTTTAAACAATCGTTATCGAATAAAAGTAAAAAGTAAAACTGGTTGGTTAACTAATTGTAACCACCTATATTTAAATTAATCATTGATATGAAAAATTTAGCTATTCTATTCCTACTCATTTCCGGGGTTGCCGTTGCCCAGCAAGAAATGCCCCTTTATAAAGGTGAAATCCCAAATTCACTGAATCCAACAACACCTGTCGATACATCCACTACATTATATCCCATGGGTGATAGCAAAATTGAAATTCTACATGGTGTTGTAATGCCAACACTTACAGTATTTCTTCCCGACCCGGCAAAAGCTACTGGCTCTGCGGTAATCATTTGTCCGGGTGGCGGCTACCATATTCTCGCGATGAGTCATGAAGGCTTTGATGTTGCCAAAAGACTGAACGAAGAAGGTATTGCTGCGTTCGTGTTAAAGTATCGTCTTCCCCGCAAGGAAACCATGAAAGACAAAAGCATCGGTCCTTTACAGGACGCACAAAGCGCCATTCAGTTAGTGAGAGAAAATGCGAAGCAATGGAATATCAATCCCAACAAAATAGGAATTATGGGTTCGTCTGCAGGCGGACATCTGGCTTCTACAGCCGGAACACATTTTCAAACGGCTAAAATTGACAATCCAAATAATACCAGCCTTCGTCCTGACTTCATGATTCTGAATTATCCGGTAATTAGTTTTTCAGATAGTCTTACACATAATGGCTCACGCATCAACCTGATTGGTGGCAATGCATCGACCCCTGTCATTAAAGGATCAACTAAATACAAAGAACTCGGTATGAAGGAAGAAGATGTCATCAACTATTCTAATGAACTGCAGGTGACTACCAAAACTCCACCAACATTTATCACAGCGCCATTAACGGATAAAGCAGTTCCGATAGGCAATACCTTGGCATTTATTGCCGCATTACAACAAAACAAAGTTCCTGTAGAAACTTTCATTTATTCAACCGGTGAACATGGTTACGGTATGATTAATCCCTCTGCAAAAGAGCAATGGATCGATGCTTGTTTAAAATGGATTAGGAAAAACTTTGATCAACCGCCTATGGACTGGGCAAACTTGAAGCGATTCCAGGATGAAAATATAAAATTGATGGCACCAAAAACGAATGAAAACCGTGTCGTGTTTATGGGTAACTCAATTACGGAAGGCTGGAGCCAGTCTGATCCTGGTTTTTGGGAAGGCAAGCCGTACATTAACCGCGGCATCAGCGGGCAAACCACCCCACAGATGGTACTTCGATTTAGACAAGATGTGATTGATCTGAAACCGAAAGCGGTGGTCATCCTGGCGGGCATTAACGACATTGCCGGCAACACCGGGCCTATGACGCTCGAGCAAACACGAGATAACATTGTCGCCATGGCGCAACTTGCCAAAGCGAATAACATCAAAGTAGTGCTCTCATCGGTAATTCCTGCTTATGATTTTCCCTGGAGACCGGGCATGGAACCTGCCGGAAAAGTAGTTGCTCTAAATAAAATGATTAAAGAGTACGCGGTCAAAAACAATATCGTGTACCTCGATTATTTTTCGGCCATGGCCGATGAGCGAAATGGATTGAAAAAGGAATTGGGTTATGATGGCGTGCATCCTAATCTGGAAGGATACAAAGTGATGGCACCTCTGGCAGAAAAAGCCATTGCCGAAGCCTTGAAACATAAGTAAACTACCAGCTCAACTTCAATGCTTGCGCCAGCACATGCCCGACCACACCCATTTGCTCGTGGGCATGAATGGCACCATCTCTGTTTCCGACCTTGCACGTGACATAAAAGCCGGTTCGTCAAAATTCATTAACGAGAGTAACTGGATAAAAGGTAAATTCAACTGGCAGGAAGGCTATAGCGCATTCTCCTATTCAAAAAAGCAAATCAAAAATGTGATTGACTACATTCTTAATCAGGAAGCTCATCATGCAAAAACAACATTTAAAGATGAGTACATCGCCTTGCTAAAAGAATTTGAAATCGAATTTGACAATAAGTATCTCTTCGAATGGATTGACTAAAAATAAATGCACTAAACAATTCAAAAATTAAATCCAACACACAATGAAAAATAAAACATCCAGACGGCAATTTCTTGGAATTACTTCCACACTCCTCACCGGTTCAATGATAGCGAGCCATGAAAGTTTTGGTATTCCAAATTTCATAAACAACCTGGGCAAGTCTGGGTCAACCATCAAAGGTGTGAGGCTGGGTGTCATCACCTACTCTTTCCGCGACCTGCCCGACCAAAGTGCAGAGGCTACGCTGGATTATATACGCCAGTGCGGAATCAGCAACATCGAGTTAATGGGTGGACCCGCTGAGTCATTTGCCGGTGCTCCAAAAAACCCGGTTGATTTTCGTACGATGCTTCCCATCTGGCGCAAGCGTCAGCAGAAGGAGGAACTTACCGAAGAGGAAAAGAAAACACTGGCCGATGTAGAAGCTAAAAACAAAGTCTACCGCGAAGAAATTGCTGCATGGAGACAAAAAGCCCCAATGTCAAAATTTGAGGAATTCGGAAAAATGTATAAGAAGGCTGATATAGACATCTATGCATTCAAGCCCGATGCGTTTGGCATGCAAAACTCTGATGCTGATATTGACTATGGTTTGCGTGCCTCCAAAGCATTGGGTGCATCTCACATTACACTGGAGCACCCAAGCAATGATGCCCATACATTGAAACTCGGGAAAGCTGCCGAAAAATATGGAATTAAAGTAGGTTATCATGGTCACGAACAACAAACGCCTACTTTCTGGGATACCGCCCTTGCTCAGTCAACAGCTAACTCACTTAATCTCGACCTTGGTCACTTTGTAGCTGGGGGTAATGCCAATCCACTTGATTTCATCAAACTTAAGCACGACCGCATCATGAGCATGCACATGAAAGATCGCAAGACAAAGACCAATGGTGGTGACAACCTTCCATGGGGCACTGCAGACACACCACTTGCCGATGCGCTGCGTTTAATGCGCGATAATAAATACACCTTCCCGGCCACCATCGAGTTAGAGTATAAAGTACCCGATGGCTCCAGCCCAATAGAAGAAGTGAAAAAATGTCTCGAGTTCTGCAAAACTGCCTTGGGCTAGTCGAATTCGTTATCAATCATTAAATGCCGGTTTTTAAGCCGGCATTTTTATGCCATTCATGATAGTACAGTATGGCTGTCAGGCTTTATCTCTCTATCTTTCATTCGCGTTTAAATTCTACCTCATGCAGTTAATCCTTGGCGTTATTTTTCATTTTATCGGTGGTTTTGCTTCTGGAAGCTTCTACATGCCCTTCAAAAAAGTGAAAGGCTGGGCGTGGGAAAGTTATTGGATCATCGGTGGAATATTTTCCTGGCTGATTGTTCCTCCCTTGGCGGCATGGCTGACGCTTCCCGGATTTTCTGAAATCATCCGAAATGCATCCGTATCATCCATTCAATACACGGTTCTTTTTGGTGTACTCTGGGGCATTGGTGGTCTCACGTATGGATTGGGGGTGCGCTATCTCGGAATGTCACTCGGAAATTCTGTTGTATTGGGTTTTTGTTCGGCCTTTGGCGCGATTGTTCCCTCTATATATTATGCGATTGTTCCCACCGAAGGAAAGACCAGCATTATAGAAATGATAATGAATACCTGGGGCCAGGTGGTGCTGCTTGGTGTGGCGCTTTGTCTTCTTGGAATCTACATCAGCGGTCGTGCAGGGGTGATGAAAGAAAAAGAACTGCCGGAAGAGGATAAGAAAAAAAGCGTTGCTGAATTTAGTCTCGTCAAAGGACTTGCCGTTGCCATCGCTTCGGGCATTCTTAGCTCATGTTTCAATTTTGGTATCGAAGCCGGCAAGCCTATGGCAGAAACTGCAGTGAGCATGGGATTGAATCCATTGTTTCAAAATAACGTGACGTATGTGGTTTTGCTTTGGGGCGGGCTCACCACAAATTTCATTTGGTGTATGATTCTGAATGCACGCAACGGTACTTACGGTGACTACACTAACAAAAAAAGTCCGCTTACAAAAAATTATATATTCTCTGCACTCGCAGGCACCACCTGGTTTATGCAATTCTTCTTTTACGGAATGGGCGAAAGTAAACTAGGTAATGGAGCAAGTTCATGGATTCTTCACATGGCTTTCATTATATTGATTGCTAATGGCTGGGGAATCTATTTGAAAGAATGGAAAGGCGTAAGTAAGAAAACAAAAACCACGATCACACTGGGAATATCAACCATCATTCTCTCGGTATTGGTGGTGGGATATGGTAATGCATTAAAATAAGGCCTCAAGCTACAAGCTGCAAACTAAAACAAACTACTTGTAGCTTGCAGCATGAGGCCTGAAACCAACTAAAATAGAATTCAAAAATTCATTAAAATGACAAAACAATTCAAACACGTAAGCTACCTCTGGGATGAATCCAAAGCGGCACTTCTAAAAGGTGACGAGGTAGGACTTTTAATTTATCGGTCTAATTTATTGGGTGCCGATTTACGCCTCACCAACTACGGAGGTGGCAACACTTCCTGTAAAGCCATGGCAGCCGATCCCATCACAGGAAAAGAAACTGAAGTGATGTGGATAAAAGGATCAGGCGGTGATATTGGTACGCTCAAGCGGAGCGGACTTGCCGCTTTGTATGTAGATCGCTTTAGAAGTTTAACGAATGTATACCGAGGGCTGGAATTTGAAGATGAAATGGTGGAACTGTTCAATCATTGCATCTTTGATTTGAATTCCAAAGCACCATCCATTGATACACCACTTCACGGCTTTTTACCATTCAAACATATCGATCACTTACATCCTGATGCAGCCATCGCCATTGCAGCAGCAAAAGATGGAAAGAAGATTACGCAAGAATTATTTGGTGGAAAAATTGGATGGGTAGAATGGAGACGTCCCGGTTTTGAACTTGGACTAGAATTAAAAAAATGCTTAGATGAAAATCCAGGCATCATCGGCATCATGCTAGGTTCACACGGTTTATTCACGTGGGGCGACACCGCCTATGAAAGTTATGTAAACACGCTGGAAGTAATTGAAAAGTGTGCCGAATACCTGGAGCAGAATTACGGTAAGAAAAGACCGGTCTTCGGTGGAATGAATATCAAGTCATTGCCCAAAGAAGATCGCCTGAAGCAGGCAGCCGTTCTTGCTCCCACCCTTCGCGGACTTTGCTCCAGTAAAACACGAATGATTGGTCACTTCACCGATGATGAACGCGTGCTTGAGTTTACTAACTCACACGACCTTGCCAAGTTGGCACCGATGGGCACGAGTTGTCCTGATCACTTCTTGCGCACGAAGATCAGTCCGTTAGTATTGAATCTTGCTGCTGATGAAAACCTCTCAGATGCAAAAGCAACCAAAGAAAAATTACTTCCGGCCTTCGAAGAATATCGCAAGATGTACTCCGACTATTACCTCACCTGCAAGCACGAAAATAGTCCCGCTATTCGCGATGCAAACCCGGTTGTGATTTTATATCCCGGTGTAGGTATGTTCACCTTTGCGAAAGATAAACAGACCGCACGGGTGGCCGCTGAGTTCTACATCAATGCCATCAACGTAATGAAAGGTGCCGAAGCTATTTCGGAATACACTTCCTTACCTAGACAAGAAGCATTTAACATTGAATACTGGTTGCTGGAAGAAGCCAAACTACAACGCATGCCTAAGCCGAAACCACTTACTGGAAAGATTGCTTTAATCACAGGAAGTGCTGGAGGCATTGGGAAAGGCATTGCTAAAAAATTTGTAGAAGAAGGCGCTAGCGTAATCATCAACGATAACGATGCTGATCGCCTCGCCAAAGCGGATGAAGAGTTCAAAACTAAGTATGGCAAAGATGCTTATGCATCTGTCCTGTTGGATGTATTGAAATCCGAAAACATAAAAGAAGCGTATGAAAAATCAGCGCTTGCCTTCGGGGGTGTTGATATTGTTGTAAACTGTGCCGGCATTTCTATTTCAAAACCATTGGAAGAACACACCGAAAAGGATTGGGATTTACTCTATGATATTTTAGTAAAGGGCCAGTTCCTGGTTACACAAGGTGGTGTAGAAATCATGCGTAAGCAAAACCTGGGTGGTGATGTCCTTAATATAGTAAGTAAGAATGCGTTGGTAAGTGGACCCAACAATGCCGCCTACGGTTCGGCAAAAGCAGCCCAACTTCACCTCAGCCGATTGAATGCAGCAGAATTAGGTCCTGATAAAATTCGCGTGAATGTAGTAAACCCAGATGCGGTAATTTCCGATAGCAAAATCTGGGAAGGCGCATGGGCGGAAGGTCGCGCAAAAGCGTATGGTGTCAAGGTAGAAGAGTTGCCTGCCTATTATGCAAAGCGTACCTTGTTAAATGAAATGATTCTACCAGAAGATATTGCCAACGCCTGCTTCGCTTTTGTTGGTGGATTGCTGAATAAATCAACTGGCAATGTATTGAATGTGGATGGCGGTGTAGCTATGGCGTTTGTTCGTTAACTAAACGAGTACGGATATGAACCACCAGGACACTAAGACACAAAGCAACACAAAGTCCTTCGTGACCCTTGGTGCCTCCGAGACTTCGTGGTTTAAATAAAATAATGGTATGAAACGCCTCGCTTTTAAAATGAAGCTTAATACTAGTATGACTGCCGAATACAAACGAAGGCATGATCAATTATGGCCGGAACTGAAACAACTACTGAAGCAAACCGGTATTGAAGACTATTCCATTTTCTTAGATGAAGAAACAAATTACTTGTTCGGAGTTTTGAAAATCAGCAATCCGCAAGCGATGAATGATTTACCCAATCATCCCGTAATGAAGAAATGGTGGGCATACATGAAAGACATGATGGATTGCAATCCGGATAATTCTCCGGTGAGCGTTCCTTTGAAGGAGATTTTTTATCTAGAGTAATTAGTGAACCACGAAGTCACTAAGAACACAAAGAAACACGAAGCGCTTCGTGAAACTTTGCGCCTTCGTGGTTCTAAAAAGTAAAATATATGTACGACAAACTTTCAGATAGCGAAGAATACCTGGCATCTCAAATTGTAGACATTGCAATTAAGATTCATAAAAGCCTTGGGCCGGGTTTGCTTGAAAGTGTTTACGAAAAATGTTTTGAATACGATCTAGCGCAACGTGGCATTAACTACCAAAGACAAAAGGAAGTACCTATAATTTATGAAACATTAAAGGTTGAAGACGGACTCAGACTAGACTTACTCATTGATGACCTTGTGATTATTGAACTGAAAGCACAGGAAAATTATCATCCTGTCTGGGAAGCCCAGTTACTGAGTTACCCGAAATTGACAAATAAAAGACTCGGCATGTTGATTAACTTTCACGTGCCTTTAATGAAGAATGGAATTAAGAGACTGATATTATAAATATTGAACCACCAAGGCGCAATGAACACGAAGCAACACAAAGATATTAGTGCAACTTTGCGACTTAGTGTCTTCGTGGTTCAAAAAAAAAGAAAAGACAATGAAAATCCAAAAGCAAGAAATTGAAAATCACAACAACAAACAACTTAAATCGCATCAGCGAAAGTTGAAGCAGTTGTCGAACGAAATTCCGAATCCACAAAAAATCATTCGCAAATTGGTGGACTTTCAGATTGCCATACCCAGTTGGGCATTGGGCACGGGCGGCACTCGCTTCGGTCGTTTTTCGGGCGGTGGTGAACCGCGTAATCTCGAAGAGAAAATCGCGGATGTTGGTCTTCTTCATTCTCTGAACAAATCCAGTGGCGCAATTTCACTTCACATTCCATGGGACATACCAACCAGTACGCGCAAAATCAAAGCCCTCGCTGCCGAACATGGTTTACAATTCGATGCGGTGAACTCGAACACCTTTCAGGATCAGCCCGGACAAAAACTCAGCTATAAATTCGGATCACTCCAACATGTGAATGCCAAAGTACGCCAACAGGCAATTGATCACAATATTGAAGTAATCAAGCATGGTAAAGCCCTCGGTTCAAATTCAATTACGGTGTGGTTATCGGATGGCGCGTGCTTTCCGGGGCAATTAAATTTCAGAAAAGCATTTCAGCGCACGCTGGAAGGACTGCAGGAAATTTATACAGCACTTCCGTCCAACTGGAAAATGTTTGTCGAGTACAAAGCCTTTGAACCTAACTTTTATTCCATGACGGTGGGCGACTGGGGACAATCGTATTTATATGCGAGTAAGCTAGGACCCCAAGCGTATACACTGGTGGACCTTGGCCATCACCTGCCCAATGCTAACATTGAACAGATTGTTTCACTGTTACTGATGGAGGGAAAACTCGGTGGCTTCCATTTCAATGATTCCAAATATGGAGATGATGATCTTACGGTCGGAAGCATTAACCCTTATCAACTATTTTTAATCTTTAATGAACTAGTGGAAGGCATGGACGCCAGAAAAATGAATCACGCCACTGATTTAGGTTGGATGATTGATGCGTCACACAACGTGAAAGATCCTCTGGAAGATTTATTGCAGTCGGTAGAAGCTATCAAGATTGCCTACGCACAAGCATTACTCGTTGATCGAAGAGAATTGAACCGTGCCCAGGAAGCCAACGATGTGGCAAGAGCCCAGGAGATTTTGCAGCAAGCCTATCGCACGGATGTGCGCCCACTGGTAGCCGAATCAAGACTGAAAGCCGGAGCTTCATTGCAACCGATACAGTTGTTCCGCGACCTGGATGTCAGAAAGCAATTGATTTCTGAACGGGGATTAAAAGCAATAGCTACAGGTCTTTAAGTTTAAGCTACGAGTTACGAGCTATGAGTTTCGAGAAAGTACTCGCAACTCGAAGCTCATAGCTCGAAACTAACTATCCGTATGAAAATTCAAACCATCGCCATCTTCGACATCGGCAAAACCAATAAGAAAGTTTTTCTCTTTGATGAAGAGTATAAAATCCGCGTGGAGAAATCTGTACAACTAACAGAAATCAAAGACGAAGACGGTTTTCCGTGCGAAGATATCAACGCACTTATCAAATGGGTAAAGGAGTCTTTCTATGAATTATCAATTTTATCGGAATACGAAATCATAGCAGTCAATATCTCTGCTCATGGAGCTAGTTTTGTGCACATCGATGAGCATGGCAATCCGGTAGCTCCCCTTTACAATTATCTGAAACCTTACCCGGATGATCTAAAGAAAAAATTCTATGCCCGTTACGGTGGAGAAAATGAATTCTCCCGCATCATGGCTTCGCCTGTTTTAGGCAACCTTAATTCAGGAATGCAATTGTATTGGCTCAAACATGAACATCCGGAAATTTATAAACAAATAAAATATTCGCTTCATCTGCCGGAGTACATCAGTTATCTGTTCTCAGGCAAACCCGTATCCGGTATCACCAGCATTGGTTGCCACACCAACCTGTGGGATTTCGCGAAAAACAACTATCATGAGTGGGTAGAAAAAGAACGAGTTCTTGAAAAACTGGCACCCATTGTTTCATCCAAAGAAGTAACTTCCATTACCATTAATCATCAGGAAGTTAAGGTGGGCATTGGCCTCCACGACAGTTCGGCTGCACTCATCCCCTACCTTTCATGCTTCTCTAAGCCATTTGTATTGTTATCCACCGGCACGTGGTGTATCAGTTTAAATCCATTTAATCACACACCACTCACAGATGAAGAATTGAAAAAGGATTGTCTGTGTTATCTGACCTTCGAAGGTAAACCGGTGAAAGCTTCGCGTTTATTTGCCGGACATGATCACGAACTTGAAATCAAACACTTGGCCGGGCATTTCCAATTATCAGAAGATTTTTATAAAAGAGTTAACTATCAGTCAGCGGTAGTCAATAAGCTTTCAACAATTGAATATCACACCAATAACCTTTCAATATACTTATCTGTTGATGAAGCATACACCCACTTCATGATGCAATTGGTTAAACAACAAGTGACTTCTACGCAACTTGTTCTTAACAATACCAAGGTAACCCGCATTTTTGTTGACGGAGGATTTAGTAACAATCCGATTTTTATGAATTTGTTATCCCTCGCATTTCCATCCATAGAAGTATATGCCGCCTCCGTGGCTCAGGCTTCGGCTACGGGTGCAGCGATGGCCATTCATGAACATTGGAATAAACATCCGCACAAAGCAGATATGATCGATCTTAAATTTTTCTCCAGCAAAGAGAATACCCTATCATGAACATCGGACTGTTTATTCTGTTACATCGATCAACTCTATCCGCAGGTAGGTATTGCCACGCTGCAATTACTGGAGTGCCTTGGTTTGTCTGTTACGGAGTCCGCCTCTAATTCATTTTGCAGCAGGTGTACCTACCTAATCTACTATTGATTGGATTTGCCGGGAGTGGGCATAGAAAATTCTTTCCAGTCGGCACCGCCATCCGAAGTTCTGCCGTAGGAGGTGTTCTCATTCTGCTTATCAAACTTAAGCCCATCAATCCTTCTTCCATCTTCATAAAATAGTCCGATGTACTCACCGGTTTGGTTGAGTTTGAACTTAAGGTGCAATACTCCCTGGTCGGGATTGCCATCTGCCCAAAGTAATAAAAATCCACCGGGCTGGATTGTAGTGAGCGCACTGTTTGTTTTTGGAATCTGATACCCCAACGGCTCATCTTTATCCTGAGAAAAATACATGCCTCCAATATCGATTGGTGTTTTTCCAGGATTATAGACTTCAACCCAATCATCAAACTCATCCTTATCCACATCGGTATCAGGACAGCAGGATGCGTTGTTCGCCATGAATTCATTTATATAGAGGGTTGGCACCTCTTCCTTTAAAAGGAAAAATATACCAGCCGCTACTAACATTAAGGTCAGTGCGATAAGGCCGAATTTATTTAAGGATTGGGTCATTTAATGATTGATCTTGCTTAAAAAACGCACAAATATAGCCCTTTCATCAATTCTTTTCGCAGGTAAAAAAAACCCTGACCGTAATAATTATACCGCAATCGGGGCTTTTATGGAAGGATGTGCCTGGTAGTTCACGATCTCAAAATCCTCAAACTCATAGTCAAATAAGCTAGAGGGCTTTCGCTTGATCACCAGCTGGGGCAGCGGGAAAGGTGTGCGGGAGAGCTGAAGTTTGGTTTGTTCTAAATGGTTAGAATATAAATGAACATCACCACCCGTCCACACGAAATCTCCGGGTTTTAAATCGCATTGTTGGGCAACCATGTACGTAAGCAGCGCATAGCTGGCAATGTTAAATGGAACACCTAAAAAGTAATCGGCACTTCGCTGGTAAAGCTGGCAGGAGAGTTTTCCATCGGCCACATAAAACTGGAACAGCGCATGACAAGGCGGCAAGGCCATCTTATCTACCTCTGCGGGATTCCATGCTGAAACGATATGCCTGCGTGAATCAGGCTTGGTTTTAATCTGATTGAGTACTTGTGTAATCTGATCAATATTCCTTCCATCGGGAGCAGGCCAACTGCGCCACTGACTTCCATATACGGGACCCAAATCCCCATTTTCATCGGCCCACTCATCCCAAATAGACACCCCATGATCTTTGAGATACTTGATGTTGGTATCGCCACGCAAAAACCATAACAATTCATAAATGATAGAGCGCAGGTGAAGTTTTTTGGTAGTGACCAACGGAAATCCTTCTGATAAGTCAAAACGGATTTGTCGCCCGAAAACAGACAACGTGCCTGTGCCAGTGCGGTCCGTTTTTGAGGTTCCACTCACGAGAATTTCATTCAGAAGGTCAAGGTATTGCCGCATAAAAAAACTTTCATGCAATTACGCGGTTCGCACAAATAAAAAAAAATATCGTTAAGGTGTGTGATAACTAAAAAGCGCAACCCCGTAAAACAAAAAAAGCCCCCACCCGGAGGCGGAAGGCCTTTCTATTAAACCCCTTTAAAACTTACATTTTACCTTTTACCTCAATTTCTTTCGACTGTCCGTTGATGGTGATCGTAATCAACTTGTCACACGTGCCACTTCCATAGTCGATGGTAATTACTTTTCCATCAACGGTTAACACTTTCGTTCCTTCCACTGCAATGCCACCCTTGTTTGAGGATGCACACTCCCTCTTATAAACCAGTGGCTTGGTGATCTCCATCTGGTACGTCTTTCCATCACGATTCGAACCAGCAGCTGTTCCGGTAACAATCCACTCATCATTTAGCGGGTTGGTCGCTCTTACCCATTCACGGGTGCGGTTCACCTCGCGGGTTGCTACCGTGCCATCGGGCCAGGTTGACTTACCACCTTGAACCGTGATAGTGAATTTAGGATTAGCTTCAAGACTTCCTGAAGCGTTGGTCACCGTGCGCACACCTTCAATCGCAATGCCATTGATTGAATACCCTTGGAGAGTGGTGATGATTTGTGAGTTAGGCTTAAAACGTTTGCCCTTAAACTCAACTTTAATAATTCCTTTGCGCACATTGTTACGTGCATCTGTACATCCGGTACCAAAATCAATCGTAATGTAACCGTGTGGGTTTTCGAGTGTATTATCGGCAGCAAATTCAAATGTTACCGCTGCACACGTAAACCGATCATCACTTGGCTTGGTACCTTGTCTTCCCGAAGAGGATTCACGCGAACCGGTTGACGTAGATGCATCGGCCGAAACCGCCAGAGTTGACATATCATCTACATCTTCGAAGTAACTTTCAGTGGCCGCCTCATTTTCTACATTGTTTGAGTCATTCGCAGAGAAATCAAACTGGTTGTCATCATTGCAAGACCATAAAAAACCCAGTGAGATTACAGCGAGGGCTGCAAGAGCTTTCTTAAATACGCTATTCATTGTTTTCATGTGGAAGTGTTTTTGTTTAATTCGGCTCTTAGAACATGAATACCTCCAAAGGTTTAATCGTAACAAAATAATTTTTACCGATTTCCATTCTCTCTACCTTTGACAGGATGGTTTAAGGGAATAACTTACCGGTAAAATCCGTTTTAATGCAAAAAATGAAGATTTTAATAACTGCACTTATAATTAGTGTGAGTTGGATCAATGGCCTGGCGCAGGTTCCTTTAAAAATCGCCAAGCTGAAATACCAGGGTGGTGGCGATTGGTATGCCAACAAAACTGCTTTGCCCAACCTGATTGCATTCTGTAACAAGGAATTGGGAATGAATCTGTCAAGCGAAGAAGACGTAGCCGAAGTGGGAAGTGCTAACTTGTTTGACTATCCCTATCTCTACATGACTGGTCATGGCAACGTAGTGTTTTCCATGAACGAAGCGCAGAACCTGCGCAACTACCTGATCGGTGGTGGCTTTCTGCATGTCGATGATAATTATGGCATGGACAAGTTTGTGCGCATTGAATTAAAGAAAGTGTTTCCGGAACTCGAACTGGTCGAAGTGCCTTTCACACATCCCATCTATCATCAAAAATTTGAATTCCCCAATGGCCTCCCCAAAATTCACGAACACGATGCCAAACCGGCACAGGGATTTGGGCTTTTTTTTGAAGGAAGACTCGTGGTATTTTATTCTTATGAATGTGATCTTGGAAACGGTTGGGAAGACAAACGCATCCACAACGATCCGGAAGAAAAACGACAGCAGGCTCTGAGAATGGGCGCTAACATTCTCTCCTATTGCTTCACCAGCTACTAATCGGCCATGTTCTTTACTGTTCGATTTCCTTTTTTTAAAGTTGTTATTCTATTGGGGCTATTGCCGATTTTACTTTCCTGCGAAAGCAACGAAAAAAAAGGTGAGCGACTTGCCAACACCTACTGCAGCAGTTGTCATGTTTTTCCAGAACCCGGCTTACTAACTAAAAAGATTTGGGAAACTTCGGTGCTTCCAAGAATGGGCGTTCAACTGGGGTTGAATACGTTTGATTATCAAATGGATGTTCATGTCAATGATCTTACTACGTTTATAAAAACACTTCCTGCTGCACCGGTGATCTCTGAAAAAGACTGGGACCACATCGTGCAATATTATAAAACAAATGCTCCAGACTCACTGGCTATTTCTGAACCAACGAGTGTTAGTGAAATTACTCAATTTGATGTTTCGTCATTTCGCTTTAATCAGCGCGAACAACCGATGATCACTCTGCTGTACACCGATACAGTACATCAGCAACTCTATGTAGGCACTCGAGAAGCCTGGCTGTATAAACTCGATACAAAGTTTACGGTGAAGGATTCTATGTATGTGAGAAGCGCACCTTCTCACCTCCGGATTTCTGAAAATGGAAAAGCAGAAGTCTTGCTCATGGGCATCATGGATCCCAATGATCAACCCAAGGGGTCGTTAGTGAATTTGGATTTTGAAAGTGAAGAACCTTTTGTATTACTCGACTCTATTAAACGCCCTGTGCATTTCGAAAAGAAAGATTTGAATGGCGATGGATTGGAAGACTACATCATCTGTGCATTTGGAAATTATACGGGTGCATTATTGATTTATGAAAATCAGGGCGAAGGCAAATTCAAAAGAATCATTCTCAACGGACAACCCGGCACACGCAATGTTATTGTGCGCGACTTCACGCAGGATGGCAAGCCCGATATACTCGCACTTATTTCACAAGCCGATGAAAAAGTAATGCTCTTTACCAATGAAGGTGACTTTAAATTTAAACCATTCAATCTGGTTCGCTTCCCTTCGGTGTATGGCTCCAGCTACCTGGAAGTAACAGATTTTAATAATGATGGTCATTTTGATTTTGTCTATACCAATGGTGACAATGCCGACTTCTCCATCGTATTAAAACCGTATCACGGTGTGCGCATTTTCATGAATGATGGCAACAATCAATTTAAAGAAACCTGGTTCTATCCCATGCATGGTGCCTCTGAAGTAAAAGCCCAAGACTTTGATGGTGATGGCGACATGGACCTTGCCGCGATTTCATTCTTCCCCGATTTCAACCATCAGCCCAACGGTTTTCTCTATTTCGAAAACAACGGTAATGGTTTTGATGTGCAAACTACTCCACTTTCACAATCCGGACGGTGGCTAAGAATGGAGGCTGCCGATATTGACCAGGATGGAGATCAGGATCTTTTATTAGGTGCCTTAAACTTCCAACCGTTGGTGCCGGATTCCACTTTTAGTAGATGGAAGGAGACTGGCTCAGCTATACTAATCCTTCGAAATAAGCGTAAATAACGGCTTTCTTAACTATTCCTAAGAAATGATTTGCTTTCAATAACTAAATTATTAGTTTTGAAACGTAATCAATAGTTACCGATATGAAAGAACTCACCAAAGCCGAAGATCAGATCATGCAAATTTTGTGGTCGTTAGAGAAAGGATTTGTGAAGGACATTGTTGAACAAATGCCTGAGCCAAAACCTGCCTACAACACTGTGTCTACCATTGTCAGGATCTTAGAGAAGAAAGGCTTTATCGGGTACAAAGCCTACGGCAAGACGCACGAATACTTTCCGTTGATCGCGAAAGAAAAGTACACACGCTTCTACCTCAACAATATGGTGAAAGGATATTTCGATGGTTCGGTTCAGAACCTGGTGTCCTTCTTCGCCAAAGAAAACAAAATGGATGTGCAGGATATTGACCTGCTGATGAAACAACTGGAAGAACTTAAAAACAAAAAGCCATGAATGCCGCACTCAACTACCTGATTGAAGCCAACCTGGGACTGCTTTTCTTTTATGCATGCTATTGGTTGTTGCTTCGTGGTGAACATCAATTCAGTTTTAAGCGGGCCTATCTGCTGGGGAGCTTAGTGGCTTCCCTCCTGTTTCCCCTGATCAACATACCCAGTGAAGGTGCACAGCTCATTCCTACCTTAAGTAATTCACAAGCCTATTGGCTGCCGGAGATAACCATCTTTGCCAATGGCACGAATGCAAAAGCAGAAACACCCATCACAATCTGGCAATGGGTTGCTTATATCTACCTCGCTGGCTTCATCTTGTTCTTCATCTTGTTTGTCGTTCGCATTGCATCTTTAGTTATGTTATTCAATTCATCAAAGAAGTACCCATGGAAAAACTATCTGGTGGCCGAATCAGAAAAAGGTCATGGCTCCTTTTCATTCTTTCACTACATTTTTTTAGGCCAGGCAAGTGAATTGAGTGAGCAGGAAAAGCAGGAAGTATTAATTCACGAGGAAGTACATGCCCGGAAAATTCACTCTTTTGACATTGTGTTAACGAACCTGCTCGGCATTGTATTCTGGTTCAATCCCATTCTTCACTTCTATAGAAATTCTTTGGTTCAGGTTCATGAGTTTGAAGCCGATGCGCGCTCGGTGGAAGGTCGTGATGTGAACGCGTATTGCAGCTTGCTGGCGAGAGTTGCTTTGCAGTCCAACGGATATCCACTCGCCAATCATTTTACCAATTCCTTAACCTTAAAAAGAATTACGATGATGAAAACTGTTAGAACGAAAATAAAACAATGGAAAGTAGCTACGGTATCAATTACCGCACTGTTGATCTTTTTTGTAGTGGCTTGCCAGGATCAGGTGATCCAGGACATTCAGACGATTGCTGATAATTCAAGTGCTGCTACAGTCTTGCCTGCCCAGGTAGAAGCCGAGTTGCTGAAACTGAAACAAGCCAACCCGAAAGCGGAATATATTGTGATGGAAATGAATGACGAGGGTAGAAAGAAAATGGAAGAGCTTGATAAAGACGAAGAGTTCAAAAAAAATCTCATTGGGGTCCACATAATCAAAACCACTGATCAGTCCTTTGCTATTTTACAAAAAGGAGATCACGCCAATACACTTGCTACGATGACGGCATCCGATGATGACGTTTTTAGCATCGTTGAAGAGTCGGCTTCACCCATAGGTGGTTATCCGGTACTTTACGAATACATTGCGAAAAATATTAAATATCCTTTAGAAGCCAGAAGTAAAGGTGTGGAAGGAAAGGTATTTATTGAGTTCGTAGTAAAT
Organism: uncultured Ohtaekwangia sp.; assembly: GCA_964540915.1. GTDB lineage: Bacteria > Bacteroidota > Bacteroidia > Cytophagales > Cyclobacteriaceae > ELB16-189. Next base: position 26,970 of record CAZIOY010000057.1, read on the forward strand.
GTGGATGGCGTTCTTTCTGACTTCGCTGCGCTGAAAGGTATCGGATCTGGTTGTGATGAGGAAGCAATAAGAGTTTTACAAACCTCAACCATCGCATGGACTCCTGGGAAACAACAAGGCAAGTCCGTTAAACAGCGAATGGTAATACCAATATCGTTTAAACTTGGCAGCGGAAACCCCGCAGGTATCATAATTGGTGAAGCACAGAACGACTATCCTGGATCACAATATGAATTTAAGGTTACCGTTACTAAAACGGTTGTCAATGGTCTTGTGCAAATCAACGGACAGATAAAAAATCAGGATGGTGTACCCTTGGGTGGAACAAACATTGTAGTAAAGTCCACCACCACCGGTACGGTGTCTAACTCAGACGGCACTTTTAAGATAGATACACAACAAAGTACGGGAACTTTAGTCTTCTCTTTTATTGGGTTTAAAACAACGCAAGTAGAATTCTGATTTTTGATTCCATCGCACTGACAATCGAAATACGAACTCAAAGTGTCGTTGCAGGTCAACCAACCAAAAAGAATAAGAATTAGAAATTGCGCTAAAAATGGATTGATGTCCTGCGTACTGTCTGCGAAAAGAAAACCTGACGAACATTGACATTGCCCGCGGGTGGAAAAAAGTAATTCCAGGCCTTTGTAAAAATTCATCGACTGTCTTACTCCTTGTTTAAGATGTTATGGCTTTTCTCCAACAGCGACAACCATTTCGCAGGGTCCCGCAAAGCCGTTTTTACTTTCAAATTTCGTTAGTTCTTCTTCAATCTCATTCCAAACCGAATCTTTCTCACCGTCAGATAAAGTACTCATCATCTGATGTAGGGCTCCAAATGATTCTTTTTCAAACCGCACACATTCTTTTGCTGATGGAAGCAGCAAAGGAGAGTCAACAAGTTCCGATTTTACATTTTTAAATCCAGCTTGTGAAAATGCTCTTTCAATAATACCTTCTGCACCTAAACTGAAAGGCCCCGGTTGACCCGGCAAAGGAGGTGCTAATTTTGCACGATTGCGAATAATGGAAACAGGGACAGAAAAGAATTTATTTTTCTCAGGAGTTGAATAAACTATGGCAGCAACTTTTCCACCTGGCTTGAGCACTCGCAACATTTCTTTTAATGCTCGTTGCTGGTCAGGAAAATAAATAAGACCTACTCTTGAAATAACAGCATCAAATGTAGCGTCAGGAAGAGTAAGATTTTCCCCATCCATTACTTGCGTTTCAATATTATTCAGTCCTGCCAGCGTAGCCATTTGTTGGGCAAATTCAAGAATATTGGATGCGATGTCAGTAGCCAGAACATAGCCCGAAGTGCCAACTTTTTTTGCAGTAGTGATAGATTGCTCACCTGCACCCGCAGCCACATCAAGCACACGATCTCCAACAGTGACGCTTGCCATCTCTAACATTTTGTCTGTTGCTTTGCCAAGCCATTGTTTGAGCGTGGGACTCCACCGATGCCAAGGTTCTGCCGCTGCCTGCCACTGGTCGCGGGTTGTGTTTTTGTATTTGACCGGGTCAAATTGAGGTGTTGTTGATTCCATAATTTCAATAGTATTTAATTTTCCCTACTCATATGGCTTTTCGGTTATGCCCCGTTTTTTTTAGTGAACGCAGGTCTCCACTTTTATTTTTTTTGTTTTGTCACCCATGTAACGGTCATAATTTAAATAAAGCTATTCGTCAGTTGGTCGCGTCAAATGAAAAAAAATCCTGCATTTTTACGCCTTGCCCACAACGACCAGTGCTTATGCATTGGGCTTTCGATGCTACGACATATCCCCTCAGCCGGGCCTGCCGCGGGCTTTAGCTAGTGTGCTGCGTGTGTAGGCACGCCCAGATGAACAATACGTTTACTAAACTGTGCGAATACATCAACTTGCAATCGAAGAATGGATGATGATTTTTCTGAGTTGC
>CAZIOY010000058.1:0-28828 GCA_964540915.1 uncultured Ohtaekwangia sp.
TAATTAAATGTCTTATTTTCATTTACGTGATTTTTTTTTGCCTTGCCTACAACGTTTCAAGTTTGTGCCAGCTGCGGCTTTCGAAGCGCGTTCTAGTCCCCGTTGCTGAAACAAATTTAAGAAAACTAAACTGATACCAACACGTCACCCGCAGCTGGCACAAACCTGCTGTTGGCGGTAGTATTTTATTCGCCAACAATCAACGTCTTAAAATGATCCGATGATTTTTCTAGTTTTTGAATCTTGAGTGGTTGTCCGTTCAAGTGTGCCTTGACAACTCTGAAAACCTTGTCCTTTTGGGAAAAAGTCTCACCGATTACCTCGTTATTATCATCAATGAGTTGAAGCTTATAGTCGTGTGGGTGTTCAATGTAATATTCTTTATCAAAAATCTTAAGTCGTAACTTGTCCAGTTCGGCTGTTTTAGTCCTCTTTAGATCGAATTTGATCTCCACCGGTTTCGACATTTTATATTTCTTCTCTAGTTCAATTTTTGTCGCCAGTTTGTCTTTTTCAATCATTTCATGGATCCTTCTCTCATGTTGCTCGTGAGAAAATAACTGTATGGAAATTGTACAGCTCGATGATGTTATGTCAATTATACTGGCATCGTAGTTATTTGTTGACGGTCCGGAAAAACCAAAATCTTTTTGTCCTAAAATATGTGTTTTTACTATTTTGAAATAGTTTGATGGTATTGTTCCCAATTGTCCGGAACCTCCAATTGAATTTGGTGCGTAAATATTGACCCTATCCATTTCCGGTTTTGTCCACAAGTTCACGTAATCTCCTTTTTTACATCCGGCTAGTACGGACGTGCTTGGGTTACTAAGACGGAATGTAATTTCCTGTCCAAAGTAGTCGTCTGCTTTTTTCGTCTTAAAGAAATCGAATAGTCCCATAAAAAATTACTGCCAACGTGTATATATAAAACATTCATTATCCGATATACCATAATGTCACTTACAATATAAATACTTCTCCGCTCCCATCCTCGCAAGTGGCATAAAAAAACCTCCACAGTACATACCATGGAGGTCTTTAAAATCAATTATTTTCTGTCCTTTACATCTTCTCTCCCAACTTCACCGCTTTCATTTCTTCCTGCAAGGTGAAAGGTTGATTATACAAACGCTTGCCTGTGGCTTTGAAGATTGCATTGGCTACTGCACCTCCGGTGGGCGGCAATGCCGGCTCGCCTAAACCAGTGGGATCAATACCGTTGTCAATAAAATATACTTCTACTTCCGGCACTTCTTTGAAACGGATGAGTCGGTAGTTGTTGAAGTTGCGTTGCACGGCTGCACCATCTTTGAAGGTGACTTGTCCGTATAGTGCGTGGCCCAGGCCATCCACAATACCACCGGTTACTTGTTGTTTCGCGCCACTTAGGTTAATGACGATACCACAATCTGATACGGCATAAATTTTCTTCAACACGGGCTGGTCTTTTTTCATTTCTACTTCGGCCACCTGCGCTACATACGAGCGGTGTGAGAAATAAACACTGAAGCCCTGCGCCAGATTTTTCTTCGTGCCCCAACCTGATTTCTCGGCAACAGTTTGTATCACCGTTTTCATGCGATCGATATCATATTTGATTGCACCCACCGGAGATGTTTTGGCGCGATCTAATAATTCCAATCTGAACTTCACCGGATCTTTTCCTGCGGCCAACGCTACTTCATCCAAAAATGCCTGCTCTGCAAAGGCGAGGAAGTTCGTGATCGGTGCACGCCATGCACCTGTGGTGATTGGTGATTGATGCTCTACTGAATCAATCAATAAATTATCTACTGAACCGGAAGGGAAGTTGTCTTCGCGTGTGGGATTGCCTGAATTAATTCCAACGCCACGCAATTTATATCCCACTAACTTTCCTGTTGGATCAAGCGCTGCTTCAAAGCGGTAACGCACTGCAGGGCGATAGCTTCCGCCCATCATATCATCTTCGCGTGTCCACGTTACTTTCACGGGCGCTTTGATGATGCTGGAAAGTTCTGCGGCTTCCAACGCATAGTCGGCCTGCAACCTGCGACCGAAGCCTCCACCAAGGCGTGTTAATTCTAATGTTATTTTTTCAGGAGCAACCCCCAACAAGGTGGCGGTTGCCATTCTTGCTCTGTCCGGAGTTTGTGAAGGACCTACTAACTCAACGCCATCCGCACGCACATGTGCAAAGAAGTTCATCGGCTCCAACGGTGCGTGTGATAAGAACGGGCATTGATACTCGCGCTTGATCACTTGAGCTGCGCCTTTAAAAGCAGCATCTACATCACCGTCCTTGCGTCTTACGGTTGCTTCCGGTTTATCCAATAATTCTTTGAAGATACGGTCGTGATCCGAAGTGCTTTCAATGTTTCCTTCTTTCTCGTATTCAATCTTCAACGTCTTGCGTGCTTTCAATACTTCCCAGGTAGATTTACCCACCACGGCCACATTATTTTTAAAGGTCACCACATCCACAATGCCCGGCATGGCTTTCGCGGCAGCGCTATCGACCGATTTCAGTTTCATACCGAATGACTCAGGTCGGGTAATCACCGCATGTAACATTCCTTCGCGATAGAAATCCAACCCATACAACGGCTTGCCGGTAACCATCTCTTTATTATCAACATTGCTTACGGCAGTGCCGATCAGTTTGAAATCTTTTCTGTCTTTCAACTTCACCTCCGTTGGCACGGGAATCAGTGCGGCATCATTCGCGAGTTCACCATACGTAAATGATTTTCCGTTGGCGGGATTGATCACTTTTCCGTTTTCTGCTTTCAATGTAGATGCCGTCACGCCCCATTTTTTGGCAGCGGCTTCCGTCAACATATATTTTGCGGTAGCTCCTGCTTTGCGCAAGCGTTCCCATGAATGGGGAACAGCACCACTTCCACCGGTAAGCTGACGCTCATATTTTTTTGTATCGAGATGCGCTTGCAACACTTTTACTTTCTTCCAGTCGGCCTCCAATTCTTCGGCCACCACCATTGGGAAAGAAGTTTTTATGTTCTGCCCTAATTCCGGATTGGGTGAAAATATCGTAACCACATCATCCGAAGAAATCGATAAGTAGCTATTGAAATTAATATCCCCGGCAGGCACTGCAGATCCGTTGATCACTTCCATGCCCAATGCCGATGAACTGCTCCACTGAAATCCTAATACGAGTCCACCACTAGCTGCTAAACCCAACTTCAGAAAATCACGTCTGTTTGTTTTTGCTATCGTCTCCATGCAGGTGATTATTTATTAATTTTTGATGACGCCAACACAATTGCTTCCTTCACACGATGGTAGGTGCCACAACGGCAAATATTACCATTCATCGCAGTCTCGATTTGTTCATTGCTTGGCTTGGGAGTTTTCGCCAACAATGCACTGGCTTGCATAATTTGTCCTGCCTGGCAATAGCCGCACTGAGGCACATCCACTTCCATCCACGCCTGCTGAACGGGATGATCGCCTTCTTTCGAAAGGCCTTCTATCGTAGTAATGTTCGCTTCTTTCACGGTAGAAATCGGCAAAGAACAGGAACGCACCGCAGTGCCATTCAGGTGCACGGTACATGCCCCGCATTGTGCAATGCCGCAACCGTACTTGGTGCCCACAAGCCCGAGACTATCACGAAGCACCCACAACAAAGGTGTATCAGGTGATACATCTACGGTGCGCTTCTCTCCATTTACATTGATTGAATAGGATGCCATATAAAATGATGTTTATTGTTTTAAAAAGCTATAAGGAAATTTTGAAGGTAATGTAGGGATTTCTGGGGTTATAAGGAAGTGGAAATATTTGGAATGCTATACTCTTACGCGGAAGGATAATCCTATGTGTCTTCTTTGTGTTCTCCGTGGTGAAAAAAAGGGGTAACCACGGAGAACACGGAGGTTTTCACAGAGGATTTTGTTTAATGTTGACGTTTTTTCGCGCCTCTTACCGCTTCTGCAGTCCACGGATCTTCGGGCCAATGATGTCTTGGATAGCGCATTCTTAATTCCTTGCGCACTTCATGGTAGGTGGTTTGCCAGAAACTTTTTAAATCTTGTGTTACCTGAACGGGTTTGTAGCCGGGAGAAAGCAAGTGTAATAAAATTTTCGTGCGTCCCTCATTTACGGCAGGTGTTTCCAATAAACCAAACATCTCTTGTAAGCGCACTTCCATGACGGGGGAGCGGCCATCATTGAAATAATTTAATTTGATGAACGAACCGCTGGGCACTTGCAATCGTGCGGGGGCAAGTTTATCGAGTTTAGCATTGAGTTCCCACGGGATTAATCCGGCAACGATGTTGTGTAATTCCAATCGTTGAAAGTCGATGCGCCTGGAAACAGTGGTGAGATAGGGAGCGAGCCATTCTTCGGTGGTGTTCAATAAATGCTCGTCACTTACATCGGGCCAGTTTTCCTCTGGCCGCCAAATGCGGATGCTTACTACACGCGCTTGCCATTCGCGCTGGGCGTCATCCCAGCCCAATAGTTTTAATCCCTCCTCCCGAACGGTCTCGCATAAAATTTTGATGCGTTGCTCTTCTGAAACTTTTGATATGGATTTACTCGAGAGCACCACATTGCCAATGCGCTTTTCAAGATTGGCGGTGATCATACCCCGTTCGGCATCCCATTTTACTATTTCTGTTTCGACTGCGCGATGAAGTAAATCATCTTCGTTCAATGGCGCTGCTAAAAATATTTTTCCTTCTCCGCTTCCGGCATCGAGTTGTGCCACGGCTAACCAGGTTTCGCGCATGAGCGGATCATGATCAGGCAAACGAACGATTCTGCCATTGGCCAATTTATAGCGAACACTTTGTTTGTCTTGTTGCCGTGCGATGCGCTCAGGGTAAGCTTCGGCTACTAACTTTCCGACTTCGGCATCTACTGGATTGGAGTTGTCGGCTTGCAGTTTAAAAATTCTTCGCCATGAAGATGCAAGTCGTTCAATGCGTTCTAACACATTTCGCTCCGCAGAGACACGGTCACCTCTTCTCCATTTTCGTAACACTTCAACACGTAAACTTAAATCGGCTCCGGATTCTTTTTGAAGAGGGTCGCGTTCTTCTAAGATCGATGCAATGTCGGTGGCCAGACATACTTCTGCTGTCTTAGTTACCGAAAGCAACATGTGCGCTATCCGCGGATGCGTGGGTAACTTTAACATGTCTTTGCCTCGCGTTGTGATCTTATTATTCTCTAATGCTTCGAGGTTGTGCAATAATTCCCGCGCTTGTTTTACGGCTCCTTCGGGTGGAACTGTAATCCACGTGAGTTCATTCAGGTTTTGTACTCCCCAGTTGGCTAACTCCAACATGAGTGATGCCAGGTCGGCTTCGAGAATTTCGGGTTGTCGTGATGGCTGCAACATGTGGTGCGTTGCTTCTGACCATAGGCGGTAACATACTCCGGGACCTAATCTTCCGGCACGACCAGCACGTTGATCGGCTGCATCTCTGGTGACGCGCACCGTTTCCAATCGTGTAAGTCCGCTGCGTGGATCGAATCGCGGCACACGCGCGTAACCAGAATCCACTACGGTGGTGATGCCTTCAATGGTTAATGATGTTTCTGCAATGGAAGTGGCCAATACAATTTTACGCAGTCCTTGCGGGTGTGGAAGAATGGCTTCCTGTTGTTTTTTGAACGGGAGATCACCATACAACGGAACTACCAGCGCAGAAACATTTTCTTCTTCGAGTGATGTAAGTACGCGTTGTATTTCACCAGCACCGGGAAGGAACACGAGCATATCACCCGACTGTTCGCGCAATGTTTTTCTGATCACACGACTTGTGGCTGCCGCGATGTGAACATCTTTTTCTGTTGGTACATAATGAAACGTTACCGGATATTGTTTGCCTGTACTGGTGATGATGGGAGCGCGATTGAATAGAGAAGAAATTTTTTCTCCATCCAGGGTGGCTGACATAATGAGGATGCGCAAATCATCGCGCAACAATTGTTGAGCCTGATAACATAATGCTAATGCAAGATCGGCTTGTAAACTGCGCTCATGAAATTCATCGAAGATCACCAAGCCTACGTCCTCCAATGAACTATCCTGCTGGATCATGCGTGTGAGAATTCCTTCGGTCACTACTTCAATGCGTGTTTGTTTGCTCACCACACTTTCGAAGCGCACCCGATAACCAATGGTGGCCCCGGCTTCTTCATTTCTCTCTTCTGCCATCCGCAAAGCAACAGAACGAGCAGCCAATCGTCTTGGCTCCAGCATGATCATCTTTTTATTGTTGAGCCACGGCTCATTCAACAATTGAAGAGGCAGCACCGTACTTTTTCCAGCACCGGGTGGAGCCTGTAAAATCACCACAGGATTTTGTTGCAGCGCCTGCTTCAGTGCAGGAATGATTTCTAGTACGGGATATTGGTTGGTCACAGAGGCAAAGATGAAGATCTAAAACTAATTTTAACAATAGCTGCGAGCTACGAGCTTTGAGCTGCGAGCAAATCTCTCGTAGCTCGTAGCTCAAAGCTCATAGCTCATTAAATATCCACATGATACACATCCAGTTCATTTCGCTTGATGCCTTGAACATAAAATCCACCGGCTTGAGGAATGTCTTCGAGAAGATCAAACACAAGGCAACCTTTTGGGAGTGCCGAGAATATGAGCAGAAAGGAAAACGTTCCCTTTTTAGGAATCATCGTCCACATGGGGGCGTAAGAAATATTTTCTACGTGAACCAATTCGGAGCGTGAGCCGGATGCACGATCGATGAGATAGGTTGATCGCCAGATGCGGATCAGCATGTCATCCGATTCATTTTCGAAATAACAATGCACATATACGAATGAATCTTCTAACGTAGATGGATCAATGGAGGCTAACACCTCACCACCTACTTCCGGTTTTGTTTTTACCGGAGGGTCTTGTATGCCTCCTGCCCTTACTCCTATTATTTCAATACTTTTATCAAACACTGCTCAAGACTTTTTTGGGAACCACGGAAAGAAAGAATTCGTGTTGCGAACATACGATGCGTACTCGGGCTTAGTGGTCTTCAAGGTTTTCTCCAGCAACGCAACACCAGAAACTTTTACTAACAAGAACGTCATCAGTACACTGCTCAACACAGGCACATAACTTCCTGCGGCCACGCTGAATAATGCGAAGCCCCACCATGCGCATGCATCGCCAAAATAATTTGGATGACGCGTGTACTTCCAAAAACCTGTGTTCAGCACGGTGCCTTTGTTGGCCGGATTATTTTTGAATTTTGTCAACTGATAATCACCTCCGGCTTCGAAGGCAAAACCAATCACCCAAACTATCAGGGCGATCACATCCAAAAATCCGAAAGGATGATAACCATAATATTGGGCCGATAACAGTGGAGCAGAAATAATCCACAATAAAATTCCCTGTAAGACAAACACCTGGAAGAAACTCACCCACCAATATCTATGGGGCCCATAGTCTTTGCGAAATTCTGCGTAGCGATAGTCTTCGGGCTTACCATAGTTTCTCCAGAAGAGATAAATAAAGAGTCGCAATCCCCAGAGGCAAGTCAGCAGCAGCACGACATCTTTTCTTATTGCATCACCAGGAGCATTAAAATAGTAAAACACTGCTGCAACCACAAAACCCAATCCCCAAAAGGGATCCACAATACTGGCTTTCTTCAGCATGACACTGACGATCCACAGCACCGTCATTAGGCTCATTACCAATAACAAGCCCTTCAAATAGATCGCTTGAAATTCCATCATTACAATTGTCTAACCGGCTGTGAAATTAATATGTTTGAATTCCAAAACATCTAACTATATCTTTTGATTGTTGAATTTCTTTATATTGTACGAAGTTCAAAAGAAATTATCGCTTTATGGCCGCTTTGGTGATCAGTAGTTTTGAAGAATTTGAGACCTATCGGGGTAAAGAACTCGGTGTATCGGAGTATCTCAAAATCACACAAGAACAAATCAGTCTGTTTGCCGATGCCACGCTCGATCATCAGTGGATTCACACAGATCCCAAGCGAGCTGAAACCGAAACCGCATTTAAGAGTACCATTGCCCATGGTTATCTCACGCTTTCTTTGGTGCCACACTTGTGGGATCAGATTGCTGAGTTCAGAAACATCAAAATGATGATCAACTATGGCATTGAAAAACTAAAATTCAATCAGCCGGTGTTGGTAAATCAAGAAGTACGATTGCGTGCTAAACTTCATTCCATTGCCAACCTTCGGGGCATTACCAAATTTGAAGTAGAGGTAACGCTTGAGATAAAAGATAATCCGAAACCTGCCTTCATCGGTCTACTGGTTTTCCTTTATCATTTCCATTAGTCAATTTAATCTGCTCTACTTAGTCTTCGTAAAATTCGCTCAGCGATCCGAAGTAAACATCATTCCATCCGTCAACAATATCCTGATATTCGGTATCGGGTATATTGGTATGGCGCAATTCCACGGAAGTGCCTTGTGCATGCAGATGTAGCTTAATCGTAACAATTGATTCCTCGGGCTGGTCGCCAAAATACCATTGCTGGACAATCTTATTCGGGGGCTCCAATTCCAGAAACTTTCCCACAATACTGCCATCCCAAAGCGAAAACTCACCGCCCGGTTCAGCCTGAATATCAGCCTGATCGCCAGACCAGAGTTGAAACGTTGCCTCGTTGGTCAGGGCAAGAAATACCTGATCGGGCGGGGCGGCAATGATATAATACTTCTTGAAATCCTTCATAATCTCATAAAGGTAATCCTTTTATAAAATCCAATTTTAAAGGTACTTTTGGCCTCTCTACCTGAACCGTAAACTCATGGATTTCTATATTGTTATAGTCGTCATACTCATGGCTGTTGCCATGGTGGATCTCATCGTAGGTGTAAGCAATGATGCTGTCAATTTTCTGAACTCAGCCATCGGATCGAAAGTAGCTCCCTTCTCAGTAATTCTTACGGTTGCCAGTTTGGGTATTGTTTTGGGTTCCTTGTTTTCAAGCGGTATGATGGAAATTGCCCGTAATGGAATTTTCAATCCGGGCTTCTTTACCTTCGATAAAGTCATAATTGTCTTTCTGGCCGTAATGCTCACGGATATCATTTTGCTGGATTTCTTTAACTCATTGGGTTTACCAACCTCCACCACGGTTTCATTGGTGTTTGAATTATTAGGAGCCGCATTGGTCACCGGGTTGATGATTTCTTTCGATCGTGGTCAGGGATTCGAGACATGGAATCAGATAATTAATTACTCTAGCGCGATCACGATCATTTCAGGAATTTTTCTTTCGGTGTTCCTTTCCTTCATTTTTGGTACCATCATTCAACACATTGCCCGTCTCATTTTCTCATTTAAGTTAAAGAAGACATTGAAAAGATACGGTGCCATTTTCAGTGGCCTCGCCATATCATTCATTATTTATTTCTTATTGATTAAAGGCGTTAAAGGTAGTTCTCTTGTGAGCGATGATCAGATTAAATGGATCATGGGCAACACCTGGCAGATTATGGTAGTCTCAATAGTATTCTGGTCTATTCTGATTCAGGTGCTAATGTGGTGGAAAGATATCAACCCATTAAAAGCGATTGTATTAATGGGCACATTTTCGCTGGCCATGGCATTTGCCGGTAACGATCTGGTAAATTTCATCGGTGTGCCCGTGGCGGGCCTGGTGTCATTTCAAAAATGGTCTGCGTCCGGTATACCAGCCAATGAATACACCATGGAGATCTTAAGCTCAAAAATTGTAACGCCTTATTGGCTATTACTCTTAGGAGGATTAGTGATGGTGCTGACCTTATGGTTTAATGCCAAGAGTAGAAAAGTAACTGAAACGGAGGTATCATTAGGCAGGCAGGATGAAGGCGATGAGCGATTTAAACCGAATATCGTTTCCCGTTCTCTGGTGGGCGGTGCCATATGGGTTGGTCGTAAAATGGAAATGTTAATGCCCAAGAGTTGGACGATATTATTATCAACCCGATTTGAAAAAGAGCATTCAGAAGTTGCTGCGCAGGATGCAGCTTCGTTCGACTTAATTCGTGCCAGTATTAATTTACTTGTAGCGAGTGCACTGATCGCCTACGGTACTGCTAATAAACTTCCGCTAAGCACAACGTTTGTAACATTCATGGTGGCCATGGGTTCGTCCTTCGCGGATCAAGCCTGGGGTCGGGAGAGTGCTGTGTATCGCGTTGCAGGAGTTATGAATGTGATTGCCGGCTGGTTAATTACTGCCGTTGTTGCATTACTTTCCAGCGGACTCTTAGCATTTATAATGTACAAGACCGGTGAAGCCGGGCCTCTTGTGCTCACCGCGGTGGCTGCCTTTCTGCTTATTCGTAGTCACATTGTATTTAACCGCACCGAGGCCAAACAAAAAGATGAGAATAAGTTGCTGGACGTAAAACAGTTCAACATTCAACTTGCCCTCAGCGAAAGCAAATTCAATACAGTGAAGGCATTGAAAATTGTACAACTGGCAGCCGCGCATAGCATCAAAGCACTCATGAGCGAAAATCCCGAAGTGTTAAAGAAGTCGCGAAACGAACTGGCAAAACTAAAAGAGCAGAATGATAAGGTGGATACCAAGATCATTAAACTCGTGCGCAAAATGAGCAAAGGCAACTTGCCTACCGGCCGTCTCTACATCCTGGTGTTCGACAAAATGCAAGACTTGTATCAAAGTGTGCAACTGGTGAGCGATATTATTTTTACGCACGTTACCAACCACCACTCTGCACCCAAGAAAAAATATGGTGAGTTGATGAACACACTCGAGAAATCATCCAGTGAGTATATCGGGTTGGTTACACAATCCATTGAAACCGGCAAGGCTATTTCCCCTGAAGTAGAAAACAAATACAACGCTCTTATTTCTTTGCTAAATCAATCGTTAGACAACCTGATCACGGATGTTCAAAAAGATGATATCGGAAATAAAATGGGTCTACTTCAAACCAGGTTGTTGCTGGAATTCAAAGACATTGTAGAATGCATACACAAGCTTCCTTTATTATATCAGGAACTGGATGCTATGCCTCCTGAAAAATCTGCCACTCTTCAATAGTCATTTAAGTAAGCACGTTGGCCTTTCTTGAAAAACATCTGAGCGTAAAAAAGTCGAAGTTGCCGAATGCGGGCAAAGGGCTGTTTACTAAAATCGATATTGCCAAAGGCAAACGTTTTGCTGAGTATAAAGGCCGCATTCAACCCTGGCGTGAAGTGAAAGACCAGGATGGCATTAATGGCTATCTGATGTATATCAATCGAAACGTAGTGATTAATGGATTGGCCGCTTTAAAAACACTGGCCCGCTATGCCAATGATGCGCGGGGTCTTGTTCGCATGGAAGGAATCCGAAACAACTCAGAATATGTGAGTGAAGGCAAACGCTGCTTCATTGAAGCCACGCGCAACATCCAAAAGGGCGAAGAGATTTTCGTGAACTACGGAAGGGGATATTGGATACTGATGAAGCGATTGGCTGCGAAAAAATAACGGTCTTCGACAACTTGAGGATAACAAGGCCCCGCTTACTCTCCTAAATTTTCAACGGTCACAATCGCCTCCTTATTAATCGGGCCGAATACATGAGGAAACAATTCTTTGTTCGTTGCCGCTTCATATTTCAGCAAAGCCGTGAGTTTACTTTCATCAATGTGTAGTAAAATCAAATTCTTCACGCCTGCATAGTACCGCTGCAGCACACCCGGCACTTGCGCTTTGGTACTGCAATGAATAAATCCTTCTTTCGAAAATGCATCAGGCTCATACGTTGCGTTGGTGAGATGCAAATTCCATTCTTGCGATGTTGCTATATGATAAATCATTCTTACGATGCTAATTGTTTTACAATACTCAACGCCTTATCAATTTCTTCGGGACTATTAAAAATATGCGTGCAATGGCGCACACCAAATACATCACCTGAAGCCCGTGGTCTCATTTTCGCTTTCTCCCAAAAAGTATCCTGAAGTTTCGTTCCCGTAAATCCCTCGATATTGTAAACCGTAATACCTGCGCACATGGCATTATCCTGAGGAGAATATATTTTTACGTTATTAATTTTTCGCAACCCTTCGCGCAGACGATCACCTAAAAATTTGATACGCTCATATGCCTTATCAGGACCGATCTGCATATAAAAATCCAAGGCAGCATCCAACCCTTCAATCACCGAAAAGTTGCCGGTGCCTCGTTGCGTAAAGCGAAATCCTTCATCTTCATGATTATCCCAGCGATAGCTGGCTACTGTTGTCCAGATGTCTTTGATGTACTCAGGTTTTACATACATATAGCCAGTTCCCGCTGGCGCGCCAATCCATTTATGAAAGCAACCCACGTATGCATCGCAATCAATATCTTTCAGGTCAACTTTAATGTGTCCGGTTGTTTGCGCCCCGTCTAATACTGTAAAAATACCGCGCCTTTTTGCTTCGGCACAAATTTCCTTGGCGGGAAGGATCGCACCACTACCGGAAATAATGTGCGATAACATCAATACTCTTGTTTTAGGAGTGAATGACTTTACGATGATGTCGATCACTTCCTCTTTGCTATGTATGGGCTTTGGTAGCTCCACAATTTTTACAACAGCGCCATCACGCTGCTCGCGCACTTTCCACGAAGATATTCCACCTCCATGTTCCTGGTTACTGGTAATAATTTCATCGCCCGCTTTGAGGTCCATACCTTGCGCGATATAACTCATCGCATTGGTAGCATTATCGGTGAGAGCAATATTCTTAGGATCACAATTTAGAAGTTTGCCAACTTTATTCCGGATGAATAGCAAATGCTGATATCCCGTTATAAAGCGTTCCGCATTATCATCTTTGTAGGCCCAGTCAGCCGGGTTAGTGGCAACATAATTCATGTGCCTGGTTACCCGATCTACAACAACCCGTGGCATCACTCCTATCGTGCCGGGGTTAAAAAACACCTGCTCCTTTGAAAGCATGTATTGATCACGAACTCCTTGCCAGAATGCCGGATCGTTTGCAACCGGAAACGCGGCTGCTGAAGATGAATTTGAAGCCAGAGAGTTACCTGAGAATACCGGTAGCGATAAGGCGGTTAAGCCAATTGATTTAAGTGCTTTTCTGCGTGATATCATATCAAAGTTATTTCAATCGATTTCTAAAAGGTACAAAAAATCCAATACAATGACCGTTGGAATAGAATTTCGCTTTAATCCAAATCCAAAAAAAATTATTTTTCAAACAGGATTTAAAAGCCATTTTAAATCAATGAAAACAATCATCAAATACATAGCTTTGTTAGGTTACTTTAATTCGATTTTCAACTATGACTAACGCTATATATCTCACCACTACAGAACCCTTTTCAGGCAAATCCATTATCGCGCTGGGGCTCATGAACTTGCTGGCCGCAAAAACAGAAAAGCTCGCTTACTTCAAACCGGTGATCAGCACCCAGCGGACCCAAACCGATACACATCTGGACACCATTGCCAAACATTTTGAGTTGAAAACTCCCTACCATGAAATGTTTGCCTTCACCCGCGATGAAGTGGTGCAGTACCAGAATGCAGGCAAAGAAGCATACATCATTGATACCGTAATTGAGAAGTTTAAAAGACTGCAAGAGCAAAACGACTTTGTAGTTGTGGAGGGAACCGACTTTATAGGTGGCACCACCAACCTCGAATTTGATGGCAATATTTCCATTGCCAAAAACTTAGGATTGCCTGTAGTACTCATCATAAAGAGCGAAGGAAAATCAGCGAAAGAAATCACAGACATCGCTGTTACAACTTCCAGGAGTTTTCTGGATGAAGGTGTGCAGATACTCACGGTAGTCGCCAATAAAATTGATCCGGAAAAAGAGGAGGAAATCAAAACTCAGCTTGAAAAATCCTTGCCAAAAGGAATCATCACCACCACCATTCCGCAAAACAAAGATCTCGGTAATCCTACGATGAAAGAAATTTTTGAATCAGTGGGTGGTAAAGTATTGTTTGGCGAACATCAATTAAGCAACCAGGTTGACGCTTCTATTGTGGGTGCCATGCAGTTGCACAATTGCCTCACGCGGCTTCAAAAAAATACGCTGATCGTAACACCCGGTGACCGTGGTGATATCATCATCGGGGTGTTGCAGGCAAACATATCAAAGAACTATCCCAAGATAGCAGGCATCGTGCTCACCGGTGGATTGGAGCCGGAGTCAACCATTTCAAAATTGATTGAGGGATTGGATACTGTTGTGCCGATTATCGCAGTGAAAACCGGAACATTTAAAACAGTGAACAACGTTGCTAACACCCAATCCAGAATCTCTTCTGATAATAAAGAAAAAATAGCGTTGGCTATCAGCATGTTCGATAAACACGTGGACACTAAAACCATTGAACGGAAAATCATCGCATTCCGCACCAATAATATCACGCCACGCATGTTTCAATATCAGATTGTGAAGCGCGCGAAAGAACACAAAAAACACATTGTGTTACCGGAAGGTGATGATGACCGCATATTGATGGCTGCGGATTTGCTGATCAAACAAAATGTAGTAGACATCACCATCCTGGGTAGCAAAGAAAACATTGAAGCGGCCTCCAGGCGTTTGAATATCTCCTTTGACTATGATAAAATAAAAATCATCAACATTGCAACTTCCGATCGTCTGGAAGGATATGCGCAAACTTTATGTGAACTCCGCAAAGCAAAAGGCTTGTCGTTGGAAATGGCGCGTGACCTGATGCACGATGTGTCTTACTTTGGAACGATGATGGTGTTTAAAGGCGAAGCCGATGGAATGGTTTCCGGTGCTGCGCACACCACACAACACACCATTCGTCCTGCGTTACAATTTGTGAAAACCAAACCCGGCATTAATACGGTTTCATCCGTATTCTTCATGTGCCTGCCCAATCGTGTTTCTGTCTTTGGCGATTGTGCTGTAAACCCCAATCCTACTTCAGAACAACTGGCCGACATCGCGATCTCTTCTGCAGAAACCAGTAAGATGTTTGGTATCGAACCTAAGATAGCAATGCTCTCTTACTCCTCCGGCTCATCGGGTGA
Organism: uncultured Ohtaekwangia sp.; assembly: GCA_964540915.1. Lineage (GTDB taxonomy): Bacteria > Bacteroidota > Bacteroidia > Cytophagales > Cyclobacteriaceae > ELB16-189. The sequence continues at coordinate 15,015 of CAZIOY010000058.1, forward strand.
AGGTGAAGATGTAGACAAAGTGCGCAAGGCGACTGAGATAGTAAGGCAAAAACGACCCGACTTAAAAGTAGAAGGTCCTATACAATATGATGCCGCGGTTGATCCAAGCGTAGGTAAAAAGAAAATGCCGAACTCAGAAGTAGCCGGTCAGGCCAGCGTACTTATTTTCCCTGACTTGAATACAGGCAACAACACCTACAAAGCTGTGCAACGCGAAACTGGTGCCTTAGCGATCGGTCCCATGCTTCAGGGTTTGAACAAACCGGTAAATGATTTAAGTCGAGGTTGTACAGTAGATGATGTGTTTAATACGGTAGTGATCACGGCTATTCAGGCTCAGCAATCATCGAAAGAATAAATAGTAGCCAATTAGCAGTAGACAGCAAGAAGTGAATAATTGATTTTATAATTTATAAAGATGAATGTTTTTGTAATTAACTCCGGAAGTAGTTCGATCAAATATCAATTGATTCGCATGCCCGAAGCAGAAACGGTTTGTGTGGGATTGATAGAACGGATTGGTCAGGAGGGATCTACCATTAACCATAAAACGTTCAGAAACGGTTCAGAGCAATCCTTAAAAGAAGTTGTATCCATTCGCGATCACGCCACTGGCTTGAGGGAAGCTGCGCGATTACTGACGGATAAAGAGATGGGCGTAATTAACCATCCGGACGAAATCGCGGTGGTGGGTCACCGGGTGGTGCATGGTGGCGAAACTTTTTCCAGCACAATGATCATCAACGATGCAGTAAAAGCAAAAGTCAAAAAATTATTTTCTCTGGCGCCCCTTCACAATCCACCCAACTTCCTAGGCATTGAAGTAGCCGAAGAAATCTTTAAAGCTGCCAAACAAGTGGCCGTCTTTGACACAGCCTTTCATCAAACCATGCCTCCCGTGGCGTATCGCATTGCTATCCCGAACGAATTCTATTACGAACACGGCATACGCAACTATGGCTTTCATGGCACGAGCCATAAATATGTTTCTGAACAAGCTGCCGAATATTTACAAAACAAAGAAGCGAAAATCATCACCATTCATTTAGGCAACGGATGCAGCATGACTGCTGTGCGCAACGGACAATGCATCGATACCAGTATGGGCCTGGGTCCAATGAATGGATTGATCATGGGCACGCGCACCGGTGACATTGACCAGTCAGTGATCTTTCACCTGGTAAATCAATTAGGTTTCTCGCTGGATGAGGTGAATACTATTCTGAATAAAAAAAGTGGCATGCTGGGCCTTACGGGATTCAGCGACATGCGCGATGTGCAGGGAGAAATTAAAAAAGGAAATGAAGAGGCAAAGCTCGCCTACGAAATGTACGCCTATCACATCAAAAAATATATTGGCTCCTTTGCAGCCGCATTGAATGGTGTTGATGCGATCGTCTTCACTGCCGGTGTCGGTGAGAATGACGCGTTAACACGAAGTCTTTCCATGAAAGACATGGAATACCTGGGCATTCATCTGGATGATGAAAAAAATAATACCCGAGCAAAAGGGATGTATGAAATCAATAAGGAGGATGCACGTGTGAAGGTTTTAGTAGTGCCCACCAATGAAGAACTGGAAATTGCCAGACAGTGCTACACGCTGCTTGCGAAGTAGATACAATCTTTGATCTACGAAAAGATCAGTCTGCCACTAACCGATGTGATTTTTTAAGAAATCTGACAAACAGATAGGTAAGTGTCAGGGCCGCTATGATTACCGAAAAGGTGAGAATCTTTCCATTAAAGTCTCCATACTGAGCAGGATGTTCGTACACTGCTTTCATAATAAGAAGGATACCTAGCAAAGAACCACTGAAGGTGGAGTTATACTCTTTAAGCAACACTCGTTTCCAGGCAAACTTATGTGATTCGAATGTCCTTGTGATCCCATTAAAATTCGGAATCCATCGGTTAACATCTCTGGTATATTCATTGTAAGCCTCACCAAATTTATTTCTAAGGAAATTCTCTTCCGCGAAAACGATCGCAATGTATACGAAGAGAATAAGGGGGGTGATAATAGAAAAGAATAAGAGGGAATTTGAAGCGATGCCCATTCCAATACTCACAGCAATATTTCCTACATAGAGTGGATTTCGGCAATGGGAGAAAATGCCCGTAGTAACCAGGTCATTGGCATATATTTTTCTGTTTTGGCCTCCCCGAACAATGTAAACCAAGCCAATGGTAGTACCGCGGATGATCTGACCAAGCAGACTTATACCCAATCCTATAAGTAAAGCGAATGTTGGATTACTAAACAACCCGCGGGACGGAACCAGAATTAATAGAAAAAAAGCCGGGAGCAAACCATTCCGGTAATGAAAAAAGAAATTACCAATCTTTACCATGTTCTTAATTTTGACTTTCTATTTAATGGCTACCAATCCTGTAAAATTGTACCATTTAAAAAAGACTTCACAATAACGGAACCCGTTTCTTAATAGCATTTCACGATTCTCCAATAACTTGTAGGGAATCAATACATTTTCCAACGCTTCCCTCTTTTGCGCTATCTCCATGTCATTGTAATGATTTGTACGCTTGAAATCATAGTAATAGTTTATGAACAAGCGATTAAAAAGAGAATCTTCACCGTGCACCTTTTCGATTAGGATCAGGCAACCATTTTCGTTCATCTGCTCATATATTTGCTGTATAAGCTTTTCCCTGTAAAGGGGTCGTATGAACTGAAGCGTAAGGCAGAGTATAACGACCGATGCATTCTCAAGTTTAACACCCGTATTGAGGTCATGATTTCTGATTTCATATTTACGGGTTACCCCTACTTCCTTGAAATTAGCCTCGCACTGCTTCACCATTTCATCGGAGTTGTCAAAGCCTACAAACTCTACATCCTTCGGCAACACCTGGTCCAGGTTAATGAGGGTTGTGCCGGTTGAGCATCCTAAGTCATAAACGACCGAGCCGGGTGTGGCAAAATCTTTTGCCATTTCTGTCATCATCCGTTGCATTTCCATGTAGAATGGAACAGATCGGGTGACCATATTATCGAAAACCTTAACGACAGATTTATTGAAACTGAAATCCTCAATTTTCTGAGGGTCCCTAAATACTTCGTCTTTTTCCATGGTAATTCAATTTTTGGGAAATGTGGCAAAAAAAATCAAGATTCTGAAAAATCCACAGTCTATTATTAATCACAAGAAAACTTCTCTTGAATGACCTTAACAAATTCTCCATCAGCCAAAGTTAGTCCGCCTTTCGCGTGTTAGGTCATTTGCTTGTACTACTTTTTTAGTGGTGCCGTAGCAAGTTTCTCTTTCAGGCGGTACTTAATCTTTTCAGCGGCACGTCTTGTTACTCCAAAATCAAACATTCTATTAAATCTGAATTGATTACCCTTTTTAACATTAAACAAAATCTTTTGACTATCTACGTAGTATAGAATATCTACTTTATTACCAAACTCATTCGTATAAGAGGCTTCCGAACAATTATTCTTACCGGATTTTGGTTCAGCCTTCAGACTGATAAGATATTCATGAATAATCCTGGATTTAATCTTCATATCCACTTTCGATTGAATCATCACCACTTCATAGGTTTGCGGGATTCTCCAGAAACCATACAATCCCATCAGCAATAAAGCTGTTGGAATGATCAATAGAATATAGGCAGCATCTGACTTACTTGTTGTAAGTATCTGAAAATAAAAATAAAATCCAGCCATTATAAGGCTTACACACATCAGGTAATTGGAAAGATCAGAAAAAGGATCTTTCTTCCTGACTTGTTCTTTGAATTGATCAACAGTCATTGGACATCATTTAAAGAATGAGAACTCCCAACTTATTCTTTAGCGAATTGTCACAAATAAAAGCGGGCATTAGTTTACTATAAAAAATTTCAGCCTTCACTCCGGTAACTCTTATAGAGAGGTATGATGCTTTTCTCTTCTGGACTTTCGGGCGAAATTAAATGCAGCCTGTATAAAAAATAACCCACGCGCATCGCTGGTAACGAGTATCTCAGCGAAATCATTTTTGGATTTTTAGTTACCTCGATACGTCCAGACTCTGGTGAGAATATTCTATCAGCTTCGTCTTTCAATACAAAAAATGAAGACTCAATTGAAGTGTCCCCCTCGATCTGGCTTTGCACAGACATGTCAATGAGTAACGTGACGCCATCCTGTTCTTTGAGAATGGTAAACCCTTTCACAACAAATTGGACAGAGTTTATTTCAAACGGTTCACCCTCTTTTCGATAATACTTCGTGTCTGCTATGTCTTGTAACTCTTTTTTTGTTTTGGGCACATCTTCATTAAGACCAATCACTTTTTCACCAACAAAATAAATAACACCGGTGGTAAAGAGAATGCCTATTGCAACAAATAATTTCTTCATTCAGACGCTGATTATCTACATGACTATTTTACTACGTGTTCAGTCAATATTGACCGAACACGAAGATATTAAATCGCTATCGCTAATATTGTTTTAATCGCTATTTTTATATCAATTAATTTCAACACCATGGCAACCCACAATTGGCAAAAGGAATTACAGCTTTTAATTAAAAAATACAAAGGCAAGAAACATCCATTGGATTATAACAATGCCTATGAACTTCTTGTGAGTGTGGTGCTTTCCGCACAGGATTCGGACCGGCACATTAATAAACTTGCTCCAGAGTTTTTCAAAGCATTCCCCGATATGAAAGCACTCTCACAGGCCAGTGCCGAATCTTTATTTCCTTATATTAATGGCGTTCGGAACTTTGGGAACAAAACCAAGTGGCTGTTGGCATTGTCAGCAAAAATCAAAGACGACAAAAACATACCCACTACCTTAGAAGCCTTGACGGAACTGCCTGGCATCGGCAGGAAATCAGCTAATGTGATCATGCGCGAAATGGGGGTGAAGGCCGAAGGAATTATTGTTGATTTACATGTAGTGCGTGTGGCTCCAAGGCTTGGCATCGCGCAAGGTACTGATCCAAAGAAATTAGAAAAGCAGATGATGGAATTACTTGACCCAAAAGATTGGGGCGAAGTGGGTATGGCTATTTCATTCCTTGGCAGGGAAATATGCCGGCCAACAAATCCTAAGTGTGGTGAGTGTGTAATGAATACCGTGTGCGAGTATTATACGACTAACAAATAAAATTTTAACAGCTTCATAGAGATTTACTTTTAGTAAATTGATCGATCAAGTTTAAAAACAAATCATGTTTCACAATGATGACACGAAGAGATCTACTTAAAAAAGCTGCCGCTTTTGGTTTATTGTCAGGCGTGGGCATTCCCGAGGGTTTTACCCGGCCATCAAATCGCCTTCGAATTGGGGCCTGCGACTGGTCGTTGGGCAAGAGCAGCGATCCGTCCGCATTTGAAATAGCAAAAGAAATTGGTCTCGAGGGCATCATGGTAAACTTGAGCTCAGCAGGAAACAACCTGCGCCTGCGCGACAAAAATCTACAACAGATTTACCTGGAAGAATCGGCCCGATCTAAAATTAAAATCGCAAGCGTGGCCATAGGAGAATTGAATGGTACTCCCTATAAATCCGATCCACGTACTGAAGAATGGGTATCTGATAGCATCGATGTCGCGAAGAATTTTGGTGTTACGGTGGTCTTGCTGGCATTCTTCGAAAAGGGTGATTTGCGCAATGATGAAGCGGGGAAAAAAGAAGTGGTGAGACGACTAAAAAAAGTGGCACCTAAGGCAGAGAAAATGGGAATTACGTTAGGCATTGAATCTTACCTGAGTGCTGAAGAGCTGACCGATATGATTCAACAAGTAGGCTCCAGGAGTATAAAAGTGTATTACGATTTCAGAAATTCAGCCGATGCCGGTTATGATGTAGTCAAAGAAATTAAGTTTCTGGGTAAGGAAGCCATTTGCGAATTGCATATCAAAGAAAATGGTCAGCTGTTGGGCGAAGGGACGCTCGACTGGAAAAGAATCGCAGCCACTTTAAACGTTATGGGTTATTACGGTGATGGCTGGATGCAAATCGAATGGGCCAATCCTAAAGATGCCAATGTGATAGCGAGTTATAAAAAGAATGTTAAATTTCTGAACGACACGTTTGGCTATTCCTGATTGAATACTATTCCTTTACGCTATGCGCATACTATCCTTTCTTTTTATCGCTTTGTTTTCATTGCTGATTTCCTGTAAGCAAAAAAAGATCAGTAACGATTTATTTTTGCCGGATGATCTCGAAGCCACCTTATGGGCACAGTCTCCCCTCTTTTATAATCCCACCAACATGGATGTCGACATCAAAGGTCGCATCTGGATAACGGAAGCCGTCAACTATCGCAACTTTAACAACGACTCAACCCGTTTCTTACATCATCAGAATGGTGATCGTGTTATGATTCTGGAAGATACCGATGGCGATGGTGAAGCCGATGCATCAAAAGTTTTTGTAGAAGATAAAGATTTGATATCACCGCTGGGCATTGCAGTGATCGGCAATAAAATATTTGTGTCGTGCTCGCCTCATTTAATTGTTTATACCGATTCGAATGGTGATGATAAGCCAGATTCAAAGGAACTTTTTCTCACGGGATTTGGAGGAAAGGATCATGACCATTCTCTTCATTCCATGGTGGCCGGGCCTGATGGAAATTTCTATTTTAATACCGGCAATGCAGGACCTCATATCGTGACTGATAAATCAGGATGGATGCTTAGATCTGGTAGTGTTTACACCGGAGGAACACCCTATAACCTCACGAACCAGGGAAACATGAAAAGTGACGATGGACATGTGTGGGTTGGCGGTCTTGCGTTACGGGTCAATCCTGATGGAACAGGATTAAAAGTAATGGGCCATAATTTTAGAAACTCCTATGAAGTAATGGTAGATTCTTATGGAAACCTATGGCAAAATGATAACGATGATCAGGTGGTTGCGTGCCGCACCTCCTGGTTGATGGAAGGAGGTAATGCAGGCTACTTCAGCAGCGATGGCACTCGCTTTTGGCAAGGGGATCAACGACCTGGGCAAGATATTTTTGAAGCGCATTGGCATCAGGATAATCCCGGGGTGATGCCAGCAGGCGACCAGTCAGGCGCAGGCTCACCCACGGGTGTGACTGTGAATGAAAGCGAAGCGTTGGGTGAGCAATACCTCGGCATGGTGCTCAGCGCAGAAGCGGGACGCAATGTAATTTTTAGTTACAAGCCAACCATCCAAAACTCCGGCTACGATATTGGCCAGCGAACCAATTTAATTACGTCACTCCCACAGGATAATGAACGCTATGTGTGGAACGACTCAGCGCAAAATGTGAGCAACAATAAATGGTTTCGCCCCAGTGATGTGACCATCGGTACAGATGGAGCCATCTACATTGCCGACTGGCATGATCCTGTGGTTGGAGGCCATCAAATGCAAGACTCTATTGGCTATGGAAGGATTTATCGTATCACGGCCAAAGGCAAAAATCCGAAAACTCCCAGCATTGATCTAACATCCACAGCCGGACAGATTGAAGCGTTGAAAAATCCAGCGATTAATGTTCGCTATCAGGGTTTTGAAAAACTAAAAGCCCAAGGCGAAAATGCAGTCGATGATGTCAAGAGTTTAATGAACAGTTCTAATCCTTATCATCAGGCACGTGCTGTTTGGTTGCTTTCTCAGTTGGGCGAAAAAGGTAAAGCTGAAACGCTTAAATTATTGCAACACTCAAATGCTGAAATCAGGGCCGCTGCCTTCAGAGCTTTGCGACAAGTAGAAGTAGATATCATTCCGGTTGCTGAAAAAATTTCGAATGATCCTTCTGCATTTGTCCGGAGAGAAGTAGCCGTTGCTTTGCGCGATCTTCCGTTTGAAAAAACAAAACCCATTCTTTTGAAGTTGATAGAAAAATATGATGGTCAGGATCGTTGGTATCTCGAAGCAATTGGCTCGGCCTGCGATGGTCATGCCGAAGAACTATATCCTGAAATAAAAAAACTCTTTGGTGGCGACAACCAAAAGCCAGAGGAATGGAATGCGCAACTCGCTGCTATGATGTGGCGCTTGCATCCGATCGCTGCTATTCCGGATTTTAAAGCACGGGCAGCGTCTTCAAAACTTTCATCAAGGGAAAGAATGGCATCCGTTACGGCTCTCGCTTTTACTTCCGAAAAAGAATCAGTGCTGGCCATGATTGATCTGACAAAAAGTAAAGATTCTGTCATTGCTGAACAAGCCACTTATTGGCTGGCCTTCCGCCAAAGCAATGATTGGTTTGATTTGATCAACTGGAGCAAAGTAGGTGTTGGCATTGACCTGAACCATACCCGTACACTGAGTGCGATGAAAGTGAAGAGAGGAATTATTTTAGATGAACGTCAATCGTTCGATGAAAAAAAATGGAATGCACAGTCGATGGCTAAGGATGCTGTCGGTGGCCAGATGCTGTTAGGTATGCGTGAAGAAAATATACTGCCTCCAGAATTATTTCCCGTAGTGGAGGCGGTGATTTTCAATAACCCTGATGTAGGGGTAAGGGTGCAGGCATCAAACTATTTTAAGAAACCAGGATCCGGTAAAACATTTTCTATTGCTGCGATAGCCAAAATGAAAGGCAATACCCGTTCAGGTGATACACTCTTTTCTAAGAATTGTAGTTCATGCCATCGTGTAAAAGATAAAGGAATGAATATCGGACCTGATCTTAGCAGTATTAAAAATAAATTTCAACGTGAAGCGCTGCTCGATGCGATTGTCAATCCCAACGCAGGCATTGTGTTTGGTTATGAAGCATGGCTTATCACCACGAAGAGCGGAGATTCATTTTTTGGATTTCTTGTGGCGGATGGAACGCAAGCCGTGGTGATTAAAGATTTAAGTGGCGCTAAACACACCCTACCAACCACGACAATTGCTTCGCGACAGAAACAATCCAACAGCCTGATGCCCGAACCTTCTTCACTCGCATTGACCGATCAAAACCTGGCGGATATTGCTGAGTATTTGATGTTGATGAAATAGTTAAAGAAGCGACACCACTTTTCCGGTGCGCACAGATTCATCACAGGCAAACGCAATTCGTAAACTGTTAACCGCATCCTGCATGTGATCCTTTAGGTCCATATTTTCTTGTACCGCTTTCAGGAAATATCGTTGTTCTCTATTGCACAATTCCTGATGGTCGGGCTCATCCTGAAGATTGATCCACTCGTCCTTTTTAGTGAAATTATTTTTTTCATCGATATCCGCGTGATGGAAACGCAGCGATTCTGTTTTTGTATGCGATTCAACAGAATCCGATTTGCCCGTTGCGCCCGCATCTTTCGCTACGATCGATACGCATCCTTTAGGACCAATAACATCTTTCACAAAGAAGGCAGTTTCGCTGATCATCGGTCCCCAGCCCGCTTCATACCACCCGACTGATCCATCTTCAAAGCGAATTTGAAGCTGACCATAATTATAATTTCCTACGGGAATATCCTCTGTAAGTCGTGCGCCAATAGCACTCACCTGCACCGGCTTGCTGCGTGTCATCTGGCACATCACATCAATGTAATGCACACCGCAATCCACAATCGGGCTTAAACTTTTCATGAGGTTGCGGTGAACATCCCACATCACACCGTGACTTTGCTGGTTCAAATTCATGCGCATCACCAACGGTTTGCCAAGTTGTCCCGATAACTCTATAAATTTTTCCCATGATGGATGATGTCGCAAAATATATCCCACTACTAATTTTTTGTTCGCTTCTATCGCTGCCGTCATTACCCGTTCGGCACCTGCTACGGTATCGGCCACCGGTTTTTCGATGAACACGTGACATCCTTTACGAAAGGCTTTGATAGCAAAATCTTCATGCGTATCCGGATAAGTGGAAATGCAAACGGCATCGGGCATGGTCTTCTCCAAGGCTTCCTCGTAGCTGCCAAACAATTCATAACCACCGCCCAGTTTCTTATTTAGCACCTCCTTACTTTTTCCTGTTGAGACGATGCCACAAATTTCAAAACCTTCCATGTTGTGATAAGCCGTGGCATGAGAAGCACCCATGTTTCCACAACCAACTACCAGCACTCTTATTGAACTTACTTTAGTATTCATTAGCTGAGACGTTAATCAAGTCGGCTCAATTTACAAAACTCATTTCATACAATTGATTAGAAAAGAGTAAAAATAGGAACACTGAAATATAACCGGGCGTGAAGTGAGGCGTGAATATTACAAGCAGGATAAATAGTTAACGAAGCCTTTGTGCAACTTCATCTTACAGCAAAACCACTAAAACCACTTTATCGTCATATCAATTAACTTTTGCTTTTTCTTGGTGTACGGAGGTGTCATGCCATCCAACCCACTGATAGGCGACCACTGCTTTAATACACCACGAGCATTTGAAAATTCCTCGAAGCCAAAAATGCCATGAGCTTTTCCAATACCGCTATTGTTTGACCCGCCAAAGGGTAGATTGTTATTAAAAAAGTGTACCCCGTTGTTATTAATACAGGTTCCCCCTGCACGGGTGTTATTGATAATCTGATCTACATTTTTTTTACTACTGCTATAGATATACAACCCCAATGGTTTCTCTTTAGAATTGATTTTATCGATAGCCTCTTGCAAGGTTGAATACGTGTAAAAAGGTAAGATAGGACCGAAAATTTCTTTGTCCCAAAGGTCTGAATTATCGGGTACATGGGTCATTATGGTGGGGCCGAAATAATCCTGGCTGCCATCTGTTTTACCTCCGTACGCTACCGTTGCACCTTTAGAAATTGCATCCTTATAATATCCTTCCACTCGCAGAAAATGTCTGTGATTCACTATGCGGTTGTAGGAATCGGAAGTGGCTGCATCGTCACTATAAAATGACTGGATGGCAGTTTTAAGTAGTTCCAAAAACTTTTCCGCAACGGATTCATGCACCAGCACATAATCCGGAGCAATACAGACCTGTCCGTTGTTAAGCCATTTTCCAAATGCGATGCGTTGGGCTGCCACTTTCAGATTGGCAGTTTCATCCACAAGGGTAGGCGACTTGCCACCCAGTTCTAATGTTACCGAAGTCAGGTTTTCGGCCGCGGCTTTCATCACCACTTTTCCAACCTCCGGTGCACCGGTAAAGAAAATGTGATTGAAAGGAAGTTTTAATAGTTCAGTGGAAACAGACACATCACCTTCTACCACGGCCACTTCCGATTCATCGAATAGTTCGCTGAGTATTTTCTTCATCAATGCGCTGGCATGGGGTGTAATTTCAGAAGGTTTTACAATGACACAGTTGCCTGCAGCGATGGCTGAAATGAGTGGGCCGAAGGTTAGGTTAAACGGGAAATTCCAGGGCGCAATGATTAATACAACCCCTTTAGGTTCGTAATGAATATAGGAACTGCTGCCGAGTTGCGACATTGGGGTTGACACTTTTTTAGGCCGCATCCATTTTGACAAATTCGATTTAGCATGCTTGATTTCCGCGGTGATCGGGTAAATCTCTGCAATGTCAACTTCACTAGGGTGCTTTCTGAAATCCTTGTATAGCGCTTCTTGTATTTGAGTTCGGTATTTTAAAGTAGCTTGAAATAACTGCTCCAGTTTATGCTTGCGCTCCGTTGCGTTTGTGTCTGCAATTTTTTGCTGATTCTTTTTCTGAAGATTAAAGATTCTTCCCAATTCTTTAGTAACATTTGTCTGGGGTGATTCGACTGCTAGCGTATTCATTTTCATTCCGATTTTTAATTGTCATCCGGCATTGATTAAAAGGTGATTTCAATACCTATTGGTGATATTAAATATAGAAAATGTATCGATTATAAAAGAGATAGTTAGGCTTTATAATTACCAAACTGCTCATTCATCTCTGATTTCTTAAAATTTCCAACTTATTGGTTACGTGTTTTATTTCTAGCAGGCCATTATGGGGTTTGAATCAAAGTAAATGAAAATCGATTCTTTGATAGTGGGCAAGTTTCCTCTTGTTAGGCGGTTACAAAAATTTGTTACCCAGCCGCTTCGGCCTGCCTGAGCCCTGCGTAGGCAGGTTATCGTTATTGCGATAAGAGATGAAGATGTTGTATTCAAAACCGGGGAGGTTGAAAGACATTTTCAAAGATAAGTTTTAAATGGATGGTCTCCACTGCTATTTTTATAAAACTATTTCAATCTTTGCATCTTCCTATTATTTCAATTAGTAATTTGCAGTATGCCCAATCTCTATATTATTGCTGGTTGCAATGGAGCTGGTAAAACGACTACCTCTTACACAGTGCTACCCGAGATGCTCAACTGCAAGGAGTTTGTCAACGCAGAAGAAATTGCCAGAGGCTTTCACCTTTTCAACCAGAGACTGTTTCGTTTCAAGCAAGAAGAATTATGCTTAATCGCATTAAAGAATTATTGAAGCAAGGAAAGGATTTTGCTTTTGAAACCACACTTTCTACGAAAAGTTATGTCCCATTTATTCGCCATGCCAGAAAACTTGGCTATACAATCGTATTAACTTACTTTTGGCTTGAATCCGTTGACCTGGCAAAGAACCGTGTAGCAGAAAGGGTAAAAAGAGGAGGGCATTCTATTCCAGAAGCAACTATTGAAAGAAGATATTATCGGGGACTGATTAATTTCTTTAAATTATACCGAAGCCTTACTGATAGTTGGATTGTATATGATAACTCAAAGATAGTACCAGCACCATTAGCCAAAGGCAATGGAGAGTTGGTAGGTCAAGTGTATAATTACGATATTTGGCAATTAGTTGAAGAGAAAAATGAATAAGTCAGAAACGGACCAATTATTAGATAAGATCACGGAGGGAGTGAAACTTTCCATACTCCGGCTTATTGAAAGAACTCAGAAAGAAGATGGAGAACTCGTATTTTCTAAAGATGGCAAAATCGTTCGAGTCAAAGCTCGCGATCTAAAAACGGAAAATTAAAATTTTGAATAGTGACTATCGTTGTGGCGGTAGGAGATGAAGATGTCGTATTCAAAGTTGGGGATTAAAGCTGACATCTAGTAAAACATAGTTTATTCGTTTGCTTCCCGAAGTATATCGAACATAACTTTTTCGGAAAAGCGAAAATTGATTTTTTGAATTTGATCTAGAACTGGTTTGGTACCTGGAAGAAGTCCTAATTCTTTTGCTTTTAACAAAATTCCCAATGTGCCAGTATAATCCAGATTAAGTAGTAAAGCTAATTTTCTTGCCTTGCCATCATCCAATATTAGTAGGGAGTTTTCATTCTCCATTGCTAAAGCGATGGCGCTTGCTTCACCTTTATCAATTTCAATTTCAAGGAGCTGAGAATAGCGCTGGTTAATAGCAGATCGAATGGCAACCCATTCGGGTAGCGGTTTCTTAAATTCTTCGGCTATTGTGCTTGTGGTGGTAACGGTACCGAATACTTTCTGAAGCAAGTCAAGTTGATTAATTTTATCGAGCAGGATAAAGCAGCTTGTGTCAGCAATTACAACATTATATTTTCTTGGCATCCGCTTTCATTTCTGCCACGGGATAGTTGATCAGCGAAACCCCAAAATCTCCAAGAATCTCAGCAAAAGCAACTTTGGTAAGGCCGGCCATGTCAGCAGCTTGACCAAGTGATAGCTTACCTGCTTCATATAATTTTGAGGCCAAAAATTTGACTGTTTGTTTTGGATCTAAATCGGATTGGTCTGGAAGGGAGATAGTTATTGTCCGCATTGAGCAAAGTTAAAGGAAATCATTGTTTTAAAAAAGTGTATGAATTCAATATTGAAGTAAACAGAGACGGGTTCTTTGATAGTAGCAGCCAGTTCTTCTTGCAATGCTTTTACAAACTCTGTTACCCAGCCGCTCCGTTTATCGTTGTGGCGATAAGAGATGAAGA
>CAZIOY010000059.1:0-28571 GCA_964540915.1 uncultured Ohtaekwangia sp.
CATCCGGTTTGCTTCAAGAAAAAATCATAAAACCTAAAGCGAGTAGCAGAATTTGCCCCCTGTTGTCGCTTCAATTATCGGGTTTAAAATTATGAAGCAGAATATCCTTCGAAACCTTCTTCTCCTGCTATCCTAAAACAGAGACACCAATGAGTTTCCCTATACCAAACGTTACGGCTGCAGCACCCAACCCAAACATCACTTGCCGGAAGCCAGAAAACCAAACATTTCTTCCGGTAAATAATGTGATCGCTGCGCCAATTAAAAACAAGCCTGCGGCACTGAGAGAAACACTAATGAAGATTGCCTTCATGCCATTGGTAAACATAAATGGTAAAACCGGTATCACTGCGCCCACTGAAAATAAAATAAACGAATACACTGCAGCCTCTACAGCGGAGCCCTTTATTTCCTCCGCATTAATACCGAGTTCTTCCTTGACTAAGATTTCATGGGCGTGGCTTTTATCCGTCATAATTGATGAAGCCATTTCATATGCTTTTTTTTCTTCAATGCCTTTAGCCATGTAAATCAATGCCAGTTCTTTCATCTCCCCTTCGGGGTTGGTCTCCAGCTCTTCCATTTCTATCTGCATTTGATTTTCGTACAGCTCCTGTGAACTCTTCACCGATATCCATTCACCCAATGCCATGGATAAGGCTCCAGCCAGCAAGCCTGCCAGACCGGCTAATAATACCCCTTCTTGTCCGGCTGTGGCACCCGCTATACCCATCACCAAACTAAAATTGGAAACCAACCCATCATTACCCCCCAGCACGGCTGCGCGTATGGCGTTGCCTCCTACCGAACGATGCCGTTTTTCAAATTTTGAAAGATAGTTGCCCGCTGTTTTGGTGTCCTTTTCAAGTATAGACTGAAGTATTCTTACATGATTTGTTTCGGTGCCTGTTACTTCCTTCTTTAATTTCTTTTTGGTATTGATGACGGCCGTTGAAATACCCTTTTCTGTATCCATTAAAACACCCAGCACATAGTCGTAGCCAAATATTTTTCCTATTGTATGTATCATCTTTGCCCTCCACGAAGGTTGCATTAAGTTTTCGAGGCGTATATTCTCTTTTTTAGCAAATGCCTCCGCATGACTTTTTTCAATCTCACTCATTTGCCTGAACACACTGGCTATGACTTCATCTGATTCGTGTTCGGCCAGTTTTTGATATAGAAAACTCGCGTCAATTTCTGTTTGTATACTATTATATTTCATAACTGCTTTTCATTAGAATACACTGAAACCAGCGTGCTTATTTACGCTACCTGAAAATTTCGATAATGCAAGGATGAACACCCAGAAGATGGATATGATTTTAGTCATTGATATCCGGAATTATTATCCCAAAATATCAACGGGCTCAATAAATCTTAGATTCTAATAAACCGCTCGGCTTTCTTGCGCAGCAGCTCTGTATCAGAGGGAACGGCAATGTCTGCATAAATGTGTGCCGATAATTCCATCACCACTCCTTTTTTATATCCCAATCGCTCGGCAATGGTTTCGCAAAATTCGATTTCATTCCGGATCACATGGCCATCCGCCTTCATCATCCTGATGAGGTACCACAAGTGCTCAAATTTCTCATCATTTGACATCACGCCAAAACCCTGAATAGGTTCAGGCCTTCGGATCATCTCATCAATTTCTGCCGCTGACAACTGATTGGCTTTCCCAATCATATGTATCAATCTTGATTCTCTGGCTTCAATGATGTGGTCGAGGGCGGCCAGATTGATGAGTACGTTTAATTCATACTTGCTATCGAATAACATGGCAATGAAAGATTGAGTGTGTGACCAAAACCTTACTAATGAAACCTTGCTAAAGATAAGCTTTTTTTAATCATCAATAAAATCCTAAACGTCTATTCCAAAAGGTTGGGGCCCCTTCTTCTGTTTTGCCACTTCCATACTTCAAACCAAATGACCGAGAGAAAACCCACACCCACGCTCAGCAACAATTCAGATACTGAAAGCTGTTGAAATTCAAAGAACCTGGTGAGTGGCGCAACAAAGAGAAGTAGCCCGGTAATAACAACGGTGATGGAAATAATTAAGGGTACCAGGTTATTCTTATACGTGGCTGTAGCAATCACCGAATAGTAAAAAGAACGGTTCACTAATGTGAGAAAAACATTGGCAGAAATAAGTGCAACAAACACCATGGTTCTGGTAGAAGCTTCATCATGGCCGGTTCGCACAGCATATTGATACATGAACAGTGTACCCATCGTGATGATCAGCCCTTGCATAATGCTGGTGGCTAACTCTTTGAGATTGAAAAATGTGGTCGTGAATGGCCTGGGTTTTTGCATCATCAAATTTTTCTCGATGGGTTCATTCTCATAAATGATGGAGCAGGTGGGGCCCATAATCAATTCCAAAAAGATAATATGGATGGGTGAGAATATACTGGGATACACCCAACCCAAAGCCAGCGGAAGAAAGACAACGAGAATAATCGGGATATGAATGGAAATAATATATTGAATCGCCTTCTTCAGATTGGTATAAATCTTTCTGCCCATCGCCACGGCATCTACCATGCTGGCCAGGTCGTCTTCCATGAGAACAAGTGAAGAAGCCTGCTTCGCAATTTCAGATCCCTTCTTTCCCATGGAGATTCCGATGTGGGCAGCCTTGAGGGCAGGTCCGTCATTCACGCCATCTCCGGTCATGGCCACAATCTCTCCTTTTGCTTTAAGGGCATTTATAATTCTCAGCTTTGCCTCCGGAAACATGCGGGTGAACATGTGAGTATTCAAAACACGCTCCTCCAATTCTGACTCTTTCATGCTCATGAGTTCTTCTCCGTTAAGCGTATTCTCCGCGCCACGGAAACCAATCTGATTAGCAATCGTGGTGGCAGTAGCAGCATTATCTCCGGTAATTATTTTTACGCGGATGCCCGCCCGATAGAAAGAATCCAACACCGATTTAATGTTCTTCTTGGGTGGATCATAGAACGCCACCAAGCCCACAAAATGAAACCTATATTGTTGCTGCGTGGAATGAAAATTCTGCCCATCAAATTCCGTCACTCCTACTCCCAACACGCGATAACCTTCAGAAGCAAATTGATTGCCTACACGTTCCACTTCTTGTTTTTCAAGGGCGTTTAAATCAGAGACATTAATCAACGCTTCGAGTGCGCCTTTGGCAGCGATAATGCGATGACCCGATGCATCTTCAAACACGTGAGTCATCATCGGAGGTCTTCCTCCCAGCGGATATTCAAAAATTAACTTGTATTGAGCGCGCTCATCAGACGAAGCGCTCGCTGAATAGGCGTCATGCAACGCCACCTCCATAGGATCGAAAGGTATCGGCTCGCTCGACCACATAGCAAGCCTGATTAATTCCTTTTCCGGATCTCCATTTACTTCACCATGAGTAATAATTTTTTTATTGGCATGAACATACAGCTTTGCCAACGACATTTTGTTTTCAGTGATGGTTCCGGTTTTATCTACACAAATCACCGTGGCGCTGCCAAGGGTCTCCACAGTTTTCGTTTGTTTTACTATGATGCCGAGTTTCATCAGGCGCCAGGCACCCAGCGCCATAAACGTGGTGAACGCCACGGGTATCTCTTCCGGCAAAATACTCATGGCCAGCGTTAATGACTTCAGCAGACTATCCAGAAAATCTTTAGAAGAATAAAAGTTGATGGCCCAAACGATAACGAATATAACCACACCGATCAGGGCCATCTTCTTTACGAAATTGCCGATCTGAATTTGAAGGGGCGTATCTTCTTCTGCGATTTGCTCAAGGCTCTTCCCAATTTTACCAAGCTGTGTGGTATTCCCAATCGCCACCACCCGGCAAATAGCAAGGCCTCCCATCACGGTAGTGCCCTGATAAACCGGGTTGTTTTCTTCCTGATTTTTATTCACCGGCATGGACTCTCCTGTGAGGATTGATTCATTCACAGAAAAATCATTAGATTGAATGATCACACCATCCGCAGGAATGGAAGTGCCCTCATCAACGATTATATGATCGCCAATCACAATTTCTTCACTGGGAATTTTAACTTCTTCCCCATTGCGAATGACTTTGCTAAAGGGTTGGGTAAGTTTTCGCAATGCATCGATCGCATTACGGCTGCGCGATTCCTGATAAAATGAAATGGCGGCAACCATCACGATGGCCGACACCATAAAAAATCCATCCCCTGTTTTTCCGCTCACAAAATAAATTGCTGAAGCCGCGAGCAGCAGCAGAAACATCGGCTCTTTTAATATGCTTTTTGCGGCTGTTGAAAAACCATTCTCCTTTTTCTGATCTGTTTTGTTGAGGCCATGCCGGGTGCGCGACTCCAGCACCTGCTGATCGGTTAACCCTTTCGTTTGAAATTGATTAAACGACATTCTTACAAAAGTTGATTATGCACGGAAGGATCTTTATCCATTTCTTCTATTAATCGAAAACAAACGCGCGGGCTTCCACATAGTTTGGATAAATCTTCAGATGTTTTTTCTTCACCTCTTCAAAAAGTAATTTTCTAAGCGCCTGAATATTAGCGCGGGTGTGAGCAGAGATAAACACCACTTTGTCAAAACCATGTTCGCGATAATAACCGGTAAGTTCCTCCACCTTCACAGAGTCTTCATTGGTCTCCAGCAAGTCAATCTTATTCAACACCAAAATCGTGGTGATGTCTCCCGCGCCCAGTTCGGCCAGCGTGTTCTTCACCACTTCAATATGATTGTCATGAAATGGATGAGAAATGTCCACCACATGAAGTAAAATATCAGCTTCACGCACTTCGTCCAGCGTAGACTTGAAAGATTCAATCAGGTGATGGGGCAGTTTGCGAATGAATCCAACCGTGTCTGACAACAAAAAAGGAATATCACCGATCACTACTTTTCTAACGGTGGCATCCACGGTAGCAAACAGTTTATTCTCTGCCTTCACCGAAGACTTGGAAAGCAAATTCATCAGGGTAGACTTACCCACGTTGGTGTAACCTACCAGGGCCACCCGCACCACATTGCTTCGCGACTTTCTTTGTGTTTGTCTTTGCTTGTCGATTTTTTCCAGTTCATCTTTCAGAAGGGAAATGCGATAGCGAATATTTCTACGGTCCGTCTCAATCTCTCGTTCACCAGAACCTCCGCGTGTACCTGTTCCTCCCCGTTGCCGTTCAAGGTGCGTCCACATACGGGTCAGGCGGGGCAAAAGATATTGATTCATGGCAAGCTCCACCTGGGTGCGAGCCTGGGCGGTTTGTGCCCTCATTAAAAAAATATCTAAAATCAGTAAGCTCCGGTCATACACCCTCACCTTCATTTCCTTGTCATCGCCAGCGTTGAACTCCTGCTCAAGATTTCGCAATTGAGAGGGACTCAGGTCATCATCAAAAATTACATTGTCAATGTTTTTTGCTTCCACCACCTGCTTGATTTCCTCAAGCTTACCCTTGCCTACAAACGTGCGCACATCTGGATGAGGTAATTTTTGAACAAACCTCTTAACCGTTTCTATTCCAGCTGTTTCCGCAAGAAATGCCAGTTCATCCAAATGCTCGTCTGTAAGTTCGGGCCTGTCGCCTGCCAATGCCACCAAAATCGCTTTCTTCGTTCCCATATTTTAAAATGATGGTCAAACTTAACTGATTGTTGGGTTAATTCGGAGGTTACCTTTTATTATCTGTGCGATAGATACAAGACTTAATAAAAATTTTACGAATTTTGAAAAGTTTGATTTCAAGACTTTACTCTAAACCTACTCCGCCAAGCCTCCAAAGGCTGGGAATTTGACCAATGAAATTAGCGATCGTGTTAAACACCTCCTGGAACATTTACAATTTCAGGATGAATTTTATTAAAACCCTTGTTGATAAAGGTTATGAGGTACACACTATCGCACCTCACGATTCCTATACCCATTTTTTGGAAGAAGCCGGCTGCACCCATCACAACATCACTATGGATAGCCGCGGGGTTAACCCAATCAAGGATACGGCTCTTTTCTTCGAACTTCTGGGTATTTACCGAAAGTTAAAACCGGATGTTATCCTCCATTTCACCATTAAGCCGAATGTATATGGAACGCTGGCCGCTTCCATTCTTAAAATCCCTACCATAAATAACGTCTGTGGACTGGGCACTGTCTTCTTAAAGAAGAACCTGGTTTCTGTGGTGGCGATGACCCTTTATAAGCTTGCCTTTCTATTCCCCAAAAAGGTGTTCTTTCAAAATTCGGATGATTTAACTCTTTTCTTAGATAAAAAGCTCATACCCAAAGAGTCCGCTGATCTTATCCCCGGTTCAGGAATTGATTTAAATAGGTTTCAGCCGATGGAGTTCAACCGAAACAAGGTCTTTACCTTTTTACTTATCTCACGACTTATTACTGACAAAGGGATTTTGGAGTACATAGAGGCTATTGAAACCTTAAAACAAAAAGGATTTAATGCACGATTTCAATTGTTGGGTGCCAAAGACCCAAAGCATCAACGTGGCATCCAGCTTTCGGTTATTAACCAATGGATTTCCTCCGGCACAGTAGAATACCTGGGCACAACGGATGATGTTCGTTCCTTCATACAAAAGGCGGACTGCATTGTCCTTCCCTCCTATCGCGAAGGAACACCGCGCACCTTATTGGAAGCTGCTAGTTCATCCAAACCCATCATTGCTACGGATGTGCCGGGTTGCCATCACGTGGTTGAGGATAATCACAACGGTTTGCTTTGCAAGATAAAAAGTGCTCATGACCTGGCAGAAAAAATGGAAAAGATGTCGCACCTGGATGACGCTGCGCTGAGAAGATTTGGAGAAAATGGACGTAAAAAAATTGAAATCCAGTTTGACGAAAAGTTCGTTATCAATAAGTATTTAAAGGAACTTGAAACCCTTCATAAGGCGGTGTAGCTGGTGTTTGTTAAAGAGGTGAACCTTCATCATATTTATTAAAAATCTGTAACTTCACACGATAAAATACATCGGTCAGTGCGTACTACTTTTTTGCTCCTCGTCCTTTTCATGACTTCCTGTGCTTCCTACAAGCAGAATATCATGTTCAAATCCAACGAAACTGTTATTGCAGAAAAGGCAAAGAAGGACGCTGGTGAAACGGAAAAAAATTTCCACATCGTAAAAAATGACCGGCTTACCATCAAAATATATTCAAACGGAGGTGAGCGATTGATAGACCCTAATCCCGAACTAAGCCAAAGCAACCTAAGCAAAGAATCAACCGAGCATGATCCAATTTACCTGATCGACCTTAATGGATTAATAAAGTTACCCATGGTTGGCGAAGTTAAGCTGGAAGGGCTCACCTTGAAACAAGCAGAGGAGATCTTGCAAAAAGAATACGCCAAGTTTTTTAAGGAGCCTTATGTAAAACTTTCGCTTGTCAACAAGAGAGTCATTGTGCTGGGTTCCATGGGGGGCCAGGTGATTCCACTCGAAAATGAAAATATAAGGCTGGTTGAGGTGCTGGCACTGGCAAAGGGTCTGGATAATGATTCAAAGGCACACAACCTGAGACTTATCCGTGCTGAAAAGGTATATGAAGTCGATTTAAGTACCATTGAAGGTTACCTGAATGGAAACATGCTGATTGAACCGGGAGACATTCTTTATATAGAGCCTATTCGAAGACCCTTCAGCGAAGGCTTACAGGATAATTTGGGTATTATCAATTTAATGCTCGCACTCGCCACGCTTATTACTATACTCAACAGCATTAAATAAAAAAATTGGAAAGGCTACAGGACATAAAATACTCTAGGGGAAACGAAAGTATCGACAATGAAAAGTTGTTGACCGTTTTCAAAAAGAATCTGGTTTGGATGATACTTATTTTCCTGGCAGCCAACCTGGCTGGCTACCTTACTATCCGCTACACCCGAGATCTTTTTGAGGCGGAGTCTGAATTAAAATTGGATATTAAAAGAGATGCTACCGAATTGGGTATCAAAACAATCATTGATGATCAAAATCTTAACATTGTATCCGGAGAAATAGAGCAGATTAAATCGAAACTATTCTTCAATAAGTTAATCGATTCAATGAATCTGGAGATTAGCTACTACAGTGTGGGTAAGGTGCTGAAGGATGAGATGTATAAGCGAGCACCTTATCAGGTAAAGACACTTCACATCGACCCCGATCATTACGACACTCCCCTGTATTTTGATTTCCTGCAAGCCAATCGTTTCAGCATTCGTGTAGGCGAAAAATCGGTAGAAGGGTTGCTGGGTGAACTGATAAAATTAGACGGCTCAGAATTTGAAATAACCAAAACGTCCTTCTATGAAGAAAATGATGGTAATGACTTTTATTTTATTCTCAACAGCCGCGCCAACCTAACTGAGTATCTCACTCAAAACATACAAGTAGACCCGCTCAATTTTAATGCAAACACCATCCGGATTTCTTTTCAGGATCATAGCGCGTTAAAAGCCTATGAGATCGTAAATAAAATTGATTCACTATACATTCTCTACAGCAATCAGCAGAAAAACCTGGCGAACAAACAAAAAATAGATTGGCTAAATAAAGAGCTTATCCAAATTGAAAAGAGAATAGAAGATTTTGAGGACTACTTTGAAGACTTCACCCTGAAGAACAAAAGCAACGACCTTACCCTCGACCTGAAAAAAACCATCAACACGATCAATAAAATTGATTCACAGCGGTACGATTTAAATAAAAGAGTTCTCGAGTTAAATACGCTCATCAACGAATTGCAAAATAAAAAGACCACCAGCCTTTCGTACACCAGAATGCTGCCCGAACAGATAAACAAAAGACTGGAAGATCTTCAACGAGTAACTCACGAGCGCGACAAACTTTCTCTTGCCTACAATGAAAATACATTTGCCTTCCGGCAAAAGGAGCAAGAACTAACCACACTGCAAGACAACCTTTTTGCTCAACTCATCAATCTTAAGCAAGAGTGGCTCACGGCTTTGGGTGAACTCAGCAATCGAAAAGAGAAGTTGGAAAAAGAGTTTATGCAAATGCCGGATAAGAATACGCAGTACTCTAAAAATCAGCGCTTCTACAACCTCTACGAAGAATTCTACCTGGCCATGATGCAATCCAAAGCGGAATTTGAAATTGCACAGGCGGGAAGCACTCCCGATTTCAAAATATTGTCTCCTCCAACCCTTCCGGTTAAACCAATTTCACCCAAGAAAAATCTTATTCTCGCCATCGGTTTTGTTGCGGGCATTGTTCTGAATATTTTCTTTATCGGATTTTTGTACCTCATCAACAACAAAATAATCAGTCTTAAAGAATTAGAAAATGGTACCAATGTGCCGATACTGGGAGCAATTCCGGTATCGCATCATACGACAGAAACCATCTTTCATGTTATAGACAATCCGAAGTCAGTAGTCAGTGAAGCGATTCGCACCCTGCGAACCAACCTGGAGTTTTTCACGTCCGGTGGAATGAATAAAGTGATTTCCATTTCCTCTACTATTTCCGGAGAAGGAAAATCATTTCTGGCGGTAAACCTGGGTGGGGTGATTGCGCTCTCCAGGAAGAAAGTGGTTTTGGTCGATCTGGACATGCGAAAAGCCAAGAACGATAAATATCCTGCAGGAAGTGACTCAACCCGCGGCATGAGTACCATTCTCATCAAAAAGAATCATTGGAAAGAATGCCTCATTCATACCTCGCTCGAGAATTTTGATTTTATCCCTTCCGGACCTCATCCTCCTAACCCTTCGGAGTTATTGGCCAATGGAGAATTCATTGAGCTGTTGGATGATCTTAAAAAACATTATGAATTTATAATTATCGACACCCCTCCGGCAGGTCTTGTTACAGATGGTATCATGGCCATGAAACGTTCGGACCTTTCCATTTACGTGTTTCGTGCCAACTATTCCAACAAGGATTTTATGCACAACCTTTTGCGCATTGTTACATTGAATAAACTTAAAAATGTCTCTGCTATCCTTAATGCCATGCCGATACAATCATCTCATAATGGTTATGGATATTATGAAGACCGTACTCCATTAAAAAAGCGTTGGAAAAAAATATTTTATAGATCGTGATCTCTTTCTTTAAGAAAAAAAACGATTCAATAAAGCAAATCATCAAAACCGACATGCATTCTCACTTGCTTGCCGGATTGGATGATGGTGTAAAGTCGCATGAGGAAGCTGTTCAATTAATTAGGAATTTTTATCGGCTTGGATATAGTAAGGTGATCACCACCCCTCACATCATGAGTGACTATTACCGAAATGAACCCGAACAAATCATTTCTAAAGCAGCAGAACTAAACAACGTATTGCAGGAATATGAGATTCCCGTTATCGTTGAAGCGGCAGCAGAATATTACCTGGATGAGAATCTGATCAGTAAACTTAATGCGCACGAAAAACTACTCACCTTCGGTGATAATTACCTTCTCTTTGAAACTAATTTCTTTTCGGAACCTTATCACTTAAGCGATTTCATTTTTAACGCCATCACACTAGGATATAAACCAGTGCTGGCTCATCCGGAGCGCTATCAATATATGTCGTTGGAAAAGGCGGAAGAATTGCGCAATCGGGGTGTTTTACTTCAATTAAATATTCCCTCATTGGTTGGATATTATGGCAAATCCATTGAGCGGATGGCCGTGAAATTAATCGATTCCGGCTGGGTGGATCTCCTGGGAAGTGATTGTCACAACCTGCTCCAGTGCAAAGCGCTGGAAGAGGCTTTCCAGAATAAAAATTTCAAAAAAGCGTTAGCTTTACCTCTTCTAAATAATTCACTTTAAATGATTGTTATTACCGGAGCCAACGGACTTTTAGGAAGTCATCTTCTTAGAAGGTTTTTAACCGAAAACATGCCGGTGGTTGGAGTGAAAAAGCCCGACAGTGAAACCAATCATTTAAACGATCTTGCTCAGGTGCAGTGGCGGGATGCCAATTTACTTGATACGGAGTCGCTCGAAGAAGCCCTGCGGGGAGCAACTACGGTAATTCATACAGCCGCACAGGTTTCCTTTAACCCGCGATCCAAAAATAAAATCTTTGAAGTAAATGAAGGAGGCACGCGGAATGTAGTAAACGCCTGCCTGGCCCTGAAGGTCGATCACCTGATTCATATCAGCTCGGTGGCCGCCATTGGAAGACAAAAAGGCTTTCATCATGTAAATGAAGAAAGTAAATGGGTGGCAGGAGATCTTAACACCGATTATGCGGAATCAAAATACCTCGCAGAAATGGAAGTCTGGCGAGGACATGAAGAAGGGCTGAAGGTGTCGATCATCAATCCTTCGGTAATACTCGCGCCCCCTCATCAAACGAAAAGCAGCGCACAACTTTTTCATTATGTCATGCAAGAGAAGTTGTTCTACACAGAAGGGCAGCTAAACTTTGTTGATGTGCGCGATGTGGTGGAAATGATCTGGCAGATGCACAGCAAAAAAATTTATGGAGAACGGTTTATTGCCAATGGCGGACAAACCACATTCAAAAATCTTTTTGAGCAAATTGCTCTGCGTCTTAACAAAAAACCGCCTTCGGTAAAGATGCCTTCCACGCTGCTTTCTGTTTTGGCAATGGCCGAGGAATTCCGAAGTCGGATTAGCGGAACTGAACCACTCATTACACGACAATCCACCAAATTGGCAAAAGAATTCTTCCATTATTCAAACGAAAAAGCGCTGCTTAAATTCGATTTTCAGTTTCATAGTCTTGAAAACACTCTGGATTGGTGTTGTAAGCCCTATTCACGCGGGTATACTACAAACATTTAAAAAGTACAACCTTGACCGGATGTAATTATTACCGGAATTTTGTACTTGTTCTTTTAAGTTAAAACCAAATTTGCCTATTTTAGGCAAACCCTTTTACGGATGGCCCAAGAATTCAGAAAGAGACAGGAGGAGGAGGAACTGATCAGGCGTTACGAAGAAAATCTTAAGCAGAATAAGACTGACTTCTTTGATATCGATTCCTATGAAACGATCATCAGCTTTTACCTGGAGAAGAGTAAGTTCAAACGAGCGCTCGCTGCCGTTGATCAGGCGAAAGAACAATATCCTTTTTCAACCGAATTGCTGACGCTCAAAGCTCAGATACTAACCAACCTTCAGCGCTACGAAGAAGCCCTTGAATTATTGGAGCAATCTAAAAATCTTCATCCGCTCGATTTAGAGATACACCTTTCCATTGGATCTATTCTGTCCCTTCAGGGAAAATATGAAGAGGCCATTGCACTCTACGAAGAGGCGCTGGTCTTTGCTGATGAAGAGAAAGACGAAATCTATTACAACATTGGTCTCGCCTTCCAGAGTATGGAAAAATATGATCAGGCTATTGAAGTATATAAAAAATCCATTGAAGAAAACATCAGTCATGAAGGCTCCTTGTATGAACTTGCCTTTTGTCTTGATGTAGTAGGTCAATTGGAAGGAAGTCTTTCTTACTATAAGAAATTCATTGACGAAGATCCTTATTCAGCTGCTGCGTGGTATAACCTGGGTATTGTTTCAAATAAACTTGAACGTTTCGAAGAAGCCATAGAAGCCTATGAATTTGCCATAGCCATTGATGAGAATTTTGCCTCGGCACATTTTAATATGGGCAATTCCTTCATGAACCTGGAGCAATATCAAAAGGCGCTCGAAGAGTTTAAGAAGACCATCGAAATTGAAGGGCCCAGTCCCGAAGTATATTGTTGCATGGGCGCTGCTTATGAAAATCTGGAACAGTATGATTTAGGATTAAAATTCTTTCAAAAATCTTCCAAGCTCGATTCGTTGTATGACGAGGCCTGGTTTGGAGCAGGGAGTTGTCTTGAAAAACAAGAAAAGTGGCATCAGGCACTTCATTTCTTTAACAAGGCAATAAAAATAAACAGCGTTAATGCAGAATACTGGAAAGCCGCAGCTCATGCAGAATTCAAAATAGGAAACATCATATCCAGCATTAGTGCGTATGAAGAGGCCAGCAACCTGAGCCCGGATGATAAAGAAGTATGGCTCAATTGGTCATTCATCTATTATGAGCAAGGCGAGCATGAAAAGGCCATTGAGACGCTGCTGCAAGGTATGAGCGAACTTCCTGATGAATCGGAATTTTTTTATCGCATGACCGTATATCAGATAGAAGCTGGCAAGTTTAAAGAAGCACTTAATTATCTTGAAAATGCATTAATATTGAATTTTGAAGGTCACACCGTGATATTTGATTTTTTTCCAAAAATTGAAACCCAAAAGGCCCTCTATAAAATAATTGATCAGTTTAGAAAAGAAGACCCCTCATGAACTACACCCTTAAAAACCTGCCCGAGCGAACTAATAAGCCACGGCAAACCGGTTTTACTATGGCCATGGATAAAGGCCTGAGCGTACGCGAAGCAGAAGATTTTATGAGCATCGCGGCTGACCACGTTGATATCGTAAAACTCGGTTGGGGAACCTCATTTGTAACTCCAAACGTAAAGGATAAAATCAAAGTTTATACAGACGCGGGTTTACCCACCTACTTTGGAGGAACCTTATTCGAAGCATTTATCATTCGTGATCAATTCGATGACTACCGCAGGGTGCTTGATAAATTTGGTTTGGCCTATGCCGAGGTTTCTGATGGTTCTATTGACCTGGAGCACGACAAGAAACTGGAATACATCCGCAAACTTTCTGAGCAAGTTACAGTGCTCTCTGAGGTAGGCTCAAAAGATGCCGACAAAATCATTCCGCCCTACAAGTGGATTGAATTAATGCAAAAAGAACTAGATGCCGGAGCATGGAAAGTAATAGGTGAAGCACGCGAAGGTGGCAACGTGGGACTTTTCCGCTCAACAGGAGAAGTACGATCAGGATTGGTGCAGGAAATCCTGACAAAAATTCCATTCGAAAAAATAATCTGGGAAGCGCCCCAAAAAGCGCAGCAGGTGTGGTTTATTAAATTATTGGGAGCTAATGTAAACTTAGGTAATATTGCACCCAACGAAGTTATCCCGCTTGAAACCATCCGACTTGGTTTACGAGGTGATACTTTCCTTCATTTTTTAGGATTAGAGCGCAAAAAAGACAACACCGCACCACCGTTTCAAGCGGATTAAGAATTGAGAACTACCAAAGATTATCTTCTCCTCTTCACAAAGGGCTTGTGCATGGGCACAGCCGATGTTATCCCGGGTGTTTCAGGTGGAACCGTAGCATTCATCACCGGCATCTATGAAGAGCTGCTCAATTCAATTAAGTCAATTGATAAAGAGGCCTTCCTGTTATTGTTCCACTTTAGGATTGCTGATTTCTGGAAAAAAATAAATGGTTCATTCCTTATCTGTGTACTCGGTGGCATTGTGACAAGTTTAGTGTCATTAGCAGGCTTAATGACCTACTTGCTTGAACATCACCCTATACAAATCTGGTCCTTCTTTTTTGGCCTCATTCTGATTTCATCACCGTTGATACTACGTGATATAAAAAAATGGAACCTGGGCATTGCGATATCCTTTATTGTGGGCGTTGTGGGTGCTTACCTGATAACGATTTTATCACCAACCGAAACACCCACCAATTTTCCCTTCATTTTCTTTTGTGGAGCCCTCGCTATTTGTGCCATGATTTTACCTGGCATTTCAGGAGCATTCATTCTGCTGCTGATCGGTAAGTATGAATATATGATTACCGCCCTTACCGGGTTGAACATTCCGGTAATTCTTGTTTTTGTTACCGGATGTTTTTTTGGTCTCCTGGGTTTTTCCCGACTGTTAAGTTGGATTTTAACTCACTATCGATTTCCAACCCTCGCACTGCTAGCGGGCTTCATGATAGGATCACTCAATAAAGTGTGGCCCTGGAAAGAAGTTACCCTCTTTCGGCTAAATCATGAGGGCGTTCGCGTTCCTGCTTTTGACAGAAGCATCTGGCCGTGGGATTATCTGAAAAAAACTGGTCAGGATCCCTTATTATTTAAAGCAATTTTCTTCGCAGCATTAGGAGTTTTTTTAGTTGTCGCAATTGAAAAAATGGCTACCTACCTAAAAACAAAATAGTAATAACATGGAAAAAAAATATGGCCTTATCGGGGCGACCGTCAGTCATTCATTTTCAAAATCCTATTTCGATGAAAAGTTTTTCCGCGAGGGCCTGAGAGATTATCACTATGATCTTTACTCTCTTCCAACCATTGATGACCTCAAAAAACTTCTGGAAGAAAATCCGGAATTGGAAGGACTAAACGTAACGATCCCATACAAAGAG
The DNA here is from genome assembly GCA_964540915.1 of uncultured Ohtaekwangia sp. Taxonomy (GTDB): domain Bacteria; phylum Bacteroidota; class Bacteroidia; order Cytophagales; family Cyclobacteriaceae; genus ELB16-189. The sequence continues at coordinate 15,214 of CAZIOY010000059.1, forward strand.
CAGGTAGTTAAGTTTCTAAGTGAAATTGACCCCGAAGCGAAAAAAATCGGAGCGGTGAATGTGATCAAAATAAAAGATGGTAAACTGAAAGGATTCAATACCGACAGTGATGCCTTCTATGAAACACTGGAGAAATGGTTTCCGAGAACCAAGAAATCAAAAGCCCTTATTCTGGGCACCGGTGGATCGGCTAAGGCCGTGCAGCAAGCATTAAAAAAACTCTCTCTTCCTTACGAAACTGTTTCCCGTGATAAAGGCAAAGCGGAACACACGTATGAGGACATAGAGAAAAATGAAAAAACTATTTCCGGAGTGCAGCTGATCATCAACACCACCCCACTGGGAATGTCTCCCAGTACGAATAGCTTCCCTCCCATTAATTATGACCTGCTCACACCGGAACATTATGTGTACGATCTGATTTATAACCCTGCACGTACCATGTTCCTTCAAAAATCCGAAATGAGAGGATCACATATTAAAAACGGACTGGAGATGCTGCACATTCAGGCTGAAAAAGCCTGGGCAATCTGGAATAATTAATCTGGAACTTATTATCCGATAATCAGTTAACTGTTATATCGTTAACTATTATATTTTGCATTCATGGATTTTAAACTGGTCAGTGATTTTGAACCTACCGGAGACCAACCCAAGGCCATTGAGCAACTGGTGAGTGGCCTTAAAGAAGGTGAACATCATCAAACTCTTCTGGGCGTAACCGGGTCAGGAAAGACATTTACCGTAGCTAATGTTATCGCCCAGGTGAATAGGCCCACCCTTATACTGAGCCACAATAAGACGCTTGCGGCTCAATTGTATGGAGAGTTTAAACGTTTCTTTCCTAAAAATGCAGTGGAATACTTCATCTCCTACTACGACTACTATCAGCCCGAAGCATTCATTCCTTCCTCCAATCTCTACATTGAAAAGGACCTTTCTATTAACCAGGAAATTGAAAAGCTCAGGCTTAGCGCCACCTCATCGTTGCTTACCGGCAGGCGTGATGTGATTGTAGTGGCATCTGTTTCCTGCATTTATGGTATTGGTAATCCGGAGGAGTTTGGAAAAAATAAGATTCAGCTCACTGTGGGAGAATTCATACCCAGAAACAAGTTACTCTTTGCCCTGGTGGATGTATTGTATCAACGCACGGAGGCCGAATTTAAACGCGGCAGTTTCCGTGTGAAGGGCGACACCGTAGATATTTTTCTCGCTTACGCGGATTACGCAGTACGTGTATATTTCTTTGGCGATGAGATTGAAGCGCTTCAATTGATTGATCCGATTACAGGAAAAAAAATATCAGAAGAAAAAACAGCGGTCATCTTTCCTGCCAACTTATTTGTAACGGGCAAAGACATGTTGCACCAGGCCATTCACGAAATCCAGGATGACATGGTTTTGCAGGTGGATATGTTTGAATCAGAAAAAAAACATCTTGAAGCCAAGCGTCTGAAAGAACGTACAGAGTTTGATCTCGAAATGATGCGCGAGTTGGGCTACTGCAGTGGCGTTGAAAACTACTCACGTTATTTCGATCGCAGACAACCAGGTGCACGCCCGTTCTGCCTGATCGATTACTTCCCTGACGACTTTTTGATGGTCATCGATGAAAGTCACGTTACCGTGCCGCAAGTGCGGGCCATGTGGGGAGGCGATCGCTCAAGAAAAGTAAACCTGGTGGATTACGGATTCCGATTGCCCTCAGCACTTGACAATCGGCCACTTACATTTAATGAATTTGAATCCATATTAAGTCAGGTAATCTACGTAAGCGCCACACCCTCTGAATATGAACTAAGAAAATCAGAAGGTGTAGTGGTCGAGCAACTCATTCGCCCCACAGGTTTACTAGACCCGCAAATTGACGTGCGACCGAGCAAAAATCAGATTGACGATTTGCTTGAAGAGATCGATGAACGCGTGAAGAAAAAGGAACGCGTGTTGGTGACCACGCTTACCAAGCGCATGGCGGAAGAACTTACTAAATTCATGGAGCGTGCCTCTGTAAAATGTCGGTACATTCATTCGGAAGTTGCCACGCTGGACCGGGTAGAAATTTTGCGCGAGTTACGACTGGGTGTTTTTGATGTTCTGGTGGGTGTCAACCTGCTACGTGAAGGATTGGATTTACCCGAGGTTTCCCTAGTTGCCATTCTGGATGCCGACAAAGAAGGCTTCCTGCGCAATCAACGCTCACTGGTGCAAACCATAGGGCGCGCAGCCCGCAATGAAAACGGCCGCGTAATTATGTATGCTGATAAAGTTACCGAATCAATGCAATTGGCTATTGACGAAACCGATCGGAGAAGGAAAATTCAAATCGACTATAATTTCAAACACGGCATTACTCCCAAAACTATTATCAGATCAAAAGATTCTATCATGGAATTAACCGACTCAAAGAAATCCGTTAAGCGCTATTATATTGAGGAAGAAGATAAGTCGCTGGCTGCTGATCCTGTTATCGCCTATTTGTCGTTGGAGGAACTTAAAAAAATATCGGATCGCACACGCAAAGCCATGGAGAAGGCTGCAAAGGAACTTGAGTTTATGGAAGCTGCTCGCCTGCGTGACGAATATATGGCCATCGAGAAATTAATAACCGAAAGAAAATCCTAGAAAACACGTCTATGAATTCTATAAAAATCATTCTCCCTGCATTCATCCTTCTGGTTGCGTTTTCTCTCCCCTCCTTAGCGCAAAGTAATAATGACATTATGGTGAGCGGCAGTATCGATCTGATCAAAACTGACTACAGCAGTTTTCTTGACAAAGCACAAATCGGATTGGAAGGTCATTATTTTGTAGTGCGTCATTTCGCAGCCAGTGCCGGTGTTGAACTATGGACCAATCAAAAAAGCTCATTCATGATGGGCATGCGTTGGTATGCTCATGACCATGTGTTTGTCCGCTTTCGCGGATTGATTGGCGCCAACGATGTATCGATTGGCGGTGGTTGGGTAATGCCCATCAACGATGCGTGGCGGTTTGAAGCGATCGGTGACTTTTATGTTGCCGACACGGAGTTTGCCATCCGTGCAGGTTTGAGTTATGTGATTAAAAGTAAATGAACATGAAATCATCCAACTCACGGATAAGTCATTACACTGCACAGTTCATCGTAGTGTATGATGGTAAACCCTGGTATGGCGATTTAATTTACCAGATACTGTAGAGCATAACCCCAGCAAAAGGATTTTGGAAGCCCACCGAAGATGCTCACTCCATAGCACAGATTACCTCGCACATGATTTACTGGAGGCAAGCACTTATCAAACGATTGGATGGTGATATAGAGCATATAAGCCCTCGATGAAAAGCGAAGACAACTGGAAATCAAATGACCAATTGAAACGAATGGGTTGGAAAGCCCTGAAAAAAAACCTTGAAGAATCACAAACACATTTGCTTTCTCTTTTGGCAAAGCAAAAAGACGTCATTTTAAAAAAGAAGTATTCTGATACTGCAACCTTTCAGGATTTGATTACGGGTATCCTTCAGCATGATCTGTATCATACCGGTCAGACTGCTTATTTAAAAAGTATTTGTCATAATGATAAGAAATAAAAAAGAGGCCCCGAATTAATCGGAACCTCTTAGACTTAGCGATCAAAGTTTTTTACTTAGCAAAATGCTTCGCCACTTCATTCCAGTTTACTACGTTCCAGAACGCTGCACAATAATCTGGTCTGCGGTTTTGATAATTTAGGTAATAAGCATGTTCCCACACATCCAACGCTAACAGTGGAGTGCCTTTTACTTCGGCAACGTCCATCAATGGATTATCCTGATTAGGAGTAGATGAAATGGTCAACTTGCCTGAAGCATCTTTTGTTAACCATGCCCATCCTGATCCAAAGCGACCCACCCCTGCAGCATTAAACTTTGTTTTGAATTCGTCAAAACTACCAAACGCTGCATTGATGGCATCCGCTAAAGCACCAGTCGGTGCCCCGCCCGCATTGGGGGCCATCAGCGTCCAGAACAGGCTATGATTATAGTGGCCTCCACCATTATTCCGAACCGCAACAGGATATTTTGAGATGTTTGCGCAAATTTCCTCAATGCTCAGGCTTTCCTCAGGCTTGCCTGTAGTTGCATTGTTTAAATTAGTTACGTAAGCGTTGTGATGTTTGCCATGGTGAATTTCCATGGTGCGTGCGTCAATATGTGGCTCCAATGCATTAAAAGCATAAGGAAGTGCCGGTAGTGTAAATGCCATAATTGTATATTTTTTATGTTTTTTTTAAGAGTTCAAATATAGTAACTACCGAAGGTCAGTAAAAGTTTTCAAACATTCAGAAATATCCGTCACAACTTGCGTGCCTTGTATCGTTCTTTAACAAGGATTTCTACCACCTTTTCACGAACGTCTCCCTGAATTAATATCTCACCTTGCTTACAAGAACCGCCCACCCCACACTTCACTTTCAATAATTTGGTCAGAGATTCCAAATCTGCCTGTGTGCCGATGAACCCCGTTATCAATGTGACCTGCTTACCGGCCCTCCCACTCTTATCCAACAAAACACGAATACTTTGTTGAGCGGCTGGCAAGGTGATCGGCTCCTCCTGATTCGGATGGGTATAATTATACTCAGTGTCCGTAGAGTAAACTACACCATCGCGGGTTTTCCAACTGTTTTTTTTGCTCATATCAAAAGAAATGAATTCTCAGAAGTATTACTGACAATAATGCCAGGAAGAAATTTACTACCCCTAAATTAAACCTGAACTCAACACCTTTCCAATAAAGCACACCGAGGATAGAAGTGATCAGCAGGATCAAAGGAAAAAAAATAAAATTTCCATATATCGCCACAGGAATATTTGCGATGAAATGAGTCTTTTCATTTTCTACGGAAGTAGGGACGCCAAACAATGAAGAACGATAAATAAATATGCTTGATCCCTGCCTGAATTCTTGTGCATCCTTCTTACTCAGACTTATCGCTACCCCATCTTTAAGATTTAACTGCAACGAACGCCCCCCTCGCATTTCTTTCCGATAAGACGTGTATAAAACCTGACGCTCGGTCTTATCCTTTGGCAAGGAAAAGTCCAACAGCAGCAGAATAGAAAAAGCCAACGTAAGGCGAGAAATTCTGAGGGCATATTTCAGATAGTCATTCATTCCCTCCAGCAATTCCTGCCGCTTGGATTTGTGTGAAAAAGATCCGGGAGGCCGAGGTTTGTACCGGGGATCGCGGTGAGGCGTGGAATCTGAGGGAGCCGAATAAACAACCGGAGGAATGCCCCTCAACAATAAATCATAGGTAGTCTTCTTCTCACTGTCGCCCAGTGTTTCATACGCCTCATTTATTTCTTTAAAAATGGTCTCCGCTTCAGAGGATGGGTTTTTATCCGGATGAAATTGTAACGCAAGCTTGCGGTACGCTTGCTTAATTTGAGATTCGCTGGCGTAGATGTTTAAACCTAGTATGAAATAGTAATTTTTCAATCGGAGCAAATAAAAGTCGCTAAAGATAAAAAATAAAGCCCTCCGAAAAACCGGAAGGCTTCTAAAACGAGATTATCAATGTTTAGTGTTTAACAACAAACGTGAGCACGGGACGCTTGGCGTGCCCTACCACATCTTCGGCAATACTTCCTGCCATTACATGTGCAAAGCCTGTGCGTCCGTGAGTGGCCATCGCAATTAAATCCGCATCGATGGTTTCAGCAAAGTAGATGATCCCTTCTTCCTCGGTGATATCATTAAAAATATTAATTGTATAATTTTTAAGTCCCTGCTTCTTTGCAAATTTCTCCATGTATTCGCGCACTACATAATCACGCTGAAAATCGCCTGGGGTATTAACTCTCAACAGGTGAATCGTGGAATCATAAAGTTGCTGAGTTCTCTTAATAATTTTAGTAAATACCTCCTCGTCTTTATGCATAGCGGTGGCGTAAACAATATTCTTAAAATCTACTTTCGCAGGCTTCTTATGAACACTCAACACAGGGCACTTTGAATGGCGTACAACACGTTCTGTATTTGATCCGATGATCATTTCCTCCAGTTTCGATTTGCCGCTCGTACCCATGACAACCAAATCAACTTTATTTTCGGTAATGATCGTGCGTATGCCATGATATGCATTGCCTAAACGCAATTCACCATTAACCTTTACCGCGGAAAACCGAGGATCGAGCACTAATTTCTCTAATTGGCCCTTGGCCTTCTCTAATAATTTCAAGGTGAAAAGCTTATCGCTCCAATCTTCATTAGTCTGCCACTCACCGGTAATATTGTAGGAGCTGGGTGTGGCCTCCTCTACCACATGAAGCAAGGTAATTTCGGCACCAGATTTTTTTGCAATCTCGGTAGCCACCTCAAGCGCTGTTACAGATGTTTTAGAAAAATCGGTAGGAACTAATATTTTTTTCATTGTATTGAAAATTTAATATAAAATGGTACTTCTAAAAGTACACAATTCAATTTAAATTCAAAATCCCGCTTATGGGCAAATCACTTCCTCGGTGGTGGTTTTTCCGAACAAATGCAGGTGATCATCCATGGATTGATTGATCATCACCCGGGCTAATAACCAGGCACCAATCATGATAAATACCACTGTGGTGATTCTGTGATAATTAACCTTGATTTTTCCAAAGCCGATGCCTAGTAGCCAGGTGAAACCAATCATCACGGGCCATGTGCCGGCCCCAAATAATATCATGAACCAAAATCCTTCACTCAATGATGGCAGAATAAAGCAATAGGTCATCGCCAGGTAGGTGAGCCCGCATGGGAGCAATCCGTTGAGCATACCCATGATCAGTACCGCGAGATTGTTTTTCTTCTTCAGCCAGAAGTTAAAGAGATTTTTTAAACGGCCTGTAAAATTATTCAGCGCGGTTGTAATGAATGGAATGCGCACACCGCTAATAGCACCGATACCCATCAGAAGAAATAAAGCACCAATGATAAATGAAATAATTCCCTGGTAGGGAGTAATCATAAACAAGCTACCAAAACTCGCTGCGATGGCTCCTAAAATTCCATAGGTAAATATCCGGCCTGAATTGTAAATGACCTTGTTGAGCAGAAAAGGTTTTTGGGAAGTAACGGCCATTGCCAAGGGGCTGCACATGCCTGCACAATGCAAGCTGCCTGCAAAACCCATGATCAATGCCGTCCACCACATATTATAAAACCATTACTTTCTCAAAATAATAATCTTTGCCTTCCATGGTCCAGGTAAGGCTAACGCGATACAGGCCCTTTTCCCAAACCTTCAGTGGAAATAGCTGACTGTCCCCTTCCATCGCACTTAACTCAAATTGCTGATCGAGACGATCATCAGATGGACGCATGACCCGCAATTCACCTTTTTCCATGCTGGATGAGAAGGGAAACAATAACCTGACAGAATTATTTTCAAACGACAGCTGTGGCTTCTCTTCCAGTTGGTTAGCATTTACCTGCCGGGTAATCTTATCCTGATGATTTAACTCTTGCTGATAATAATCCTTGGAAACAAGATTGACGTCCTCGCGCAGGCAAATCACCACGAGTGAACCGATGAACAATCCAAAAAACACAAATGCTGCTACCACCCATTTCATACTTCTTCTCTTTTTAAATTAAAAACTTATTTCAATGAACCCTTTTTACTCTTAACAATTGGACCTACAAATTTAGCTTTTACCGTCTCAACTTTTTCAGCGCTCTGATAAATTCCCAACTCAATCTCAGTCTTCATCGAAGTGATCGCCTCCTCCGGGAGTTTTACCATAATCATTCCCTTCAGTATTCCTTCCTTGGGCACCACGATAACAGGATCTCCAATTTTCATGAACGTAGCTTCTTGTGGAGACTCTATCCTTACCTCTAAGGAAATATCCTCAAAGGTTTTATTCACAAATTCAATAGTATAGAGATTTGTAATCTGACCATCGTCTGTTTTAGTATACAGTGTGCCGGGTACCTTTAATACCGTTGTCTCAATGTCGCCACGGGTAGAAATAAAATAGGTAAGCAAACTTATCAGGGCAATTAGCACCACAGAATATCCTGCAATGCGCGGAGTGAAGAGTTTCTGAGCGCCATCTTTAATCGCATTGTAAGACGAGTAACGGATCAGGCCCTTTGGTTTGTTGATCTTAGTCATCACATCATCGCAGGCATCCATACAGGCGGTGCAGTTTACGCACTCCAGTTGTGTGCCATGCCGAATATCGATACCCGTTGGGCACACATGCACACATAGTTTACAATCAATACAATCACCTTGTTTTTCAGTAATGGTAGCCTGGTGCTTTTTCAACTTGCCACGAGGTTCACCGCGCAACCAATCATAGGCAACTACGATAGAATCTTTTACTAACAACACGCCTTGCAAACGACCATAGGGGCATACCGCGATGCAGGCTTGCTCCCGGAAGTAAGCGAATACCCCGTAAAATATTCCTGTAAATACAGCAAGGCCGATAAAACCCGCCATGTGCTCCGCAGGTGATTGCGATACAATTACTTTTACTTCTTCAATGCCTACTAAATATGCCATGGTTACGTGGGCAATCAGGATGGACAGCAGTAAGAAGATAATCTGTTTGGAAACTTTTCTGCGGATCTTCTTCGCATTCCACGGACCGTTGTTTATCCTGCGTTGCTCGTTGGCATCGCCTTCAATCCAGTATTCAATTTTGCGAAACACCATTTCCATAAACAGGGTTTGCGGACACGCCCATCCGCACCAGATGCGACCAAAGGCAACCGTAAACAAAATCACAAAAACGAATAACGTGATGAGTGTTAGCGCCAGCAGAAAAAAATCCTGCGGCCAGAATACCTGGCCAAAGAGAATGAACTTGCGCTCAAAAATATTGAAGAGCATGAAGGGCCTTCCATTCATGCTTATGAATGGACCTGTAAAAAAAATAGTGAGTAAAACCGTAGTAACTACAATGCGCCAATTATGCAATCGCCCGGAAGGCCTTTTGGGCATAATCCACACACGGTTACCTTTCTCATCTACGGTAGCGAGTGTATCTCTGAACTCCTCCTCGTACTCATAAAAATTTGTCGGCCCCGCTTCTTTCATTTTCTTATAATCGCTTACCATTCTCTCTTTACAGCGAAGAGCATCCTCAAGATCACAACACGTTGAGGATGCTCTTAATTCATTTTAGAAAAACTAAAGTTACAAACTCGTCTGAACCTTTACGGTATCGGTTTTTACTTCCTCAGCAGGTTTATAAATTTCACCTTCCGGCTTTTTCGGATTTTCAGGATTGGTGCCTCTCAGTGTCAAAATATAGCTTGATACATTCTGCATTTTTTCAGGACTGATAAAACCCTCCCAGGCAATCATGTTGGTTCCTTGCACTCCATGACGCACCACGGTAAAGATTTTTTTGATGTCGTCACCATGCTTCCAGTACTCATCCGTTAAATTGGGTCCAATGTCACCACCACCATCTTTACGATGGCAGGAAGCACAGTTATTTAAAAAGGTCTGTTTACCATCGGCAATCGCCAGTGCATCGTTAACAACCGTTACATTGGTTTCATCAATGGCAGCCACCGGATTTGCTGCCTGCAACTTCCTGGCTTGTTCTTGTGCTACAACCAACTCATTTTCATATTCCTGAAGTGGTAAGGGAAGTGTATCGGTAAGATGATAGAAAACCATGTACACTATCGAAAATACAATAGAAAGATAAAAGAGCCATTTCCACCAGGGTGGCAAGTGATTGTCCAGTTCGCGAATGCCATCGTAGTTATGATCGAGCATGATGTCTGCCTCTTTTTCAAGCGGCACAAAGTCGTTGGACTTATTCCAAAGTTTCGACCACAGAGAAGGTTCTTCTTTATAGGCAACGCCTAGTTGCTGAGCTTTTTCCTGGGCTGTCTGGCGAGTCATCACTTTTATTACCTGCAGCATATATACTGCTACCAGTAACACCAGCAGAAACACTACAAAAATAAACCCGATGGCTACGTAAAAAGTTAGCATGGGGTCGTCCCAGATAGAAGCAGCCGGTGCTTCGGCAGCAGCCTGGGCAAAGCTGGCTATAGTAAGGCCAAGCAATGCAGTAAAAAATGAAATCAATTTTTTCATCGGGTTATCGATTTAGAGGTTCTATATCATTCACATTTTCCGGTTCTTCTTGAAGTGGCTTGCGGCTCATCTCATTCATAAAATTTTTATCAGCCGTAAACACCCACCACAACAACCCCAGAAAAAACGTGAAGAATATGATGAATGAAATGATGGGCCAGATGGCTATGTGATCGATGTTTTGAAGAATATCTTTGTACATAATCTTAGTTATTTACGCCAGCCGTTTTTTCCGCCTTGATATCCATACCCAATCGCTGCAGGTAAGCAATCAAAGCAACAATCTCAGCTTCTTTCGTTGTCTCATACCCTTCCAGTTGCAAGCCATCCACAATTCGCTGTGCCTGCTTGTCAAGATCATCGTTGGCGATATGTTCATAACCTTCCGGATAAGGCACACCCACGGTGCGAAGTGCATTGATCCGGGCAGCCGTAGAACTCTTGTCAATCTCCTGCTCATACAGCCATGGGTAAGCTGGCATGATGGAGCCCGTACTCACCTCCTGTGGTGTAAGCATGTGGCGATAGTGCCAACTGTCGGCATACTTGCCACCGGTGCGTTGTAAATCCGGACCGGTGCGTTTTGATCCCCACAGGAATGGGTGATCATAAACAAATTCACCTGCTTTCGAATACTCTCCTCCTTTCGGATCGTATCGTTGTACTTCCGAACGGAACGGTCGGATCATCTGGGAGTGGCAGTTCACGCAGCCTTCGCGGATATAAATATCGCGACCGTGTACTTCCAGCGGGGTGTATGGCTTCACGCTTGCGATGGTAGGGATGTTTGATTTAATCAGGAACGTAGGAACCATTTCGATGATGCCCCCAATGAGAATCGCTACTAAGGCAAGCACCGTGAAGATAATTGGTTTGCTCTCTAACACACGGTGCCAGTAGCCACCCGTGTGACTTGTTTTTACTAATGGCGAAACTTCTGCTTCTTCATTCGCTATGAATTTGCCCAAACCAGCGGTCTTGATAAGGTTATAGGTCATGATGAACACGCCTGTCAAATACAAGGCTCCACCGATTGCCCGCAACATGTGCATGGGCAATATCTGTTTTGTGGTTTCAAGGAAATTCTGATAGGCAAGGAAACCATCGGCTGAAAATTCTTTCCACATTAAGCTTTGCACAACACCTGAGATATACATCGGCAATGCATAGAACACAATACCCAGTGTACCAATCCAGAAGTGAAGATTAGCCAACTTGGATGAATACAGTTTGGTATTCCACATGCGTGGGATCATCCAGTACAGCATACCAAAGATCAAAAATCCATTCCAACCCAAACCGCCCACGTGCACGTGTGCCACAATCCAGTCGGTATAATGAGCAATTGCGTTTACATTTTTCAATGAGAGCAGTGGGCCTTCCAGGGTGACCATACCATACGCGGTAACCGCTACCACCATAAATTTAAGTACTGCATCTTCACGCACGCGATCCCATGCGCCACGCAGGGTGAACAGGCCGTTCAGCATACCACCCCAGGATGGAGCAATCAACATGATTGAAAACACAACCCCTAGAGATTGCGCCCAATCGGGCAGGGAAGTATATAATAAGTGGTGTGGCCCTGCCCAGATATAAATAAAGATCAATGACCAGAAGTGAATAATCGACAACCTATATGAATAAACCGGACGGTTCGCTGCCTTGGGCAAGAAGTAATACATGATGCCCAGGAATGGTGTGGTTAAGAAGAATGCAACTGCATTGTGGCCATACCACCATTGTACCAATGCATCCTGCACACCGGCATACCCGGAGTAGCTTTTGAAAAGGCTTACCGGCATCTCGAAAGAGTTCACAATGTGCAGAATGGCTACGGTAACAAACGTGGCGATATAAAACCAGATGGCCACGTACATGTGTTCTTCCCTGCGCTTGATAATGGTACCAATCATGTTGATACCAAACACTACCCATATCAGGGCAATAGCGATATCAATCGGCCACTCCAGCTCGGCATATTCCTTTGCCGTGGTCATTCCCAATGGCAATGTGATAGCTGCTGCTAAAATGATGAGCTGCCAGCCCCAGAAATGCACCCAACTAAGGGTGTCATTGAAAAGACGCGCCTTTAGCAGGCGCTGCAAGCTGTAGTATATCCCTGCAAACATGGCATTGCCCACGAAGGCAAAAATCACCGCGTTGGTGTGCAACGGACGAATGCGTCCGAAGGAGACATACTGCAGGTCAAAATTAAATAGTGGGTAAAAAAGCTGGATGGAGGCCAGCAAGCCCACCGTCATCCCTACGATGCCAAAAATGACCGTAGCAATGATGAAGGCTTTGACAATCGTATTGTCATAATGGATTTTCTCAAGTTGCATGACTCAGGCGTTGGTTTTATAGTTTACAGCCATAAAAGTAAGATTAAGGTTAAAATTACCTACATGATTGGCCTTAGCGCAAAACATGACTTTTGTCATGAATTGATTTTATATATATTTAAAAAATTTTGGGACATAGTATGAAATTAATCACGATTATTCTGATGGTGAGTCTGTTAAACCTGACCCACGCGCAGACCCTTGAAAACATCAATGCTTCTTTTGATGGAGAAAGAGTAACCGTGAGTTATGTTCTTAACCACACGGAAGCCAACCAAAAATTTATCATTGCGCTCTATAGCTCGCACGATAATTTTACTCAGCCCATTCAGGTTATTGGTGATGCCGGAGAAAACGTGATGCCCGGAACAGCAAAACGGGTAGTGTGGCATGCGAAGAGTGTGTTGCCCTCCGAGTTTGACGGGGACATCCGCATAAAAATAAAAGCCACTAAAATGGCGGCACCCCAACTAGTGTTTGAACCGCTGGCACTTACCACCTACAAAAAAGGCCGCACCATCTCCATGAAGTGGACTGGTGGCTTTGCCAGTGACAAGGTTACCATTGAACTGTATAAGAATAATGTAAACAATCTCCTTGTTGCCGATAAGATTGACAACAGCGCCTCCTACGATTGGAAAATGCCGAAGGGCGTGAAAGGCAAGAACTACATGCTACGCGTATCCAATGCCGCACAACCCGATGAGCAGGCCGACAGCCAGGTATTTAGAGTAAAGCCACGAACACCATTTATCGTTAAGATATTACCCATTCTTGTGGCCGGTGGAGTAGCTGTATTTTTATCAGGAGATAACCCCGGTGAGGGCGGAACACCGGGTGGACCTTCTGGCTACGATCAATTGCCAGGACCTGTTAAACCAGGCGGATAAAACAATGAGGAATCAAGAACTGTTTAATGAGAACCCAGCATCAA
>CAZIOY010000060.1:0-27793 GCA_964540915.1 uncultured Ohtaekwangia sp.
TTTGAAATGAAACTTGCAATGCAAAACCCCCTCAGCCATGGTTCGTGTCCGCACGTGAAGACACAGACCCATGGATAAGTTTAAATTCTTTAGTTGGAGATTAAAGACCTAAAATCCTTGCCGTCCTCTCACGCGATTGCTTCAGCTTAGCCTCATCATTCGAAAGCGATAACCCAAATGAAGGCGCCATCTCTTTCAATTTATTTTGCCACTCAGGCAATTTACTTTCCTCTTTAAAGCACTTTGGAAGTATGCCAAACATGATCGCTGCTGCTGTTGATGCTCCAGGTGATGCTCCTAACAATGCAGCAACACTTCCATCGGATGCTACTACGGCTTCCGTGCCAAACTCTAACACACCGCCTTGCTCTTCATGTTTTTTAATTACTTGCACACGCTGGCCAGCATCTTTCAATTCCCAATCTTCAAGCTTTGCAAAAGGAACATATTCACGCAATGCCTCCACGCGATCGGCATGGGTGAGGCGTACTTGTTCAATCAGATATTTAGTAAGTGGAACATTTCGCAATCCTGCCGAAATCATCGGCTTGATATTATCGAAGGTGATTGATTTGGCCAAGTCAAAATGCGAACCTCCTTTCAAAAATTTGGTGGAGAATCCGGCAAACGGACCAAAGAGCAATTCTTTCTTTCCATCAATCATACGCGTGTCCACGTGCGGCACCGACATGGGGGGAGCGCCTACACTGGCTTTGCCATACACCTTTGCATGATGCTGTTTAATAAGTTCTTCATTCTTGCACTTCAACCACAAACCACTGACCGGAAAGCCACCGTAACCATCACGCTCTTTTATCTCGGCTTTCTTTAGCAAGCTAAGTGTTGCTCCGCCTGCTCCTAAAAAAACAAATCGGGCGCGACAATTTTCTTTTTGCTCATGCAATAGATTTCGAACAATAACTTTCCATCCTCCTTTACTATGCGGATCAATATCGAGTGTTTCTGAATTATAGTGCATCGTAACACCCGGCATCTTTTCCAGCTTCTTGAAGATCGATCTTGTCAGTGCCCCGAAATTAACATCCGTGCCATATTCACTACGGGTAGCGGCAATGGGCTGACCCGGATTGCGCTCCTTCATAATCAGTGGAGCCCACTCTTCAATCCGTTTTGGATCTTCTGAATAAATCATGTCACTGAAAAGCGGATTTGCCTTCAATAACTGAAACCGCCTCTTTAAATACGCTACATTATTTTCTCCCCACACAAAACTCATGTGCGGCACTTTATATATAAATGAAGCAGGACTGTCTATATAACCTTTCTCAACAAGAAAGGACCAAAACTCTTTCGATACTTCAAATGCTTCGCAGATTTTCACCGCCTTGCCGATGTCTATTGAACCATCCGGTTTTTCTGGAGTATAGTTTAACTCGCAAAAAGCAGCGTGCCCTGTGCCGGCATTGTTCCAGGCGTCTGAGCTTTCCATGCCTGCTTCATCGAGTCGTTCAAAAATTTGGATGGTGAGATGCGGATCAAGTTCTTTTAAAATCACAGCCAGTGTAGCACTCATAATTCCGGCCCCGATCAGAGCTACATCGGTTTCATAGACTAACGGCTTCAGCGACCTGCTCGACTTCTTGGATTTGTTCATAGGATAGTTTGCCAACTCATTTAAAGCATAAAAATAGACTAATGGAAGGTATTTATAACAGAACAAAGACTCTGGCGAATTGTTGGGGCCATTCCAAAAGCAAAAACCCAGAATCACTTCCGGGCTTTTTTGTGGTCTGTGGCGAAACAGGCCGCGATTGTCTAGATTCTATTTTCTGATACTAAAAAGGATATTCTCCCTTTGCAATCACATGATCTGCCACTTTACGTCTGGCTTCTTTCAAATTATACGCATCTATTTTAGTAAAGCGCTTCAATCCCAACATCATGAAACGCAATTCATCACCTTCCGCGAAAGCGTAAATCGCTTCCTTCGCTGCGGATGCTGCTTTGTCGATAGCATGATGCAAATAAATGATTGCCATTTCCTTTTCAATCTCACAAGCCTTCTCGCCACGGATGCTGATCATTTTTTCTACGCGTAGAATAGTTGACTCGGCAACGTATCCTTCAATGAGCATATCGGCCAGGTTCATGAGCACCTCCTGTTCATCAGAAAGTTTCATCATAAACTTTTGTACCGCTGCACCGGAAACCATGAGACCTGCTTTTTTCAAATTACGCAATGCCTTCTTTTCCTTTGCGAATAATGCAGTATCATCGCTTGCTCCGAAATCAGGAATGGCCATGAGTTCCTTTTGAATAGCCATCGCAGGATTCATCAGATCCAATGTTCCTTTCATCGCACGCTTCATCAGCATGTCGATGGTAAGGATGCGGTTGATTTCGTTCGTGCCTTCAAATATCCGGTTGATGCGTGCATCACGATAAGCACGGTCCATCGGGCCTTCTGCTGAGTAGCCCATGCCACCATAAATCTGCACGCCTTCATCCACTACATAATCCAATACTTCTGAGCCATGTACTTTTAGGATGGCACATTCGATGGCATATTCTTCGAGTGATTTTAATCGTGCTTTGCCCGGCTCCATGCCTCCGGCCACTAACACATCATACGCATCATCAATATTTTGTCCTGCGCGATAATGTGCTGATTCGGATGCAAATACTTTCGTAGTCATTTCGGCAATCTTGTGTTTGATCGCACCGAAGTTGGCAATCGAAGTTCCGAACTGCTTACGCTCCTTCGCATAATTCACTGCGGTGGAAATCGTAGCCTTACATCCACCCACTGCGCCTGATCCTAATTTAATACGGCCGATGTTCAACACGTTCACGGCAATCTTGAAACCGTTCTCTCTTTCTGAAAGCATGTTTTCTACAGGCACTTTGCAATCGTTGAAAAATATCTGACGCGTAGAAGATCCTTTGATACCCATCTTGCGCTCTTCTTCATTCATGGTGATTCCACCGAAAGATTTTTCTACAATAAAAGCCGTAAGATTTTTGTCATTATCAATTTTTGCAAAAACAATAAACACATCCGCAAAGCCCCCATTGGTGATCCACATCTTCTGGCCGTTGATGATGTAGTGTTTGCCATCCGCGCTAAGCGTTGCTTTGGTCTTGCCGCTATTTGCATCAGAACCTGAATCGGGTTCTGTTAAACAATACGATGCCTTCCACTCACCAGTTGCCAGCTTCGGAACATATTTATTCTTTTGTTCTTCAGTGCCATAATATAAAATTGGAAGCGTACCAATTCCGGTATGTGCTCCATAGGCGACAGCAAAAGAATAACTCGCGCCCAACGCCTCTGCCACGAGCATGGTCGTGTTGAATGACATTCCAAATCCGCCAAGACTTTCAGGAACCGATGTTCCCAACAATCCTAATGCACCAGCCTTATCCAATAATGATGGCATTAGCTTAGGGTCCTTCATCGAATCAATTTCATCCAATCGCGGACTAATCTCCTGAGCAATAAAATCACGACACGTTTGTGCGATCATCTTCTGCTCTTCACTCCACTCTTCCGGAATAAAGATCTCATGTGCTTCTGTTTCACGAATGAGGAACTCGCCTCCTTTGATTGCTTGTTTTGTTTGTTCTATTGTGCTCATAGTTTCATTGTTGACGTAAGTATCAAGACGTTAGACACTAGACTCCTGGCGCAACGTCTTTATTAAGCCAAAAGTCTTTTTTTGAATTTCCGTTATCTTTATTGAGAATTTATTCAACTGATCTTCATTGATAAGATTAACATCAAAACTTAAAATCAGCAGCGTTTCCAATTCGTACGCTGAACCGAGACTGATGTTAAGAAAATGCGCAAAATCTTTATCCGTATTTCTGCCTGAACCTTCTGCGATATTCGTAGGGACTGAGACTGTACAACGTCTTAATTGAGATACCAATCCATATTTTTCGGAAGATGGAAAGTCAGACGTTACCTCATAAATCTCCTTGACAAGATTTCTAAATAACTGCCAAACTTTTAACTCTTTGAAATTATGCATATTCTAGTACCAAGTACCAAGTATCAAGACATAAGACGCAAGTATCAAGACATAAGTAGTAAGACATATGGAGCACTCTTAGTCTTGTGTCTTGATACTTATGTCTACTGTCTTTCGTCTAACTCAATAGTTCATAAATCCCTGCCACTCCCTGTCCTCCACCAACACACGCGGTGACCATTCCGTATTTTTTATTTTGTCTGCGTAGTTCATTAAATAACTGTACAGATAAACGCGCTCCCGATGAACCGAGTGGGTGACCCACTGCGATGGCGCCTCCATTCACATTCAATTTTTTGCGATCGATACCCAGTTCTTTAACAACAGCTAATGATTGGGCTGCGAAGGCTTCATTTAATTCGATCAAATCAATATCATCCAATTTCAAGCCTGCAATCTTCAATGCTTTTGGAATGGCTGCTACCGGGCCAATGCCCATGATGCGTGGGTCAACGCCAGCGGTTGCATAACTTACCATGCGCGCGATTGGTTTTAGATTAAGTTGCTTCACCATACGTTCGCTCATCACGGCAACGAAGGCTGCACCATCTGATGTTTGTGAAGAGTTCCCTGCTGTAACAGATCCGCCAACAGCAAATACGGGTCTCAATTTTGAAAGACCTTCAACGGTGGTGTCCGTGCGAATGCCCTCATCCGTTGCCATGACAAACTCACGGGTTTTCTTTTTCATGTTCTCATCTACATACGTTTCTTTCACCGTGATGGGAACTACTTCGTCTTTGAATTTTCCGTCTTTCCATGCAGCCGCAGCTTTCATATGCGATTCATACGAAAACTGATCTTGTTCTTCGCGTGTGATTTTGAATTGTTTGGAAACTTCTTCCGCAGTCAAGCCCATGCTCGTATAATACGTGGGATGGTTTTTTGCTATTTCATAATTCAACGCGGTGCGAAATCCCATGGTAGGCACCAGTGACATGGACTCTGTTCCGCCTGCAATAATGATATCTGCCTGACCGGCTTGTATCCTATGACTCGCGATAGCGATCGTCTCCACTCCTGATCCGCAATAGCGATTCACAATCATGCCAGGTGTATCAATGCCCAATGCGAGCAGTGAAATCATGCGACCCATCTGCATGCCTTGTTCTGCTTCCGGCACAGCATTGCCCACAATAAGATCATCCACCATTTTATTTTCCAGTCCGGGAATTGACTTGACGAGATGTTTGATCACCTCGGCAGCAAGATCATCGGGGCGTGTAAAACGAAAGCCACCCTTTTTTGCTTTTCCAACTCCTGTGCGGAAACCGGCTACTATATATGAGTCCATAGTCTTGAGTATTTAGTCGTTAGTCTTGAGTTAGTTTTAATGATCGTTTCAGTGACCAGTTCATTTTTTGAATCTCATCTATTTCCTGATGAAGTGATCCCAAAACAAGCTGATCAATTAAATTTATTCGTTGAGCAATGACTAGTTGAGTAGCTAATTCACAAGAGGATCCATTAGATATTCCTAAAAAATTATTGAAATCCTTTTTTGAATTCCTCCCGGCTCCTTCTGCAATGTTGGATGAAATTGAAATGGCACTCCTTCTTATTTGAGATGTTAGTCCGTACAACTCCTCTCTTGGAAAGTTCTTAGTGATATCATAAATCTTAACGGCTAAGTCAACCGACTTTTGCCAAACTTTTAGTTCTTTATAATTATTCATCTACTTTAGTTTGTTGAACTAAGGACTAAAGACTAACTACTTAAGACTAATTCCTCAAAGGTTTTCCCCCCGTCAATATCGCCTGAATTCTCTCCAGCGTTTTCTTCTCCCCTGTCAATGACAAGAATGCTTCACGCTCGAGGTCTAATAAATATTGTTCTGTTACTTCTTGTGGTGAGGTGAGATCGCCTCCGCACATGATGTTGGCAATCCATTTGGCTACTTTAGCATCGTGCTCGGAAATGTATCTTCCCATGAGCATGCCTTGCAATCCCGCAAGGAAAAGTGCCTGACCAGCGCGGCCTTGAACTTTGATATTCCTGGCTTGCTGTGGCATGGTGTAGCCTGCTTCGGATAATTCAAGCACCGCTTTCTTTGCATCGGCCAGTTGCCTGTCTTTGTTCATCGAAACACGATCGAGTTTTTTCAAGATGCCGAGTTCACGCGCTTCTTCTGCTGACGTTGCCACTTTTGCTGTGGCGATAGTCATGAACGCGTTTTGCAGAGCGTTCAATTCTACATCGCCTTCTTGCAATGCATCGCTCACACGTTTTGTAAATTCTTTCGTACCACCACCACCGGGGATTAGCCCCACGCCAACTTCTACTAATCCGATATACGTTTCGGCAGCTGCTTGCGCGATATCAGCATGCATGGTCATCTCGCAGCCCCCACCCAACGTTCGGCCTTGCGGACAAACAACGACAGGAATTGATGAATAGCGTAAGCGCATTACCGAATGCTGGAATGCTTTGATCATGAAATCGATCTCATCATAGTCCTGTTCGATGGCATACATGAATACCAATCCAAGGTTTGCTCCGAGTGAAAAATCAGGACCTTGATGACCTACGACTAATCCGCGATAATCTTTTTCTGCCAAGTCGATGGCTTTGTTCATGCCTTCCATTACCGCGCTGCCAAGTGTGTAGCTTTTGGAATGCCAAGCGAAGTTAATTACGCCATCACCGATGTCAGTGATTTTTGAATCGGCATTTTTCCAGATGATGTTTTCACTCTTGTTTTCGAGGATGATGAAATTCTCTCTGCCTGAAATCGATTTGTAGGTCTTTGTTGGAATGTCATAATACTTTTTCTGACCCCCTTCTGCTTTGTAGAATGATTTGTTGCCAGCCGCGAGCAGGTCATACACCCATTGATTAGGTTTGTAACCAGCTGCTTCCATGAGCGGAATAATCTTTTCAACGCCCACGGCATCCCATGTTTCAAATGGTCCGATTTCCCAGCCAAAGCCTCCGCTAACAGCATCATCAATTCTGAAAAGTTCATCACTGATTTCGGGTATGCGATTGCTTACATATTGAAACAGTCCAAAGAAACAATCGCGATAGAAATCACCGGCTTTATCTTTTCCGGCCAGCAACACTTTGAAACGATCTTTCAGATTGTCGATGCCCTTCGTGGTTTCAAGCGTGGCAAATTTTGCTTTTGCCTTGGGTTTATATTCCAAAGTTTTTAGATCAAGTGTGAGGATTTCGGTTTCTCCTTTTGCATTCTTGGTCTTCTTATAAAATCCCTGGCCGGTTTTGTCTCCAAGCCATTTGTTCTGTTCGAGTTTTGTTACCAGTTCAGGCAGCTTAAACATCTCACGGCCCTCATCATTCACTAAGCCAGCGTACAAGTTGTTCGAAACTTTTACGAGTGTATCTAATCCCACCACATCCGAAGTTCTGAAAGTTGCCGACTTGGGTCTTCCAATTACCGGACCTGTTAGCTTATCAATTTCATCCACATTCAGATCATACTTTTGCATGGAGTCGATCACCTTCAGCAAACCGTAAATGCCAACTCGGTTACCGATGAAAGCTGGTGTGTCTTTGCAAAGCACAGTAGTCTTGCCAAGGAAAAGATCGCCATAGTGCATGAGGAATTTTGTGATCTCCGGATCGGTCTTGGTAGTAGGAATGATCTCCAATAATTTAAGATAGCGTGGTGGGTTGAAGAAGTGTGTTCCCGCAAAGTGCTTTTGAAAATCTTCACTTCGGCCTTCGGCCATTAAATGAATGGGAATACCCGAAGTGTTGGAAGTAATAAGTGTTCCTGGTGTTCTGTATTTTTCTACTTCTTCATACACTTTTTTCTTGATGTCGAGATTTTCAACAACGACTTCGATCGTCCAGTCATAATTTTTGATTTTCGACATGTCATCCGTAAAGTTGCCCAGCGTAATGCGCGATGCAAACTTTTTGCTGAAGAGCGATGCTGGATTTGATTTAAGTGTAGCATCGAAGGCGCTGTTCACAATGCGGTTTTTCACAGCAGGATGATCGAGCGCCAATCCCTTTTTCTTTTCATCGTCCGTTAATTCTCTCGGTGCGATATCCAGCAGGAGAACTTCTACGCCTATGTTGGCGAAGTGGCAGGCAATACGCGATCCCATAATACCTGATCCTAATACGGCTACTTTGCGAATGGTTCTGTTCATATCGTTGTTAGTTGTTCGTTATGAGTTGTTGGTCGATGGCCTTCGAAGAACGATTAGCCACCAACGAACAGCGATGTTATTGTAAAACTTTATCGTAAATTTTATTCTGTTCTATTAACTGGTTGATTTCCTGCACTACCTCAAAGAAGACATTCAGTTTACTGGCCGGAATTTCTTCGCGCACCACTTCATTAAAACGGAGTACCGTTTCCTTTGATTTCTCTTTATGCTTCTTGCCTTCTTTGGTTAGAAAAATCCGCACGGAGCGTTTGTCCACTTTATCCGCTTTGCGGAAGATCAATCCTTTTTCCTCCATCGACTTAAGCAGTCGAGTTAAGCTTCTTGCTTCCAATCCCATCATCGGGCCGATTTTGGTGGCCGGAGTTCCTTCCTCTGAATGAATATTAAGTAAAGCGAAGCCAATGGACATGGTGCCCTGGTATTTCGCAGCCTGCTGATTGTACATGCGGGCGATGCTGTGCCAGGCTGCTTTTATGTTATAATCGATGGTTTCTTCTCGCTTCATGCTTTTGCAAACGTTGCCGAAGGTATAAAAAATATGTTCTGCATGCATACTAATTTAATAAAAATTTATTTCAGGTTTAGAATTCAGCGAAAAATCGATTTTGAAGTGCCCTAACAAAAAAAGGAGCACCGGGATGACCCGTGCTCCATTTCTTTAAAGTACGTTGACCTAAAAGCCTGTTCTCTACTTATGCTTTCTCTTAAACATCATATCACCCATATCTTCCTCCTGAACATCCAGCAGACGGGTGATGTTAAACCCGATCAGGAACGCGCCATCTTTAAAATTATTCTGATTATAGAAGTTGCTGTACTGAGGAACAATCCACTGATAGTTTCCCATAAACACCTGGAATGCATGAAGTGGAGTTGCCAATTCTATACCCAAACTGATATTTGGGTTTGGATTATTTGTGGGGTGCTGGGTAATGGGCTGGTCATAATTTCCAATAAATGCCAGGGCGTCTGAAATTTTATATCTGCCCAGTACACTGAATGAAAGATGATCATTTTTCATTTTACCATCTACTTGTCCTTCTGAATTAATATACCCTTCAACGGCATTCATATGAGATAAATTGATAGACCCTTGCGCTGAAAAGTCGCGGGATAACTTTTTAGATACCATTAGTTGATTAAAATAACTTAAGCGATCTGTATTGTTAATAAAGTTTGTTGAAGATCGGGTATCAATGGCCATATTAACGAGGTAGGTTAACCCTATAGGAAATGGGTTTTTTCCGTTTTCTTTAAGGATGGCATACTTGGCCGTGAAATCCCAAAGCAGATTGAATTTCGTGAACCCGGCACTAACCATCAGATTATTGATGGGTGTATAGCCAAATCCTATTCGGATGTTGGATGGTGCATAAAGCCCGAAGAGATCATCGTAGCCATTCAGCACAGTACCAAAACGGTGTTGAATATCAAACTCAAAGGTTTTACGTAGTGGAACATGGGTGGTTTGATTATCAATAAGCCATATGCTCTCAAAAGTATTTCCTGCACGCTGTAGCGGACGGCTATGAATAGAGAAGGTTAAAACGGTATCCTCCTTCGTGGTTTGTGCCATGGCAACTGAAACCGTTATGGCTAACATAGCCATAAGCAAGCCTGCGCCCCGGTGTTTTATGAATTGGTTTATTTTTTTCATGATACTGAATTTTAATTATTTAAAGCGCCTTGCTCTATCCACGCCAATACTTTTGCATTATAGGTGGCATTGGGTCCTGATAATGGCATCGGTAAGGCTTTCTTTCCACTCATCCATTGGTAAAGTGAACTGTTTCCGGGAGTTCCTGTATTTACATAGCCACCACTTGTTAGTGAAGAGTATGCGTTACCCGAACTTAAATCCGGCTTCAGCCCGCCTTGACTATGACAACCTGTAGCATTACAACTGGCATTGAAGATGGGTATGATGTCTCCTGAAAAGGACATTTCGCCTACATCGCCAACCGGCTCTGCTGGCAGTACCTGATCATAGTAGCAGCCATTCATGATCATCATAAGCAGGCACATACTACTGATCCAGATTATTTTTATATTCTTCATGATTTCATTTTTACAGTGAGTTGTTTGGAAGAGCTCTTTACTGAGCAACGAGCTCTTCCTGTTTTTACTTCTTGAATTTCAGCACTAAGTTTGGCTTGATTGAGTGTGCTATCTGCGCATTTTCAAACACGGCAAAGCCGAAATACTGATCAGCAAGTGAAGTGAAATCAACATCATAAACCGAATCATCCGTTTTAAGAGCTCTTTTAAATTCTAGTATCCAACCTGTGCCTGTATAAGTTGACTTGCAAGCAATATTTCCCGCGCTGCCAGAATAACCTATATCTTTTAAGAAAACACCAGCTACGGCTTTAGGTCCTAGTCCGGCACCCACCCTTTGGTAATCAGTGCCAACGTTTGGATCAATAGTGGATGCGTCACTTAGAGTCAGTACGCCATCCACATTTACTGCGGTAACCAATTTAGCCGGGCCTCCTGCTGCAAACTCTGATTCCAAAATCCAGAAATAATTGGTCCTTCCAGGGACTACATATTTAGGTACACTTACATTATCGACACCATTGTTAAGTATCTGGGTGTTGTTCGAATAAACATCCACTCCTGGATCGCCTTTTCTTCCATTAGGATAAGTATTATCCTGATACTGGTCATGTATCTGATAGCCCGCGTTTACACCACCTCTTACTGATTTCCAATGCCACATATCAATCTTTTCCGTTCCAAAATTGGTGAAGTGACGACTTGATCCATCCAGCGCAGCTAGTCCGGTATGACAAGACTTATAACATGTAGCGCTATTCCAGTCATTGACGGAGTTATTGATATTCCAAAGCATTGATACTTTATCCTCATAAAATGGTTTCCTTAACACAGCACCTGTGATTGGATCGAAATCGTAGGTTCCTTTTTCTTGTGCCCATTTCTTTGTTGTAGGATTAAAGTACCACGGACTACGAGCGTATGATTGTGTAGGATCAACCCATTCGGCCAGGAAATAAATATTTTCGTTGTCGTATGCTGAGCGCAGTTTTACATTTGGGATAATGTTACCGGTGTATCCTCTGAATACATCACCCGTAACTTCCGGAACGGCTGTGCTAAACTCAAGTATCGGGCTGTCTGCCCACTGAGCATCAACAGTACCATCAATAGCTGGTGCCGTTGTTACTTTTACAGATACTAAGTCCGTTCCGCTATTGATTGGTGCTTCGGACACTACTGGTTCAATAATCTGATCCTCGTTTGTGCAACTTGAAAGATCAAACATCATTCTTCCAATTACCACCATGGTAAGGATGAAGATTATTTTTGTTGTTCGTTTCATAAAATAAATAGTTTAATGAGAGCTGGTTTTTTCAAATTGATGCCCATCAATTATATACAATGATAAGTTCATTAGTATGCGCACAACATGATTGTAGTTGCTCGCTATTATGATTTTAATCATCTATTTTGAAATAAACCAGCATTGCAATTCTAAACCGATGACTGAAAAAATGAAAATCAGTTTTTCATTCCCTCCAGTTCATGCATACTACTTTTGAAAAAATTATTTCTGGATTTTCAGCACTTTCTCATCTACCTGCGGACTTGGAGTGTGGATATAGATACACAGTATGAGTATTTCTGAATACACCGTATGAGGACCTGCTTCATTGATTAAACAATTTTTTAGTGGGATAGAGTGTGACGTTGCCGATCACATCGAAATGTTGACTGTCGCATTTAAGTTAGGCGGTCCATCATGGTCATCAACAAATTATTCCCGCTCCTTTGATAAACCCTCATTGGCAGATTGATCGAAAAAGAATGATTCTCCTATGGAAATCCTCAATACAAAACGATTCATCATCGATAAAAACGTTTGAGGGTATTCTTAGATGACAAGGATTGCGAATGAAATAAAAAAAGCTTACCCAGCGGCTGGTTACTTGAGGCGAAAAGGATATTGCCACGATAGCCAATTCATCACACCAGAAAGAGTTCCAAACGCCTGGTTATTCCGAAGGCAGGGCATAGTTCTTGTGTCGAACAACCACAACTTGTCAGCAAAATAATCACTGATTTTACCAACGCAGGACAACATTCCTGCTGACAGAAATCATTCGTTTTTTAGACAGTCTTTTACCTGAAAATCAGTTAATCGCTTATTTTCAGTCATTTAGCTTTTTAGATGCCATCCAACGTCAGGCTATTTCATGATAAAGATCATCTTTTCACTTGGTCAATAATCATGTGGTAGAAGTTGAAGTAGCCCTAACATTGTATCGCATAACAGCCAATAAACCAACCGAGTTATGAAACAGAAAGCAGAAAAAATCAACAACAGAGCCTGGATTTTAACCATGGCCGCAGCCTTCGTTGTGCTGAGTGCAGCAGGACAAGCTAATTACAGACAAAGCGGAACCTCCACCGTAATGATTGCTGGTACTTCTACCATGCATGACTGGACGATGACTTCAACAGGCGCAAGCTATAATGCCACCTTCGAAGTAAATGCTGATGGTACACCCTCAAAGTTAACCATGGTCGCCTTTACCCTTGCTGCCGAAAGCTTGAAGAGTAAGGAAAAAGCCATGGACAAGAATGCTTACAAGTCGTTAAACACGGACAAGTATAAGGACATCAGCTTTCAGCTCACTTCTTCAAAAATTACAGGCAAAACAATTACCTGTATTGGCAACCTCACGATCTCTGGCACAACAAAGCCGGTGGAAGTGGATGTTACCTACGAAGCAAAAAACAACACCTTAGTATGCAAGGGCTCCAAAAAAATAAAAATGACCGACTTCAAGGTAGAGCCACCCAGCTTTATGTTTGGCACAATCAAAACCGGAGACGAGATCACGATTTCCTTTGATGTCACTCTATCACAGATAAAACTCTAATAAAACCTATATCAAATTACTCAACTAAAAATCAATTGTTATGAAAACGAGAATAGTTTCCTTAAAAAGCCTGGTGATCACACTGGGGCTACTTTTCGCAGGTATGATGGCGTTCGCTCAGCTGCAACCTGCAATACAAAATTTCAGATACTATGATCAACGCGGTATCAACGTGTTTGAGACTCCCAAAGAAGACAGTGTTGTTTATGATGGTTTAAAACTTCGTATTGGCGCTGGTTTTACTCAAGGCTACCAAAACTTAAAGCATAGTAATGGGTTGCCACCTCCAACTGCTCCTACAACTCCTAAATTATACGAGATGGCTGGTGGTTTTCCGCTTGCACAAGCCAACTTCAACATTGATGTGCAATTGTACGATGGTGTAAGCTTAAACCTGGTTTCCTACATGTCATCTCACCACCACAACGAATTCTGGGTGAAGGGTGGATACTTACAAATTGACAAAGTGACCTTCCTGAACAGCGAATTCATGGATAACCTTTGGAAAAACCTGACGCTGAAAGTTGGTCACATGGAAGTTAACTACGGTGATGCTCACTTTCGCAGAAGCGATGGTGGCCAAACTATGTGGAACCCGTGGATCGAAAACAACATTATGGATGAATTTACAACTGAAATCGGTGCCGAAATATATTACAAGAACAAAGGAATTATTGCCATGTTTGGATTTACTGATGGTGAAATTCAAGGTAACGTGAATGATCCTTCTACTCCTGATGGTGCAAAACGTAAGCCTTCACTTTATGGTAAACTTGGATTTGATAAACAAGTACAAGATAATCTTCGCGTACGTTTAACAGGTTCAGCTATGACGACCAAGTCTTCTGCAAGCAATACTCTATTCAGTGGTGATCGCACAGGATCTAACTATCAGTATGTGATGGAGAATGCTCCTGTAACTTTAACAGGAAACTTCACTTCAGGTCGCTTCAACCCTGGCTACCGCGATAACGTAACTGCCTTTATGGTGAATCCATTCGTGAAATTTGGAGGACTTGAATTATTCGGAACCTGGGAGTATGCCTTTGGAAAAAACGCTAATGAGAATGGAGAAATTGCATCAGGTACACCCTTTGGATCTAAGGACTATACAAATCGTCAGACTCACCAAACCGCGGCTGAAGCGCTCTACCGTTTTGGTAAGAATGAGAAGTTCTACGTTGGAGCCCGTTATATAACAGTATCATCTAACCTGACTGAAGGACAAACTGCCACTAACCCAGGCCAACTTTATAATGTGACTATCGACCGCACTTCTTTTGGTGGTGGCTGGTTCGTAACCCGCAACATATTGCTTAAAGGAGAATATGTAACTCAGAAGTATGATGGTTTCAAAGATACAGGTGCTAACAACCGTTTTTATCAAGGAGAATTTAGTGGAGTGGTGATTCAAGGCTCAATCGCTTTCTAACATAGGTTATTAGGAACACTCCTCCGGCCGGCTCGCAAGAGTCGGCCGTTTTTTTTATCAAAAATCTATAGGCTTTTTTTTTACGATCCGTTCATCACTAGTTGACGATCTAACATGAGGCATGAGGGTTTTTCCTATTTCCATCTTACATTTTCAGTATCAGCGTTTAACTTTGGTATCATTTTTATTGATACACTGCTTAATGAGATTACTCTCCGCCATTCTACTCTTTTTCATATCCTCTGCGTTTTTACTCAGTGATGCTCCTCTCGTTCACCGCCTGATCGTGCTGCCAGCCAGCAAATTGTCGATCGATGGAAAAACAAATGTCAACACGTTCACGTGTGCCATCGCAAAATACAGCGGCACCGATACGCTGGTATTGCACGAAGGCGGTAGAAATGTTAGGCCTGTGTTTGTAAAGGGTTCAGTAGGTCTTGATGCTTCTGCATTTGATTGTGGAATGGCCATCATGACTTCCGATTTCAGAAAGACGATCAAGTCGGACGAGTATCCTGCAATCGTAATCGACTTCATATCGTTTGAGCGCACACCCAGCTATGCACAGCAGGAAGAAAATTTTAAAGGCATTCTGAAAATATCACTGGCCGGTGTTACAAAATTATTTGAAGTGGATTGCTCCATCGAAGCCAAAGAGAACGGAATGATCCATCTGAAGGGAGGAAGAAATTTCACCTTCGCAGATTTCGGTTTAAAGCCGCCTTCGCGGATGATGGGCACCATTAAGGTAAAGCAAGATCTAACTGTGAAGTTTCACCTCGTGCTCAAGCTGGATCCAAATAGTTAGTTCTTCTGTCCTTTTTCTCAGTACCGTTATTTCAGTGCTTTAGGAAACCATTATTTTGTGTAGGTTTGAGGCTTCCTTTTTTTGATGACCATCGACTTTGATTTCTTACGGGTTTTTTCTGCGGCAGGCCTCTCCTTTCTTGCCATGACGGCCCTGATAGCAGGAACCTTCATTGGAATATATGCACGGCCGTCACAAAGAACCAACGCCATCATCATGGCCTTCGGCACCGGGGCTTTAATTCAAGCGTTGGCTATCGATCTGGCCTTTCACGGAGCCAATCGTTTGATAGAAAAACTAAGCTTTACCGGAATAGATGCCTGGCTGATGGTATCGATGGGGTTTGTTTTGGGCGGCCTGATCTATTATGTAACCAACAAGGCCCTTGAAAAAAAGGGGGCTGCCATTCGCCATCCCGCTCTCGCTAAATTTTACTTTCTTAAAAAGAAACGTTACGAACAAGGTCATATTCTGGAGCAACTCTCCAATGTTGAACTACTCCGTTCACTTCCACCAGAAGATATGGAGCTGGTGTTGGGTTCTGTAGAGCCGGTAACCTTTAATCAAAATGAATTTATTTTTAGGAAAGGGGATGAGGCCGATGGTCTTTACCTGATTGTTTCCGGGCAGGTAAATGTTCTTGATCAACTTGACTCGTCAAAAAATGTGATGGCCACTCTTTCTGCCGGTGAATCATTTGGCGAGATGACTTTGCTCACCGGTGAACCCCGCTATGCCAGTGTCTTTGCTATTTCAAATGTCTCTCTGCTCAAGATTAATAAATCGAAATTCAACGCGTTAATAAAAGTATCTCCCTTTTTGCGCCAGGCTATTGAACAACTGAACTCGCAACGCATTAAGAAAAATGTGCAAACCACGCACATGGATAAAGAACATTGGCTTAAAATTGCCCTGTCAAATATTGAGCGACTTAGTAAGACGGAAGAGTACTCTTATTTTAATAAGCATGTGCCCAAAGGAGCTCCGCTTGCGATTTTTTTAGGAACAATGATGGACCTGATCCCAGAGTCCATTGTAATTGGTGCAGGGTTCAGTGATTTCAGTTCCTATCGCTACACATTTCTGGCAGCTGTGTTTCTGGCAAACTTTCCTGAGGCCATGGCGAGCTCTAATGCCATGATAATGGCCGGTTTCAGCAAGAAGAAAATATTCGGGCTGTGGGGCATGATGATTTTAGCCGGAGTGATTGCAGCCATTTTGGGTAATATTTTCCTGCATTCTGCCTCGCCCGTTATTATAACGTTCGTTGAAGCAATTGCCGGTGGTGCCATCTTAGGTATGGTTGCCTCTGTGATGATGCCCGAAGCCTATGAAGACGGTGGCTCTGAAGTAGGTCTGGCAACCATTGCTGGCTTTCTGATCGCTTTTCTTTTCACGATTATTTAACTGGTCAGCAAATTCTTGGTAGTTGCTCACCCGGCAACATATTTACAACCCTGCGTCCGCCTATTTTACTTTGCAATATCACCTGGCCAGGATGGGTTTCCGTTACTTCGCCAATGATGGAGGCTGTGCTAAAATCCTGCTTTAAGATTTCAAGAACACGATCGGCAACGTGAGGTGAAACGATAGAAATGAAAACACCTTCGTTCGCAACATATAAAGGATCGAGGCCCAGCATTTCGCATGCACCTTCAACTTGTTCATCAATGGGAATTTGCTTCTGAATAAGTTCAATGCCGATCTTACCTTGCTTGGCAACTTCACTCATCACGGTAGCTACACCTCCTCGTGTTGGATCGCGCAGAAAGTGAATCTCCTCTGCACATTCGTCCAATAATTTTTTTACGATGCGATGCAGTGGTCGCGTGTCACTGGCTACCGTGGTTTCAAATTCCAATCCTTGTCGTACCGAAAGAATGGATACGCCATGCTGAGCAATGGGCGCGTTAATCAAAATCTTATCGCCCACTTTGATTCTTGCAATGTTGATATTGGCGTTCGGATGCACACTTCCTATTCCGGAAGTGTTGATAAAAATCTTGTCTCCTTTTCCTCGCTCTACTACTTTCGTGTCTCCCGTTACAATGGGCACGCCTGCTTCTTCGCTGGCTTTTTTTATGCCTAGTAATACTTCCCAGAATTCATCTATGGGCAACCCTTCTTCAATGATGAAAGCCAACGAAAGATATTGAGGCATGGCGCCACACATGGATACATCGTTGATTGATCCGTTGATGGCCAGTTCGCCAATGTTACCGCCAGGAAAAAAGATGGGAGAGATTACATAACTATCGGTGCTAAATGCAACTTTTCCTGAAAAGTTTAACAGTGCGCCATCGTGCTGTTCATTGAGAATCGGATTTTCAAGAATTTTAAAAACACCTGACTCCAGTAATCGATGTGTAAGCAGCCCACCACTACCATGACCTAGGGTGATGATATCAAAATCAAGTTTTGGTAAAGGACAGTTGAGTTTTATTGAAAGCTTATTTTCCATTTGGCGGATTTCTTTGTGTTTCTTCGTGACCTTCTTGTCTTCATGGTTCTGATTTTATTGAACCACTAAGGTGCAAAGACACAAAGTTTCACCCCGAGTAACTTAATAAATATTTTCTGCAACCAAATTACTATTCGAATAATGATAATACGCAGCGCATGACCCTTCACTGCTCACCATCGGTGCGCCTTGCGGATGTTCGGGGTTGCATGCTTTGGCAAAGAGCGGACAATCAAATGGTTTTTTCTTGCCTTTCATAATCTCTCCTGCAATACAGTTTTTGTTTTCCTTTACTTCAACCGGTTGAAGATTAAATTTCTTTCTGGCATTGTATTGTTGATAGCGGTTGTTCACCTCCCATCCGCTTGACGGAATATTTCCAATGCCGCGCCAGTCCCGATCAGAAACTTCAAACACTTTATCGATCGCATCCTTCGCCAATAAATTTCCCTCGCGTTGCACAACTCTCACATATTGATTTTCAACGTTGGATTCTCCTGCTTCTAATTGCCTTACTGTCATATAAATTCCTTGCAGTAAATCAACTGGTTCAAATCCTGTAACAACAATCGGAACTTTATATTTCCCGGCTATCGGATAGTATTCATCAATGCCCATGATGGTGCATACATGACCTGCAGCAAGAAAGGCGTTCACCGTAGTTTCCGGATCTGAAAGAATGGCTTCCATAGCAGGCGGCACCAACACATGCGAGGCGAGGATGCTATAGTTTTTTATTCCCAATTTATCAGCCTGAATAACGGAAAGCGCATTTGCGGGTGCGGTCGTTTCAAAGCCAACGGCAAAAAACACCACTTCACGATCGGGATTTTCTTTCGCAAGTTTCACGGCATCGAGTGGTGAATATACAATGCGCACATCAGCGCCTTCTGATTTTGCTTCGAGCAAACTTCTATCCGAACCAGGCACTCGCAGCATATCGCCAAATGAACACAAAATGACTTCTGGTTTTTTGGAAAGAGTGATTGCCTCATCGATTATACTAATGGGAGTAACACACACCGGACAACCAGGACCATGCACCATCGTGATTTCTTTGGGCAACATATCAATAATACCATTCTTCACCAGGCTGTGTGTCTGCCCGCCACATACCTCCATGATCGTCCATGGTTTGGTTGTGATGGCTTTTATGTCTTCCACCAACTCATTTACTAACGCAGCATCACGATATTCTGAAAGGTGTTTCATCGCTTTTTGAGTTGTTGATTTGTGGAGTGTATTTCATCCGGATTCAATTCATTCAATTCTCCAATCTGTTTAATGTATTCAAATGTTTTGAGTGCTTCCTCTTCATCTACCACACTAATCGCAACACCCACATGCACCAATACATAATCTCCTACTTGTGCCTCAGGCACCATCGATAGATTTACTTCCTTCATAATTCCTCCAAACGAAACTTTCCCAAAGCGAAAAGTTTCGTCAAGTTGGAGGCTGATGGAGGTGAGTTTTCCTGGTATGGCGAGACACATACTGTTTTTGGTTAATGATAATTTATTGAAAGCTCCTGGTGCTCATTTTTTCTTCGACTCGTAACCGCAACGCTGGCAAGCTGTCCTAATGAAATGTTTTCATCATTGGAGGAAAGCTCTTTATGAAGATACAATTTCAAATCAGAAGATAAATTTTCTTCAATCAAGTTGATCAGCAAGCTATTTTGAAATACGCCTCCGCTCAGCACAATATTTTTGACTTGCTTCCGCATAGCCACCGTATGAATAACATCGGCCAAATAAGCGTGAAACTTAAAAGCAATCCGGGCAACCGGAACATGGTGATCGATATCGATAAGGATTTGTTTGATCAGCGACTCTGCATCCAATGCATTCTGTTCCCACTTTATTATATAGCGCGACAAACATTTTCCTTTGCTGGCAATAGTTTCCAGCAACATGGCAGCTTCCCCTTCAAAGGTATTGTGATCACAAATATTCAAGATTGAAGCAACCGAATCAAACAACCGTCCTATGCTGGAGGTGTGTAATTCGGGTTTTGATTGGATTAACTTTGAATAGTAACTCCACTCGCTATCATTGAATTTATTTCTCAGCGAAGTCTCCTTCAGAAAATCCCTGCACACAAAGAATGCGGACAACCGGGGTTCACGGGCCATGATATCCCCTTGCCAAACGGGTATGTAAGAAAGATGAGCGATGCGTTTAAAGGATTGTTTCTCATACATAAAGAATTCTCCACCCCAGCTTTGCTTATCTTCTCCATAGCCCGTGCCATCCCACACAACACAAAGAACGGGCTCTTTACTTTTTAATAATTTGTTTTCCGCCAACACCGCACAGGCATGGGCTTCATGATGATATACCTCTTCAACCGGACTTTGCCAGAGGGTGCCAAGCTGTCTGCCCAATTGTGAAGAAAAATAGTTTGGATGCGCATCGATGATGATGCGTTCAGGTCGAACGCGAACCAGCGACAATAAATGATTTAATGTGTGCCTGTAAAACTCCTGGCTCTCGTAGGTTTCCAGATCACCCAAATACTGACTGATGTAAACGCGATCGTTGACCTGTAAAGCAAAGGCACTTTTCATATCGGCACCCATGGCGAGAATACATTCCTTGCCGGATATAAAGTCGCTATTTATAAAGGTAGGTGCATACCCTCTTGATCTTCGAATAATAATGCGGTGATTTTGTGAGAAGCGCACCACGCTGTCGTCCTCTGATATTTGAATTTCACGATCGTGGATTAAAAATACATCGGCAATGGTTTTCAGTTCTTCCATGGCCTGGTGATCATCAAACACAATGGGAGAGCCACTCATATTTCCGCTAGTGGCAATAATGGGCTTACCCCACTCTTTCAACAGCAGTTCAAACATAGCTGTGTAGGGGCGCAGCGCACCGATGTGTTGTAGGCCTGGGGCGATCTCCTGTAAACAAATTCCCGATTCTGTTTTCTCCTTTGCTTTCACCAGGACTACCGGACTTTGAATACTCTGAAATGCTTTAATCTCCTGATGCGTCAAATCAGCATCTTGCTGTAATGCCTCCACATTAGGATACATAATTGCAAAAGGCTTGGTGGGGCGGTGTTTGCGCATGCGCAGTTTCTTTATGGAAACTTTGTTAGTTGCATCGGTCATCAACAGGAATCCGCCTATTCCTTTCACCGCTGCGATTTCGCCTGCTTCCAGCCTTTTTATCAATTGCTGTAAGGCTTCATTCCAATCAGTAGACAACTCAACTCCTTTGTTATTCAGTAACCTTAACGGGATCGTACACTCCGGACAAGAATTGGTTTGAGAAAAATGCCTGCGGTCATGCGGATCATGATATTCTGTTTCACACTCGGGACACATCGCGAAGAGTTCCATCGAAGTGGTTTGCCGGTCATAAGGCAATGATTTAAGAATGGAGTATCGCGGCCCGCAATGGGTGCAGGTTGTAAAAGGATATTGGTATCGCTTATTGGATGGCGTTGCAATATCTTTGCGACAGGCATCACATAAACCTAAGTCGGGCGTGATCAGAAGATTCGGTGTGCCTAATGGATTGCTTTCAATTATTTTAAAATCCTCTACCTGAATTTCACTTATATCCTCAATAGAAAACCGTGTGACGAAAGATTGTTCTGGAGCGCTTTCCTTGAGGTGATTAATAAAATTCTCTACGTGCTTATCCGTTCCACCTGTTTCAATATGAACGCCATCTACACCATTGCACACCCATCCTTTCAGATTTAATTCATTAGCCAACTTAAAAACAAAGGGCCGAAAACCAACCCCTTGTACTAACCCTTCAATATGGATATGCACCCATCTCATACCACAACAGGCGCTTCAATCATTTCCTTCTTCAACCATTCATACCATTTACCAAGGCCTTCGCCCGAGGTGCATGAAAGTTCTATAAATTGATTGGTGGGATTTATTTTGCGTGCATACCTCTTTGTGCTTTCCACATCAAATTTTACGTATGGCAACAGATCAATTTTATTGATGATGCACAACTGACTGCTCTGAAACATGTCTGGGTATTTGAGTGGCTTGTCGTCTCCTTCCGTCACACTGATGATGACCACTCTTTTTTGCTCACCTAAATCGAACATGGCCGGGCACACCAGGTTGCCAATGTTTTCAATAAATAAAATCGAGTTATCAGCTGGTTTAAGTTGTTGAATGGCGTCCCAAATCATTTCTGCATCAAGATGACATCCTTTACCAGTATTGATTTGCACTACGGGCACTTGTGTAGCGGCAATGCGATCGGCATCATTAGATGTTTGCTGATCCCCTTCTATCACATAGAAATTCTCCTGTCCTTTTAAATCATGAAGTGTTCTCTCCAGCAAGGAAGTTTTTCCAGAGCCTGGTGAACTTACGAGATTGAGCGCTACGATATTTTTTGCAAGAAAAAATCTCCGGTTACGTTCAGCGCGTAAATTATTCTTCAGCAAAATATCCTGCTCAAGATCAATTTGTTTCCGGCCATTCGGCAATGTGGTTATCTTCGGTTCAACCGGTATGAATTTTATGTTTCCTAAATTCAGCGATTCCGGTTGGTCGATCCGGTGAATTGAGATTTTTGCTTCACTGTCGCATCCGCAGGTGGCACACATGGGGGTAGTGTTTAGTTATTTCTTTTTAGTTGCGTTTGCTTCCGCCATAGCGAAAGCGGACTAATTCAAAACCATGGATTTAATTTGTAGTTCCTTTCCCTGTACAATTTGCAAGAGTGGTTCTGCGCACAACGGGCATGAGTCGTAGAGTTCTTTGATCTCAAACTCACAATCGCACTCCAGGCATTTCGCTTTTGCCGGCACATGGATAATGTTCTTCTTCGCCATTTGCAGCACGGTGTTCTCTACTGCCGAATACCAGGCAAATTCAAGCGCCTGCCTATCCACTCCGGCTAAGTCTCCGATTACTAAATCAATCGATTCAACTGAGGTTGCGTGGTTTTCCTTCACTTTCTCCTCAGCCATTTCGACAATGCTCATAACGATGGAAAGCTCATGCATACGATTTTTTTTTACTTGTTTTGCTTTGACTGACTCAAATAGGAACGATACGCAAATGCTGCAATAAGAACTGCACCAATACTTAAAGCAAGCGGAAGAAAATGTTCCAGATTTGCCACATAGTGACCAGGGCTCAATGGGCTTTCTTGACCATGGCCCGGATGTGCCAGCAATCCAAACGGGGTTGTCAAAATGCCTGTAATACTGATGGCGACTCTGGTTATTTTTTCCATGTTCTTTTGAGGTTTTAGTAATCGAATATCCGATCTATTATGATTATAAAAGATGACAAGAATCATTGACTATCATGAAATTAATCATCACAATATTCCGGGAGAGTGGATAAGCTTGTTTGTTCTTTTTTCAAAGTTTTTTAATCTGGCCCAGTTAGATTCTTTCTAAATAAACGTAAAAGAAATTCACTCATGCTTATAGAAACCTCTACCCTTCGAAAAACTTATTATGAAGAGTTGACCGACAAAGGTTACTTGCCCAACAGTTAAGCAACGAATGAGCGCTCACGAAATCGGGCTCAAGGATGTGGTAGAATCGCAGGTATTACTAGCTAAGCTACCCACGATTTATCTTTTTGTGGTCTCTATTGAAAAGGTACAACCTTTGAGCATCACGCTTTCGCATGAAATTGAAGAAACTATAAAAGTGTTAAAGAAAAAGGCTGCAGCATTAGCCAGCCCGGATATATGAAATTCAAGATCCGGTTGGCAATCTCCCTGAACTCTTCAATTTATAAAGTTCTGCAGCCTGCTTCACCCATTGATCGCGTTTGATTCGGTCGGGGAAATATTTTACGGCATGCGATATTTGTTCAATCGCCTCATCCGTAAATTCACTCACTTGTTTGAAGCTCACAATGCCCAGTATATTCAGTTTCTTTTCAATGACCGGGCCGATGCCTTTTATTTCTTTCAGATCATCAATGTCTTCTTTTTCTATTTGTGTGGCGGCTAAAATACGCTCACTTATAAAATCGGTTTTAGAATGTTCCTTTTCTTCTTTCTGAAGACGAACCTCCTTCAGGTTAACCTCCAATTCATGCTTTGAAAGCTGTTCTTTATTGAGCGTTCGCTCTAGTTGAATATTTATCTGTTGCAGATTTTGCAGCGATGATTGAGTCGTAAGCAACTCGGTTTGCAGGCGCGCTAGCTCACTATTAATACTTTCCAACTCAGCCTGAAGCCTTTCTTTTTCGCGTGTAGCTGCGAAGAAATCTTCACGAAAGGTTTCCCGGGCACGGGCCAGCGTATGTTCTGCTTTCCTGAGTTGCTCGTGGGAGGTTTGAATATCTGTTTCTATTGAATTTCTTTCCAGCCGTATATCATCAATCTGCTCTTGCTTAAAGGCGATCGAATCACCACGCAAATACCAGGCAATAGCAAACCCCAGCAACAAAGAGATCAGGGCAATAAGTAGAATTTCAGCTATTGCTAAAGCCGATTCATGAGGGTTGATGTTTTCTGGGTTAGGACTAAGACCCTTCACCCAAAACATATACCAGAGGGCGCTGATCAGGCACCAAACCGCAAACAATCCAATAAATAAATAAGCTTTTTTCATGATTCTCTTTATAGTGGGCCATAGATGACAGGACCATTTTATTCAGTCAAATGCCTGTTTTACGATTGCAGTGTGAAATTACTTAAAAAGTGGAGAGTATGTGCAACCTCTGTATTGCAAGGTGCGTCTTATATGCATAATTCACTTATGTATTAATCGTTTATGCATTCTCCCGAACTGTTAAAGGGCACGCTTCAGACCATTCTTCTCAAGGTGTTAAAAGATCATGGCAAGATGTATGGCTATGAAATCACCCAACGGGTGAAAGAATTATCGGACGGCCACATCCTTCTTACCGAAGGTGCCTTATATCCTTCTCTTCACAAGCTGGACGCTGAAGGCTTGCTAAAAACAGAAACTGTTATGATGGGAAAGCGCGTGCGAAAATATTACACGCTTACACCGGAAGGAAAGAGTTTAGTAAAAGAACGCGTGAGCGAGTTTGTTGAGTTTATCCGGACGATGGGGAATGTATTGCAGATAGAATTAAATTAGCCATGAGCTACGAGCTCTGAGTTGCGAGCCGTCCAGCTCAAAGCCCATAAGCTCCAAACTCGTAACTCCATATATGCTTACAAACGATCATATCGATTACATCATCAAAGACCTGAACTACCGCGGCATTGTGGTGGAGGGCATTCAGGATGAACTCATTGATCACATCTGCTCAGCTGTAGAAACAGAAATGGCTGGTGGATCGCGATTCATCGATGCCTATCATCATATATTAAAATCATTCGGGCACACAGCAGGTTTGCGCGAAACTCAAAAGCAAGTCATCGATTCAGAAAATATAAAGCCCAAGGATATGTTAAAAAATTATTTCACAGTCGCCATTCGCAATCTGCGTAAGCACAGCTTTTATTCCTTTATCAATGTGGCGGGCCTTTCCATTGGACTGGCCATTTGCTTTGTGATCAGTTTGTTCGTGATCAACGAGATCAGTTACGACAAACACTTCGTCAATGCAGATCGTATTTATCGCGTAAAAAGCGAGATAAAGTTCGGAGGCAATCATTCCAATATGCTGTACTGTCCAGCAGTGATGGCTGGAACGCTGGCCACCGAATATGCCGAAGTAGAAGCGGCCGTACGCTTTCGCGAACGTGGATCGTATCTGGTGAAAAGAACCATTGACAACATCAAAGAAGATCATGTGATCTGGACCGACAAAGATTTTTTCAAAGTATTTGGCATTCCAGTTATAGCCGGCAATGCAGAAACGGCCCTGGCCGAACCCAACTCCATCGCTATCAGTGAACGCATGGCAGAAAAATATTTTCCGAATGAAAATGCATTAGGTCAAACACTTATTCTGGATAATGAAATGAATGTGAAGATCACGGCCATCTATAAAACGCTGCCGACCAATACCCATTTTCATTTCGATATATTGATCGCTTTGGAAGGACTGGAGGAAGCCAAGCGGCCTGTATGGTACAGCAATAATTTTCAGACCTATCTTCTTTTGCGTACTGCGGCCGATTCGAAAAAACTGGAAAGTAAATTTCCTGCGTTAGTGGTCAAGCGGGTGATGCCACAATTAGCGGAAGTATTAGGAGGTGATTTTACGATGGAAAAATTTATTGCGGCAGGAAACAAAATGGAGTATACCCTCCAACCTCTTGCCGATATCCATTTAAAAAGTTCACTGCAAGGAGAGTTTGAACCAAATTTTGATATCGCCTATGTGTATTTATTTCTTGCGGTAGCATTATTCATTCTCATTATCGCGTGCATCAACTTCATGAATCTTTCTACTGCACGTTCCGCCAATCGTGCCAAAGAAGTTGGTATTCGCAAAGTGATGGGCTCCTTTCGTTCACACCTGATGCGTCAGTTTCTCATAGAGTCTATATTACTAAGTTTTATTTCCATTCTGTTTGCGCTATTGATTGCCTATGTGTTGCTTCCGCTCTTCAATGAGCTTTCAGGAAGAACCCTTGTCATTCCTTTTCAACAACCTGCCTTGTATGAAATCATCATTTTGGCCGCACTAGGAGTAGGGTTTCTGGCTGGCATTTATCCCGCGTTTTTCCTATCGGCCTTCAAACCAGTGAGCGTATTGAAAGGGCATGTCGCGCTGGGTATGAAAAGTGGTTTTATTCGTAGCGCACTTGTTGTATTTCAATTCACTGTTTCCATTTTTCTGGTGATCGGTACAATGGCGGTAACCCAACAGCTCAATTATATTCAAAATAAAAAGCTTGGTTTCAATAAAGATCAGGTGCTCGTGATAGAAGATGCTTATGCATTGGGCCGTAATCGGATGCCATTCAAAGATGAAATTATGCGCAGTGGAAAAATGGAAAACGCTACGATGACGGGCTTCTTACCCGTAAGTGGCACCTGGCGCAGTGATAACCCATGGTGGGTAGAAGGTCGTGATCCTGCCGTGCAGGAAAACATGGTGAGCATTCAAAACTGGCGGGTAGATTATGACTACATTAAAACGATGGGCATGAATATTAAAGAGGGTCGTGACTTCTCGCTTGATTTTCCTTCCGATTCATCTGCGGTTATCATTAATGAAGCCGCGATCAAACATTTCAATTTTTCAGGTGAAATCATTGGAAGTAAAATTGCCACGTTTGGTGATGACGGCAAGGGTGGGCCCGATCGTAATAAACTCAATACACTTACCGTGGTTGGCATTGTAGAGAATTTTCACTTTGAGTCGCTCAAGCAAAATGTTACTCCGCTCATGATGGAGTTGAGCAAGCAACCGGAAGGACCCATCTCATTTCGCTTTCAATCGCAAAACACGCAAGAGGTAATTAAATTGGTGGAAACCAAGTGGAAAGAAATGGCACCTGGACAGCCATTCACCTATTACTTTTTAGATCAGCGCTTTGGCAGTATGTATGCTGCTGAAACACAACTTGGAAAAATCTTCGGAATATTTTCTGTCATCGCTATTCTCATTGCGTGCCTCGGGCTATTTGCACTTACCGCTTTTACGGCAGAACAACGCATGAAAGAAATCGGGATACGAAAAGTACTTGGTGCCAGTATCAGCAGTATCGTCATGTTGCTTTCAAAAGAATTGGGTAAGCTCGTGCTCATCGCGTTTGTCTTAGCCGCGCCATTGGCATGGTTTGGCATTAACTGGTGGTTGAAAGAGTATGCCTACAAAACTGAGATTGGTGTTAGGTTATATTTAGCGGCCGGTATAGCAGCGTTTATAATTGCCTTAACCACCATGAGCTTTCAATCTTTCAAAGCAGCAGCCAGTGATCCGGTAAAGTCGCTGAAGAGTGAGTAATAATTTCTTTTTAGTTATTAAAGATGATAAATACGTCCATCGTCTGTCTACCCAAAGTTCATTAATTAACTCGGGTGCTTTTTCTTATTAATTAACTTGACTTATGCAGCAATTAGGTGTCAGACCGCTTAGAGTGGTCTGACACCTCGGTTTAAACTATTACGTAAGTCCTGTTAATAATTAATCTATAGGGTTGCTAATGA
>CAZIOY010000061.1:0-3710 GCA_964540915.1 uncultured Ohtaekwangia sp.
GTTGATTTCAAGATTAAAAATTTGAAAATGCGATCGTTAGGGAAATATATCGTAAAAATCTTTGCGTTGGTCGAAGGCAGCAATAAGAATAGTGCCATCCTTTTCTCGAATAAGACCTATTCGAAATTGGCCACTTCTTACCCTATAGGCATTCGTGAAGCGTTTCAGTTTTTTAATGGAAGAGATTTCTTCCAGATGCTTTGCCTGGATTATACTTTTAACAGCGGCTGCTATTTGTTTTCACGTTCTGGGGTGGTTGAGTTTATCAAACTGCCGTTCAAATTTCTTACTAAAAACTACATTCACGACAAGCCCATTTTTTTCATTACATGGCTTGTATTGGCCAGTCCGCTTTTACGGCCAGCCCGCACTAGTTTAGCAAGCTCTTTGTCCTCAACTTCTTCTACCACGCTTACAGCATCGTATTTTTCAGCCAGCAACTTTAGCATGGCTAATATGCTTTTGCCCTCTTTGGTATTTTCTTTAATAGTTACGGAGTATGTCATTGGTTCAAGGTATAATAACAAAGGTAATGATTGTAAACATCATTTTCCAAACGCATCCGGTAACACTTTCTCAAATCCTACAGCCAGCAAATGTTATGAAAAATGCCGACCAGATTGTGGTGCTGGAGAAAGGCAAAATTGTTGAAGTGGGATCACACAACGAGCTGACTAAGCAAAAGAGAAAATATTTTTAACTGGTAAGAAATCAACTGAAACTAGGCAATTAATACTATGGACTATTTACTCAATACTAACTACTACCATTATGAGTTTACTAAAATATATTGAGCGCTTAAAGCGTATGGATGACTTGATCCGCAGAAAAGCCACCGGCACTCCAGATGAATTTGCCAAACGACTTAGACTAGGAAAAACTGTATTGATGGAAGAACTGAGAGAATTGAAACAGCTTGGCGCGGAAATTACCTATTGTAAAGACCGACAGTCTTATTATTATGAGCAGGAGTTTGTTTTGAAAATAGGTAAATTGGATAACCTGGGCCAGCAAGAATTGCGGGGTGGCCAAAATTATTTTGAAATTTTTTCGCGATCCGGTATTACCGGAATGGAGACACGTACCTTCATGGTGTGAATTTTTGAAAGCTAGCTCAAAAATTCTCCGCGGATACCGAAAAGCAAATGAGTAGGTCAATAGCAAAATATAAAAAAGTACGCTTGAGAAATTCAAAAAAACATCAACTTTCATTAGAAAAAATGAAGGATGTGAGGGGAGGAGATGCTTGTAGTAATTGTATTGCCTCTAATGGCCCAGCGTGCAATGCCGCAGGTCATGCAACTGGAACAGGGGAATATGACACGTGTGTTATTACTCTTAGAACAGAATGTGAAAACATTATCTGTCACCAGTTGTAAAAAAAAAGACCTAGACTCTAGAAGTCAGGTCTTTTACTTTGACTTTTATGATTAGAATATTAATAATAGCATTTTTTTTCTGCACTGAATCATTTTGTCAATCACTTGACCAAGTGATCAATGATTACTTTGCTGCTCTTGGTGGTAAAGAGCAGGTTTATAGGATTAAATCAACCAGGGTGACATCCTTTAATTGGTTTAGAAGAAACAGCGAAGACAATCCGGAAGACGCCCAGGCCATTAAAACGAGGACAATTTTACTAAAGCCCCATTTCAAACAGTTTGTGTCGTTTGATAAAAAGGGTGATTGGAATAATGAGTTCTACTATAACGAAAAGGGTTCAGTCATGGCGATGGGGGATTTTATACAAAGAGATTCAAAACCGATTCAGGTAAGCCTTTGTGCTGCGACTGATCTTTTGGATTGGTATGACCTGGGTGAACTTGAGTTTTTAGGCTTGGAAATGGTTAACGGTAAAGAATATTATTTGATCAGCAGGAATGCCAATCAATTATTCTATTTCAACAAAGACACTCATTTACTTGTGGCAAAAAAAAATAGGGACTGGCCTGATAAGATTGAATACTACTATGACTATCGCTCGACTAATTTAATACTGCAGCCCTTCCTTTTTGAAACCTTCAATGGCGATAGGATAAGTTACAGGCAGCAAACTGTGGAGTTTGAATTTAACCCAGAGATTGACGAAAGAATCTTCTATTTTAATTCAAAGGAATACGAAAAGCGGAACCGGCCAAAAGTGAAATTTGAAAGTGTTAAGTTAGAAATGAATGAGACTACCCTTAGTGGTGTCATACAATCAGATTTTAAGAGTAGACGCGTACTTGTTGATATGTGGGCAACATGGTGTGGACCATGTAAAAAGGAATTTCGCGGGTATGATTCACTCTATTACTCAATGATGGATGC
This sequence comes from uncultured Ohtaekwangia sp., assembly GCA_964540915.1. Classification (GTDB taxonomy): domain Bacteria; phylum Bacteroidota; class Bacteroidia; order Cytophagales; family Cyclobacteriaceae; genus ELB16-189. Next base: position 2,311 of record CAZIOY010000061.1, read on the forward strand.
CCTTGGCATAGATCTACTCTATCTTAGCATAGATAAGGATACTGATAAGAAAAGTTGGGAACGCGATGTAGAAAAACTTGCTTTGAAAGGATATCATGTGCGTGCTAACGGGAAACTAGTGGAATCTCTCCAGAAAGAAATTTTTGACGGAAAGGTGATCACTATACCTCGGTATATCTTGATTGACGAAACAGGTAAGATTTTGTCCAATAATTTTCTAAGACCTTCTGACCCTGAATTTACAAAAAGGTTGGATGAAATATTTAATAATAGATAGTGACTCACTTTTTACTTAATCCGACCTAACCGGATCGTTCTACGTAATTTTTGGTTGAAAGCTTATAATAAATATGATGTTTGAAATAAGATTTGTCACTTTAATTTTTGCTTTATTTTTTAATTCAATTCAATTCACTTTGCCAAACAAAGGAAACGGTTATCGAAAGATACCTTAAAGCAATTGGTGGTAAAGAAAATTGGTTGGCCATACGTACGCAGATAGATTCTGGCATGACAATTAAGTTTGCTGAGAAGACATTGTTTCATAATACAACCAGTGACATCAGTTATTTCAAAACCATTTTAGCAAGGCCGGATCCCTCCTTGCTGATGAAGAGTTTAGTATTCCTAATTCAAATTGAACGAAAACTTAATTCTAAGTTCAATTAGTTCAATTAATAACTTAAATTTGGCAGAATCGTCTCCTTTTTCTACATGAACGTGCCTGGGCAAATGCTCATTGGTATAAAAAAAACGGAATCCGTAAAGTCTGAGAATTGTTGGCATAGTTTATCTTCGTTGTTTAAAGATACTTCTGAACTGATAAAAGAACCGCTCTAATAGCCTCAAATCTTCCGTTATAATTTCAGTGGTACCCGTTAACTGCTGCGTAAAGTTAATCGCCTTATTGTGTGAGGTTATTAATTGCGCAGGCAACTCAACAGTCACGAAAATATTTTTGTTCATTGGGTATTTTGGAAATGGTAATGATGTACCGCGCAGCAAACCAAACTGTTCTCGTAAGGATAATTTTCTAACCAGGTTTATTTTATCCTTATTCCTTGCCTGCTTATTTTTTTATAAATTCAACTGCATCCTTTAGTCTTCCCGATGGCAAAGGGTGCGTTTCAATGAGTGGGTAGTTAATGTTTATTTTAGAATATAACCGCAGGTTGGCAAACAGATCGTCCGTAAATTTTGGGGATACCATTAATAAATCAATGTCCGAGGCTTCGTGGGCATTACCTTGAGCATAAGAACCGAAAATCACTACTTGGTCAAATACCAAACCTGTTGCTTCGCAATCGTGTATAAAGGCTTTAGCCGTTTCTATGGCAGTTTGTTGAGTAACCATTGTTCTAGTTGTTTAGCTTCATTCATTAACGTATTGGCAGTTAGAG
>CAZIOY010000061.1:3810-27707 GCA_964540915.1 uncultured Ohtaekwangia sp.
AGTAACCATTGTTCTAGTTGTTTAGCTTCATTCATTAACGTATTGGCAGTTAGAGAGTCACTTACTTTAAGCAACAGGCTTATTTGGCTAGATACCGTCCTTCAATCTGAAACCTATTCATTTCGAGCAGAAATTCTTTTTGCATCGTACTTAAATGAAGCTGGGTTTGAGATAATAAAAAATTGAGGTTATGTGTTCGGGGTGGGATATTGCTATCGTTGTCATTAATCCAACATGCTTTGCAGGTTTTTTCCAGTGCAAGATGAGTAAAGAAAAGTGCGTGTAAGTACTTTTTGCCTTCAAAAAGTAAGGCAGAAGACTCAAGGTCATCTATGGCCAACGCTTTCCAATAATCAATATGGTCTTGCTTTGATTTCAACTTACCCCAAAATAATTATCTCCTAAGTAATTTCCTAAACTGATAAAAAAACCTTTCCAACAACCTTAACTTCCATTATACTTTCAGTTGCCCTCGTTAACTGCTGCTTAAAGTTAATCGCTTTAATTAGAGAGATTATCACTTGTGCATTTACTCAATATGCACAAATATTTTTGCTCATAGAGTTCTCTCATAAATTTAGCGATCACTATCCGGTAGCGCCTGCCAGCAAATAAAGCACCGCCATGCGCACAGCCACACCATTTTCAACCTGATCCAGAATCACGGATTGTTGAGAATCGGCAGCATCGCTGGTAAGTTCAACGCCACGATTAATAGGCCCGGGGTGCATTACTACAATTTGTTTTTTAAGACTGTCAAGCATCTTTTTGTTGATGCCATAATAGAGTGAATATTCACGCAGTGACGGAAAATATTTGATCTGCTGACGCTCCAATTGAATACGTAACACGTTAGCCACATCGCACCATTCCAATGCTTTTTTTACATCCAGTTCAACCTGCACACCCAATGACGCGATAAACTTGGGTAGCAACGTGGGCGGGCCACATACCATTACTTTGGCACCCAGTTTTTGAAGCGCAAAAATATTTGATAGCGCCACGCGTGAGTGAAGAATGTCTCCAATGATGGCGATCTTTTTTCCTTCTACTGATCCTAACCGTTCGCGTATGGAATATGCATCTAACAGGGCCTGAGTAGGATGCTCATGCGTGCCATCACCGGCATTCACAATATTGGCTTTGATATGTTTGGCCAAAAAGTGAGGTGCTCCTACACTGGCGTGACGCATCACCACCATATCTACTTTCATGGCCAATATGTTGTTCACTGTATCCAACAGGGTTTCGCCTTTTTTTACAGAACTGGTGGATGCTGAAAAATTCACGACATCGGCTGAGAGTCTTTTTTCTGCCAACTCGAACGATAGCCGTGTACGTGTAGAGTTTTCAAAGAAAATATTAGCGATGGTTACGTCTCTCAGAGAAGGTACTTTTTTGATCGGGCGGTTAATGACTTCTTTAAACGTATCGGCCGTTTCAAAAATTAACTCAATGTCTTTTCGGGTGATGTTTTTGATTCCTAATAAGTGCCGTTGACTGAGTGTTGACATGGTGTTTATTCCTTATCGATTAACCAAATTCTGTTCTGCTTATATCCCTGGACTTGTAATTCTACCAACACCCGTTGCGATTCGAGGGTATTAACAAACTTTCCCACGTAGTCGGCAGAAATAGGCAGGTCACGGGTGTTCGTGCGATCTACCAGTACCAGCAGTTCTACTTTTGCCGGTCGGCCAAAGGCAATCATGGCATCCAGGGCAGCTCTTACTGTGCGGCCGGTGTATAGCACATCATCAATCAACACTACATCTTTTCCTTCAATCACAAACGGCACTTTTGTTTCACTGGCTTTGGCCGGAGTATCGCGTCTTCTGAAATCATCCCGGTAAAAGGTGGTGTCGAGGAAGCCAAGCGGGATGTCTTTTTTAGTAAGCTTCTTCAGTTTTTTTTGTATCATTTCGGCCAGATAGATGCCCCGTGGCTGAAGGCCCAGGATCACACAATTTTCAAAAGTGGAATGATTTTCTATTAACTGCTCGCAAAGGCGGCCGAGGGTGATATCAAGCAGGTCCGAATCAAAGATTAGTTTCTTCTGCATATGCTTGCGCGAAAATAACAAAAAGGAATGGTTTTCTATTGATATTTTAGTTTGTTAATAAAAAGCACTTTTCGCCCCAAGTCATTCTTACCATCTTTTGAGTTACGAACGAATTGAATGCCATACGCATAGAAATAGGGATCATACCAATATTCAAGGGCACTTGATTCCGTATCCTTTTCTCTGACTATATCATCTTCATACTTTGACGTTAAGACTTTTGTTGATTTACCCTCCACTACCTGGTTACGCTGTATGGTTTTACTCCTCAGCGCATTGTCGAAAAGGTAGAGCATTCCTAACTGGTCATCCTTTGACGCCAGTTTCACATATTGATTGAGCGTAAATGTTTTTATGTCATTAATTTCAAAGGAATTGTCCCATGTCAATTTGCCATTTCTGTCAAACCCGATCACGGAGGCGTGTGTGTAACGATAACCATCAAAGATGCGTTCGCCCCGAACGGTGGAGCCTGAGTAAATAGAGTTTCCACCAAAAAAGCCGTATGGGTTTGCATACGTGTAGCGAGGGTAATAGACTTCTCCCAACAAAAGAAATTCGTTTCCATGCTTATGCAGTTCGTGGGGTAAGAAACGATAGGCCTTCCTGTTCTGCTTTCCTCTTTGTTTTCTTTTTTCAATTCTTGCCAGCACCCGGCTTTCCCGCTTTGGCCTCATGAATTTGAAGAAGTTTTCCAGATCACTGAAATTATAATACTTTAAAGCGGGCTTATCTCCAGGGATTACCTCAGTCGTAAAAATCCCCCGACTGAATTCAATATTGCGCAGGCCAAAACTGCCAGCGATGATGAGCGTGCCATCCTGGGTTCTTAACGATTTTCCAAAAATCAGGTTTTTATCAAGACCACCTTCCAATGTTGTTGCCTGTATAAGATCACCTTCCGGAGTATAACTACGAATCAACAATACTTTTTTTCGTTGTATGTTCCGGATGCTCACAATGATGTCGATCAAGCCATCTTCATATGTTTTTATTTGATTGATTTCACCCAGGTCGTTGAAGAAACCCGGCAAAAGCCGGGTTCGGCCTGATGCAAAACTGAAATGAAGAACCACGGGGCGGTAGTTAAAATATCCGCCAATGAGAATGGCGTTTGTAGAGATATTGAAATCAGTAGGATTAAATGGGATTAAATTTTTAACCAGATAGCTTCGATAACCCCGTGAACTAATATCCATCGAAATCACGGTGAAATCAAAATTTCCATACGCTATTGAACGCAGCAACATATATACGACCTGGTCGTGCGCAACGACCATGGCAATGGATAGATTTTTTTCTACCGTTATTACTCCTCTCCAATTTTCGTTAAGGGTGGTATCAAGTTTTATTAATTCAAGTTGATCCCTCGTTTTTCCTTTTATTCTTCGCTGAACCAGAATTCCTTCTTTTGCTAAGGAAGTAACTTGAGGATTCTCAACACCAAATCGATTTTCCAGAATAAGTTCATAGCGATCAAGCTGAACAACCTGCCCAAGGCAAGGAAGCGCAAGACATACGGTTATAATGAAACTAATCGATCCTGATTTTATTGATGTAAAATACATACCGCGTTGGATCTTCAGATTGTTTTTCCTGGTCTTTTATGCGTTGATGGCCCCATGAGTACATATAGTTTTGATACCAAAACCTTACGTTTCCATTTTCTGAATCTGAACGCACCACCTCTCCCGGTTTTTCAAGCAAAGTTTGAAGGGTGTCAAGACTGCCTCCATCGGGGGTATAGTGCATGACTCGAATCTCCTTTTCTTTTTTGTAGGCGAGAGCAATATTATCTTCATTAAAAACAAAGTCGGAAGTTTGTTCCAGTCCGTTAGACTTTTCTCCTTCAAGAACCAATCCGTAATCGTTGATCAGGGTTCCTGTAATATCAAAGACCAGCAGGGAAGAATGTAAAATTTTTGTCTCACCAACCTGTGAAGGCCCATTGTTATATTGATAGGGGGAATTATAGTAACGACTCATAAAGGGGTTGTAGCCATACGGGCTATACCCTCCGCCATAGTAGTAAGGATTGGAGAAGCCTGTCATGTATGGAGTAGAATTGAAATTCGCAGAAGGTTGATACACTTCGGTCAGAAGAGCATATTCACCCGGACGTTCTTCCATTCGCATCACGGATGCATATGCTTTAAAGTCAGGTATGGTTCCTGCGGTTTTTGCTTGCAAAGACTTTTGTTTTAATTTCGCGGCACGTTTTGGTGATTGATATTCGAGAAAGCGTTCTAGCCCACCAAAATCATAGAACTTAATCGGTTGATCAGAGAATGGGTCGGCCAGCACCGAATAAATCCCTGATGCCTGTTTTGATGTGCCCACGGTCCATGTTCCTGAAATTAATAGTTCATCGTTCATAAGGGTGCTGGTAATTCCTGAGAGGATGGATCGCTTTCCATCAATTTCAATGGACTCGTCAAATAGCACAGCCCCGGTAGCATCGAACGTTTTCAGGATTAGTCTTTTCTTCTCTTTTGAGTTTCGATCGATGATCAATGCATTGAACGTATTGTTGGTATTTATTCGCAGGTCCAAAAGCTCCGTTTCTGAAATAAAAAATCCCGGAACGATTTTTAAATTTTCTGTTTCAAGATCATAAATTAAAACAGCCGGATCGTTGTTTACATAACCGCCCAATACAACCACTTCACTAAGAACTCCGAAGTGAGTTATTTTAAAAGTCAGTTGTTGTTTGATGATAAATCTCTTCACATCTCGCGTTTGTGTGTGAATGGTGAAAAGGTTCAGGTCACTTCCTTCATGTTCACTGGTTCTGAATAGGATGTAGATATTGTCGTCTTTGTATTCATAACCAACCAGTCGTAAACGGGCTTCGATGTCCATTTCCAAATTCCAGGACTCTTTCAGATCTGAATTTAATCCTATCAATTCCCATAATTTTTTTCCGTCACGATATTGATCTTTATCATGAATCAATAAAACCCCTCTTTCTCCCATGGGTACCAGGATGAATTCGGCATCATCGTTTTTCTGCTCGCGTTCGTAACGGGCGGTTTGTTCAACCTGGGCAAGTGCCATAAATGAAAATAAGAGGAAAACTCCCAGCAGGTAAAGTTTACTAAAAAATGGAGGGCATTGTTGCTTCATATTCTATTTCTCACTCATGCCGATCACCAGATCAAACTCTTCTTTCCTTACTGGCTGAACGGATAACCGTGAGTTATTCACCAGCACCATGTTGGCAAGTTGCTTTTCCTGTTTTACTGTTGCCAGGTTTACCGGGTTCTTTAATTTTTTTATGGGCTTTATTTCTACAGCTGCCCAGTCTTTGTCTTTGGGATCGGGGAAATGTTCGCGGGTAATTTCAGCGATACCAATAACGGCCTTATCATCCATGCTGTGATAAATGAATGCGAAATCTCCTTTTTTCATCGCTTTCAAATTATTGCGAGCATGAAAATTTCTAACACCATCCCATACCGCTTTTTTATCACGCACAAGGTCATTCCAGGAAAAAGTGCCCGGCTCTGTCTTCATTAACCAATAATTCATACAAGAAGTTTATTTAAGTTTATTCGTTGTCGAACTCCATCAGAACGTAACGGAAGCCTGACCAAAATTATTAACCTATCAAAGTAACTAAAATAGCAAATTGTATTCGTATTTTTCTGAGGTTTCAAGTGAATTGAGTCTGTAATGAAGATTTTAATTATTCGTTTCTCTTCCATTGGGGATATTGTGCTCACCACCCCGGTGATACGCACACTGAAAACCCAGTTGGAAGATGCCGAAATTCATTATGCTACAAAAGTTCAATACAAGGGTATTCTTGAGTTCAATCCCTATATCGACAAACTTTTTTTTCTTGAAGGCAGTGTAAGTAAACTGATCGATCAGCTACGATCGGAACAGTACGATTACATCATTGACTTACATCGCAATCTGCGCACACGGATTATCAAAACTGCTTTGAATAGGAAGTCGTACAGCTTCGATAAGTTAAATTTTAAAAAGTGGCTCAAAGTCAATTTGAAAATTGACCAGCTGCCACCGGTTCATATTGTTGACCGGTATTTGAACACCGTTGCGCCCCTGGGAGTAAAGCCAGATGCCCTTGGTTTAGATTATTTTATTCCAGAAAAAGATGAGGTGCCGCCCGACTGGCTACCGGAAACTCATCGGAAGAATTTTGTTGCCTACGCCATAGGCGCTCAACATACTACTAAAAAACTGCCCTTGCCACGAATGATCGAATTGTGTGATCGAATTAACAAACCGATTGTATTGCTTGGCGGCAAAGAAGATTTTGATACCGGAGAAAATATCCGTGCCTTCTTTGAAAAAACTGTTTCTTCAGAGTATGAGGCAGGCTTGTTTGAGTTGAATAAAAAAACCGCCATCTATAATGCTTGCGGAAAGTTTAACCTGAATCAATCGGCCAGCTTGATAAAAAGAGCCAGTCACGTTTTTACGCACGATACCGGGCTGATGCACATTGCCGCTGCCTTTAAGAAAGAAGTGTTTTCTATTTGGGGTAATACGATACCCGAATTTGGGATGTATCCCTACCGCACCAAGTTTACCGTGTTTGAAAACAAGAAGATCAGTTGCCGGCCTTGTTCAAAGATAGGTTTTGAAAAATGCCCCAAAGGACATTTTAAGTGCATGAATGAAATCGTGTTTGATTTTTACCTTCCTTAAGCGTTCGGTTAGTAAGCTCTTACCAACTTTCCATCCATATAATTTAGATAGGCGCGGTTAACTACCCTCATGCCTCCGGGAGTTGGGTAGTTGCCGGTAAAGTACCAATCACCGGAATGATTAGGGATTGCTTTGTGAAGATTTTCTACCGTCTGATAAACGACCTGCAAATCGGCCTTCATATCAACCGGACGCACGATGTCAGCAATCTTATCAGAGATTTCCTCATAGCCAAATTGCGCATATAATTTCTTTACATAGTTGGTAGGCTCTTCTTCCTGCTCGGCACGTTGGCACTGTTCGTAGATTTCACCTAATAAATATTCTTTTCCTTGCTCTTTGAGTAATTGTATCAGTGCACGGAAGGCAACAAAGTCACCCATTTTGCTCATGTCAATTCCATAGCAATCCGGAAAACGGATTTGAGGTGCGGAAGAAATCACTACGATTTTCTTTGGATGCAGTCGATCCAGCATTTTAAGAATGCTTTTCTCCAACGTGGTTCCGCGTACAATAGAATCATCCAATATCACCAGGGTATCCTTGCCTTTATTCACTACTTCATAGGTGGTGTCGTACACGTGCGCCACCATGTCATCGCGATGCGAGTCGTCTGTGATAAATGTTCTCAGTTTTACATCTTTGATAACAATTTTTTCGATGCGTGGACGGAATGATAAAATATCATCCAGGGAGTCAATGGTTGGCTTGCCATCTACAATGAAGTCCTTTTGCTTACTGATCAGATAATCTTCAATGCCGGCCATCATTCCTAAAAAGGCAGTCTCGGCTGTGTTGGGCACGTAGGAGAAGATGGTATTCTTTAAATCAAAGTTGATTGCCTTAAGAATTTGTGGAACCAATAACCTTCCTAGTCGTTTGCGCTCCTGATAAATTTCCGGATCGGTACCTCTTGAAAAATAAACACGTTCAAAGCTGCATGATTTTTTTTCGCGTGCCTTCAGAATCTGATGCTGCACATACTCACCATTTTTATTAATGATAAGCGCATGGCCCGGTTGTATTTCCTGAATTTGAGAGTATTCAATGTTGAAGGCCGTTTTAATGGCAGGCTTTTCGGAAGCTACTACGACAATCTCGTCATCGGCATAGTAATAAGCAGGGCGAATGCCAGACGGATCGCGAACGACAAAGGCAGAGCCTGAACCCGTGAGGCCGGCCATCGTGTAGCCGCCATCAAAATCTTTGCAGGCTCTTCGTAATACCCGCGTAAGATCCAGTTCATTTTCAATAATGTCTGATACTTCCCGATTGGTGTATTGGCCTTTATATTTTTGGAAAAGGGTTTGCACTTCTTCATCGAGGAAGTGGCCGATTTTTTCCATCACCGTTACTGTATCTACTTTCTCTTTTGGATGCTGGCCTAACTCCACCAGGATATTGAAGAGTTCATCCACATTGGTCATGTTAAAGTTACCGGCCATCACGAGGTTACGGCTGCGCCAGTTATTTTGTCTTAAGAACGGGTGAACATTTTCAATACTGTTGAGTCCGTGTGTGCCATATCGCAGGTGACCTAACCATAGTTCTCCGCTAAACGCTACTTTCTCCTTCAACCAATGTTCATCCTTAAATTTTTCTTTGCCTTCCTTCTGGGCTTTTTGATATTTCCTGCCAATTTTTTTGAAGAGATGGGCCACCGGTTGGGCCTTGATGGACCGGTAACGGCTAAAGAATCGGAAGCCTGGCTTTTGATCAATTTTGATGTTGGCAATTCCGGCCCCATCCTGACCTCGGTTGTGCTGCTTTTCCATCAGGATATACATCTTATTCATGGCGTAAGTGGTGCCATATTTTTCGATGTAGTAGGAAAGCGGCTTGCGAAGTCGAATGAGGGCGATGCCGCATTCGTGAAGGATAGGTTCACTCATAGATTTTTATTTCAAAGCCTCGAAATTCAAATAACCAGAAAACCGCCTTTTGCTCCTGAAAGCCCAAAGACTTTAGAGCACAAAGATAATTTTATTAATCCATCCCATCAACCCATTTGGGCTTATGAAAAGATAGAATAGTACGATAACCAAAATCAGGCTTAAAAGATTACCGGGAGCATCAATTTTTATTGAGTCGATCTCTTTTTTCTCTTTCATGAAGAGATAGTAGGGGATTTTCAAGTAAAAGAATAGCGAAACCACGGTGTTTAATAAGCCGATCACGAAAAGAGACAATAATATCAGTTCACCACTTTGCTGCCAGGCACCCCATAAGGAGCCAAAGATGAAGAGTTTGGCAGTAAAGCCAGCCGTGGGGGGAAGTCCGGTCAGGGAGACAAATCCTACCAGCATGGCAAGTGAAGGGACCAGTAAGCCTGCACCTAAGCCGGCAAAGGATGGAATATCGAGCTGGCCCCTGGCCTCTTCAAACTGATTCAGGGCATTAAAAACCAAGAAGTTCATAACCAGAAAGACGGCCGAATAAAATAGCATGAAGTGAATGCCGTCCAGGCTAAACGTAACAATGCCTATCAATAAGAATCCGGATTGGGCCACCGAAGAATAGGCAAGCATCCGCTTTGGATTTGTTTGGGAGATGGCGGAAAGATTTCCAATGAGAATAGAAATCATGGCAATAGCAGCCAGAATCACTTGCCAGTGGTAGCCGGATTGCCCAAAGAGATTGATGGCCATAGTGAATCGCGTAAGTACGGCTATGCCGGCCAGTTTGGGTACCACAGAGATAAATGCCACCACGGGTGTGGGTGCAGATTCATACACATCAGGTGCCCATAGATGAAATGGTACTGCCGTTATTTTAAAAAGGAATCCGGCAAGTGTTAACAGACCGCCAATTAATAGCAGCGGTGACGACAGCGCAATCAGGTTTTTAACAAACAGGTCTGATGAGAAATCGAGTGTGCCGGCAAATCCATAAAGAAGGGACAGGCCGTAGATCATGCATGCGGTGGCCACGGTGCCAAACAAAAAATATTTGAGACTGCCCTCGGCACTTTTTTTATCGAAGCCAAATCCGGCAAGCAAGTATGAACTCAACGAAATCAATTCAAGCGAAAGCACCACCATGATAAAATTCATGCTGGAGGCAAGAAGGCAACCACCAAGGATCACGGCATGGAATAGCAGGAAGTATTCCGGAGAGGAGTTATCCTTTTGCGGTCCGGAAATCCACACACCTAAAATTCCTCCCACTAAAAATAAAATTTTAAAGTATGATGAGAAGGCATCAATGCGCATCATGCCGCCAAAAATGACAGTGGGCTCACCGGGCAAATGTTGAATGATTATAAAAATGGACGTTCCATATGTTATCAGCGCCAGTAATTTTAAAATGACATGCTTGTTGGCCTTTACAGTGAGGCCAAGTAGGATGGTGATCAGTAATGAGATCGTGATGATTACTTCTGGTATCAGCAGAGAAACGCTTTGGAAGATATGTTGAAGCTGGTCATTCATCGCGACAGCTTCATTAGGGATTGATGAATGAGGCGGACCTGAATAATGTTTCTACAAACTCCTGCGCAAACGGATTGATGTAGTTGAGAAGGGGTTGTGGAAGTATTCCAAAAAATAAAGTTGCCAATGCCAACGGCAAAAGCATTACATATTCTCTGCTATCAAGATCATTTAGTTCTGCCACAGGCACCTTTACAGAAAAAGGACCGTAAAACATTCGCTGGATCGTCCATAAGTAATAACCGGCCCCAAGGAGAAGACCAAAGGTTGCCGTGATGGCCATCCAGATTGGAATGAGACCATTTGTTTGTTGTGATAGAAAGGCCCCAAAGAAGATCATCACTTCGCCTATGAATCCTGCAAAGCCGGGTAAGCCCAACGAAGCGAAGAAAGCAATTAACACAAAACCGGTATACACTTTCATCTTGCTGGCCAGGCCGGAGTAGTTGGCAATCAATCGGTCGTAGGTGCGATCATATAACACGCCCGCCACGAGGAATAGCATGGCAGAAATAATTCCGTGACTGAACATCTGATACATCGCACCGGCAATTCCTTCTACCGTGGCGGAGGCGATGCCCAGCAAAACAAAACCCATGTGTGATACTGAAGAGTAGGCGATGAGTCGCTTCAGATCTTTGGATGATAAGGCATTGAGTGCTCCGTAAATAATGGATACCACGCCAACAAATCCCACCAGCCAACTGAAATAAATTGCCCCATCAGGGAAAATAGGATAAGCAAAGCGAAGCAATCCGTAGCCGCCAAATTTTAAAAGGAGTGCTGCAAGAACTACCGAGATGGGGGTAGGTGCTTCAACGTGTGCATCAGGAAGCCAGGTGTGCACAGGCACAGCAGGAAGTTTGATTGCAAAACCAATGAACAGTAAAAGAAATGCCCATAGTCTAAACGAGTAAGGCCCAAGCAAATCAGTTGAATCGGCAGAAAAGATAGAACCCGGAATTATATTTTCCGGATTTTGCATGTGGAGCACATTGAATGTGTGCACCAGTTCCTCACTATTGGTTGGATCTTGTACGGATAGATAAAGTCCGATAATGACAATCAATATTAAAATGGATCCCAGCAGGGTGTACAAGAAAAATTTAATAGATGCATATTCTCTTCTTGGCCCGCCCCATATCCCGATCAGGAAATACATGGGCAACAACATAAATTCAAAGAAGACATAGAAGAGGAGGAAGTCGAATGCGCAGAAACTTCCGATGATCGCACCGTTCAGAATGAGCAATAAAATGAAATAACCTTTCTGACTTTTTTCGATTGTCCAGGAGGAGACAACAGCAATAGTCATGATGCCTACAGATAAAGCTACCATAGGGAAGCTCAAGCCATCCAGCGCAACAAAATATTCTGCCTGCAAGGCGCCCCATTGTCCTAACTCCATCGTGATCCATGGAAGTCGTTCCGCAATTTGAACTCCTGCATGATGTTCGTACTGTCCTGCGATCACGGTCATGATCACAATCTGTATCAGGCTTACCAGTAAGGTCAGTACTCTAAACGTTTTCTTTTGCCTGGCGGGAATAAGCAGGGCCACCACGGCAGCAAAGAGTGGCGTAAAAATTAAATAGGAGAGTAAGTGCTGCATTAGTATAAAATACAAAGTATAAAAATAAGTAGGCCAGCCAAAGCCCAAAGCATATAGGACTGAATTTTTCCATTAGCCAATGATCGCGTCAGCATGCCAATACCTTTGGCTGAATAGGCCACACCACTTACAAAACCATCCACCAGATATCGATCCGACCAGCCCGTTATGTGGGCAAGGCTTACCTGCAAATACGTTAATCCATGAATGACTTTATCAATTACTTTGCGGTCTATCCAATGTGAGAAGGTTGCCAAACGGTCAACCATATTGCAGGTATGTTCTGAGATCCAATCCAGATAGAAGTGAGGAGTAAGAAATTGATTGTGATTTTGTAACTCATATTTTCTATAGAAGAAAAAAGCCGATATCAGCGCCATCAAAATTACTAAGGTCGATAATAAGGTGATCGTGTAACTGGTGGCTACATGATGGGCCATGAACGCATTTACGATCGATGAGATATGAAAGGGATTGAAGGAGATCAGGAGTGCCAGTGAACTCAACGAAAGAACCAACATGGGAAGGCGCATGACAAATGGGACTTCCACAATCTCAAGATCGTGTTTGGGTTTATGAAAAAAGATAAACCATATCAGTCGGAAGGTATAAAATGGCGTGAGGAAAGTGACCGCCCATGCGCTGAGCATGACCAACCATTTCCACGAAAACATATTCCCATTCCATGCGCTCATTTGTGTTAAGATCAATTCTTTCGACACAAACCCTGACGTGAAAGGAAGCCCGGCAAGTGCCGCTCCACAAATCATGAATGAAATAAAAGTGATTGGCAACTTCTTTCGCAGCCCACCCAGGTTGCGAATGTCCTGCACATCGATGTTGATTTCATGATGATGATAGGCCTGGTGCATGGCATGAATAATGGCCCCTGCTCCCAAAAATAATCCAGCTTTAAAAAAAGCGTGATGTAGCAAATGCATATAACCTCCCTGTGCAGCGCCTGCACCGATCGCCATCACCATGAAGCCCAATTGCGAAATGGTGGAGTATGCCAATATTTTTTTGATATCATACTGAAAGAGTGCACCTGCAGCACCTATTATAGAGGTGATGGCTCCTATAATGGAAATAATAATCAACACCTCTTCTGTAAAAAGGCTTTCAATTCTTATCAGTAAGAAAACTCCGGCAGCTACCATGGTGGCTGCGTGGATCAATGCCGACACTGGAGTTGGTCCTTCCATCGCATCGGGTAGCCAGTGGAACAAAGGGAATTGTGCCGACTTACCGATCACGCCAATAAAAATGCAAATGCCTGCAGTGGTTAGCCAGAATGGTGGCACGTTGGTGAGATTCAAATGGGTTATATCCAGATTGCCAAGCCATGCCCAGAGTATCATCAAACCGATGAGCAAACCGAGGTCGCCCGCCCGGTTTATTAGAAATGCTTTGGTTGAAGCTTTGGCGGCTTCCGGCTTTTCATACCAATGGCCAATCAAGCGATACGAGCTAAAGCCCACCAACTCCCAAAAACAAAATAAGATCAAGAGGTTACTGCTCATCACCAGGCCCAGCATAGCGAAGGTGAAAAAGCCAAGCATTCCAAAGTAACGAACCAGTGCGTGATCCTCCGCCATGTATCCGATTGAATAGAGATGCACCAGGAAGGAAACCAATGAAACAACCATCAACATGATAAGGGCATTGCTGTCCAGCAGTAAACTGGCCTGAATTATTTTTTGATTGATGGAAAACCATGGCCATGAATATGTCGCTATATGGTTGCTGTCAAATTCAGAGAACAGTAAAGCGGAAAAAATGAATGTAATCAGCAGCAGCAGGGTACTGATTAGCGGAGCCAGCCAGGCGTACTTTTCTGAAATCAGGAAGCAGATGAGCGATGACAATAACGGAATGCCAAGCACACTCAATGCGAACCAAAGTGAACCCGATGAAGAAATTACCTCTGTCAATTTTTTTCTTTTAAGTCACTGATTTGATCGGGAACGGCAGTATGAAAATAATGATAGGCTTTCAGAATAATGGCTATGCCTACAGTTGCTTCACATACAGCCACCAGGATAACAAACAAGGCAAAGAACTGGCCTTCAAAGCTGGTTGGGTTTTGCCTATTGAATACGATCAGATTTAGATTGGCCGCGTTTAACATTAGTTCAATACCCAGCAGAATCATGATGGCATTTCTCTTTGTGAACACGATGAACAATCCTGCAGAAAAAAGAAAGGCGCCAAGAGTAAAAAGAATCGTGTATTCAGGCATTGTCATTTTTTTTAAATGAAGATGCCATCAGGGCGGCACCAATCAAGCAAACCAAAAGCAACAGACCTCCAATTTCAAAAGGAGCAACATAGGTGCTCATCAATTCAATACCAATTTGATTGATGTGATTGCCTTGTGCGGGTGGAGATTCTGCTGTATTGAAAGATGTCTGTTGATAGGCAACGATCAGCGTAAGAAACATTCCGAAGGCGACAATCACTCCAGGAACTCTGTGATTTGACTCCGTGATAAGTGGTTTACCGGCAATTCGATTGGTGAGCATGATTCCAAAGAGAATCAGCACGAGCACGCCTCCGGCATAGATTACGAGTTGGGTGATGGCCAAAAACTCAGCATAGAGTAATGCGTAGATGCCAGCAATAGAAATAAGACAAACAATCAGTGCCAGTGCTGCATAAAAAACAGTTCGCGTGAAAAGCATCACCATGACCGAAGTAAAAGCGGCAAGCACAAAAATGTATAAGGTTATAGTGCCAGGACTCATTCAGTAGTTGTGGGTGGAGTGGGTGGTTTAATCCTGGGTTTAAACACTGGCTTTGGAGCCGAAGAGGATGAAGCTACGGTTGAAGGGCCAGGTGCTGCGGCAACTTTGTTTTTTTGATGCTCCTCCCACTCTTTTTTCTTTGCTTCTATTTCAGCAAGTGTCATATTGCCAAATTCGAAGTAATGTTGATTAATATCGAATACCGAAAAGTCAAACTCTTTGGTCATGGTGAGGCATTCAGTGGGGCACACGGTGGTGCATAGTCCGCAAAAGCAACACTTGCCCATGTCGATATCAAACTTTGCTGCATAAATTCGTTTGGGCGTTCCATCAGAGGTTTTGCCAAATTCTTCTGATGATTTTATGGGATCAATGGTTATGCAGTTTACCGGGCATACTTTCACACACTTATCGCATACGATGCAATCTTCAATTTCATTATGCAATTTATAGCGACCATTGTCAGGCACAGGAATAGACTCAAACGGATATTGCACGGTGGCAATGCCTTCCTGATTATCAAAATAGTGAGGTGATTGAACCGATAATGGTGACCTGCTTTTGCGGGCTTTCAGAAAGTGGGAGAAGGTAAGAGCAAGTCCTTGCCGTAAGGTGCGCACTGCAATGCGGATAGTTGACCAATACGTAGTGGTGGGTTCCTTCATAGTCGTAACAAAAATAGAAGGAAAAGACTAAACCCTATTCAGAAGGTTTCCGAATTGTGAAATAAAATGTGCTGCCTTTCCATTCCTCACTTTCAAACCAGATTTTACCTCCATTTTTTTCTACAAACTCTTTGCAGAGGATGAGGCCAAGGCCAGTACCTTTTTCATTGGCTGTGCCGCGCGTGCTGTAGCTGGCAGACTTATCGAACAGCAGTTTTTGTACATCCTTGCTAATGCCTACACCATAATCTTTAACAGCCATCACTACAAAGTGTTTATCATAATCTTTGCAGGTAACCTCTATCTTACCTCCGATTTCTGAGAATTTAATTGCATTAAGAATCAGGTTTCGTAGAATCAGGTTTAGCATGTTTGGATCAGCCCAGCCATAGATTCCGGATTTCACATCATCGATAAAATAGATTTGTTTCATTTGCATGGCCTCCACCAACTTTAGATTCTCTTCAACAACTGTGGCAATTTCAACTTTTACGGGTTGAATTTTCAACTTATCCATTTGTAGTAATGCCCAATCGAGCAGGTTGCCGATGAATATGCGCGCATTGTCAAATTGTTTTCTCAATTCTGCGGTCAGTTGCCTGAACTCCTCAGGAGTAAGGTTTTTTTGTTCGGCAAGATTTAGCATAGCGGATAACGCACTAATCGGTGATCTCAGGTCATGCGAAACGATCGAAAGAAATTTGTCCTTTACCTGATTGAGTTGTTCCAACTCCTGACTTCGTTTTTTGATTTCTTGCTGATGTTCTATCAATAGCTTATTGATTCGGATTCTGCGCTGGCTGCTTCGATAAACCGTGAATAGCAGAATAACAGCCAGGGCCATAACCACTACCAGGATATTCCGAAGCAGTTCTTGTCTTTTCAAGTTATTGTCTTGTTCAGCCTTTGCCTTGCTCAGGGCCGCTATTTCGCTATCCTTCAATTCAGTCTGAAAGCGAAGTTGATCTTGAAAAACTTTTGCCAGCATTTCTTCACTATACAAACTGTCCTCGAGTTGTTTATAACTTTTATGATACTCCAATCCCCTTTCATAGTCTCCTTTTTTTTCAGCCAAATATGAAAGTTTCTCATAGCAGTCGATGGTCAGTTTTTGAGCGTTATACTTTTTGGCAGTAACAAGACTTTTTTCAATCAGCACTTCGGCCTCGTCAAATTTTCCTTGTTCAATATAAATTTCACTGATGCCAAGGTTTGCTTCGGCTACACCAAATTCATTATGAGCTTTTTTGTTAATTATTGAAGCAGAATCATAATAGGCTTTTGATTGTGCGTAATCTTTTAATGCAAATTTTAAATGTGCTAATCTTTTCAGTACGCGTGGTTCTATAATGGTCAACTTTCTTTTGCGTAGTTCCTTCAGCGCAGAAAGAAGATATTCTTCCGATTTTTTATACTCTTTCTTGTTCAGATATAGTTCTCCGGTGGCATCCAACAAGTAAACCTCCCCATCGCGATCACCAATTTTTTCACTGAGCTCACGACTGAAATTGAAATGATTTAAGGCCAACTCATATTGACCCAGTTCGTTCAAGACCAATCCTATATTGTAGGTGGCTATGGCCATTTTCATTTGATCGTCAATGGCGCGGGCTACCCGATACGATTGAGTGAAGTAATAATAGGCTTCATCATACTTGCCCAGATCGCTATAATCATTTCCCAGAAAGTTGAGCGTGGCAGCAATGGCCGCACTGTCTTGCTCTACCAACCTCATTTGAAGGTTGAGGTTATCATACTTCATGGCTGTCGAATAGTCACCGCTTAGGGTCGCCAAAAATGACAACTGTACATAGACCATGCCTTTGGCCCATGGCCATTGTTTTTTATCTGCGATGGCAAATGCTTTATCAGCATAAATGGTCGCATTTACAAAATCAGTATATTGTTTTTGTTCCGATAACTTGATGTAGGTAACAAAACGAACAGAGTCGGTTAATCTATTTCGAAGCGTACTCTCGAGGCTATCGGTATTTTTTTGACAAAAGGCTATCGTGTAGCAAAAAATGCTGACCAGAATAAGGCTAACGATCTGTATTTTTTTTCTGAAACTCACAACAATAGGAGTTTCCAAAGTGCACAAATAACCACTAAAATTAAAGAAGCAGGAGTTAAATATTTCCAGCTCAGCGAAGTTAACTGATCAATTCTAACGCGCGGAAATGTCCATCGAACCCATATTTGTAAGCTTACTGTAAGAAGGGTTTTTGACACCAACCAAAAAATGCCCCAGGCATGTATGCTGAAAGTGCCGTTTGTTCCCGTGGTCCATTCAGCCAACTTCCAGGTTCCTATATTGGGTAATGGGGTATTCCAACTGCCCCAAAATAAAATTACCCCGACAAAGCTAACTAATAGCATCATGCCGTATTCGGCAAGCATAATTATCGCCCACCGAAAGCCGGAGTATTCTGTTTGAAAGCCTGCTACCAGTTCGGATTCTGCTTCGGGCAGGTCAAATGGTGCGCGATTACTTTCTGCCAATGATGAGATAAAGAAAATAATCCAGGCAAAAAATAGTACGGGCATACGGAAGATATTCCAGGTAAGAAATCCCCCAGTAAGTGTGACATCGATGTTGAGTTGTTTTAAGCCAAACAAATAATTTGTTTCATTGAAGGCGCCTTCATCTGAATTGATCAAGATGCCTTGCTGAAAAGAAATTTCCTGCAAGTCTAACGTTTGGCTCAACACACACACACACAGTATTGAAAGCGTCAAGGGTACTTCATACGAAATAATTTGTGCGGCTGATCGTATGGTGCCCAACATGCTGTATTTGTTGTTGGATGCCCAGCCGGCAATCACAATGCCGATAACATCCAGGGAGATGATGGCGAATATAAAATAAAGTGCTGATGACAGGGCTGGAGCGGACCATGCTGGTGTGATGGGCAGCATCGAGAATCCCATGAAAATGGGAACAAAAATAAATAAAGGAGCGAGTTGAAATAGCCGTTTGTTAGCGCTGGTTGGAATGATGTCTTCCTTTTGCAAGAGCTTCAATAGATCCGCCACGGTTTGAAGAATACCATAATAACCAACTTCCATGGGCCCCAGCCTGTCTTGCATGAATGCGGATATCTTTCTTTCCGCATACACTACTAAAATCGTATAGATTAATAAAAAAGGAAGAAAGAATAGTAATGTTGAAAGCACTGGCTTTGATTCTTAATTATTTTGAAAGGTCGCTTAATAATTTTGAAAGTATTGCTTTTTCAAAAATGTTTTACCCGCATGAAAGTTAACTATTAGTTCAATTCCACAAAGGGTGTTTTTCGAGTGTAACTTGCTCGCCAAAGAACAATCTTGTGGAGGCTTCGAACGATTCGGTATAATCGGATACATAAAAGTGGTTTGCATGATCTGAAGAATCATTCAATATCCGGTTGTAGGCCAGATAGCGTTGCAACGCCTGGGCGACTACCTGTGCAGAGTCAAGTATAGCCACTTTGTTTTGATAGAATTCATTGATTTCTTTTTTTATCAGTGGATAATGCGTGCATGCCAATACCAGCGCTTCAATGTCTTTCAACGTTTCATCTTCCAGGTATTGCCGGATAATTTCGTGACTGATCTGATTGTTGAAGAATCCCTCTTCGATCATGGGGGCCAGCAGGGGTGTTGCCAATGATTGAAGAGTGATATTGCAATTGGCCTCGTGAATTTTGCGTGAATAAATCCCGGACTGCACCGTTCGTTTGGTTCCGATAAGGCCCACGCTCTTTCCTGAAAAATTTTGTGTGACCAACTCCACCATCGGATCAATCACGTTGATAATGTGAGCATCTTTTCGCACATATTCTTTTAATAATTCGTAGGAGGCGGAGCTTGCCGAATTGCAGGCGATCACAATTACTTTACAGCCTTTCTTTAATAAAATGTCTGCTATCTTAATGGAATAGGCCTGAATGGCCGCTTCTGATTTATCTCCGTATGGCAAATGCGCTGTGTCTCCAAAATAGACCATGTTTTCATTGGGCAGCAATTGCTGGATGGCCTGTGCCACAGTGAGCCCACCAATGCCGCTGTCAAAAATACCAATCGGGGCAGTCGCATTATTATTCATGTACATCAAAAATAGCGGCTGTGAGCGGGAATTTGTAATATTGCGCAAACTTTAAAAACTGTAAAACATGGCCAATAACCTGCTTAAAGGAAAGAAGGGAATTATTTTCGGAGCGCTGGATGAAAATTCAATTGCCTGGAAAACGGCACTCAAGGTAAAAGAGGAGGGCGGTACGTTCACCCTCACGAACGCTCCCATCGCCATGCGACTGGGAACCATCAATCAACTAGCCAAAGCCTGTGAATCGGAAGTGATTCCTGCGGATGCTACTTCCGAAGTTGACTTAACCAATCTTTTTTCCAAATCGATGGAAGTGTTGGGAGGTAAACTCGACTTTGTGCTTCACTCCATAGGCATGAGCCCCAACATACGCAAGGGAAAGCAATATGGAGACATGAACTACGACTGGTATTTAAAAACCATTGATATATCGGCCCTTTCATTCCATAAAGTGTTGCAAACTTCTGAGAAGCTGGATGCCATGAATGAGTGGGGTTCTGTTGTGGCGCTCAGTTATATTGCTGCACAGCGTGCGTATCCGGATTACACGGACATGGCACAGGCCAAAGCGATGCTTGAGTCAATTGCCCGCAGCTACGGTCAACGCTATGGTTCTATGAAGAAGGTGAGAGTAAACACCATTTCACAATCACCGACCAAGACCACAGCCGGCACAGGCATTTCAGGCTTTGATGTGTTTTTTGATTTTGCACAGATGATGTCTCCATTGGGAAATGCTACAGCAGAAGATTGCGCTAATTATTGTGTCGCTATGTTCTCTGACTATACCCGTATGGTAACGATGCAAAACCTGATGCACGATGGCGGTTTCTCTGCCTCCGGTATCACGCATGAAATGGTCGAACGCTTAGCAAAATAGTTGATCGTTGAAGGTTGTTCGTAAATTTATCAGCAACTAACAACTATCAACCAATAACCTGATATGGTAGTCTTTCCGCATTGCAAAATCAATCTTGGTCTTCATGTGATTTCCAAACGTGAAGACGGCTACCATACTATTGAAACGTGTTTTTATCCCGTGCCCAGGACGGACATTTTAGAGATCATTCCCGCAAAGGAATTTTCATTTACGAGTTCAGGTGCGATTATTCCCGGCAAGGAGGAAGATAATCTTTGCATCAAAGCCTATCATCTATTAAAAGCACAATTTAATCTTGACCCTGTAAAAATCCATTTGCACAAGGTGATCCCTACTGGCGCAGGATTGGGTGGCGGGTCTTCCGATGCTGCCTTTGCACTGCGATTGTTGAATTCTGTTTTTGACTTGAAACTGAATGGGCAGCAACTGCGCGGCTACGCTTCACAGTTAGGGAGTGATTGCTCTTTTTTTATTGAGGATAAACCGATGCTTGGCAGCGGAAGGGGAGAGCAACTTGCAGATTTGTCATTGAGTTTAAAAGGACTTTACCTGGTAATTGTAAAGCCGGATATTCATGTTTCTACTGCGGAGGCCTATGCAGGCGTAAAGCCACAAGTTCCCCATCAAACTCTTGCGGAAGTTTTATCACAACCAATAGTGGAGTGGAAACATCTCCTATTCAATGATTTTGAGAAATCGGTATTTGCAAAATATCCGGCCATTGAAGCAATTAAGAATGAGCTTTATGATCAAGGTGCTATCTATGCCAGCATGAGCGGTTCTGGTTCTGCTGTTTTTGGCATTTTCCTATTGCAAACAGAGCGATTGCATCAGTTTAACGGGATGCACTATTGGGCCGATTATTTAAACTGAGTTTCAGTTCGTTTTTTCAGAAAAGGATATAAGACGACCGCGCTTATGATGATGATGGTGCCTGCATAGAAATTCCAACCCATTACTTCCTTATCACCAAATACAATAAGTGCCAGTGCAATGCCATACACAGGCTCAATATTCAATGCGAGTTGGATAAAGAATACAGATAACTTCTTCGTGAGATTGATGGCCACCGAATAGGCATACACCGAACATGCCCACGCCATGATGGCGATGTAAATCCAATCAGACCACCGTGGCACCAGGTTCAGTTGGCCTCCGTCTGCCCAGGTATATTGATAAACAGGAAAGAATAAAAAGATAATCAGGCAGGCACTTGCCATTTCATAAAAGGTAATGGTATCTGCATTTACACGAACTACCAGCTTGGAATTGATTACACTGAACAAAGCAGCGGTTAGGCCAGAAACAATTCCCAGCAACAAGCCAAGAGGATATTGAAAGTCACCCGCGAAGATGATGTAGAGACCGATAATCACCACCAGCCCCAGCCCGATCTCAAGCAGTTGAATTTTTTTTCTTTTGGCCATGGGTTCGATGAGTGCTGCCCAAAATGAGCACGTGGCAAAACCTACAAGACTCGTGGAGGGATTTGAAATGCGGCCTGACCCAAAAAAGGTAAGCCAATGAATAGCCACAATGAATCCGGTAAGCGTGATCTTAATGAAATCAGATTTTGAAACGACAAAGGTTCCTCGAACCATCAAAATCAACGCGGCCATGCCAACAGCTGCCAGTAAGGTTCTGTAAAAAACCATTTCCACAGAAGGGATGGAAACCAACTTGCCCAACACGGCTGTGAAGCCCCACAAAAAAACAATGAAATGAAGTTTGATGAAATCTTTGGTTGTGGCAATCACCTCGGCACGTATTTATACATAGCTAGTGAGATAAGCGCGAATACCGAATTGGGTAGCCACGCTGCTAAAAAGGGTGACAGCGATCCGGTTTCGGCATAGGTGCGCGTCATCGTGAAAAACAGGATAAACACAAAGGAAAGCATAAAACCTAAAGCAATTTGAAAACCAGTACCACCTCTGCTTTTTTTCGATGACACAATCACACCCATAAATACAAGAACAAAAACAGTGAAGGGTGAAGCAAACCGGATTTGTTTTTCAACTTCATAAATTTCAACACCGGTTGAGCCGCGAAACTTCATCTTGGCGATGTGTTGAGTGAGTTCACTCATGGTTAGGCCATCATAGTTGCGGTCATTGTTATCAAAATCTTTTGGCGTAACAGAAAGGGTGGTGTCCATACTTTCGCCATGGGTGGCCAGCGGGAAAGATGGACTCGTTTGTCGCACCGTAAATAAGCTGTCAACCATTTTCCTTTTCCAATACTTCAAGGTCCACTTGTGTTTTACGGTGTCCCATTGAATATTATCTGCTGTTATTTTTTCGATCAGGCGATTGTCATCGAATCTTTCCAGGGAAAATTGAAATCCGGAATTCGACTGGTTGTTGAAGTTCTGAATAAACAAATACACATTGGGTTCAATCTGCATATGAATATTAGACCGATAGGCGTTACTGGTGTTCTTGAAGTATTGCATTTCAAACAGGAGCCTATCCTGGTTTGATTTTGGAATCACCCATCCATTGAGAAAGAAGGTGATGGCAGCGATTACGAAAGATGCCATAAAGTAGGGCACTAAAAGTCTTTTGAAACTTACCCCGCTGCTCAAAATGGCGATGATTTCCGTGTGGGCAGCCATGCGCGAGGTAACGTACACAACCGAAATAAAAACGGTGATGGGGGTCAGCAGGCCTGCAATCCACGGAATGAAGTCTAGGTAATATCCAAGTACGATACCAGCGCTAAGGTTATTCTTGGAGAACTTATCGATCTTTTCAGTAATGTCAATGACGGTAATGATGGCAACCAGTATTAGCACCACGTAAAAGAAGGTGGCCAGAATTTTTTTGATGATATACCGGTCCAGTATGGTCATGAATGGTAGTTCATTACAGGCGCTGTGATACGATTTTTACCATCTTGTCTTTCCATGCAGCAAAGGTGCCCTCCTCAATTTTTTGCCTGGCTTGCCGCACCAGCCAAAGATAGAAGGTAAGGTTGTGGATGGAAGCAATTTGCGCGCCCAATATTTCTTTTGATATGATTAAATGACGCAGATACGCCTTGGAATAGAACGTGCTCACATGACCACCTACTTCCGGATCGAGTTCACTTAAATCATCTTTCCATTTTTCATTGCGTATGTTGATAATGCCTTGTGTGGTGAACAGCATGCCATTCCGCGCGTTGCGTGTAGGCATCACACAGTCAAACATGTCAATACCCAAGGCAATGCATTCCAATATATTTTCAGGTGTGCCCACACCCATTAGGTAGCGGGGCTTATCGGAAGGCAAGATGTTGCAAACCAGGTCAGTCATCTCATACATCATTTCGTGCGGTTCTCCTACTGAGAGCCCTCCGATAGCGTTTCCCTGCTGATTTTGATTTGCAATAAATTCCGCTGACTGCTGTCGCAAGTCTTTGTAAACACTGCCTTGCACAATGGGAAATAAAACTTGTTCATATCCATATTTCGGGTTGGTTTCATTCACCCGTTTCACACATCGCTCGAGCCACCGGTGCGTGAGCCCCAATGATTTTTTAGCATAATCATATTCACACGGATAGGGTGTACACTCATCAAAAGCCATGATGATATCGGCCCCAATGATTCGTTGAATATCCATCACACCTTCGGGTGTAAACGTGTGCTTTGATCCGTCAATATGTGATTTAAAGATTACGCCCTCTTCGGTGATTTTTCTGTTTTCGCCAAGTGAATACACCTGATAGCCACCACTATCGGTAAGAA
>CAZIOY010000062.1:0-27152 GCA_964540915.1 uncultured Ohtaekwangia sp.
AGAACTGATATCCATAACCCTGCGCCCAGTCGCTTGATTCTTTCTTATTTTTTTTCAAATAAGGTGCTGAATCTTTAATGGTTGCTGTCGTTGCCTCGGCAATCCACTCTTCCGGCAAAATTTGCTTCCCATTCCATTTTCCTTTTTGCAAATAAAGCTGGCCGAGTTTGGCCATGTCTTCCGTTTTTACCCGCAGTCCCCAGCCACCGACATTAACGCCCATGGGGTCTACTTCCCAATCAACTCCTTCAATGGCAAGAGGATCAAATAACCTGGGCGTGAGGTAATCAATCACTTTTTGTCCCGTCACTTTCTGCAAAATGGCAGACATCATGTAGGTGGCCAACGTATTGTAAAGAAATTCCGTGCCCGGTTTTTTCACGATGGGCAATGCAAAAAAAGACTTCACCCAATTGCTGTCGCGGGTCACTATGGTAATCGTAGGATCAGGCACTTGCCCTACCGACATAGTTAGTAAATCTTTCACTCGCAAGTCAGCTAAATAAGGACTCACGGAACCCGGTAACTGATCAGGGAAAAATGAAATCACTTTATCATCGACAGAGAGTAATTTTTCGCTGACTGCAAAACCCGCTGCCGTGGAAGTAAAGCTTTTGCTGGTCGAGTACATGGTATGCTTTAAATCAGCGCGGTATGGATTCCACCATCCTTCGGCTATGACTTTACCATGTCGCAGGAACATAAAACTGTGCACCTCATTCTTGCTGTTTTCCACTGCTTCAATAAACTGAAGTATTTGCTCTGATGAAACACCTTCAGCCTCCGGAGTGCTGCGGGGAAGCGAAGTGATTTTTGTTCCGAACTTAGAACATGCACTGAAAATAAGAATCAGTGAATAAACAATGATCCACGTGTTTAATTTTTTCACTTTACGGATTTTAAACAAATTATGAACAATGGCCTATGAGTTAACTTTCCCTTAACGTACACATCCCGAAACTTTCAATCCACATTGATTATCCAACACCCGCTATTATTATCAATCACTACTTATTCTAAGCTCCCTCCGCCAACTTCCTCATCACTCTCACCCGATCTGCATCAACCGTTCTATATTTAAATTCAGCACCTTCATCAGAACCCATACTGGCAATGGCCATGTTGCGATATTGCATCACACTTTCGCGAAAAGCGGTGGCTGAAAAATGAATCTCCTTCGCTCCCGTTTCACTCACAATTTTTTCTACGGTTTCCTCATTCACTCCCGAGCCGGGCATAATAGCAGTGCGACTATTGGCTTTTTCTATCAGTTCAGCAATCAACAGGGTTCCTTTTGAAGCCGCAGTCTGATGTCCCGAAGTAAGAATGCGGTCGAAGCCAACTTCAATGCAATCTTCCAGAGCTTGAAACGGATCGCGGGTCATGTCAAAAGCACGGTGACAGGTTACTTTCATAGGACGAGCGCGGTCAATCAATTCCTTACATCGTTTTTTATCGAGCGTTCCATCGGCATTTAAGATTCCAAAAACCACACCATCAGCACTGAGTTTCTGACATTGATCAATGTCGCGCTTCATGCAATGAAATTCATAATTTGAATAATGGAAATCCCCACCCCGTGGGCGGATCATCACAAACACATCGAGGTTCACATTTTGTCTTACCGACTCAATCGTTCCGAACGAAGGTGTTGTCCCCCCCTCTCCGGGGTTATCACAAAGCTCAATACGATCGGCTCCACCTTCCTGAGCCCTGAGGGCGGATTCGATGTTGTACACTACGATTTCGATGGTCATGCCTGATTTATTTATAATGGGATATTTAAAAGCCTGAGGTGAATGCCTAGTGTGTAAGCCTTTTCTCAACCACCATACCGGTCGTTTCTTTAGCGCTATGCGTTACATTCATAAGAAAAATAAAGCCTATTTCTCCTTTCCCTTCCCAACTGAGCGGTCTTCTTCCTTCACCAAATTCAGTCAACAAGTCAAAAGCCAAATCAAATTCCTTCTTGTTGCGGGGCGCTATCGATACAGATTTCATACTTAATAAAAACTTTTAGCTTCGAATAACTTATTCCCCTGCTCTTGCGAATACACGGCATAGGTAAATCCTTTTTGAAGTGCATAGGCTCCCACCTCTCCATTTTTATTCAGTGCTAAAAAACCTACCTGAATTTCCTTCGACTTGACAGGCTGATTTTTAACGATGCGTAGCACCGCTTTCTCGCAGGCCTGCTGTGGAGTATTTCCCTGGCGCATTAACTCGACTACCAGGTGCGATCCCACAATGCGAATAACTTCCTCACCCACTCCGGTAGAGGTAGCGGCTCCAATTTCATTGTCAACAAATAACGCTGCTCCAATAATTGGTGAATCTCCCACTCTGCCTCTCATCTTGTAAGCCATGCCACTGGTCGTGCATGCTCCCGAAAGATTTTCCTTATTATCCAATGCAACAATGCCAATCGTATCGTGATTTTCAATGTTCGCGATCGGTTTATATTGTGAAGTCTTCAGCCATTCCTTCCACGCTTTTTCTGATTCTTTGGTAAGAAGTTTTTCTTTTTTAAAGCCCTGCGATAAAGCAAACTGCAATGCCCCATCCCCAACCAAAAAAACGTGAGGTGTTTTTTCCATCACCTTACGCGCCACTGAAACCGGGTGAACAATATGTTCCAGGCAGGCCACAGCACCACAATTTGCAAACTCATCCATGATGCAGGAATCCAGTGTAACCCGACCATCACGATCAGGCAAGCCACCTAAGCCTACCGATGTTTCCTTTGGATCTCCCTCCGGAACACGAGCACCCGCTTCAACGGCATCCAACGCACGACCACCAGAAGAAAGAATTTTCCATGCCTCCACGTTCGCATCCAATCCAAAATTCCAAGTGGAAACCACTACGGGCTTTGTAGCCGGTGGAATCGGTGTGCCCCCAAACAACTTGGTGATTGGTGCCAGCGAAGCAAGTGTTCCCAGCTGAAGAAATTTTCTGCGTGAAGTCATAAAGTTTTTAAGAAGGTGAATATACCTAAAAGCCGATTGTGCCTGTAAAGGTGTTGTATGAGGCTAATCTATAATCCTGCGAGCGGTACGAAACCGTTTTCGGTAATAGTCAGAATATAAATCCGTCTCCACCACACCCAATGACGTAGAGGCATGAATGAATTTCACGTTCTCTTTGGCCTTTACTTCGGTTACAATACCAACGTGTGTGATTTTGCGCTTTTTGTCACTGGTAGCAAAAAATACCAGGTCTCCTTCTGACAATTTTTTCTGCTTCACCTTCTCGCCTACCAAAGATTGTCCTTCCGCTGTTCGTGGCAGGGTAAGGCTGATTGCCTGAAAGGCATTTCCGGTTAAACCCGAGCAATCCATGCCAGAGCGTGTGGTGCCACCATATTTATAAGGTGTTCCCGTAAACATTCGCGCTTCCTTTATAACCTTGTTTACCTCTGCTTCCCGTGCTTTGCGGGCTGAACCGCAGGCGCTAAACATTATTAAAATGAAGACGAAAAGCCCCCACCTTTCAAAGGTTAATTCATTAATTTTGTGGCTTGTTTTAAGAATCATAGTTTCCATCAAAGCTAATAGATTAATGACACAGGTTAAAATAAGTGAGGCTCCGATAACAAGCAAAGTTGGCGAAAAGATAATATCCTTATTTCGCGCTATTGTTGGTGCCGAGCACGTGATTGTTGACGAAGAGCAAAGAAATGAATATGGCCACGACAAGACGGAAGACTACCAATTTCTTCCCGACCTTGTCCTTAAACCCGGCATTCCGCAGGAGATCAGTGAGATTTTAAAAATCTGCAATGAGTATAAAATACCAGCTACACCCCGTGGTGCAGGCACCGGCCTGAGCGGTGGAGCATTGCCGGTAAAGAAAGGTGTGGTGATTTCCATGGAACGCTTCAACAAAATTCTAAATATCGATGAACTCAATCTGCAGGCTACGGTTGAGCCTGGTGTAATCACTGAAGTATTTCAGAATGCCGTAAAAGAAAAAGGACTTTTCTATCCCCCCGATCCGGCCAGCAAAGGTTCTTGTTTTTTGGGAGGTAATCTGGCCAATAATTCAGGAGGACCAAAGGCAGTAAAGTATGGTGTTACCCGCGACTATGTAATCAACATAGAAGTTGTGTTGCCCACAGGAGAAATCATCTGGACAGCTGCCAATGTGTTGAAGAACTCTACCGGCTACAATCTGACGCAGTTAATGTGTGGTAGTGAAGGAACGCTCGGTATCATCACCAAGATCGTGTTCAAACTGCGCGGGCTTCCACAGAAAAATGTATTGCTGTTCATTCCGTTTGTTACCAATGAAGAAGCCTGCCGTGCTATCGCTTCCATTTTCGTGGAAGGCATAACACCCTCGGGAGTCGAATTCTTTGAACGTGAAGCCGCGCTTAAAACGTATGAGTATTGTGAGAAGGTGCTGAACAGCCCCGTCACTACAAAACTTACCGATGGCATGGATGCCTATTTATTGTGCGAACTCGATGGTAATGACGAAGAAGTATTGATGCGCGATGCCGAACGGGTGATGAACGTAGTGGAAAAATTTCAGTGTGGCGAAGTGTTGTTTGCTGAAAGTAGCGCGCAGAAAGAAGAATTGTGGAAAGTGAGAAAGAACATATCCCCTGCCGTGAACTGGTACACCCTAACTAAATCGGATGATGTAGTAGTGCCTAGAAGTAATTTACCAAAGCTGATTAAAGGAATCAAGGAAATTGGTAAGCAGTATGGATTTAATACCGTTTGCTTCGGGCATTTGGGCGATGGAAATCTTCACGTAAACATTTTAAAAGAAAACATCAGCGAAGCAGACTGGGAAAACAAAATACCAGAAGGCATTGGTGAAATTTTTAAACTCACAGTAAGCCTGGGCGGTACCTTATCTGGCGAGCATGGAATCGGAATTGCCAAGCGGCCATATATGCCTATCGCCATGAGTGAAGTGAACCTCAACCTGATGCGTGGAATTAAGAAAGTATTTGATCCCAATGGTATCTTGAATCCTGGTAAGATTTTCTAACCTCGGTCAGCTGATCAAAATAATTTTGGCTCTATTTCGCTATTATCGGATTAAGTAACCACCTTCAAAATCGAACGTATGAAAAAGATACTTTTTGTCATTTATTCTCTCGTTTTAACAACCGTTTTGATGCAATGCTCAACGAAAAAGCAAAAAGAGCAGGCCATCAAAGATGCTCCATCATTTACAGCTGCGCAGCTTACCGAAGAGCAAAAAGCCGAGGGCTGGCAATTGCTTTTTGATGGCCAAACGACTAACGGCTGGCAAATATTTAAAGCCCGTGAAAATAATACCTGGGAAGTGGTTAATGGTGTACTTCATTGCAAAGCACTGGACGAAAGTGTAACCGGTGTTGGTGACAAGCGTGCCGATATCATGACCACGGCTGAATATGAAAATTTCGAATTAACATTTGATTGGAAAACATCAGCCGAAGGCAACAGCGGTGTTATGTTCCGGGTAACCGAAGAATTCGAGCAACCCTATTACACAGGTCCCGAATATCAACTTATGGATGACCCTTCATTTCCTAACGAGACACCCGATCACCTTACCGGATCAAACTACGGCATGCACGCAGCCGGAAAGACAAAAATAAAACCACTTGGTGAATGGAACACTTCTAAATTAGTAGTGAACAAAAATCATGTGGAGCATTGGCTGAATGGTGATAAAGTAGTGGAATATGAATTGAATTCACCTGAATGGTTGGCAATAAAAAAGGCAAGCAAATGGAATGAAGCCACCGGATATGGCACCGCCCCCAAAGGCCACATTGTATTACAAGACCATGGCAGCGAAGCCTGGTTTCGCAATATTATGATCAAACCATTATAAACAACCTATACTCATTTTAGAGAAAGCAGCAGGATTACTTGCTGCTTTTTTTATTGATCTGTTTTCCTTTCTATCTTTCCCCATCCTTTACAAACATGTGCGGCATCACCGGTGTATTCGCTTTTAATCTCGTTGGAAAATTTAATATGATCCACGCAACGGCTGCTACCATGGCGCTGCACAAACGCGGACCCGATTTTCAGGACATCTACCTCGATGAATATGTAGCGCTGGGACATCGCAGACTATCCATCATCGACACACGAAGCATTGCCCATCAACCCATGTTGGATGAAAGCAAACGATACTGTATTATCTTCAACGGAGAAATTTTCAATTATCGGGAGTTAAGAAAAGAGTTAGAATCGGTTGGAGTAAAATTTATTACGCAATCGGATACCGAGGTTCTGCTGAAAATGTTCATTTACTATGGCACAGAATGTCTGCCCAGGCTGAACGGGTTCTTTGCCTTTTGCATTTACGACAAACAGGAACAAACTTTCTTTGTTGCCCGCGATCGGTATGGAATCAAACCGTTGCTGTATTTATTTGATGAGGATAAATTTCTGTTTGCCTCCGAGATGAAAGCCATCATCGAATATGGCATCGATAAGGAACTTGATTACACCTCACTTTTCACCTATCTCCAACTAAACTATATACCCGCCCCGGATACCATTTTCACACACGTGAAGAAACTCATGCCCGGTCATTATCTTAAAGTCAGTAGAAAGAAACTGGAAAGTCATTGTTATTATACGATCCCGGCAACTTCATCAGAGGCCCTCTCCTATTCGGATGCAAAAGAGAAATTAAAAACACTTCTTGATGAATCCGTTCAACGAAGGCTCGTGGCCGATGTTCCTCTGGGTGCCTTTCTCAGTGGCGGCATCGACTCATCGGTGATCACGGCACTGGCCAGCAAACATAAGCCCGCGTTGCATACGTTCTCCATTGGCTTTCGTGATGAAAAGTTTTTTGACGAGACCGAATACGCCAACCTGGTTGCGAAACATTTCAAAACCGATCACACGGTATTTTCATTGACCAATGATGATCTGTTTGCTCATGTAAATTCTGTTTTGGATTATATCGATGAACCCTTTGCGGATTCATCCGCCATCAACGTTTACATTCTGAGCAAGGAAACACGCAAGCATGCTACCGTAGCCCTTTCAGGTGATGGCGCGGATGAAATGCTCGCAGGTTATAACAAGCACGCAGCCTTCCACCGAATGATCCATCGTGGCTGGAAGGAAAATATGGTTTCGGCATTATCTCCCGTATGGAATGCGATGCCACAATCCAGAAATAGTTCGTTGAGCAATACGTTCCGTCAGTTCAAACGTTTTGCGGATGGCATGAAACTAAACAGCCAGGAACGCTACTGGCAATGGGCCGGCTATGCAAAAGAATCTGAAGTAAACGCGTTGCTATCCGAAAGCACTATAGCAAAACTTCAACAACAGCAGTATGAAAGCAGAAAAAAGGAACTGCTTCGCTTCATCCCTGAAAAAGAAACGATAAATAATATTCTTCTTTCCGACATGAATCTGGTGCTTGCCAATGACATGCTGACGAAAGTCGATTTGATGAGCATGGCCAACAGCCTCGAAGTGCGTGTTCCGTTTTTAGATTACCAGGTAGTCGATTTTATTTTCGGTCTTCCGGATGATTATAAAATCACCAACTCCATCCGCAAACGAATTTTGCAAGACGCCTTTCGTGATATACTTCCTGAAAAGTTATACAATCGTCCCAAGAAAGGCTTTGAAGTGCCCCTATTAAAATGGTTTAGAAAAGAAATGAAGTCACTGATTGTTGATGATCTTCTTTCTGAAAAGCATATTAATGAACAGGGTATTTTTAATTATGCTGAAATAGAGAAATTGAAACGGCAGTTGTTCTCATCCAATCCACAAGATGTTCATGCCCGCATCTGGGCATTGATCGTGTTTCAGTGGTGGTGGAAAAAATATATCAAAGGATAATTTATTCCACGCAAAGCCCGATAGCTATCGGGTGCAAAGAAGGCAAAGCTATTTTCCGTAAATCTGATTGAGTAATCCAGCAATACGAACGCCTGCTTGTAAAATTCTTTCACGCACAGATGGCATATTCACATACGAATAGCGATAGCCTAAACTACCCTTACCAATATTATACACGGCAGGTCTAAGGGTCATTGACTCTTTCGCCCAATCGCGCACAGAAGCTTGTTGCCATTTTTTAATTGTCTCGGCAGTAGGCTTGGGGAGAGATTGCGCCAATTCCGTATAACTTAATTTAGTGTCCTCAATCATATCACTATCCCACACACGATGCAAATTTGAATCACCTCCTGCCCACTTAACTTTTACATCATTGCCACCACGGTCGCCTGGTTTGCCTACATGCAAAGGCTGATGAATATCACCCACCATGTGCACCAACATTTTCAAATATTCTGCCTGTTGTTTGGCAGTCAGTTTCCCTGTTTTTAATTCCTTGGTAAACTTCTCAATCATCATCACGACTTTTCCATCTGGGTTACTCTCCACGTCTTCATACTTACCTCCATCAGGAATAGTAGTCCAATGCCAGTCTGTCGTATAATTATACATTGAGTCCGACCGAATCTCATCCATCCAGGTGCTTACCATGGCCAGAGATTCCTGTCCCAAAATCTGCTTAATCCGTTTCCTGGCCTTAGCAGTCAGGTATTGTTCAGCAATCAGGCCAGTAGCACGGTGGCCAGTCGATCCCCATCCAAAACTTTCCACTATCAAAAGGCAACTAAAAAGAACCAAAACCAAT
Organism: uncultured Ohtaekwangia sp.; assembly: GCA_964540915.1. Lineage (GTDB taxonomy): Bacteria > Bacteroidota > Bacteroidia > Cytophagales > Cyclobacteriaceae > ELB16-189. The sequence continues at coordinate 8,638 of CAZIOY010000062.1, forward strand.
TTTTTCATACATAACTTTTAAAGGATGCAATATTAGAATTTTTCATTGGGATTAAATTTTCAAAGGCTGATTTAAAGGTTAAATTTGATATAAATGGTATGGAAAAGAAGGTAAAACTTGCTGCTCTCCTGGTAGCCAATCAATTGGATATGAAGGGAATCAAAACCTTTCTTGAACTAAAACCCCTGGCCGATTCTTCGTCCGAACTTTTCTACAATTTCGGGCCTGATAAATATCAATATTATTTCAACTATGGCGTAGTGGTCTTTTCAAACCACAGCGATGAGGAAATCAAGTTGTCTATAAAGACGGTTCTGCCCTACTTAAAAAATCCCTCCACAAACTGGATGCGCGATGATCATGAAATCGAAGTAAAGGAAGGTGAAATGATGTTTGAATTTAATCAGGTGGTGGTTGACCGGTTGGATTCAAAAGTGTATCGCATCGCCATGTTTAACATTGCGCAATCCGTAGCGCTTGATCATTATCATGAAGTAACCGAAAACCTGCTAACAGAAATTCGTGGCTTCACTAAACAATTAGAATTAACCGGTAAACTCAGCATCAACAGAAGAAACATGCTCAAGTTTATTGGCAAAGCTTTGAACACCCAAAATGATATTGCCGACAATATTTACATTTTTGATGCCCCGGAATTGGTTTGGGACGATGAGTATCTCGATCGACTGAACAAAGGACTGATGAAGCACTTTGATTTGCGCGTACGCTTTAGTGAAATCGAATACACACTCCGAATTATTGAAGATAACCTGAGTGTGTTTCGTGAAATTTCTCATCAACGTGAAAGCAGCATATTGGAATGGATCATCATCATTCTGATTTTAGTCGAAGTCTTTGACCTTTTTATTTCCAAATTTTTCTGATATGCCCAGCCATAAGGCGCTCTTTCTCAATTGTGACATCAAGGCTCAGCCCGATGAAGTCACTTGTGGACCTACCTGCCTGCATTCTATCTACCAATACTACCAGGATACCATCGAGTTAAACGAGGTTATTAACGAAGTAAAAAGTTTAAAAGCCGGAGGCACCCTGGCGGTAATGCTTGGCAATCATGCACTCAAACGCGGATACAAAGCACATCTCTACACGTATAATCTTAATGTCTTCGATCCTTCCTGGTTTAACTACAATACCAAAAAAATTATTGCTTCCCTCAAACAGCAAATGCGTTATAAGTTTAAAAGAAAAAAACTACTGGTAGCATCCCGGGCGTATGTTAAATTTCTGGAGGCAGGTGGAAAAGTATTTCAAAATGAATTGAATCCCGAACTAATCAAAAAATACCTGAAAGAATCTAAACCAATACTGACCGGCCTTAGTGCTACCTACCTCTACGGCACAAAGCGTGAAATACCTGCCAGCAATAAATTTGATAGTATACGCGGTGAGCCGGTGGGACATTTTGTAATCATTAACGGGTATGATGAATCAACTAATACGGCCTATCTGGCAGACCCAATGAATTCAAATCCCTTGAATAGTAGTCAATACTATGGCGTCAACTTTGATCGCCTTATCAATAGCATCATGCTGGGCATTGTTACCTATGATGCCAATATTCTGATCATTGAACCAACCAAGTAATCGATGCCAAAACTGATTGTAGTAGAAAAGCCAGAATTATGGAAGTTCAGCCTGGATGATGTAGAGGTAATTTCTCCGGATAAGTATATTACCGAAGTGAATTTTCAAGCTAAGAATTTAAAAATAATTAATCTCTGCAAATCATATCAGTACCAAAGCGAAGGTTATTATGTTTCACTATTAGCGGAAGCGCGAGGTCATAAAGTATTACCGGGTGTTTCAACCATTCAGCACCTACGGTTCCCATCCATCTTACGTGATGACTCATTGGAATTTGATGAACTGATTCAAAATACATTTAAGAATGAGCCTTACGATCGCGTTGAATTCAATATATATTTTGGAAACGCGAAATCTGAAATTCTAAACCGACTCGCACTTCAACTTTTTCAATTGGTGCAAGCTCCCTCATTACGGGCTGTCTTTTCCAAAAAAAATAAATGGGTATTGCAAAGCATTCGCCCGTTAAGTCTGGGCGAAGCACCCGAAGCAGATCGGCCTGTTTTGATTCAGTCCCTCGAAAAATATCTTCAACGCAAACGCGAATTCAGACCCGATAAAAAGAAATACGATTTAGCCATTCTGGTGGCACCTAATGACCCTAATCCACCCTCCGATGCGCGTGCACTGAAAAGATTTTACAGGGCGGCTATCGAAGCGGGTTTCAATACCGAGTTTATCACCAAAGATGATTTTGATCAGATCATTCAATATGATGCACTCTTCATTCGTGAAACAACGAACGTCAACCATCACACTTTTCGGTTCGCAAAAAAAGCAAAATCACTTGGGCTTGTGGTGATTGATGATCCAGACTCGATCTTAAAGTGCACGAACAAAGTCTATTTGCATGAGCTTCTGAATGCTAATAAAATACTGACTCCATCAGCCAGTGTACTTACGGAAGAAAACTGCGATGCGATCGATCAGAAAATGAGTTTTCCGTTCATTCTAAAACAACCGGATGGCGCTTTTTCAAAAGGCGTATTTAAAATCGACTCGATGGACGAGTTTAAAAATATTCGCGAAAGCATGTTTGAAAAATCAGACTTGCTCATAGCACAAGAGTTTCTTCCCACACCCTTTGACTGGCGGGTAGGCATTATTGATGGGCAAGTAATTTATGTATGTAAATACTTTATGGCATCCAAGCACTGGCAGATTGTGAACTGGAACAAGCAGGATAAAACCCATGAAGGTGAAGTGGAATCCATCGCCATAGACCAGGCACCGTCAGGATTACTAAAAACTGCACTCAAGGCTACCTCACTGATCGGCAAAGGACTTTACGGTGTGGACATGAAAGAAATAGATGGAAAATTTTATGTGATCGAGGTAAATGATAACCCTAATATTGATGCAGGCATTGAAGATAAGATCTTGAAAGATCGCCTGTATGAGATCATTATGGAAGTATTTTTAAACCGAATCAAAGCGCAAAAATGAATACATCCCCCTACCATCTTTTTCACGGATACGGCATTGAATTGGAATACATGCTTGTTGATAAAGACACGTTGAATGTAAGACCTATTGCCGATGATTTACTAAAGTATGAACTTGGAGAAATTGGAAGTGACTTTGAAAATGGCCTGATCACCTGGTCCAATGAACTGGTGATGCATGTCATCGAACTAAAATCCACACAACCAGAAAGTGATCTGGCGGGTTTGGAAAAAGCGTTCTCAAGAAATATTTCAAGGATCAATACTATTCTTGAAGAATGGAATGCCATGCTAATGCCATCCGCTGCCCATCCGTTTATGGATCCCTTTACGGAAACAAAACTATGGCCGCACGGCAACAATGAAGTTTATGAACTATATAATAAAATATTCGATTGCAGTGGTCATGGCTGGTCAAATCTGCAAAGCACTCATTTGAATCTTCCCTTTTCGGGGGATGAAGAATTTGCCAAATTACACGCAGCCGTTCGAATCATCCTTCCCCTCCTGCCAGCATTGTGTGCAAGTTCTCCGATTTTAGATGGAAAACTTTCAGGCATGCTTGATACGAGATTGCTCTACTATAAATCCAACCAATCAAAAATTCCAACCATTACGGGTTATGTAATCCCAGAGGCAGTTTTTTCATATGATGAATATGAAAAAACCATCTATTCAGCAATCGAAAAAGATATAGCACCTTTCAATCTGGAAAATATTCTTGACCCGGTTTGGGTAAACTCACGTGGTGCCATCGCACGTTTCGATCGTGGGTCCATTGAAATACGAATCATGGATGTTCAGGAATGTCCTGCTGCTGATCTGGCAATTGTTAACCTGGTGGTGGAATTGTTGAAGGCCTTGGTGAATGGAAAATTCTGCAGCGTAAAGGACCAGATGAAAATGGACACCCATGTTCTTGCCGCCCTGTTAGACAAAACCAGTTTAAGCGGAAGACAAACCCAGATTGACGACTTACCCTATCTGGCCGCCTTTGGTTTATCATCCCCTGCAACTGCCGGGGAGTTATGGAAACATATCCTGACAAAGATTCCTGCCACTACTTTTTATGAAAAAAAATGGCAATCCGTTATTCATACCCTTTTAGATCAGGGATCTCTATCAGAACGAATCATCAACTCGCTCCATCAGGACAACTCACCGGATCGCATTAAAAGTATTTTTAAAGAATTGAGTGTGTGCCTGGCAGAAAACCGAATGTTTGTACCGTAAAAAAATTCATCAATGAATTACTCCGTCATCTTCACTTGCGAACATGCAGGCAATCACGTGCCGGAGCAATATCAATCATTATTTGCAGGACAATCAGAAATCCTTGAATCACACCGAGGCTGGGACCCGGGTGCGTGGCCGCTGGCCAATTTTCTTGCGGAACAAATGGAAGCGCCTGTCTTTGGATGCCTGACTACACGGTTGCTTATTGAAGCTAATCGGTCGCCTGATAACCCGCAACTTTTTTCAGAATACAGCACACCATTGCCCATAGAAACAAAAGAAAATTTAATCCAGAATATTTATAAACCCTATCGCGAGCAAGTTCAAAAGGTCATTGAAAAAATGACCAAACCTGTATTGCACTTCTCCATTCATTCTTTCACACCCATTTGGAATGGTCAAGAAAGAAAGGTAGATATCGGAATTCTATTTGACTCCTCACAGAACGTAGAGGCAGCATTTAGTCAACGGCTAAAAGATAACCTCCACGCTAATCTTCCGGAGTTTCAAATTCGTTTCAACGAACCTTACAAAGGTACAGATGACGGATTCACCACCTGGTTAAAAAAACAATACTCAAAGGATGACTATACTGGAATTGAGATTGAAGTGAACCAAAAATTCAGTTCTAATCTATCACGTGTAAAAGCAGGGCTGGCTAACTCCATAAAGTCAAGTATACAGGGACATACAAATTAATTTCTTAATTACTTTCTAAGTATGAATCGAATACGATCATGGGTACGGGCATTTTTTGGTTTCTCACGTAACGAAACCAACGCGTTTCTTGTGCTTCTGCCATTGATGTTCCTTATCGTATTTATTGTGCCTGCCTACAAGGCCTACTTCACTAAGCAAACGAAAGACTATACTAAGGAGAAAAGACAACTCGACAGCTTAATTGCGACCTGGAAGCAGCCCATGAAAAAGGACAGTTTGAAAAATGTTCCCTTTCGGTTATTTGCTTTCAACCCCAATACATCCTCGAAGGAAGAGTTGATGAGCCTTGGTTTTTCACTCTTCCTTGCAAGCCGTGTTGAAAACTACCGCACCAAAGGAGGTAAATTCATTATCAAATCTGATTTATTGAAACTGTACGGCATGGATACTTCGCTTTATTCAACTCTTTACAACTGGATTGAATTGCCTGTAGAAAAGCCATTGAAAAAGTTTGAAGAGAAAAAAGAATTTGCCACGAACAAAAAGCTGGCGAAAGAAAAATTCGACCTGAACCTGGCGGATTCAACACAATTTATTTCCGTGTATGGAATAGGAAGCAAGCTATCCACCAGAATTATTAAATATCGCGATCGACTGGGTGGATTTATTTCCACCGATCAACTGACCGAAGTCTATGGTCTGGATAGTGTGGTGATCAACGAACTGATACGAAAAACATTCATTGCCGAAAACTTTAAGCCAGTAGCATTGGAACTTAATGAAGCTACCGAAAAAGAGCTTTCCACACATCCCTACATCCGATACGCTATAGCGAAAGCTATTACCGCTTATCGCTTTCAACACGGCAATTTCAAATCGCTTGAAGACCTTACTAGAATAGTCATCATTGACAAACCTACGTTTGAAAAAATAAAACCTTATCTTTCTTTAAATCCTTAGCGTGAACGGCCCTGACTCAAAACAATTACTCCACACCTACCTGCGAAGGCTCACCAATCTATCCGGTAATAACCGTTCTATTTTTCTACCTCGCTTGGTGGGTGATCAGTTTTTAGATTTACAGGAGCTAAGCCAGCTTAACGGAGAAAAAGCGTTCACCATTATAGAGGCACTCATTGCAGAGAAGTTCAAAACAATTTGCCCCGTGTTGGACGCCCGAATGGAAGCGTCTAACACCACCAGCACAAAATTGAAAAAACTTAAGCGCATCGATCAGTTCATTTTTGACGAGCGCGGCTCAAAAGATTTACATGTAGGCTGGCCCTTTGCCCAAGGAAAATTTAAGGATGGTACGGTGGTACGATGTCCGTTATTATTTTTTCCGGTTACTCTTACTATCATTGGTAATCAATGGGTTTTACAGCCGCGAAAAGACGCAGGAATAACATTCAATAAATCATTTCTATTGGCATATGCCTTTTACAATAAAGTGAAGGCTAATGAGATGCTTCTCGAAGAAACCTTTGAGGATGCCGACCGCGAAAGCACTGCTTTTCGTACGTGGATTTATCAGCTGCTAAAGAAAAGTGAGCTGGAAATTAACTTTAACCCAGACAATTATCGGGATGAACTTACTCCGTTCACTAATTTCAAAAGGCAAGACTTCGAAGAAGGATTAAAAGATGGAGAACTAAAACTTTTTCCGAACGCGGTGCTGGGAATTTTTCCGCAAGCAGGTTCTTATCTGGTGCCTGACTACATGCATCTAATTGAGGAAAATACAGTTCAGGATCTGGAAGAATTTTTCCATCAACGCACGGCAGCGCGTGAGATACCCCAATCTCAAAACTTTCACGCCCTGGTGAAGGAAGAAAAAATGTTTACCGTATTTCCCCAGGATATCTGGCAGGAAAACGCGCTGAAAGCTGCCAAGCTCGGGCACTCCTTTGTTGTGCAAGGTCCTCCTGGTACGGGAAAGTCTCAACTCATTTGTAACCTGATCAGCGATGCGATGGCATCCGGCAAACGAGTATTAGTGGTATGTCAAAAACGGGCAGCATTAGACGTTGTGTACAACCGGTTGAAAACGCATAAGCTGAGCCAATACCTTGCACTGGTTCATGACTTTAAAAATGATCGCAAAGATATTTACGAAAAATTGGTAAACCAGATTGAGAAGATTGATGAATACAGATTGAAAAATCTCAGTTTAGATGCGATTCAACTGGAACGACAGTTTACACGGATATGCCATCGCATAGATGCCATTATTGAAGAACTCGGCACTTTTAAAGAAAGCCTATTTGACCAGACAGAATGTGGGGCCAGCATTAAAGAACTCTATCTCCAATCGAGTCCAACAGAAGAGGTAATCTCACTAAAGCAGGAGTTTTCCCTATTTAATTTCGATGACCTATCACCCTTTTTGAGAAAACTGAAAATCTATCTGCATCACGCTAAAAAATTTAAGTCGCACGATTACCCCTGGAAAGACCGAAAATCATTTTCTTCCTTCACATCCGGTGACTTAACGTCTATCAGCCGATCGGTGCAGGAGGTGAAGGAATTCTTTGACCGGATCACTGGCCAACTTCAATCCACTTTAAATTCGACATTAGATTGGGAACAATGCGAAGGACTATTGGAGAATGAACAAGCGGCAGACGAAGTGAAAGTTCTGCTCAACAGTGAAAAAGTGTACTTGTATTTTCAAATGATGATTACTGAGCAGGATGAGGAAACAAGCGCATTATGGCTTTCCAATCTGGAAAAGAACCTAATGAGTTGCTTTGTTGAAGAAGGGCCTGAGGTGAATACTCCTGTTACTCAATTGGGTGTGCTTCAGAAGGCCTTATACACAAGCATGAAAGCCAGAAAAAATCTCATTGGTCTTATTCGCTGGGAACTGTTTTCGAAAGACAAATTTCTGATCAAGCGAACCCTGGTGGCCAACGGGCTTACCGACAACAAAGTAGGATTCAAAACCCTTGAGAAAAAGTTGGACAACCGGCTTAACCTGGAACACAACCTATCAAAAATACGATCTAAGAACTGGCTTCTCGAAATGCCCGAATCGCTCATTCAAAAAGATTATATCACGTGGTTTGCCGATCAGCATTTCGCACTCAATGCAAAACTTAATTTCAGTCAGGTGCGGTTGCTCAAAACCTTTATCCATCCGGCAACACATTCGTTCAGGGAATTCATTGCGAAAGCCGGTCAATTATATGCGATCTTAAACCAGAGTAACGAATATAAAATCAAGTGGATCAATTACCTGACACCGCTTCAGATTAAATCCATAACACAATCACCTCACGAGGCACAAAAACTCACCCAATCGTTGAGGAACGATTTCGATGCGCTCTGTGAATTTGATGCCATTGATGAAAGTCTCAATGCCGATGAGAAATCAATCATCAATCGATTGCACGATCAAGCGCAGGGCTGGGAAGAAGAAAAAATAGAATCACTTTTTCTGAACAGTCTGCGAATTGCGTGGATTGATCACCTGGAGGCCAAGCATCCTGAGTTGCGTATCGTTTCGTCCGGAAAAATTTCGCTTCTTGAGAATGAACTTCGGGACCTTCATCGGGAAAAACAAAATATCAGTGAAGAGATTGTGTTGTTACGGGCACGGGAAAAAGTAGTAGACGAACTGAAATTTAACCGACTCAATAATCGGGTCACCTATCGTGACTTGTTGCACCAGGTTACTAAAAAGAAAAAAATATGGCCGATCAGAAAATTAGTATCGGAATTTGAAGAGGAGATTTTCAAACTGGTCCCTTGCTGGCTGGCTTCTCCGGAATCTGTTTCTGCTATTTTCCCCATGGCGGATCTGTTTGACCTGGTCATCTTTGATGAAGCATCTCAATGTTTTGCCGAGCGCGGCATTCCTTCGCTCTATCGCGGCAAGCAAGCCATCATTGCCGGAGACGCCATGCAGTTGCGGCCCGGAGATTTCTATCAATCGCGCTGGCAAGATGAAGATGACGATCACCCTGATTCTGAAGTTGACTCGTTACTCGAATTGGCGGGAAGATATTTGATGAATACTCAACTGCGCGGACACTATCGAAGCAAGTCTCCTGAACTAATTGAATTTTCTAATCGTCATTTTTATCAAGGGAACCTGCAATTCCTTCCCGATCTGAATGCGCTCAATCAGAATGGTCCTGCTTTAACCTACGAAAAAATTGAAGGAGTTTGGGAAAACAATACAAATCTGCCGGAGGCTACTCATATTGCATTAAAGGTTATTGCACTAATCAAAGAGAAACCTTCATTGGAAATAGGGATTGTAACTTTCAATGCACCGCAGCAGTCGCTTGTGTTGGATGTGCTTGAAGATACCTTCCGTGAAGCCGGACAACTTATTCCAGAAAGTCTTTTTGTGAAAAACATAGAGAACGTGCAGGGTGATGAACGTGATATCATTATTTTTTCCGTGGGCTATGCTCCTGATAAAGTAGGAAAAGTTAATGCACAGTTTGGAAGCCTCAATATAGCCGGAGGAGAAAACCGGTTGAATGTTGCCGTGAGCCGTGCACGGGAAAAAATTATTGTCGTTACCAGTTTATGGCCCGATCAACTCCATGTAGAAACCACGCTGAATGCCGGACCCAAACTTCTCAAAAGCTATTTGCAATTTGTGTTGGATACTTCTAAAGGAGCCCATGCCATTGATGTTCCCTCACCAAACCAGAGGAATGCCGCCACCAACCTGAAAGAGGAAATAAAAAAGTGGGCATTGATAAAATGGCCTGAATACGAGTTGCAGGAAAATCGCTTTCCCTATTTTGACCTGACCGTAAAAAAAGGAAAGCACCAGATAGGCGCCCTTTTCACTGATGATAATTTTTATTTTCAGAGTCCTTCCGTTAAAGCTGATCATGCTTTAACGCCACAATTGCTGGAGCTAAAAAACTGGCCCTTCGTGCGCGTGTATAGTCGCAACTTTTGGCAAGACCCAGACAAATTCTTTAATGAAGTCAGCAAACTGCTTAACCATTAAGCACTATCAGTTGCGATAATTCAATGCGGGTGGTCGATCGCCAATCAATGATTCGTACTTGAAATTTTCTCCGGTGCGGGTTTTCAATTCTTTCCAGGCTGCCTCAATCGTTGCCGGATTGGAAAACACATCGATGATCGAAAGTGCCATGGCCTTCGCTGCCATCATCATACCTTTGTTGCCAATGGATGTGCCACCTGCTGCTACTGCCTGCCAACTATGAGCGGCCGTACCAGGCACCCACGTTGCCGTAGAAAGGCCTGCCGTAGGAACCACCCAGCTTACATCACCAACATCGGTGGAACCAAAACCTGAACCGTCAGTAACTTTAAACTCACTGATTGAATTGGTGGTTGAAAGAAGTGGTGGTGCTGAAGTAAATGTCTTCTGAATTTTTTCAGCAAACTCTTTCTCTTCGATTGTGTACGTATATCCACCTATCGCGCGCAAATTAGCATCCATTACTTTTGCCAAAGTTTCATTCGGCAACAGGTCATAAACGCCACCGGTAATCTCCCACTCTACTTTTGTATCGGTGCCCATGGCTGCACCTTGTGCCGCGCGGGTAAGGCGCTCCCACAGATCTTTCACTTCCGCGCGTTTTGGATGACGCACATAATAGTATACTTCCGCGAAAGCGGGAACAACGTTAGGGGCTTCACCTCCACGGGTGATCACATAATGAATCCGCGATTCCTGTGTTACATGTTCGCGCATCATATTAACCATGTCGTTCATAGCTTCTACGCCATCCAGCGCAGAACGTCCGCGCTCAGGGGATGCTGCTGCGTGTGCCGCGATTCCGGTAAACCTGAATTTTCCAGTTTTGTTGGCCAGCGAACCTCCTGCACTCGCATTGTTCTGAGCACCCGGATGCCAATGAAATACAACATCCACATCGTTGAATAATCCTTCCCGCACCATATACACTTTTCCCGAGCCACCTTCTTCTGCTGGTGTTCCATAGAAACGTATCGTTCCACCTTTCTTATTTGCAATGAGCCAATCTTTCACTGCGATGGCTGCGGCAGATGAAGCTGTACCAAAAAGATGATGACCACACGCGTGACCTGCAGAACGTCCTTCCACTTTTTTAACTTCGGGTACTGCATCTTGCGAAACACCTGGCAGGGCATCAAACTCGCCAAGAATTCCAATTACCGGTTTGCCGGAACCATAGGTGGCAACAAAGGCAGTAGGCATTCCAGCTACTCCTTTTTCAATTTTAAATCCTGCCTGGCTAAGGGTCTCTTGCAAAAGTGCTGAGCTCTTTGTTTCCTGATAACCTACTTCGGCATATTCCCAAATCTTTTTCGCGACAGCGGTATATTTATCGTAGCTCGCATCAATGGATTTGACAACATCCTGTTTGGTTTTTTGACCCAATAGAACTGACGGAATAAAAAGGAGAAGAAGAACAACCACTTTCATAATTAATAATTTAATGAACCGATACACTTATAAAACTAAAATACGTATTCAAATGGCACCACGGAATTCTAAAATTTCATCTTCCTTTTCTCAACCTCACGCCCAGCACGGGACTCACGTAATCAAAAGATTCAGAGAATTCTGTGTGGTATTTAAGGTCTGAATAGATACTGAAAAACCAAACAGCAGGCCCCATGTCAATACCATGAGTAACCAATTCAACCCGCAACATGAGGTTAGCTCCGGTTGAAAAATCGGATTCAACTCCCGTGGGAGTTTCATACTTCCTCGTTCCGGTTTGAATTCCTGCACCCAAATAAGTTTGAAAAACAAATGGCGCATAGATGGTGAGCAACGGGTACAAGTAATTAAGATCGACCCTAACCCCTCCGTTTTCCCAATCTCCACCGGCATATTTTTTATCGCTGATTATGCCCAACTTATTTTCCAATCCCAGTCCTAATTCCCATACGCCATACGTTGCGAAGGAAGAGTTATTTTCATTGAAAAATCCCCGAAAGGATTGGATGGTGAAACCGGTGGGTTCAAAAACCTGTATACCAAAGCCAAATCTTCGGCTTTGATTCCTATTGTTCGCCTGACCAAAAGAATTCAAAGACAGTAATAGAAGAAAGACAATCAGCACCCGCATATCGGTTAAGATATGGAATGCGGATTCTAAAAACAATGACTAATACATCTTAGGATCTTGTTCCATTCACTCATTATAAAATATCATGGAACAACTTTCTGTTTTTTAACGGGTAGGCGCCATCGTTTCGGCATGTTGACTTAAGTCGAGACCTAAGCGTTCATCGTCTGGAGATACCCGCATGTGCGTGATCATGCTGGTGATTTTAAAAATCAAATACGATCCGCCAAAGGTAAATACGCCTACAATCAGCAAGGCAATTAAATGATACTTGAAGGTGTCGAACTGACCGTAAACAAGGCCTACATCTTTGGCAAATACCGCAGTTAAAATCATGCCCGTGATACCTCCCAAACCATGACAAGGAAAGACATCCAATGTATCATCCAGAGAAGTCTTTTGTTTGTAGTACACGGCAAGGTTGCTCACGATAGCCGCCACGAAACCGATGAATACGCTTTGCCCTAAGTTGACAAATCCTGCAGCTGGTGTAATCGCCACTAACCCTACCACTGCACCAATACATGCACCCATGGCTGAAATTTTTCTGCCTACCAACGCATCAAACATGACCCACGTAATCATAGCCGATGCCGATGCCATGTTGGTGGTAGCAAATGCCTGAACCGCCAAACCATTGGCCGATAACGCTGAGCCTGCATTGAAACCAAACCAGCCAAACCACAACATGCCGGTGCCTAAAATGATGAACGGGATATTGGCCGGGTGATGTTCTTTGTTTTCACGTTTGCCCAGTATGTAAGCTCCGGCCAGTGATGCAAAACCTGCCGACATGTGTACCACCGTGCCGCCTGCAAAATCCAACACGCCCCACTGTCTTAAAAATCCATCGGGGTGCCAGGTCCAGTGTGCGAGTGGGCAATAAATCAATAATGAAAACAGGCACATGAAAATCAAATAGGAAGTAAACTTTACACGTTCGGCAAAACTACCGGTGATCAATGCCGGAGTGATGATGGCAAACTTCAGTTGAAATAAGGCGAACAATAGAAACGGAAACGTGGGAGAAAATGCGGGATGCGGATTGAGGCCCACATTTTTAAAAGCGAAGTACGTTCTCGGGTCTCCTATAATTCCACCGATGCTATCGCCAAACGCCAAACTGAATCCAACCAGGTACCACAGCAAACTGATAACACCCAATGCAATGAAGCTCTGCAGCATCGTAGAGATCACGTTTTTAAAACTCACCATCCCTCCGTAAAAGAATGACAAACCGGGAGTCATGAAAAGCACAAAGGCTGTGGCAACAATCATCCACGCTGTATCCGCTTTATCAATCGTATCAGCCGCATCACTGATAGGATCGCCAGCATTAAATAATATAAGTAGTTGAAGGATTACCAGAATCGCGAAAATGACGATCCAGCTGGTTTTGGGTCTGCTCATGGTAGATAGGTAGAATTAATCCCAAATTTCGATTAAATGGGTATAAAAAATACCTAATACCAATAATATATTAATGAAAACGTTTCCAATGGTTCATTTTAAACCCTAACTACCCATCTTAATACTAATTTTTTGATTTCTTTCCGTCCAGAATCTTTCTATCCAAGGCGATTCCGGCTTTTCCCCGGGCCCTGAAAATCCACTGAATATTCTGCCGGGTGATCAATGATGCGTAGGAAGTTACCGACAGGGAGTCCACCGTAAGGGTCATCTTTTCTCCGGATTTACCTTTTTCAATTCCTTGCTCAATCAGTTGCGGTAAGGCGTTCAACTCTTCGCTGATATCTTTCTTTACGGTGTCGGCAAGAAGGAAAATTAATTTATCGTGCAACATCCAGTCTGCCGTGTTGAGCAACGCTTCTTCTGTGCTCAGATCATAGCGAAGGTTTCTTAATCCCACCACCTGATTCAGTGTATCGAAATAAGGCTGTGCTCTTAAATATACCTTTCCTCTCAGCGCTCCTTTCACACGCATCATCAGCGCCAGTTCCTGTTCACTACCGTAGAACTCAGCATCGCGAATGCCAATAGTATACGAATCATACGTATACGAGATCCTCTCTATATTTTTATTGGTGAAGCTGTTCAACTTATCATAAGGAAGTTGTGCCATCACAAATAAGTCAAGCGACTCATCCGCTTTCTCCGCATACTTATGTTTGGGAAGTGGAGCTATCTCATGTGCCAGTGGCTCATCAAACCAAGTATAGACTTTTGCTTTCAGCGTAATCATCCCCAGAATATTTCCTTCCGGGCTTATGCTCCAACGCCACATCAACGCTTCCGCATGAGCCGATAATCCTATCTGCGGTACTGTCTTTTTTAGAACAATCGGCTTCTGTATATTCTGCCATATCTTCTCTACCACTTTTCGTGTGTCCAGGGCTGCTTGAGCAATGCTATCAAAGCGATGTGTGATCTTGTCTTGATTTTTTTCAAGGTAAGATTCACCAAACTTGCGCAGATTGACATTGACGAAAGCAATCTTTAAAGACGGCTCCATCTCCCAAACGATTTTATCGAGCGAGGTCGTTGACTTAATTGCCCACTGATCATCCAGGTGAACCTGCGATTTCAAATGCAGAATAACCTCGGCAACAATCGGGCGCTCATTCCGTATTCGAATGCCCACAGCCCTTTTTATAAAGCGAAAACTGATCCGCAAAGGAACTTTCGCTGACAACGTGCCAGGCTCCCACGCAAAGCGGATCGGGTTAGTGCGCTCCAACTCTAAATAAACGCTGTCTCTTTTTTTTTCGCCTACCGGCAACCATTCCTGAACAAAAATTCCCTTCAATTTGGTGTTGACCATTTTTTCCAGGTCCTTCAATTGAAATTCAATGGGTATTCGGATAGTAGACACAGGCAGCACAAGAGTAGAATCTAATATAGAGCGAACAGGCTCTACTGGACGAATAGGCTTATTGAAAAGAAAATACCACACAGCACCGCCACTAAGTATGATGAGAACGAACAGAATCAATAACCACCTTCTCATTTACCTTTTATCATCATTTTTACAATTCATACTCATAACCACATGGCATTATGTTTTGAAAATACCTACTTTCCGAATCTAATTTCTTACACATGAGAAAGATATTCCTGATTTTTAGTCTCTCCGTCTCCACCGGCCTGCTCGCTCAGGTTACAAAGGCACCCGAAGTAAAGGAAGGTGACGGACCGTATACTCAATTAATCATTCGCGGAGTTATGCTGATTGATGGCACGGGCGCTCCACCAGTAGGTCCTGTTGATATTGTGGTGAAACAAAACCGCATTGTAACTATTGCCAGCATTGGTCTCCCTACTCCGGGCATGGCAAGCAACGCGAACAGGCCTACGTTAGAAGCTGGTGGCAAAGAACTCAACTGCGAGGGTATGTATCTGATGCCAGGCTTTGTGGATATGCACGGACATATTGGTGGCAACCAGGCCCCTATAGCAGAATATGTTTTTAAATTGTGGATGGCCCACGGTGTCACCACAATAAAAGAACCCGGCTCTGGCAATGGTGTTGATTGGGTGCTCGATCAGAAAGCGAAAAGCGAAAAAAACTTGATCACCGCACCGCGTATTAAGGCCTATGTAACCTTTGGTTCAGGAGCAAAGGAACCTATTCGCACACCAGAGCAAGCACGTGCATGGGTCAATGAAAATAAAACGAAGGGCGCTGATGGAATTAAATTCTTCGGTGCTGCCCCAGAAATTATGGATGCCGCCATTCGCGAAAACAAACGACTGGGTTTGCGTTCAACCTGTCATCATGCACAACTGGGCGTTGCCCGCTGGAATGTATTTCACTCGGCACGTGCGGGCATGACTTCCATGGAACACTGGTATGGGTTACCCGAAGCCATGTTGGAAAATACTACCATTCAGGATTATCCATTAACGTATAACTACTCCAACGAACAGCATCGTTTTGAAGAAGCCGGAAAACTATGGAAGCAGGCAGCGGCCCCCTATTCGCCAAAGTGGAATGCGCTCATGGACTCCTTACTGAAATTTGATTTCACGCTGGACCCCACGTTTAATATCTATGAAGCCTCACGCGATTTGCATAAGGCACGTAGACAAGAGTGGCATGAGATCTACACGCTTCCAAAATTATGGGCCTTTTATCAACCCAGTCGCATCGCACACGGATCGTATTGGTTTTCGTGGGGCACCGAGCAGGAAGTTGCCTGGAAAGAAAACTATCGCCTGTGGATGACCTTCGTGAATGAATATAAAAACCGTGGCGGCCGGGTAACGGTAGGCACCGACTCCGGATTTATTTTTCAGCTCTATGGATTCGCCTTTGTAAGAGAGATGGAGTTGTTGCGCGAAGCAGGATTTCATCCACTGGAAGTAATTCGCTCGGCAACATTATATGGTGCACAAGCATTGGGCATGGACAAAGAAATCGGCTCGGTGGAAATCGGTAAGCTTGCCGATTTTGCAATTACCGATATAAATCCATTAGAAAACTTACAAGCCTTAAATGGTATGGGCGCTGTGAAACTCATGGATGATAACACCGTGAAGCGTGTGGGTGGTGTTAAGTACACCGTAAAAGATGGTATTGTGTACGATGCCAAAAAACTGCTGGAGGATGTAAAGAAAATTGTTGATCAGGAAAAAGCGAAGGCAGGATTTGTATTGAAGCAACCGGGCATGGAGTAAATGAAAAGGCCTCTCTTTAATCGGGGCCTTGTTTCTGATTACATCCTGAATGGTTCTACGAAGTCCAAACAGAATTATTAATTTAACTTCACTTATCGACACATAAACATTTTAATTCTATAACATGAAGTTTGCCATTCCAGCGATTTTAATACTACTTATCGGTTGCACGGGCAATACCGAAGAAATAGCAGAACCTGAAGTATATTCCTTGTTAGGTGCAGAATACTTCGCTCCCACAGAAGCCAATCCAAAACTGGACAGCAATTTGGTTATGGCCAGAAAAAATTTTGAATCCAATCCTTCCGAAGAAAATTACATTTGGCTGGGAAGAAGGACAGCCTACCTCTCGCGATACAATGAAGCTATCGAGATATTCAATCAAGGCATTGAAAAATTTCCAGACTCATACCGGCTCTATCGCCATCGCGGGCATCGTTACATCTCGCAAAGAAAATTTGACGCTGCCATTTCCGACTTAAAAAAAGCTTCGGAGCTAATGCAAGGCACCCCCATCGAAATAGAACCGGACGGACAACCTAACAAATTAAATCAACCACTTTCCAGCACACAGTTTAATGTGTGGTACCATCTGGGTCTTGCGCATTATCTTAAAGGTGAATTTGACCTTGCCGAGAAAGCCTACCTCGAATGCATGAAGGTTTCTGATAACGATGACCTGATCACGGCTACCGTTGACTGGCTCTATATGACCTATCGCAGAGAAGGAAAAACTGAGGAAGCCGCGATGTTGTTGGAAAAGATCACTGACTCGATGACGATCATTGAAAATGATTCGTACTTCAAGCGTCTCAATTTATATAAAGGCAAACTGCCTGTGGATTCTGTTTTGTCTGTGAGCGCTGCCAATGAAGATGTAGCATTGGCATTGGCTACCCAAGGCTATGGTGTAGGCAATTGGTATTTATATAATGGCGACACGAGCCAGGCCAGAGGAGTTTTTGAGCGCGTGGTGGGCGGAAAACATTTTTCTTCCTTTGGATTTATTGCCGCTGAAGCTGATTTGGCTAGGCTAAGAAAGTAGGCTTGATCAAACTTATTTTTGTTATAACTTTGCGCGCTTGTTTTTAAAGAAGGCCCTTCAAAGTCAAATTTTAGCATTCTAAGGCCCCGTAGTTCAATGGATAGAATACCTGCCTACCGGCAGGCAGGGAAGTTTCCTAAACTTTTGATACAGGTTATGTTTTTCGTTTACGCTATTAAAAGTCATGTCGATGAAAGAATTTATGTGGGGATAACAACAGATGTTTCCAAAAGACTAAGCGAACATAATTCAGGTAAAACAAAATCTACAAAAGGATATAAGCCATGGCGAATGATTTACGCTGAATCATTACCTTCACGCTTCGAAGCAAGACGTAGAGAAAAATATCTCAAGTCAGGTGTAGGTAAGGAGTTCTTAAAATCTCTGGCCCCGTAGTTCAATGGATAGAATACCTGCCTACCGGCAGGCAGGGAAGTTTCCTAAACTTTTGATACAGGTTATGTTTTTCGTTTACGCTATTAAAAGTCATGTCGATGAAAGAATTTATGTGGGGATAACAACAGATGTTTCCAAAAGACTAAGCGAACATAATTCAGGTAAAACAAAATCTACAAAAGGATATAAGCCATGGCGAATGATTTACGCTGAATCATTACCTTCACGCTTCGAAGCAAGACGTAGAGAAAAATATCTCAAGTCAGGTGTAGGTAAGGAGTTCTTAAAATCTCTGGCCCCGTAGTTCAATGGATAGAATAGAAGTTTCCTAAACTTTTGATACAGGTTCGATTCCTGTCGGGGCTACCAAAGCAGACAGGTGATTTCTTTCTCTCTGTCCGTTTTCATTTTGGCTCAGCACTATTCTGA
>CAZIOY010000063.1:0-2015 GCA_964540915.1 uncultured Ohtaekwangia sp.
TCCAACATAACCTTATCCTTTCCTAATCAATTTTAAATTTCCCTGCTTCCGTTATTCCCTTCCATGCATCCGTTCTGAAGGGCACGGCAGGAAATCCTTCTTTGTTAAAGAAGTTGGCATCTTCCGGATTGTCGGCCCACGCAAAGTGTACTGCTACGGGTTGTGCTACTGCCTCACATGAAACAACCACTTCATTTCCTTCGGTCCATGCTTTGGCATAATAGAATTTCTGATCGGCTCCCGCTACTTCAAATCCTTTCAGGTAACCGTATTTATCTTTCACCAGTAAACCGCTACCGGTGCTGGTGAACGTTAACCGGATTTTATTTCCTTCTACGTTCATGGATTGATACACCGGTCCGCCATCCACCATCTTCGTATTGTACAATTGGTTTAATGCAATTGCCGCGAGGCGCTTGCCCACATCTTGTTTGTTGCGTGGATGAATGTCGTTGGCTTCGCCAATGTCAGTCGCTACGGCCATGCCGGTGTTGGGCAACGCAAGTGTCACGGTTTGTGCTTCACGCAATTCTGCCCACGAGCTGCCGAGCCGGCTGTTTCCATTGGCGGAATTGAAGCTTGCTAATTGAACAAAGTAAAAAGGGAAGTCACCTTGCTTAAAGTGCGTGCGCCAATCCTGTATCATCAGCGGAAAGGCTTTGCGGTATTGATAAGCACGGCCTGCATTGGATTCTCCCTGATACCACAACGCTCCGCGAATACCGTAATTCAAAATCGGATTAAGCATGGCATTGAATAACAACGTGGGATAACTGTTGGGCCCTACCGAAGCAGAACTTGCCAGCGATTCAACCTGGAAATGCCAGTTGCCCACCAATGAAATTATTCTTCCGGCATTCATTACCAGGCGCACGTCTTTCTCGTCTCCATAAATTCCACCACCGCCACCGGTATCTACTACTTTTACAGCTATCACATTTTTTCCTTCCTTCAGCAAGGAAGCCGGAACGGAATAACTTCGTATGGCATTGTAAGAATTGACGCCTCCTACTTTCACACCATTCACAAAGGTTTCGTCACTGTCGTCAATCATACTTAGATCAAGTTGGGCTGCTTTGCCCATATCTTCCGCTGAAAGCGTAAAACTTTTTCTTAACCAAAGAGTGCCATCCAAATCACCCAATGAATTTTCCCACAACTGAGGCACTTTGATTGCCGGCCATTGGCTGTCGTCAAAGTTGGCATTCTTCCAGGCGGTGGCTTCTGTTCCGGCAGGAAGGGTAACCTTCATCGCCACAAGTTTTTTCTTCATCTCTTCATTTTTCTGTCGTGACAATTCCTCGATATCCAAGGCTGGCATTTTAGCGATCATATCTTTGAACTCATCACTTTGTTCAAAGGCTTGCCGGCTCGTCCACGTTTCAGAGTGTGTGCCGCCCCACGATGTATGAATCAAGCCGACCGGCACTTTCAATCGATCATATAGATCACGGGCGAAGAAAAATCCCACGGCTGTGAAATCTCCAACGTTCTCGGGAGTGGCTGCTTTCCAGTCTCCCCCTTTTACCTCTTCTTCCGGTTTCCCGGAAACGGATTTCGCAACTGCAAAATGTCGTATCTGCGGATAGTTGCTGTTCCTGATTTCAGACTCTGCATTGGTCACGGCACGCACCGGCCACTCCATGTTCGATTGTCCTGAACACACCCACACTTCACCTACTAAAATATTGTTTATCGTGATCGTGTTTTTCCCTTTCACGGTGAGCACATACGGGCCACCGGCTTGTTCCGCGCCAAGCGCAATGATCCACTTTCCACTTTTATCCGTCTTTATGGATTTGGTTTGTTTGTTGAATTGCACCGTCACTTTTTCACCGGCATCGGCCCAACCCCAAAGGGTGATGGGCTTTTCGCGTTGCAGCACCATGTTGTCGCTGATCAATAGCGGCAAGCGCACGTTGCTGTAAGAATAGAGAGATAGCACTAAAGCGAATAAAAGAACGAGTGACTTCTTCATAGCGATGTTGGTTAGCATGGGTGAAGATACGGGGTAT
>CAZIOY010000063.1:2115-26949 GCA_964540915.1 uncultured Ohtaekwangia sp.
GCAATCAGAATTCCGATGATGATCACAGAACCAAAAATAAATCCGGGATTCACTTTAAACATTTTGGCATCTACTTCCATGATGCGCTTTGGATTTACTTCCGGTTTTAATAAACTCATGATCACCATAATGAAAATAATTAATCCGAAAGTAATTGACATGCGGTCGAGGAAAGGATAATCCGGAAACCAACCATTGGTCCATACGGGTAGAAATTTCAAAATAGCAGAAACGGGTATGGTTAATAAAGCGCCCGCCATCGCTGCCGCTGCTGTTGTTCGTTTCCAGAAAAATCCCATGAGAAAAATTGCCAGCACACCGGGCGAAATAAAACCCACATATTCCTGGATGAATTGATACGCCTGGTCTAATGTTTTCAATGCCGGTGCCACAAAGCCCGCGATCGTGATTGATACAATTACTGCGTAACGACCGATGCGTACCAACTTTCTCTCATCGGCATGCGTATCAAAATACTTTCTATAAATGTCTAATGAGAAAATGGTGGAGATACTATTTGCCTTTCCCGCAAGGGAAGCAACCACCGCAGCAGTAAGTGCAGCGAAAGCCACACCTTTCAATCCGGCTGGCAATAGATTCATTAGTGTTGGATAGGCATGATCTGGTTTTAATACTCCTAACTCATCTACCATCTCGGTCTGAAACATTCCCTCCTGATATAACACATACATAGCAATGCCGGGCAACACGGCTATCAACGGGATCATCAATTTTAAAAATGCTGCGAAGAGCAATCCTTGTCGCGCGGTTTTCAAATCGGCACCCAAGGCACGTTGCGTGATGTATTGGTTGCACGCAAAGTAGTTGAGGTTATTAATCCACATGCCACCGATCAACACCGAGAGGCCCGGCAGATCTTTGTAATAGTTGTGGTCTTTATCCAGGATCATGTGAAAATGAGTTTCCGCATTGTCTTTTAACAACACAAGTCCTTTCCATGCGTTGCTGCCAAAACCAAATTTCTCAGAGATCAAGGTAAGTGCCAGGTATGAAGTAATCAATCCACCCACCACCAACACGGCCACCTGAATCACATCGGTGTAGCCAATTACTTTCATGCCGCCCAAGGTTACAAAGATGGCAAACAGGCACAATCCGAAAATGCACAGTTCAAAAGATAAATTAGAAATCGAATTGATGGCGATAGCTCCGAGGTAGATGATGGAGGTGAGATTGACAAACACATACACGAGCAGCCAGAAGATAGCCATCACCGTGCTCACGCGATCGTTGTACCGCTCGGCCAGGAATTGCGGCATGGTATAAATTTTATTCTTCAGGTAGAGCGGAATAAAAAATATCGCTACAATAATCAGTGTGGCCGCAGCCATCCATTCATAGGTAGAAATAGCCAGACCAATGGCAAATCCAGAACCCGACATGCCAATGAAATGCTCAGCAGAAATATTGGAGGCGATGAGTGATGCACCAATGGCCCACCAGGTTAATGAACCTTCGGCCAGAAAAAACTCACGCGAACTGATGGAGGTGGATCGCTTTCTCTGGTATATATAATAGCCATACGTGAAGACGACAATGAAATACCCAAAGAAAACAATATAGTCGGCTGTTTGAAGGGTATTCATTTCAGCCGACTATATCCATGGTGCATGAATCGTATTCTTAAAACTTCAAAGTCGGTGGCAGATATTTCGCCACGATGTCTTCGTAGTATGGTTTGAGTTCTGCCCAGTTTGGAGGGGTTGGGTTTTTGGAGTAGAGATCGTACGTATTAAACAATTTCACCCACTTGAACATCTCACGGTCGTGGTCGTCCATCAAATGATCGTAGGCATTTTCGCGATGTTGCGAATAGAAAGAATGATAACGAAGCATGTATAAACCTGATTCAGGCAGTCGGTCTTTTACCATGTTATACACGTACTCATCATGCCCCCAGGACATGTGCACATTGCGCAGGCCACAGTTGGGTGTGTACACTCCGTACCTGGTATTATATTTTGGATTGGAGAAATCCGGGTTGTTCGCAAAGAATTCCGGATACACGATTTTATCCGCGTAGGCGCAACCTACTGGGAACGTATCTCCCACAACAGCCCATTGTGGCTCTCCGAAAAGACAAAGCACTTTGCCCATATCATGTAGAAGGCCCACCATCACCATCCAATCAGGATGACCATCTCTTCGAATGGCTTCGGAGGTTTGTAACAGGTGTTGAAACTGATCGAGGTCGGTGTCAGGATCGGAGTCGTCTATGAGTTGATTCAAGAAATCAAATGCACTCCATACGGGCATTTCTTTTTTATTGAAGGAAAGAAATTCTGCTTCCTTCTGCATCACAAAATCGTACGTTTGATAGGTGTGATTCAGTCGATAAAACTCGCGCACGGTGTCGCGCTGGGGTTCATCGTAATTGCGGTATTCTTCTGTAGATTTTGACGTGGCAATATTTTCCGGGTCGGGATACCTGCGCAGCAGATCGTCTTCCCATTCATCTAAATTTTTCAGCGGCACAGATTCGAACTGGTTTTTCATATTTCCTTGCTAATTAATAAGATATGAAATTAAGTATTTTTTTCAGATTTCATCACAGAAAAATGATAGAGTGCATTCGCCTCTGGGAAAGAGGCCAATTGAAGCTACTCCACGATAAAACTTATCTTCTCGCTATTGATGGCCGGAGGAAGCCAACCGGTGCCCACCGATAGATAAAAATCATATTGGCCTTGAATCTTCGGGGCGGTGATCAAAAGAGAAAACGACTGATACGCGCCAAACATACTATCTCGTAAAACAAAATTGGTCGATCTCATTTCCACATCACTTCCATGCTGAAAAAATGAATATAAAATCATAGATGGATAATCCTTATTGCTTTCTAATTCGCGGATGTTATTATTCTTATAGTTGAATTTTATATTGATTCGGACCGTATCGGATGGTTTTATAATTACCGGGGGCGCTAAATCAGATTGAATAAGCACATTGGAAGAAGATCGAAAATTATCGATGAAGCTGTAGGGAAGAAATTCTGAGCCAACACGAATACTATCATAATAAGCAATAGGACTATTGGCAACCAGGGTAACGGACTTACCCTGAAACGCTGCCTCCGAATCCCAGATGGTATATTGATTCTTCCTGCCCCACACATTGTTGAGCGAGAAGGCCGGCACACCGGAATAAAATTCATAGAGCGAGGCACGTTGATAGGAGTTCATGAACGCAACGGGTCTTTCTTTTGATATCTGTTTTAACTCTTTCGTCCATTGTTTTGCCTGTAATGATCTTGCCAGCGCAAGAGACAGTGGAAATAAATTACCGGTCAGCAGAATTCTAACCGATAAAATCAGTACGATTGAAATAGCAAAAGAATAGTAGGTGATCTTCTTAAGTTTCACATTGCTTTCAATTGAACGATACCCAACGTAGAGTAAAGGCACCAGCGTGATGATCGTCCAGTTGCCTTCCACCCTTCCTTTGAAGGTCATCAGAAAGAAAAAAATGTATGTGCCAATAATCAGGAACTTCAGGCTGCGTTCAAATAAATCGGCTGGCTTGAACACAACACCCAGATAGATAAGCAAAAGACCTATGAACGGACCTAAAACAAAGGGCTGGCCAAATAGATATTCCGTAGTGTAAGAAAAAGAATAGCCCTTCGTGCTGCGTTCAAATAAATGATAATTCACAGACGGAAAGTCATTAGCAACCTGCCATAGTAAATGAGGAAGAAACAAAGCCGTGGCTAATCCCACTATCAGCCAAAATGATTTCCGCTTCAGCAAGGCCAGATTGGACAATACCGTGAAACCCAGGATGAGAACACCATGATACTTACTCAATAACATCAGGCAAATCACCACCGACAAAAAAACAACCACGTGCCAGGACGACTGCTCCAGGTATTGTTTATATAGGTAGAAAAATAAAGCGGTAAAAAGCAGCAACGGAAAGTCGGGGATAGCAAACATGCCACCGCCAAAGACCATTCCGATTTGAAGGAAGGCGATGGACAATACAACAGCATAAAACAATTTGAGAGTGGCTGGTTGAATCATTTTCTCCATGACCCAAATCGTGGCTGTGCTGCACAGGATGAAAAAAAGCCGCACACCTAATTCATTTTGAAAAATAAAATAGCCGGCCTTCACCAGCAAAGCCGTAACCGGTGGATGATCAAAATAACCCCAGGCCAGATGTCTTGAATACATCCAGTAGTAGGCTTCATCACCCCGCAGCTCAACATAATAGGCCTGGAGCAAAAGAGTAAACACCCAGAGAAAATAAAAAACGAACCGGATGGTTTTATTATTCTCCATGAAAGGTGAAAAAATAATTAGACGTGAAATTCCAAATCGTGGTAAGCAGGATGGCTAAAAATTTAGACACGTAGAAATGATAGTTTTGCTTCTCGAAAAAGAACAGGAAAAAAGAATTGATGCCAAGTCCGATCATTGAAAAAATCAGGAAGGAGCCCAACTGCAGGTACACTTCAGGGTTGTGACTTTCAAACGTCCAATAGCGGTTCAGAGCAAAGTTAGAACTGGCGGCAAAAATAAAACCAATGGCATTGGCAACGTACCGGTGTATTTTAATTTTCTCCTTTAATAGATAGGTGAGTGCAAAATCCAGCACCATACCGGACCCTCCCACCAAACAAAACTTTATAACTTTTAAAATCATGAACCGATTTGAAGCCTTACTACTTTTCCGCTTTGGGTTGAAAATTCATCATCATCTCAACACGGAACGATGCGGCTAAGGTAGAAATAACAACGGATCAATCCACACAAAAGGATCGATCCGGTATGCCTTCAAAGCAAATTTCCCACAAGTAAAAAGTGGATAAGAGTATTAAAACTCCAGGATGATAAACTCAGTTCTGCGGTTGGATTGTCTTCCGGCATCGGTATCATTGGAAGCCACCGGGTTCAGCTCTCCATACCCTTTGGCTTGCACCCGTTGTGACGTGATACCCCCGGTGACCAAATAATCGCGAACGGTTTTGGCCCGATCATGCGAGAGTTTCATGTTGGTTGCATCATCTCCTACATTATCGGTGTGGCCTCCCACCTCAATCACCATGGAAGGGTTTGTGCGCAATAATTCAATGGCTTTGTCCCGTTCCAGAACAACATGGGTCGTCAGGTTTTTTCTATTTCTAGAACTTTATTGAGTACATACTTTTAAATCCATCTTTGCGCAAACCTTCATTCACTTTCGGGGAGGGAAGCCCAGTCGTTGGGCGCTTCCCATTCTCATCATTGGGAGACTAGCAAGATAAATCCACTAGGTATTATTAAGATCCAATAAGAATCATCAGGATTTTTGCGGATGGGATTTGAGCTCAACAAATTCATCTATTCCCTGTGGGGCAATAATGACAGGAATTTTCAGTGTGGTAAGAAAATGTTCAAAACTCAGATTTTTATACTCACTGAAGTTTTCGATCATAGAGTTTCCGACAACCAATAAGGTGACAGGAGTTTTACGAATAAATTGCCCAATGCGCGATGAGAAAAAACCAACCTCCGAAACAAACTGGTAGGGAACACTGGTCGCTTTCATATAGTTCTTCTCTATTTCAAGAAATTGGCTAGCTGCCTTTGCTTCCATATCGCACTTCATATTCAATGACGCAACCGTGTCATCTCCTACAATGAGTCGATAGCAAAACAGAAAAGTTACCTGTGCTTTGTATAACTGCGCCATGATCATTGTCCACTTAATCGCTTGTAAAGAAGACTCTGAGAAATCAATTGCACATAAAATTGTCTTTTTTGTCATATCGATTTAAAGCATAAACCTACGATCGTAACAGGCATGAATGTCTAAAGATTCATCAGGTCTAAAACTGATTTTTGTCATACTCTTTCCAGCGTGTAGTCTGCAACTGGATTTCCAAATATGTTTTAGCCTCGCCTGGCTCTTCAATTTCAGGCTGCCAGAAAAAACATAGCTCGCGAACAACCCAACTAGCCAGCTTAACAAATCAGCAAGCCGCAAGGAAAGAGTGCGACCAAGTCACTACTGTTGTTGTTTTTGTTGCCTCCTACAAACATCGCTCTACAAAATCACGCAAAAGTGGGTTTTATCATGCGAATAGATGATTTTTGTCGCGTATCTTAGAGCGCTATTTGGCGTAACTACGGCTAACACTAATCCATTGGAACTACCCTTTGTCTCCAGCGATGCCTTTCGGGAAATCTTTCAGACTTCAGCTGAGGGGATCATTATGGTAGATAAGACCGGAAAAATTTTGTTAGCAAATCCCGTATCTGAAAAAATGTTTGGATACCCACCCCAATCACTAGTGGGTCGGTTCCTGGAGGAATTATTGCCTGAACGCTTTCGCAGAAAACATATGGAATTTCGCCATCATTTCAATGCCACCCCAGAACCGAGGCGCATGGGCATTGGCCGCGACCTGAGGGCCTTGCGCCTGGATGGAACAGAATTTCCGGTGGAGATAAGTCTTAGCTTTACAAACATCAACAAAGAGATGTTGAGCATGGCTTTCATCACCGATATCTCACTAAGGAAAACTGCTGAAGATTCGTTAAAGCGCAGCGAAGAACAATTGATCGAGTATGCAGCCGAACTGGAAAAGAAAGTGAAATCCAGAACAGAAGCCTTAAATCTTTCTGTCGAAAAACTGGAGGAGTTAAACCAGGATCTCCAAAAGCAAATCAGGGTGCGCGAAAAAGCGGAAGAAGAAGTTCGGAAATCATTGGAAAAGGAGCGTGAACTCAACGAATTGAAATCAAAATTTGTGTCCATCGCTTCGCATGAATTCAGAACACCCCTTAGTACGATACTGAGTTCCACATCGCTCATTCAGCAATATCAACAGCGTGGTGAGCTTGACAAAACGAATAAACACATCGCACGGATAAAGTCATCTGTCCAACACCTTACCGCTATCCTGAATGATTTTCTTTCGCTGGGAAAACTCGAAGAAGGGCGCATTGAGGTGGTCTGGGAATTGATATCCTTACACGTCTTCTTTGACGAGATAAAGGAAGAAATACAACCCATCATGAAAGAGGCTCAACAAATGATCGTTGAATTTTCGCACCCTGAGTTTTATTTTAAAACTGATCCTCATATACTTAGATGCGTTTTATTTAATCTCTTATCGAATGCGTCCAAATACTCCGATACGGGAAAAACCATTAAACTTATCGCAACATTCACGCAAGACAAGATGACTATCATCGTGCAAGATGAAGGCATGGGAATTCCTAAGACTGACATCAAACATATTTTTGATCGGTTCTTCAGGGCTTCCAATGCCCCCAACATTCAAGGCACCGGATTGGGATTGAATATTGTGAAGCGCTATATTGAGTTGTTGAAAGGCGAGATTACCTTTTCCACAGAAGAAGGTAAAGGGAGTTCTTTTATTATTATACTACCAATTGAATGAGTATGAAAAAAATTCTTTTAATCGAAGATAACGCTGAGGTGCGGGAAAATACCGCTGAGATACTGTCGTTGGCAGACTATGAAGTAACAACCGCAAAAAATGGAAAAGAAGGCGCTGAACTCGCCCAGAAAATACTGCCTGATCTGGTGGTCTGCGATATAATGATGCCTGAACTCGATGGCTATGGGGTGCTTCACATTCTGAGTAAAAAACCGGAGACCGCAGCAATTCCTTTCATATTTCTAACGGCAAAAGCCGAAAAATCGGATATGCGAAAAGGTATGGAACTGGGTGCTGATGATTACCTCACCAAACCCTTTGACGATACAGACTTACTCAATGCCATTGAGGCAAGATTTCGCAAGAGAGACTTGCAACAAAAGAACTATTCGGCATCAGCGGAAGGATTCAATCAATTTATCAGCGATGCACGCCAGACGTTAAACCTAAAGGACCTGTGCAAGGAAAACAAAGTAAAATCCTTCAAAAAGAAATCAGAGGTTTTTTCTGAAGGCGACACTCCTTCGTACATCTATTTCGTGAAATCGGGGAATATAAAAACATACAAGTCGCACCCGGATGGAAAGGAACTGATTACCAATCTGTACAAGGAAAATGATTTCTTCGGCTACGAACCTCTGCTGGAGAATAGCCAGTTCGTAGATTCCGCTATCGCCCTGGAAGATACAGAGTTGGTGTTAATACCCAAACAGGACTTCACTACTTTATTGAACAGTCACGCGTACGTGTCGGCAGCGTTCATTTCAATGCTCTGCAAAAAGGTAGCTGAGAAAGAGTCCCAACTGCTTCACCTTGCGTATAATTCTGTTCGGCAAAGAACGGCCGAAGCGTTATTAAAAATGTGGCAATTGAAAAAGGGAGCCGAACCCTTGAGTATTCTCCGCGATGACCTCGCCAAAATTGTAGGAACCGCATCCGAATCTGTTATCCGCGTGCTCTCCGACTTCCGCGATGAAGGCCTCATTGAAATGGAAGGGACAAAAATTAAACTTGTTCAGGTTTCGAAACTTGAGCAAGTGGTGAGGTGGAATGTGGCCCGAAAATAATTGCCACAGCCTCCTCGTATTGCTGTTGGTTTCCAGCTGTGTCAGGTGTGTTATCACCTGGCACTAACTCATTTTATTTCTATCGTCTTTTTGTTTGGTTTGTTGCTCCTTCTCCTCCATTATTCGTTTTAAACTTTCGTCCTGCATTTTCAATATCTTTTGCAAGTCTATTGGAGTCTTCCTCCACTCTTCGATCTGCTTCATAGCCGCCTCCGGGTTTTTTCGCTTGTATTCATTCAAGTATTTTATTGCCATCGTCTTTTTGTTTTTCCTCTAAAGGTTTCTATTGAATTGTTTCTTTTTAGCGTCCCTTGAGTTTGGTCTGGTGTATCAACGATTGTTTTAATTGGCATAGTAAAATAGCTGAAGATGGGCAAACGATCAAGAGGCCAATTCAAGTTAAAGCTGAGATTGTTATTTTTGAAAACGAAAAAGGCACGGAGTCATGAATACACAAAGCTCTAAAAGAACATGATGAAATCTAAAACTCGAGAATAATAAATTCGGTTCTGCGGTTGGACTGTCGTCCTGCATCGGTATCATTGGAAGCCACCGGGTTCAGTTCTCCATACCCTTTGGCTTGCACCCGTTGTGACGTGATACCCCCGTTGACCAAATAATCGCGAACGGTTTTGGCCCGATCATGCGATAGCTTCATATTGGTTGCATCCTCTCCTACATTATCGGTGTGGCCTCCCACTTCAATCACCATCGAGGGATTTTGTTTCATCAGGTCAATGGCTTTCTGTAACTCCAATGTACTCTGAGGAGAGAGCGCAGCCTTACCCGTTTCAAAGAAGATATTATTAAGCACCACTTTGGCACCTTTCTCAATAGGCTTCAGTCCGATATTTTTTTTCACTTCTTCAAACCGGGAGGTTACGGGCACATCAAAACGTTGTGAGAAGAAAAAGAAACCTTCCTTGTTAGCCGATACACTGTAACTTTTCCCTGCTGGCAACACCACCAGGTATTTTCCTGTAGCGCTGTTACTTTTATTTACAGCAATCAGTTCACCCGTATTTAAATCTTCCACCATCACGTAAGCGCCTACCGGGATTGCTGATTTATCATTGGTAACAATACCACTCACTACTACAGTAGGTTGAGGACGCATGTCTTCCGGAATCTCCACTTCGAACAAATCGAGGTTGCCATCACGGTTGGATGAAAAGTAGCCGAGTTCCCCCGATCCTCCAATGGTAAAGTATTTATCATCACCTGTCGTGTTAAGTGGCCTTCCCAGATTGACTGGTACACTCCACTTTCCGTTTTCTAATACGGTTTTAAATATGTCGAAGTCCCCATAACCCGGATGACCGTAAGAAGAGAAGTACAACGTTTTTCCATCCTGGCTTAAAAAAGGTGAGGCTTCATCAAAAGGTGTATTCACCATACTGCCCAGGTTACTTGGAATTCCCCAATCGCCAAAAACATTTCGCTCCGTCATATAGATGTCACCGGCACCATAACCACCCGCGCGGTTAGAAATAAAAATGATCTTATTGCCATCATACGAAATGGTAGAATGAGCATCCCAATTTTCACTGTTTACAACATTGCCCATATTCACCGGCTTCGACCACTGATTTCCCTCGAGATAAGAGATATATAAATCACAACTGCCCACCCCATCTTCCCGACCGCAGGCACCGTACACCATCATCTGACCATCGGCAGAAAAGCTGGCTGCCCCATCGTTGTTGGTCGTGTTGATCGGTTCAGGCATCAATTGAGGCGTGCTCCATACGCCATCTTTCTTCTCAATAAAAAATAAATCCTCATCAAAGTCTGCGTCATCGGCCAGTTCATTGGAGATACCTCCTTTGCGATCGGAAGTGAAATACAATTTTCTTCCGGTCGGATCCAGCATCGGCAGGTATTCCGGATACTTCGTGTTTACGGCATCCGACAATTTCATCGGTGTTTTCATTTGCTGCCCCATCGCGTTGAGCACTTTTTGTTGTTGTGCATAGTGCAGTTTGTATTTGGCCCGGTGAATATATCGCTCATATTTTTCAACTTGTGTAACGCTTTTTATAAACGCTTCATACTTCTCAGTCGCCTTATCAAACTGTCTTAACTCCGAATAGGCAAATCCGCTCTCATAAGTAGCCATTAATGAGTATTTTGGATTGAGTGCAAATAGTTTTTCAAATTGAGGTACTGCTTTTGCGTATTGTGCTTCGTAGGCATAGCTGCTTGCAAGAAAATAGAAAACGTCTTCGTTTTCGCTCCCATTGCTAACCAGGGGCTCCAGCAACGAAATTACTTCTTCATATTTATCGTCTTCATACAAGGCTTTTGCTTTTCGAAGGTTCACTTCTTCCTGATTGAAAGTACGCTGGCCCTGACTGAATGCCGATACCGTTACAAAGAGTAAAAACAAAATGGCTGAGGTTTTCATAGTGAGTATCTTTTAATCTGTTAGAATCTTTTATTGTGCTATCAATTTCCCGTTAAGACAAAGGCACCCCAGTAATACGGTGCCGGGTATATACTTTTTAATTTGATTTGCGCTGCTTTGAATGCCGATGCCGAATCATGCGTCTTAAGCCACTGCTCATAAAACGCGATCATAAATTCCTGTGTCGCCTGGTCATCCACTTTCCAAAGGCTCATGATGATCTGCCGCGCGCCTGCCATGGCAAAGGCACGCTGTAACCCATAGACTCCTTCACCATTTTTAATTTCCCCCAAACCCGTTTCACATGCCGACAGAACTACTAATTCAGTTTGATCCAGTTTCAACGCGGAAGCCTCAAAGGCAGTAAGTATGCCGTCTTCCTGTTGTTGATCTTGCGCTGCATCCGCTTTCCAGGATTGATTTTGACAACCCGCCAGCAATAATCCAGAGCGCAGCAAAGGATTTATTTCCAACGACTGCTCTGAAAAACCAAGAAATGAATTTTCTGAATCCGTGGTGGTTATATCAGTAAGGAAAAATCCGTGCGTGGCAATGTGCAATACACTGGGGTTGTCTATCGACTTAATGTTTTCCTCTGTTGCATCTGCCTCCGACCAATCGCTAAACGAAATACCATTCTGTCTGAACAGTGCGCTGAGTGCAACCCGTTCTGTTTCAGTGCCCGGCAGATCAGCAATGTTTTCAAAATCCAATGACCGGTTTAAATCAACTGGTGTTTTAGTTTTTTTCTTGCTTCCATAGTCAGGGTGAGCTACCAACACACCTTTGCCTGACTGCTTACGCGAATCCATTTTGAATGCCAATTGTGCGGTTGACGGAACATAGTGAACATCCATCTCATCAAAAACATATTGGTTTGTTTCTGAATGATACAACGTAGCAATATTCACCTGATGATAGGCACCATCCGAAGAAATATAAACCTTGCTTATGCCGCGAAGTTTTTCGGCAATGGGTTTCCAAAAAGCATTGTACGACATGGGATCATCCTGTTGCAACTTTACTGCGTTGCGATAGAATTTTAATTGTTTGTTTTCGAGCACTCCTGCTTCAGAAATAATGACCACTTCCGGATGAATACTTTCCTTTCGCACAATTAGGGCGGCATAGATCGAGTCACCCTCTATTTCGCGTTTCACGTACATAATCTCAACGGCTGCATCCGTATCTTTCAGTTGCTTCTGTACATCTTTCCAGGTAAGTGATGCCTGCTTTGACCAGTTTGCGAAATCGTTGGATTGCTCTGCTAATTTCTTTTCTAATGCATTGACCTCATCGGTGAGGCGTGTCGTCTCATCCGCATTTTGCTTTGATTTCTGAATGGACTTGACCAAATCATTTTTCTTGTCGCGCCATTGCTCATAGAGGGCCTTGGTCTGTCTATCTCCTTTTTCAATGATCAATTGCCGCACCCTATTCACCGATTGCAGTACGATACCTTTATTGGAGAGTTGAAGATTGTATAGCTCATCGGCCAATGCTGGCTTTTCGGTGCTGTGGGCGACCGCAAAACTTTGAAAGTTTGAAATCCAATTGGCGTTGGCCTGATAAAACATTTCCTTCTCGCGAATACTGAGATAGGGGAAAACAGAAGCGATATATGCGTTTAGCTTTTGGAGTGCCCGGGAGTAATATGCATTACTGGTTTCAATGTTATTTCTACCCTCGGCTTTTATAGCGATGGCAAATAAGATCGTAGTATAATAGGGGTGGTCTTTGGAAAAGTCACGTTCAATTTGTGACGCACATTGCTCATATAGTTTATCAGCCGCAACCTGATCACCCCGTAATTCATTGATTCCTGCTTTCGTTAAAAATACATCAATACGTTCGGGTATAAATTCCTGTTCCTGCAGGCGATCATACATGTGCATGCTCTGCTCCAGATAATGGTCTGCTTCCTTCAGGTAGGTTCCTCGCTTAAAATTGTCTAGCATAAAACAGGTTAAGCCACGTTGCTGATAAAGTTTTGCAAATAACCTGATCTGAATAGCGTTCAATTCAACTCCTCGAAAGCCTTCCATCAATGAAGACGCTTCCTTCAGGAGCACGTCTGCCTTCGCCCATTGACTTCTTTTATGAAGGTACTCTGTATTTGATTTAATACTCGTTAGGTATTCCGTAGAGGTTATGCCAAATGAAGCTTGAGAAAATGAAATCATTTTGGATAATGTACTTTCCTGTTCACGTGTATTACCAATAGCTTCATAATAATCTGCGAGACGCACCAGGAAACCAAAATGAAATTGAGTATAGCCCGGATCGCTTTTATCCATCGCATCGAGAATGGTTTGCGATTTGCGAATGTAGACATCGGCAAACTGAGGCTGCCCGAGTTGGAAATAGACTTCAATGAGGGGAACGCAAGACGAAATCAAGACGAGCTTATCAGAGGAACTGGCTTTCTCCATAATTGCCACCGCTTGTTTAAAGTACGACTCGGCCTTTCGCAATTGGCCTCCCATCTTGCAAAAATTTCCGAGCGAGGCAAGTGCGTTGGCATACTTCACAGAGGTTTTGCCATCCTGCATTTGTGCTCTTTGCAGTTCTTCTAAAAACAATTTTTCACCGTCTGAAAATTTTCCCGACAAAGAATAAGAAGCCGACAGCAACGAACTTAGCAGTTGCAGTTCATCCTTGTCTTCCGGTGGATTCTTTTCATAATAGCTTTTCGCTTCTTCCAGTGTTTCCACCGATTTCTGATAATGGAACTGTTCAGAATAGACATCACCTAATCCACACAAAGCCAAACCATGATATTGGTGAAACCCGGAGTAATACTTTCTTTCTCTTTGGAAATATTCTTTCAACCATTCCTCAGCAAGATCCCACTGCTTTAGAAAACGATAACTACGGGCTATATCAAAGATGGCTGTAAGTAAATCTTTATCTCCTGGCTCCCGAATCAATTTATAGATGGAAGCCAGTTGCTGTTCATAGTGAAGCACTTTCGTTCGATTGCCCAGATCATGATGCATCAGAGAAAGCCAAAAAATAACATCTGCATATTCTTCCGACTCCCGCTCCATGATGGCTTCAACGTGAGGCAAGGCTTCTTCAAAAAGTCGGGCGGCCGCTTTGTAATCTTCAGACTCGCTCGCTTCAACGGCCGGATCATAGTAATCCGCTTGCCAGTTGAGATTAGCGGGTTGTCCATTCCTTAAGTAACTTAATGGATCACTTGCCACTTCATTATTCTTAAAAACTGCTTCCGACTTTTTTTCACCAGTTTCATAATACCAGGTCTGTGCTCCTTCATACACATCAGGGCGATCTTTCAGCAACGTGCCTTCCCATTGGATGGAACCGTTCCAGTAACGATCAGAAACTTTGCCAACTGGCAAATCATTTTGATAAGATATCAACCGATAGTATGCAGCATCCTGTAGATTGGTAGTTTCATTCCACCTCGCATCAAAGAGGATGATCCATCCACCCTGTCGCAGGTTTTTAGCATCTACGTGGTTGGGGCGCTGAGGGGGTGTTTGAGAAACTAACGGAAGAGAAATGATCAGAAGAAGAAAAATAAAAATTGCTTCAATAAGAATTCGCCCGGCTGCACGAGGCACCCGGGCTATTCTACCTAAACCAACTACTAAAGACGAAATGATTGCCACTTATTTATTGACAGCGTATCTCGTCACTTTTTCATCATCCCGCACAAGAATGTAATTACCATCGTCTGTCATCTGTGGATTGGTATTATCCTTCATCTTTCCTTTCACTACACCTTTGTTAAGGTCAAAGCCTATGAAATCCTTTTCACCTACCCATACAAACATATTATCTCCATAAGAGAATGAATGAGATAATGTGCCAGGCGCTTTCCAATAAAGCTCATCTGTTTTTGTTGCGTAGATAATTTTACCTGTGGAGGCATTTGCTCTAGCTATACCATTGTCGCAGAAAATGATAAGTGTTTCAAAATCTCCATCGACTATTACCTCAATCATATCGCCAATTTTTCTTTCAGCCAAAGATGTTTTGTATACAACAGCTCCTGTTTTAGGTTCCAGACAAAACAAATTCTGCCCACTGGCTACTACTATTTTATTATTGAGCGGATAGATCGTAGAGATACGGTCTTTAAACTTGTCGCCTAGTTTGTCGCTCATTTGTGAGGTATTCCAAA
Source organism: uncultured Ohtaekwangia sp. (assembly GCA_964540915.1). GTDB lineage: Bacteria > Bacteroidota > Bacteroidia > Cytophagales > Cyclobacteriaceae > ELB16-189. The sequence continues at coordinate 17,157 of CAZIOY010000063.1, forward strand.
GCAAGGCACCCGTATTGGCATCGAATGCCCTCACCTCAAAATTTCCGTCAAAGCGGTTTTCTGTTTTGTATGTGCTGCCCGTGCTTCCGGAACCAGGAATATATATTTGTGTGTTAAGCATTCCGCCAAATTGTGCCACCAGCACTCCATTCAGAACCATCAGATTGGGAACGCGGTCATTTGATTTCAGTTTTTCGGACTTCCAGATCACTTTTCCAGTTTGTGCCTCCACTTTTTTTATGGCATTATCATTTTGAAGATCAACATAATAAATCGCACTGCCCATTAACAGGGGCCAACCGGCAATACCAAATTCCTGCTTCGCTTTTAGTCCCGCGGAAGCGTCACAATTGTCGAATGGAGTTTCCCATAACAGGTTACCTGTTTTAAGATCAAAAACGGTGATGTTCTTCGACATAACGAAAATTTTATCGCCCTGAACATCCATTTTCACATAAGGCCTGTCTTTCCACAATTGGCGCACAGCGGTACCTTCAAATTTCTTCGTCCAGTTTGATTCGCCTTTTACTTCCAATTCGAATTTTATTTTGTTACCAAGTCCCTTCATTCTCCCTACCAGTGTAGTCCTATTGGCATCGAGTGTCTTTGCAATTACTACCAGACCAGAAACGGCCTTTTCCAGATTTCTGCTTTTTGAAGTAAACTTACTTTTATCGATCTCTTCACCGGTGATAATACTCATTAGTATTTCACTCTCCTCCTCCATATTTTCATCATAGATCAATATCTGAGCATACTCAGAATCTTCAATTATGTTAATACCTACGTTTTTGGATAGCTCCGCAGCAGGATATGCTTTAGATTGCCATTTCACTTTTCCAGAGCGCACATCCAGGCCGGTAAATTTTTTAGTTACATTATCAAAAACAATCGTGGTTTGGTTGGATGTTAAAGAGCTCATATTGTTGGCAAAATGATAATTGTTATCCGTATCGATGCCGGCATATTCATTGGTGCGCCACAACTCTTTGCCGGTAGCAAAATCCACAATAATTTTTTCGCCAGGCTTCTTCTTCTCGTCAGCATTGAAGAAAATAACAATCCCCTCGCCATAGTTATAAGTTGCCCGTGCGAGTGCTTTTACTTTTAAGTCATTCTTAAAGTTGAGTTTCCATAGTGACTTGCCGGTTGCACCGTCCAGCACTTCGGCTTGCTCATCATTGCGGCCCAATACAAACTTTGCGTTGGGGTCATAAAACCAGCGGTCGGGGTTAAAGCTGAATTTTGATTTCCAGGCTACCGGAAATTCTTGTGCGTTTGCCAAAAGGCTAAACATCACGGTTAATCCAAACAAAAATAATTTTTTCATGCGTTTTGTGTTAAAGTTGGTTTTTGGTATTATTTGCCCGAGCAAGGTAGATTTAATGGCTTTGGTAGAAAATGTGAAAAAAGTAGTAATCCTTACTATTGTGATTCACCTTAGAGCGGCAAATTGTCTTACTCTTGCTAAGATTGGTTAGCTTGACGCGTACCTGATGGGAGTCATCATTACTCAAATAAAAAGTAACACGCTTCAAGAATATCCAACCTTATTTTAGTGAAGGGAATTTATGTGAGCATTGGTTATTTTCCATGAACCGTTATCGTTCTTTCGCCAGTTAACCGTGAACATTCCTTTGGGATGAGCAATCAATGAATCATTCACAATTACATCCAATTCATAGAATCCTGTAAATCCTGCCCGGTCTGCAGTTGTCCATTCCTGTATCTTCTCAGCCGTTAAATTATTTACAGCATTTATATTAGGTCTGATCCATTTCGCCATCATTTCATCATGGCTTCGTGCAACAATGTTGTCATCTACTAATATTCCGTCAGCCTCAAACATGTTTCTCACACCCAGAGAATCATGACTATTCCAGCTTTTAGCCCATTCAGTTATCAAGGAGTCTACCGGTGGCGTTATCGTTGTTGTTTCTGTGGGCTTTGTGCATGATGCTATTAAAAGCATTGCGACCATCAGGGTAAGAAATAGAATTGTATTTCTCATAATTAATTTTTTTAAAGGATTTTTTATTGGATTGGGAAATTATTAAAGCAAGGTGGTTCTAATACAAATGGCAGAAAATATGAAAAAAGTAGTATCTGGGATTATGCGGGTGTGCCGATACAGACTTCATCACCACGAAACAATCTTACCAAACAGCACATCAACCGTAGATGACTTATAAAATTCAGCACCCGCATATTGCGCCTTAAATGTTTCATATCTAACTCCCACCCAGTAAAGTGTATCTCGCTTCTTGAATCTGAATATATATTTTGGAAAAACATGAAAGTTGTCATAGCCCATTCTATAGGAAAAAAATCCATCTTGATTTTTATCTCCAACGTTTTGGTGAAAATCCACCATTAAATTCTTGTATCGAATACTCGCCCCTACTACCCAACCATCATCGTTTGATGTTTTTATTAGCGTAGTAGTTTGGATCTGACAAAAATACTTTCCTGAAATAAACAGATCATCACTTATCCGATAACCCAGAGAAAATCCCATCGGTATTTTTGCCAACAGACTAAGAGGATAACCAATGCCTATTTCTAATCCAAAATATCCACCGAGGTATACTTTATCTTTAATTGAAAATGCTGGTGTAAGTTCGGGTATCCCTATTGACCAAACACCCCATCCACTAACTTTCGTACCGTCTGCGTTTTCTTGTGTAGCAGATTGAAATCCTGAGATGTTCCACAACATGTATCTGGGAGTCAGCTCTTCCAGTTGTGCAAAAGCATTCATCTTGAAAACAATTAAAAGGAGTGCTAACAAAAAAACTGTCTTCATATATTAAGCTTTAAATTAATGGATAATACCATTGCAATTATGCGCAATATAACCGATGCGTTACTGGCAGGGAATGTGAAAAAAGTAGTATCGGGTGAGTTACCGCCACACAAACAACCTGCTTACTCGAATATTTCAGGAATATCGGTGATGAGAAAAAATGCACTAAAGCAAGAAAACAAATTAAGAAAGGCCGACTCTCTTAAGCGCTTCTTTGCGGTTGCGTGCATGCAGCTTTTCGTAGATGTTTCTAATGTGAGTGCGCACAGTCTCCACAGAAATAAAAAGTTTATCAGCAATATCCTGGTAGCGGAAACCTTGTGCCAGCCAATGAAGCACGTCCTGCTCTCGTAGTGACAACACTTCCATTGGATTTACTTTTGGTTCTTGCTGAAATGCCGAAACCACCATGCGCGCAATCTGGCTGCTCATCGGGCTACCTCCTATCTTCAAATCATGCAATGCTTCAATCAGTCTAGGCGCTGGCGTATTTTTGAGCACATAACCAGAAGCACCCGCTTTCAATGCACGGAATACGCGATCGGAATCATCAAACGAACTCAGCACCATCACCTGTACATTTGAAAACTGTGGTTTAAACCATTCTATAAATTCAATCCCATTCTTACCAGGTAATTCGATGTCGGTCATTAACAATTCCACTTGATGTGAATTGCCTTGTCCAAAGAAATCCATGGCCTCTTCAGCAGACCCCAATGCGGTGATCAGCGAAAATTCTCCTGTACCCGACATCAGGGCCGAAAGATAATTGCGGATTTTTTCGTCATCTTCAATAATTGCCAGACCTATCATGAGATCAAATATATGGGTAATTAAGCGTTCACTTCGTGTGAAAAAAGTAGTAGTGACTTATATCGGTAAAGGCATTGCATAATTTACTTTTGTACCCTCCGATGACGTGATGATCCCAAAACTACCTCCAATTTCTGACATGCGACTCTTCATGTTCTTCAACCCATTTGCTGATTTGCGAATTTGCTCAGGCTCAAATCCCTTACCATTGTCGGAGATCAGGAAGCAGATCTGATTTCCCTTTATCTCCATGGATAAAGAAATGGAAGAAGCCTTAGCGTGCTTTAACGCATTATTAAGTGTCTCCTTGGTCACCAAAAATAAATTGCGTCTTTGCAAATTGGTGAGTTTCACAATGGGAATTTGCTCTGGTAAGTGTATAACATAATTCACTTCAAATGGCTCAAAATATTTGTTGGTCTGCTCCCGCAAATAAGAAGTCAATGTTTCCAACGTTTCGTTTTGCGGATTGATAGCCCAGATAATCTCACTCATATTTTGAACCAATTGTCGCGAAATGGAAGAGATCATCTGAACTTCTGCCTGACCTTCAGTGCCTGAATGTTTTTGAACCGTAATCATCTCACTGAGTAATGAAATATGCGTGAGGCCGCTGCCGATTTCATCATGCATGTCCTTGGATATGTTCATACGTTGCTCATAGATAGACTTTATGATAGCTTGATCCTTCTCGATGCGAGCCATCTCAAGGCTGGCGGTTTGTCGTAACCGGAGGCGTGAATAAAACAGGTACACCGCCACACCAAGAAAAATCAACGAAGCCACCACCAGCACGAGTTGAATGGTGCGCTGATCAATCAACTCATTCTTTTGCGCAATCTCTAACTTCTGGCGCTCTGTTTCTGAGTTAAGTAATGCAATTTGTTTTTCTTTCAGGGCCGATTCGTATTTCTGCTCCATCTCATACAGTTTTTGAGATTTTTCTGATGAGTAGAGAGTATCGCGCAACACGCGCGCCTGTTGTGAAAAAGCAAGGGCGATCTTGTAATCCTTCATTCCTTCACGGGCATTCGCCAACCCTTCGTACGATTCCGCCATCCGATCGGTCGACTTGATTTGTTGGGCAACCTTCAAGCCTTTGCTGAAGTATTCATCTGCTTCGCTAAACTGCCTGAGTTTTAAATACGAATCACCAATGCTATTATTAGAGTTAGCGATTCCATCATTATTACCAATTTTTGAATTGGTGGCAAGTGCCTGCCTGTGATATTGAAGAGCTTGCTCCTGATTGTTCATCAGCCCATAGGCAACCCCCATATTGTTTTGCAACACCGCCACACCATAGGCGCTTTTCAATTCTTCAAAAAGTTTCAGTGATTGCTGATAATAGGGAATTGACTTCTCCGGCTGGCGTTTGTTTTTATAAATCAGTCCAATGTTGTTAAGTATCCCGGCTAGTCCACGCTTGTCGTTCAACGCTTCATAGGCCTTGCGGGCGCGATCGTAATAGTCAAATGCTTTGTCCAAATCGCCCGTATAATCATACACCATCCCGATATTGTTAAATGTATTCGCAATGGCAGTTTTATTAATGAGCTCTTCTGAAATCTTTAACGACTCCAGGTAAAGCTCCAGGGCGCGCGAATAGTTATTCAGAAAAACATAGATATTCCCTACGCTGTTGAGTGAAAAGGCTACCTCTGATTTCAGTCCGAGTTTCTTTCGGATCTCATAGGCATGCTGATAGTAATCGAGTGATTCCTGGTAAAATCCAAGATGCTCTTTGGCTACACCCATGTTGTGATACACTTCAGCAATGCCAGTGGAGTCTTTCAGCAACTTAAAAAAATCAAGGGATTGCGCCAGGTAAAATAATGAACTGTCATAGCTGCTCACATCGCAATGCAGCACGCCTATCAACAAGAGACTTCTCGATTTTTTTTCTTCATCCGTTGCCTGCTGAAAAGCCTTGCGGGCGAAGTTCATCGCTTTGTCTGGTTGAATTGAGCGGTACTTCCTGGCAGAGTCCAACAGTGGGGTCATTAGCGTAGGCTGAGATATAACAACCGAAGCCGACAGCAACAGAAAGGTTGCTAAACAAAACCCGAGCATCCGGGATCGTGTGGCTAAAGTTTGCAATGGCCTCTTAATGCGCAATACTTCACTACTATGCATTCGAACAGGTTATTCAGTGTAAGGTCGTAGTTATTTGAAAGATAGATATTAATGCGAGTGTTCAAAAACTCTTTTTGAATTATGTCGATCTTTTTCTACCATCCTTCACGTCAAGCGGAAGCTTAACTCACTGATTTCGCCACTCAAAACCAAATCCCATCATTCATGATTAATTTCGTTGATTGTCAGGATAACTTTTTGCTCATTAGAAAAGTTAAACTCCACATCCTATGAAATTCTCTTTCATTCCCCTCCTCTTCGTAGTATTTTTTTCACAAGCTCAGGTAACCGACACGCTGTTCACCCTGAAAGCGGTTAAATCATATCCTTTTCCCAATGAACTTTGTGCTGCACCAACCGGTTCGCGCATCGCGTGGGCGTTGAATGAAAATGGCCTACGAAATATTTATGTGGCGGAGGGTCCGGATTTCAAACCCAGAAAAATCACAAACTATGGTACTGATGACGGACAAGAGTTGTCTTCGGTTTCTTTATCACATGACGGAAATCAGGTGGTATATGTTCGTGGTGGCGACCACGGATCAAACTGGGATGACCATCAACCGGTGAACCCATCTTCGTCTCCCCTATTACCTAAGGTACAAATCTGGAGTGTGAGCTTTAAAGGCGGAGAACCTAACTTGCTAGGAGATGGTGAAGAACCCGTCATATCATCAAAAGGAACGGTGGCTTTTCACAAAGGCGGACAAATCTGGACAGTACCCGTTGACGGAAGCGCAGCCGCTACACAATTGTTTTCAGCAAGAGGAAGCAACACCAGTCCGGTGTGGTCGCCCGATGGATCGAAGCTTGCGTTTGAATCCAACCGCAACGATCATTCCTTCATTGGTGTTTACCATAGCACCACACAACCCATCACCTGGATGGAACCCGACTATGATCGTGATGTCTCTCCCCGCTGGTCGCCAGATGGAACACGAATCGCATTTGTGCGCATGAACGGTGGTGGTGGCGAACCTGACTCTATATTAACGCGTCAGCATAATCCCTGGGCTATCTATTCAGGCAATGCTGCATCTGGTAAAATCAAAAAGCTTTGGACCGCGCCACAAACACTTCGGGGTTCAGTACCTTCCACACACGGTGGAACCAATTTGCACTGGGTGGCAGGGCGAATCGTATTCCTTTCCTATCACGATGGCTGGCCACATCTCTATTCCATTGCCGAACAAGGTGGTGACCCTATCCTTCTCACACCCGGCAACTTCATGTGCGAATACATTAAATTGAGCGCAGACAAAAAGTGGATCGTATTTACCGCCAATGCAGGAACAGATCCCCTTGATATCGATCGGAGACATATAGTAAAAGTACCGGTCGACAAGCCAGCAATGCAGGTGATGACTCCCGGAGCAGGATTGGAGTGGACGCCTGCCATCACGGGAGATGGTGCAACACTTGTTTTCATCAGTGCTACCACACAGCGCCCACCTATGACGAGCACGATGGCGGTGAATGGTGGAAAAATAAATTTGATGGGTCTTGATCTGCTTCCCGCTTTGTTTCCTCAAACCAAACTGGTGACACCAAAGCAAATCACTTACAATTCACCGGATGGATTTTCCATCCATGCTCAATGGTTTGAACAACCGGGCGGTAACAACAAGAAGAAACCTGTCATTATTTATATACATGGTGGTCCTCCCAGGCAAATGTTGCTGGGCTGGCATTATTCCGATTATTACACAAATGCTTACGCGATGAATCAGTATCTGGCGAGCCGTGGATTTATTGTACTGGCAGTTAACTACCGGTTGGGCATTGGTTATGGATACGAGTTTCATAATCCAAAAGCTGCCGGAAGTGCGGGTGCATCCGAATACCTCGACATAAAAGCAGCGGCAGAATGGCTGGCAAAACAACCCAATGTCGATGCTCAAAAGATTGGTGTCTATGGCGGTTCTTACGGAGGATTTCTTGTTGCCCTCGCATTAGGAAAAAACAGTGATCTTTTTGCTGCCGGTGTAGATATACATGGCGTACATGACAGAACCATTGATAGAACCCGAAACATGATTACTCCAGACAAATTTGAAAGAGCGCCCGATGCTGAACTCGCTCTGAAGACTGCCTGGGAATCATCACCCACTGCGTATGTAAAAAGTTGGAAGTCACCGGTGCTGGTGATTCATGGTGATGATGACCGCAATGTTCGCTTCAGTCAAAGTACGGATCTTGTCCAACGCTTAAGGAAACAGAACGTGCCGATGGAAACACTCATCATTCCGGACGACACCCATCACTTTATGATGCACCGCAATCAAATGAAAGTAAATAAAGCTACCGCTGATTATTTAGAAAAGAAGTTGAAGAAGTAATAGCTTATTCAGATAGTTGCTTCATTCCCCCTTAGAACGAGCCCGTGCAGCATCAAACAAATTACTCCCGTCAGAAGGGTGGCAAGAATATCCCACGGATCAATGGGCTTGCCCAGCAATGGATGTGCAACCTCATACACCACCAAACTAATCGTTACTGTTTTTATTAAAAATAAATCGCGACTCTTTTCGCCACCCAACAGAAATAGAAAACCAAATACGGTAGCAATGGTACCCAACGAATTTCCGATGGTATCGGCAATATGGAAATCATTAATATTGTTCGTGTAGATGTAGGGGCGGTAATAGGGTCTTGCCACAAACTCATAAAGTAATAATGCAGCAATACCGATAACAAAGTAGATAGCTTTCTGCTTTGAAATTTTCCAGCTACAGATTTCTTTTTTAAAATCGTTTAGTGTCATAGGTTAACTAACCAACATACTATTTGATTTACTTATTTTCTTTTAGCCCCACTCTCTTACCTGTGCGCGCACTTTGTATTGCGGCATCTAAAATTTCCACTACAATCATATTGTTTTCAAGAGAAGAAAGATCATAAGCTGGCAAGGTAATCTTCTTTTGAACCACCGCTGCGAGCAAAGCAAAAGGATCATCATACGGAGCTTCCCGATTGCTCAATGTTTCTGTTCGCTCGGTTTTTTCTCCTTTCAAACGAATACGCAAATCGGATCGATTGTCGCTCAGCACATAGCCGGTAGCGCCATATACTTCCATGTCTTTCCTGCTGAATGGCCAGTTCCACGATGCCTGAATGATGCCCTGCATGCCGGGATACTCCAATACAATGGTTGCTTCGTCATCAACTTTCGGATAAATATCAGGTTTGAATTGTTGCGTGATTGCCATCACAGAAGTAGGGCGTTGGCCATTGGCAAGCCACGTGATCAGGTTAGCGCCATAGCATCCAAAATCAATCACGGCTCCTCCTCCATTTTGCTTGGGATCGGTAAGCCAATCCAGAAATTCGGAATTGACTCCGATCTCTTTCGGTCCCTCATGACCATCATGAACTACCACTTTACGGAGCTTACCCAGTTTATCCTGCCTCACTAAATCAAACGCTTTATGATTGGTGGCATACCAGGTGGTTTCATAGTTGGTAAGCAACTGTATATTGTATTTCGTGGCGAGTGCCTGCATTTGTTTAGCATGATCCAAACTTACGGCCAACGGTTTTTCAACCATCACATGAATGTCCAGCGGAGCACAAGCCTTCACCACAGCAAGATGCTCATAGATAGAACCAAAGGCAGTGACCGCTTCGGGCTTTGTAGCAGAAATCATTTCTTCCAACGTGGCAAACCACAGCGACATCGGTAATTCATGTTGTTTTAAAAATCTTTCCGCCAGCGCTTTGTTAGGCTCGGCAATACCCACCAGTTGAATATCACCGCGATCAGGTCTTCCTAAAATCCAGTGTACGTGACTGTGTGTTAATCCGGCAACACCCACGCGAAGTGGTGCTGCGGGTGCCATATATGACAACAGCAAAAGGCTAATAAAAAAAGTGATGAGTTTCATGGTAGTGGTTTCGTATTCCAAGGTAATCTTGTTAAAGAATATCTACAACAAAAAAGTTTGTACTTTCAAGTACTAAACAAATACGAGTTATGAGCCCTGCTGATCAGTCAAAACTAAAAAGAAAGATAATTTTATTATTCCTTGCGGGAATCGC
>CAZIOY010000064.1:0-26873 GCA_964540915.1 uncultured Ohtaekwangia sp.
TGGGAAATCATATTGAGATGACCGATCAACCCGGAGTAGATTATCCTACCGGCACCACCTACCAACCGCAGGAACACGCACTTCCACTCCGGCCTGGTGTGTTAACAGAAATTAGGGATGCCTGTAAGGGAAAAACCATAGCTCCATCCCGCGATGTTCATACTGATTTTATCATCGAGGCTGTTCACTAGTGCTAAGTTAATCATGAATTGACGGATAAAGTCTTTTGAGCTTTATTGGAGCTTCCTTATTTGTGAACTGCCAGTTTATTTTACAGCCCTTGTTATTCATTTGTCTTTGCCATGCCCGCACTTACTGTTTTATTTTTTTCAGTTAAGACATGTGCCTGTTTAAACATTGGCCATTCATTACATGTAATTATATCTCAGCCTCAAGAAGCTGGTGAAATGAAACAGGTGTATGAGCTTATGGGAGTATCAATAACAAAAGCATTAGCCAAATAAATTACTGCAAAGTTTCGCAGCATCACTCAGGGAGATCTGATAACACTGATTCAATACTCAACTTTTCATGGGTGATCGGATGAAAAAAGATTAGCCTCCAGGCGTGGAGCGCAATGCAATCAGGGCGATAAGAAAGGGTAGACCCATAGATGCTATCACCCAGAATTGGACATTCCAGGTAAGCTAGCTGCGCGCGTATTTGGTGATATTTACCCGTTTGCAATTCAATGTTCCACAGAAAGCGATTCTCCGAAAAATCCTTTACCTCATACGAAAGTATTGCCTTTTCGGAATAGGGAACTTCTTCTGCATAGAGTACTGCCTTTTTCTTTTCCTTGCGATGCCAATGCTCCAGAGTGCCTGTTCGTGATGCCGGAGCTTGTGCGGTCAGGGCCTGATAATACTTTCTTACTTTCCTCTCGGCAAACTGCTCGCTTAAATTCTTCAACACTGCTCGCTGCCTGGCAAATAATACAATCCCGCTTACCGGCCGGTCCAGCCGGTGAATATGTTGAGCGTAAACCTCTTCCTTCAAGGTCGAAGTTTCTTTGAGATATCTTTTTACCTGATTCAATAAATTGGGATATCCATTGCGATCGGGTTCCACCATCAGGCCTGCTGGTTTGTTAATCACCAATACCGCATCATCTTCATACAGAATGTGATCGGGAATATGAATGTGTATCGACATACAATCAATTTAGCAAAAGCCCGGCAAAGGTAATGGATGTTGCCTATTGGATAGCAGGATTACATGACTTCTATGGATACTCACCGGTAATAAATAACATCACAGTCTGGATGACTGGCTTTGAAGTTCTCGATGGCGCGGTTGGATACTTTCGTGTTATAGCACGTTAGCGTTTTAAGGGGTAGATAATCCAGCGGGCTGAGTTTGCTTACGTTGGTATTGGAACAATCCAAAAATTCAAGGTATTCTAATTTCTCCATTGCATCGAGTCGCTTAATTTGTGTTCCCGCACAATTGAGTCTTTTCAGTTTCTTCAACTTCCATAATGCATAGACATCATCCACCGCTGTGTTCGAAATATCCAGATCCTCCAGCTCGCTTAACTCACTCAGTGATTCAATATTCTGTATAGGACTGTTGGTAGCATGTAATGATTTCAGTCCTTTAATGTTATCGATCGGAGAAAGAATGGTTATTGCCGTTCCTGAGAAATGAAGTTCTTCCAGGTGAACAAATTCGCTTAACGCGGATAGATCGCTGACTGATGCATCTTTGAAATGTAATGCGCGCTGCTCTACTAGCCCATGAAGACTTTCACGCGTTGCCTGGGCACCTGATACAAGCTGATTGCTAAATACTTTTTTCCAGTTATCAGGCAGGCTATTCCACCAAATATTAAGAAGATCTGTTTTATACACCAACAAGCAGGTGGGATTTTTCCTGAGAAATTCACGTGCCATATCATCCGTTATTCCAGTATTGTCTGCGTAGAATTTTTTAAGGCTGGGTATGTCTAATGATTCAGTATTTTTGATTTTGCTATCATCTGCTTTTAACACAGTTAACATCTTGAAATGAACGAGGACTGAAAGATCCGTGACGTTGGTTTCGCTGATGTCAAGATACCGGATTTCAGAATGCTCGCGTAAGGGGGATAAATCGGTAATGCTGGTTTTACCAGCGATGATGGTTCTTAACTTTTGCAGTTTAACGAGAGGCTCCAGATTATCGATACGACCACTGCCCGAAATGTTAATCGAATCCAGTAAAGGCAGCAAAGCCAATTCCTCCTTCGAGGGTGTTACACCAATCTTTGCTGTCTTGCTAAAAACATCACGCCATTCAGATGACAGCAAATCCCACCAAACTTTTAAATCTTTTGAATCAAAAATAACCAGCACCGCAGGATTGGCCGCCATGAATGCATCCGCAGCCTCGCGCTGAATCTTCGTTTGATCGCAATATATTTTTTCAAGATGTTCCAGATTCTGAAGCGGTGTCAGGTCAGAAATCGATGTATAATTAGCGTGCAGTACATTCAGACTTTCAAGACTACCCAGTGCACCGATCGCTTGTATGCGTGTGCTGTCGAGTTCAAGCAGTCGCATTTTTTTCAACCCTTTTAATGGATTAAGGTCCTCTACATTCGTGTTGGAGATATTCAATTCTGTTAATTGCGTCAAGCCTTCCAACGAAGCAAGATTGACAATGGCGGTGGTACTCAGATCTAATTTCTCCAACTCCGTAAGGTATCCTATTGGAGCAAAATCAATAACCTGAGTTTCTCTCATCTCCAGACTTTGAAGTGCACTCATTTTTTCAACCACAGAAATATCAATGACATCGGTGTGATTGATATTCAACTTTTTCAGTTTGCTTGCGTACTTTAAAGGTAAAAGATCTTTTACTGGTGTGTCACTGACAGTGAGCGATTCTAATTCGGTAAGATTGCGAATAGGAGTGAGGTCGCTAATCTTCGTGCCGGAAACGTCCAGATATTTAAGGCTGAGTAACTGCGATAGCGGTTCAAGGGTTTGAATGTATTGATTGTTACCAATATCCAATTCACCGATGGCCGTGATGCGCTTGACATCACCCAGGCTAACACTATCGTTTAAATTTAGCTTACGAATGAAGATCGATTGCCATTCGTAGGACAAATCATTCCACCAACTCATTAGAGCATGTTTTTCATCAAACTCATTGGTGTAGATACTTACAATCTTAAGATCCTGATCTTTGGGGTTGTAGTTGATTTCGAGGTAACGTGGCTGCGTGTTGTTGACGGCCTTCTGATCGGATGTAATCCCTTTCAGGTTTCGTGTAATCGTAACTTTGTAAAAGTTATGGCCGTCTGCCAGCGAGCTGCCTTTGATTTCATCAATCGTAAATTCAAATCGCACATCCCGAAAGAAGAAATTGACATCCTTCAGATAGGCCACCACGTCTTTGTTCGTGATCACCTTCCGATCTTCATCCAAATCATCTTCTATCTGTACCTTAGAGTCACGAAAGATTTTAGAATAACTTTCCGTGATCAGTACTTCTTTATCGCGTATAGGAGTACTGCTACTGCCAAGTGTATTGAGCATGTATTCAAAAAAAGCCACCATATTGCGAACTTTCTTTTCATCTTCCTTAACGTCCGGTTTTTGTTCAACAACCGGTTTTGTAACCTGTGTTTTCTGAGTGGCCGGTTTCTTGGTTGCTTTTTTTTGTGCTTCTGTAGTAAAGAAAAAGAACAGGAACAGTGAAAATAGCCATACATTAATTCGTTTCATGGTACAGATATCTACTTAAAAGAACCTTTTCGGCATCATTGTTTAATTTCATTAGATTGGATATTAGCCAGCCTGTGTTGTAGCCCGGCCGGTTAATATCAGAAAGTTCAAAATACCATCCATCAATCTGAAAGAAGTGAAATTTTACTTCACTCACGGATTTAAATTTTAGATTTCCTTTTTTGATCTCGTATAAAAATATGGTTAGGTGATCGGGTACAAATTGCTTTACTGTGAATTGACTAATGCTGTCGCTATTTGCAAATGCTTTGCGAAGATTCATGAAATCCAACTCGTGACTCAATGGGTGAAGAAATTGACCAACCTTTGTGGTGTCACGATCGAAGGAGCGTTTAAATATGTCGGCATGTATTTTCCGGATCACCCATTTATATCCGAGATGGCTTTTCTCTAGTTCCATGAATAAAATTACGGGTTGATCCTTTCCGTTCATGGTAAATACCGTGTTAACCTCCGAAAACCAATTAGGTCCGTGAAAGTCCAGCAGGACCGTTCGTCCGTTATCCAGTAGATGTTTTGAAAAATCGTTCTTGAGAGAAGTACTCATGCCGGTATTACCTTCATCGAACAGTGTTCCAAAGTATTTTTTCCTAAGCTTGACACTCTGATATTGCTTATCGCGCGGATAGTAGCGGTTTCCCTTTTCATCTTCCTCGCCATTAAACCGCCTGAAAAACTGGTTTACTTGTTTGGACTCTGCATAGAGTTTACTCTCATCGGCCATGTCGTCCACCAGTTGCGCCTGTGACGGAGAACCGACCATGATCAATAAAATAATCAGAGGGATTGCACGTGTCGCAGTCCATGATGTGAGGATCGGCACAATCGGATTCAGTAAAATCATTACAAAAAAGTTAACCGCATAATGAGGCAACTCCTCAAATACTCGTTTCGGTCACACGAATGTCACCTAGCAGCACATCCCAAAACTCTACCGTTCTTCCCTGGATCTGTGTCTTCTTGCGTTCCACGTAGATGGTAATGTCCTTCTTGGTGGTGTCTTTATATTTCATACCATCCGCAGATTCGCCTTCAAAGCGCTGATAAATGGTGACAACCCCAACATATCGTCCATCGGGTTGGCGTTCCAGGTCGCTGATATAATGGATATCATACCATTTGATAGAGACACGGTCATAATTCAAGGCGATCAATCGTTCAAAGTACTTACGCACTTTATAATAATTAACTTCCTTTGTGTTCAGGGAAGAAACCCCCATCTCGCTGCCCGCAGCAAATAGTTCTTCGGCACGATCCATCACGCGGGTAGCTTCGGAGTAGGCTGTATTTTTACTGCCGATAATACTAATGTATTTGCTTAAGTCGCGAACCTTCTCCAAAGCCAGGGAGTCGATAGCTTGCTTTCTTTCTGGACTGATTTCACCTGTTTGAGCGAGTAGGCTACTGGTAATTAGTATGCTTGTAATCAAAGCGAACAAATACTTATTTGTGAGGTTATTCATAGTGAATGTGTTTAATATTTTTAATACAAGATCAACCTCTATCTATAAGGGCTTTCTTAATTCTAACTCAATGATTTTACCTGCGCTGTCGAATTTCAGGTCAGATACGGTATTGATATTTTTTTTCTGATCCTTTAAGTAATTAAGATAGTCTTTGATGGTAGTAGGTCGGTCATAGTCCTTTTGGCCGCCCGCCTCGCTAATAACAATCAACACGGGTGTTTCAGGTGAAGCAAATAATGTAAGTGCCTCATTAACGCTATTATTGGCAGAAGTTACATTCGGGGAACTTGATATTGCTGTAAAATATTCGCCAAGCCTCGCCTTGGGTGTACTTGCTTTTGCTTCCTTCAACTTTGCCTCGGCTTCTCTTTGCTTTAATTCTTTTTCTTTTTCTTCGGCTGCTTTCCTTTTAGCTTCCGCTTCCTGTTGCTGACGGAGTGCTGCCTCTTGTTCAATTCTGGCTTTCTCCTTCGAGGCTTCCATCGCCTTTTTTGAACTCTTGCAGCCGAATGCACTAATCATGATGATAAGCACCAATACGACCAGTTGTGATGAGTTTCGAATACGGTTTGTCATGTTCTTTTATTAGATATAAGATGTAGTAAAGTTCTTCGAATAACGCTTACGATCAACAAAACTTTTTGTTGCCAATCAAAATGATCGGTCAGATGATCAATTTTTCAGTTGAATGAATGAATTCAGAGTTTAGCCTGTCTCTGCCCTCATGCCTTCGTGTATCTATTCTGCTACAATAATGTGGTCTTTTTTACTCATATTAAGTTAAGAACGAATTAGAATCTTTTTAGCACACCAGCTTCGTAATCGTGGAATGAGAGCAGCCCATCTATTACTGAAGCAATTGCGTGTCGTCAAAGTTGATCATGCCTGAATGGGACTACTACCGTGCCATCTTTATCCGGAATGAATGGCGTGGGGTTAGATCGTTTGAATGTTTAATATGTTACTAACACCAAAGAACGAGCTAAGATTATTATAATTTTAGTTCCGAATTGGACTGATTTATCTATCTTGACCGCATCACATTTTCAACATGAAATTTACAATCGAAAACGTAGTTGATTTTGTCAAAGCCAACTACGCACTTGATGTCACTGCTGAGCTTTTACCTGGTGAACTGGATTTCAATTACCGCCTTAAGGATGGCTTGCGTTCTTACATTTTAAAGATCGCCAACGCCAACGAACGTCTTGAGAATCTGGCACTGCAAAATGAAGTGATCCGGCATCTTTCACACAAAACTTCAAACCTCGAGGTCTCCGCCCTTGTTCCCTCGCTCAACCAAAAAGATATTCTCACGATTTCAGATGAACAGGGAGGTCAACATTTTGTCCGGTTACTCACCTGGGTGGAAGGAAGAGTATTTGCCAATGCTAATCCGCATAGCGGGTTATTATTAGAACGATTAGGTGAACTGTGTGGTAAGCTTTGCCAGGCACTGGCAGATTTTGATCGTCCTGATGCGCATCGTTTTATGAAGTGGGATCCTGCCCAAACGGAATGGATAAAACCGCATTTGAATACGTTTGAAACTGACCGGAGAGAACTGGTAACCTATTTCTATCAACTCTTCGAGCAGCAGGCATTTCCTGCCCTGCGCAAGAGCGTAAACTACAATGATGCCAATGACTATAATGTTTTGGTGAGCTTAGATCCAAAAGATCCTCACGTGCCTGGGGTTATTGATTTTGGAGATGTAGTGTACACCCATACCATCAATGAACTGGCCATCGCTATTGCTTATGCGGTGATGAATAAACCCGATCCATTGGAAGCGGCTTGTCATGTTGTAAGAGGATTTCATCGGGCATTTGCAATTACAGAAGAAGAACTTTCAGCACTGTTTGCTTTGGTAGCCGCGCGACTGCTCATTAGTGTTAC
Source organism: uncultured Ohtaekwangia sp. (assembly GCA_964540915.1). Classification (GTDB taxonomy): domain Bacteria; phylum Bacteroidota; class Bacteroidia; order Cytophagales; family Cyclobacteriaceae; genus ELB16-189. Next base: position 7,103 of record CAZIOY010000064.1, read on the forward strand.
CTGTTCTGAACTAAATCGTATTGAACATCCTGAGAATGTATATCTTCAAATCAGCGATAAGCAAGCATGGGACCTGTTGGGAAAATTCAGAAATGTTCATCCTGATTTAGCACACTATGCATTCCGGCAAGCATGTGGTTTGGAACCTTGCACGACCAATCAGAAGTTTATTAAGTGGGCTTCCGGCAACTCATCATCGGTTGCCTTTCCGGTTAACGAAAAGCAATCCACCATCTGGCTTGATTTAAGTGTGGGTAGTCTTGATATGGGCACCAGCACAACCTTGCTTGATCCTGATAAGTTAGACAGGCAGGTTACTCATGTAATGCATGACTCAAACGCAACACTTGCTATTGGAAAATATAAAGAAGCTCGTGCATTTTACACTACGGATGCGTTTGCTATTCCTGGTAACGATGCGCTTTCATGGCGCACCATTCATACCGGCATGGATTTCTTTTCTAAATCAGGAGAGTATGTATTTTCCGTTTTAGATGGAACCATACACAGCTTTGCCAATAATCGGGCTGAAAGAGATTATGGTCCCACCATTATCATGGAACACAAAGTAGCCGGTGATTTAACCTTCTATACATTATACGGACATCTCACTACGGATTCATTAAGCTCCATTCAGGTAGGACAATCAGTAAAGAAAGGTCAGGTAATTGGACAGATTGGATCACGAAATGAAAATGGTAATTGGCCACCCCATCTGCATTTTCAAATCATCCTCAACATGCTGGGGAAACAAGGAGATTTTCCGGGTGTAGCGCAAGCACAGCAGCGTGCTTTGTGGACAAGCATTTCACCTGATCCATGGTTGTTACTTAATGGCAAATCTTCTGAGCAACCAAAGACACTAACCAAACAGGAGATTGTTGATTACCGAAAGCAGCACCTTGGTAAAAACATGAGCATCTCTTACCACGATCCCATCAAGATGGTAAGAGGTAATGGTGTTTATTTATTAGATGATTTTGGAAGACGCTATTTAGATACGGTAAACAATGTAGCCCATGTGGGGCACGAACACCCACGTGTGGTGTTAGCAGGCCAGCGGCAAATGGCAGTGCTCAATACAAACACACGATACCTGCACGAAAATATGGTGAAGTTTGTAGAGGAATTATTATCTACGATGCCATCTGCATTGAATGTCGCGTTCATTGTTAACTCCGGTAGCGAAGCCAATGAACTCGCTATGCGTCTGGCTAAAACCTATACCAATCAAAAAGACATGATTGTGTCAGAAGTGGGTTATCATGGAAATACCAACGGATGTGTTGAGATCAGTTCTTACAAGTTTGATGGGCCCGGAGGTAAAGGTGCTGCGCCTCACATTCATGTCGTTCCTATACCCGATGTATACAGGGGTATTTACAGAGCCAACGATCCGGACGCTGGAAGTAAATATGCCAGTCATGTTAAGCAAGCCGTAAAGAAAATTCAATCGGAGGGAAGAAATCCAGCTGCTTTTATTTTTGAATCGGTGATCAGTTGTGGCGGGCAGGTAGAGTTGCCAAAACGTTTTTTATTAGAAGCCTATCAATATGTGCGCGAGGCGGGTGGTCTTTGTGTTGCCGATGAAGTGCAAACGGGATGTGGCAGGGCAGGAGATTACTTCTGGGCATTTGAGGAACATGGTGTAGTGCCTGATGTTGTCACCATTGGTAAGCCCATTGGAAATGGACATCCGCTTGGGGTGTTGGTTACAACACAAGCAGTTGCCGATGCGTTTAAAAATGGTATGGAATACTTCAATACGTTTGGTGGCAATCCTGTAAGCTGCGCAATTGGTTTAGAAGTTTTAAAAGTGATTAAAGAAGAAGGGTTGCAGCGAAACTCAAAAGTGATAGGTGAGTATTTGAAAAATAGCCTGACCAATTTATTGAATCAATATGAAATCATCGGAGATGTGCGTGGCCCCGGCTTGTTCATCGGCATTGAATTAGTGAAGAGCAAAGAAACCAAAGAACCGGCCACAGATCAGGCATCTTATTTTGCCAACCGCATGCGCGACAAAGGAATTTTGATGAGCACCGATGGACCATTTAACAATGTATTAAAAATAAAACCGCCCATGGTGTTCTCAAAAAGCAATGCCGATTTCCTTCTTGAGTCCATGGATACTGTGCTGAAGGAAGATTTTATGAAACCGATTTAGATTCAATACGTGTTTGTATTTTAAATCAGCGAAAAGAAATTTCTGAATACTTCTTTCTATACGCCAAAGGACTATAATGTGCAAAAGCTTTGAATTGCCTGTTAAAATTTGAAAGCGTGTTGAAGCCACTATCGTAACACACTTGTGCTATATCTATTTTTTGACTGATAAGTAGTTTACAGGAATAACCGATGCGGATCTCCGTAAGAAAATCTGAGAATGTTTTATTAGCATGGATTTTAAAATACCGACTGAAGGAAGAAGGACTCATATTGGCGATAGCAGCAACTTCCTCCAGGCTTATTTTATCGCGAAAGTTTTTCATTACATACGCGTGTACGCGATTCATTCTGCCGGTTTCCGTCTCCTTCAATGAATTGGAGTATCCTTCACTAGCTAGTAATTTGTATTCAGAAGAATTAGCGAGTTGATTTAAGAGATTCAATAATGTTAAGATGCGATCAAAGTCATCTACATGCAGTAGGTGCTTAATAATGGCAATGGCGTTCTCTGCCGTATTGCCATGAATCTCCATGCCCCGCTGCACTTTGTGAAACAGCTGCTTGATCTTATACATCTCATTCTTCTGAAGAAACTCTTTACCTAAAAAGTTTTCCGGAAAGTAAATGACGATGCCTTCGGTGATGAATTCTTTATCGTCTTTAAAATATTCAAGATCACTTTGCCAGAGATGCGGAAGGTTAGGGCCTGTGAAAACCAGATCTCCTTTTTTGAAAGGACTAACATGATCACCAATGAATCGCGTTCCGGTTCCTTCCATGACCAAGAATAACTGATATTCGGAATGGAAATGCCAGTTGTGATCAAAATGAGGAGCTGTTAAATACTTTACTTCGAAAGCATAATTTTCAGATATCGGGGATTTTTGGACAGGTTTCATACAAACAATTATTCAGACATTATTGATGAACACGCTTTTTGAGTGGTATTTATTTACCATTAGAAAAAGCTTATTACTCTATTTGATGTTAAAATACAGTCATTTTTTGATAAAAAACAGTAAAGGATTAAGGAATTTTTAAGAGAATTTGCATTCCAAATCAGAGCTCCTATGAGATTCATTACCTCCGCATTTGCTTTACTGTTTTTCATTTTCATTTTTAATTCCTGCAACAAGTCCGTTAAAAACCTTCGGGATGATTCAGGAAAATTGGAGATCCTTTTTTTAGGACATAACAGTGAGCATCACAACTCGGCTATCAATATGCCCTTGCTTGCTTCAACGCTTTCAAAAGAAGGAATCAGTTTTACGTACACCGATAATCCAGCCGATCTCAATACAGAGAACTTAGACAAATATGATGGCTTGATGATTTACGCCAATCATGAGCAGATTACTCCTGTACAGGAAACCGCGTTATTAAACTTTGTTACAAAGGGCAGAGGATTTATTCCTGTGCATTGTGCAAGCTTCTGCTTTCAGAATTCTCCTAAGTATATCGATCTGGTGGGCGGCCAGTTCAAGAGTCATAAGACCGACACGTTCACCGCCACGATTTTAAAGAAAGATCATCCCATCATTAAGGCGCTCACTGAATTTGGAACATGGGATGAAACCTATGTGCACGATAAAGTTGCCAAGGACATAGTGGTATTGATGGAGCGCGTTGAAGGTGATCATCATGAACCGTGGACATGGATTAAAGAATCTGGAAAGGGAAGGGTGTTCTATACCGCTTATGGTCATGATGAGCGCACCTGGAGCAATCCCGGGTTTCAACAATTGATGAAGGAAGGAATTCTTTGGGCCGTAGGTGACGAAGCAAAAACAAAGTGGGAGAAGTTCAGAAAAGAAATTCCTACACTGGTCTATCGCGATGCCGATGGTATTCCTAACTATGAAAAGCGAAGCCCATCACCAAAGTATCAAGATCCTTTATCACCTGAACAGTCTGCAAAATTGATTCAAGTACCTGTTGGTTTCGAATTGAAACTATTTGCATCTGAACCCAACATCATTAATCCCATTGCCATGGAATGGGATGAGAAAGGAAGATTGTGGGTGATTGAAACGGTTGACTATCCAAACACAGTACGAGATAATAAAGGTGTTGGAGATGATCGCATCAAGATTTGCGAAGATACCGATGGCGATGGCAAGGCCGATAAATTTACTGTCTTCGCTGAGAATTTGAATATCCCCACGAGCATGGTTTTCTCAAATGGAGGAATCATTGTTTCACAAGCGCCACATTTTTTATTTTTGAAAGATACCGATGGCGATGACAAAGCCGATGTGAAGAAAGTGCTCATCGATGGCTGGGGCACATATGATACACACGCAGGACCATCTAATCTAAAATATGGATATGATAATCAGATCTGGGGTGTAGTTGGATATTCCGGATTTGAGGGTATGATAGCCGGTGAGAATAGAAAGTTCGCGCAAGGCATCTATCGCTTCAAACCAGATATTTCAAGCTTTGAGTTTATGACCGGCACCAGCAACAACACATGGGGATTAGGCTTCACTGAAAACAACGATGTTTTTGCTTCAACTGCAAATAACACACATAGTGTATTCATGGGCATACCCAGCAAAGCAGCGCAAGGTATTGAAGGAATTCAATTAGGTGGAAGCACCAAAATTGATGGTCACTATGCGATGCACTCCATCACGGATAAAGTGAGACAAGTGGATGTGTTCGGTGGCTTCACCGCAGCATCAGGACATAATTTTTATACGGCACGAAATTATCCAAAAGAATTCTGGAACCAGGTTGCCTTTGTTTGCGAACCAACAGGACATCTTGTGCACATCGCTCGCATTGAAAAAAATGGAGCAGGTTTCGTGGAGAAAGATGGCTGGAATTTATTCGCTGGTGCGGATGAATGGGTAGCGCCCGTGGAAGCAAAGGTTGGTCCTGATGGTGCCGTGTGGGTACTGGACTGGTATAACTTCATCATTCAACACAATCCTACGCCAACACCAGAACGTGGCGGTTTCGCAGCCACAAATGGAAAAGGAAATGCCTACGAAAATCCATTGCGCGATAAATCGCACGGACGCATTTGGCGAATAATAAGCAGAGAGGCTAAGGAATATAATCCAATCACGTTGAGTAAGGAACAACCCAAAGAACTTGCTGATGCATTGAATAATGATAATCTCTTATGGCGAATGACCGCTCAACGGTTGCTGGTAGAACGCAGCAACCTCGATGTATTGCCCGACTTATATGATTTGGTGAGGAATGAAAAAACAGATGAGTCAGGTAATCAGTATGCGGCAGCACACGCACTGTGGACTATAGATGGTTTAGGAGCTTTAACCAAAGATGACAATGCGCAAGCCGTAGTCATGAATGCATTGAAACATCCATCAGCCCCTGTAAGAAAGGCAGCCATTCAAATACTTTCAAAATCACAATGGACTGAAGAGGCGGTTACCGCATCGAACATTCTAAACGATAAAGATCCTGATACCAGATTGGCTGCTATAATCTCCTTAGTGGAAATTTCTTCATCAGAATCATTGGGTCAAACGCTTTATAAAATGAGTTTGGAAGAAAGTATAATGAGCGATGATTGGTTATCGAAGGCTGTTTACGTAGCTGCCAATCATCATAGAAAGGGTTTCATTGATGCATTTCTTGCGGCCAATCCTGAGTATGATAAGTATAAGGTGAATGAAAGAAATCGTGAAGCGGCAGACCTTGACGACAGCGCATGGAAAGACCTGTCGCTTCCTCAGTACATCGAACAAGCTGGATTAAATATGGATGGTGTGATATGGTTCCGCAAGGTGATTGATCTTCCTGCTAGCGCAGCGGGTAAGAAAGGAAATATTTCGTTAGGTCCGATTGATGATTCAGATGTAACGTGGATCAATGGCGTAAAAGTAGGAGGCATTGAAAAAAAAAATAATGACAAAAGAAACTATGAGATTGCCGCTGGGATATTAAAAGCCGGAAGGAATGTGATCGCCATTCGCGTAGATGATATTGGGGGCGGTGGTGGAATTTATGGTAAACCGGAAGATATGTTTATTCAGGCTGGTGGGAAGAAGGTGTCACTCTCCGGAATATGGAAGTTCGAAGTGGAGAAGGAATATGGATCACGTGAAAGCTTGTTTAAAGATATTTCCATTGGCAAATTATTCACAGATACATATCTAAACCAGGTTGTGTCTACAGAGGCGACTTCAATATTACCTGATGGCCCGGTTACCGTGATTAAAATTAAAGTGATCAAGAATGAAATGAAATATGATTTGAAATCATTTACGGTAGAAGCAGGCAAAGCCGTTGAAATCGTTTTTGAAAATCCTGATTTCATGCAGCACAATCTGGTGATCACTCAAATAGGAGCGTTGCAAACGGTTGGAAAGGCTGCAGACAAACTCGCATTAGATCCCAAAGGATCAGAGAAACAATATGTTCCTGATGTGGCGGAAGTACTCTTCTCTACGAAATTGGTGAACCCACAGCAGACGGTAAAACTAACCTTTGTAGCTCCGAAAAAAGAAGGAGACTATCCTTATGTATGCACGTTCCCAGGGCATTGGTCGCTCATGAATGGAACGATGAAAGTAGTATTAGCGAAATCACCTTTATAAAAAATAACAGTGAGCCTGAACGTAAAGTTTGGTGTAAGCACCTGGTTGTGGACTTCTCCCTTCACAACGGAAACTGTTGAATTGTTTCCCAAAATAAAATCGATGGGATACGATGCCGTTGAAATTCCTGTAGAGTATCCTGAAAAAATAGACGGAAAGAAAGTTAAAGAGGCGTTACAACGTCAAGGACTTGATCCTATCGTATGTGGTGCTTTCGGTCCGTCACGTGACTTAACAAACGAAGATCCGAAAGTTCACGAAAACTGTTTTAATTATATCCTTCAATGCCTTGATCTTTGCAATGAGTGGGACGCTAAATTCTTGGCAGGCCCCATGTATTCTGCGGTTGGAAAAGCAAGAATGGTTTCACCCGAGCAACGCAAAGTAGAATGGCATCGGGCTGTAACCAACATTCATAAAGTAAGTAAGCTTGCTCATGAACGAGGATTAGAGATTGCCCTGGAGCCATTAAACCGATTTGAATCGGATCTGATCAATACCGCAGAAGATGTGATGCGATTGGTAAGTGATGTCAATCACCCGGCCGCAAAAATTTTGTTGGATGGTTTCCACATGGCCATTGAAGAACAAAATATTGAACAGGCCATTACCTCCGTAGGAGATAAGCTGATCCACATACAGGTTTCAGAAAATTACAGAGGCACGCCAGGCACAGGACAAACACCTTGGAATTCTTTTAAGAAAGGATTAGCTAATATTAATTATCAAGGTGTTGTATCCATCGAAAGTTTTACGCCCGAAATAAAAGAACTTGCCGGTGCCGTTTGCATCTGGAAAAATCTTGCGCCAACTCAGGATGGTTTTGCGCAGGAAGGAGTCAATTTTTTAAAGAATCTATTAAACGACTAAGTATATGAGCAGTAAACAAATCAATATCGCTATTGTAGGATTAGGTTTTGGTGCCGAGTTTATTCCTATTTATAAGAAATATCCGGGTGTAAACCTGATCGCCATTTGCCAGCGCACAAAGTCAAAAGTCGATGAGATCGGGGATGTCTTTGGTATTGAGAAACGCTATACTGACTACGATTTGTTATTACAAGATCCCGACATTGATGCGGTTCATATCAACACACCTATTCCGAATCATGGCATCCAATCCATCAAAGCATTGAAGGCGGGTAAGCATGTGGCCTGCACCGTTCCTATGGCTACCACCGTTGAAGAGTGTGAAGAAATCGTTCATCTCACCAAAGAGAAGAACCTCACCTACATGATGATGGAAACCGTGGTGTACGCCCGTGAATTTCTTTTCATGAAAGAGTTGTATGAAAAAGGTGAGTTGGGTAAAGTTCAGTTTATCAAAGCCAGTCATCAACAAGATATGGATGGATGGCCTAACTACTGGCCCGGACTTCCTCCGATGTATTACGCTACCCATTGCGTTGGTCCGGTGCTAGGCTTACTTAAAAAAGAAGCAGAGTATGTTTCATGCTTTGGATCAGGCACCATCCGCGAGGAATTACAGAAGCATTATAATTCTCCCTATGCGGTTGAAACAACTCACATTAAATTGAAGGATTCAGATCTGAGTGCTCATGTGTATCGATCACTTTTTGATGTGGCACGCCAGTACCGCGAAAGCTTTGAAGTCTATGGATCAAAGAAAACGGTAGAGTGGCCTTTGATTGAAGGTCAACCTCTGGTGGTTCATACTGCAAAAAAACCGGAGCACGAAATTCCGGAAGAAGTTCAGTGCCCTGATTATGCGAAGCTATTGCCTGAATCCATTCAACGATTTACTACCAAAGGTGTGTATGATGCAGATGAACATCAACATCTTTCATTTACACAAGGGGCTGGTCATGGAGGCTCTCATCCTCATTTAGTACATGAATTTATTAGTTCACTTAAGGCGAACAGACAGCCATATCCTAATGCAGCGCAGTCGGCCAATATCACGTGTGTGGGTATACTTGCCCATGAATCTGCTAAGCAGGGAGGGAAAATCATGCAACTACCTGAATTCACCTTTTCAATTTAAGTGAGATTACGAAATCAAGGCTATGCCGATTCGATCTAATTGAGGTTTTTGATATGCGGTTTTTATAAAGACCCATGAACCCTCTATATTGTTAGCGCTAAATGAATTTATTTATGAAAAAGATATCCATACTCGCCTTATTTTGTTTATCCATAATCTCTCTGGTATCGGCTCAATCAACCGATGAAAAAATGGTTGCTACAGCAGTGGAAACACTCCGTAAGGCGATGATTGATGCTGATAAAAGTACGCTGGAAAGTTTAACGGCTGAGCAACTTAGTTACGGTCACTCCAGTGGAGCGATAGAAGATAAGGCTGCTTTTGTTGACGCCATTGTTAGTGGCAAAAGTAATTTTAATAGCATTGAACTTTCTGAACAGACGATAAAGTTTGCGGGCAATGACGCTATCGTTCGTCATAAATTTAAGGCAGAACTTACGGGTTCCGGAGGTGCTGTAAACAATGTTAACATTGGTATTTTGCAGGTGTGGCAAAAGCAAAAAGGTAAATGGAAGTTAATTGCCAGGCAGGCCGTTAAACTTTAACTCATTCGTATTGTTCTGAATTAAGAAGAAAAAAGCTGTTACCTTCGGAAACCTTCTTCGGGTAAGAAGGTTCTATTTCTAATAAAAGAACATCCTTGGCGGATCCCTTTATCAATCTTTTTAATAAAATCGCGAGTGGAGATCATCGAACATTGAAAGAGCTTTATAGGGAGTTCAAAGAGCGTGTGTATAATACAAGACTGAGTTATCTGCAAAATGCTGAAGAAGCTGAAGAAGTAACACAAGATGTATTTATCGAAGTGTTCAAATCGGCAGTACAATTTCGAAGTGGATCATCGGTTGGAAACTGAATTTACCGCATTACCATCAATAAAAGTATGGATTCAACAAACAGTAATTTGCAATAAGCCGCTGAGCATGTAGGGGCGGGGTTTCCACTTCTTTTTTTACTAATCCTACTTTGTCATTTTTAAAATATTTCGTGCCGATGGCACTTTGGCTAGAAACGTTTGGCCGGATTTCTACCGATATCGGATGCATATCGGCATCTATGCAGTTCCGCAAGGACTATATGTTGGTAGAATTGGGGTAGAATATAAATTTTGAATCCGTAGGGATGAAACATGACAAAGTAGGACTAATCTTTATCCGTTATCATTCTTATCGGGCTTACTAAACATGGCATCCTTTAGGAATATCCCGAATGGCAAACACGCCAATGCCTGCAATTGGTGACGGCTTGAGCATGACATACGTGGTGTTGATTAATTCATCTAAAAGCTGCTGCTTCATCGTTCAATTTATTAGCAGGATAACAAAATGCTTTTCAAAGTAAGGGAATACTCACTTGCCTCGAAACAAATAAATCGATTCCTAGTTAAATGATGGATTAACCAAACAAGTCTGAACTAAGATAACGATCTCCGCGATCGCAGGCGATAAACACGATTATACCGGATTTTATTTCCTCTGCTATTGTCAATGCAGCCACCAGGGCACCACCGCTGCTCATACCACTGAGAATTCCTTCTTCCTTAGCCAATTGCCGTGTCTTTGTTCTGGCCGCTTCCTCACTGACATCAACGATGCGATCAACCCGCTGTGGTTCAAAAATTTTTGGAAGGAACTCAGGTGACCATCTGCGAATGCCTGGGATGCTCGAGCCTTCGGTAGGTTGGGTTCCCACAATCTGAATCAATGGATTCTGTTCTTTTAAATACCGCGACACACCCATGATGGTGCCCGTGGTGCCCATGGCAGAAACAAAGTGAGTTACTTTACCCTTCGTGTCTCTCCACACTTCCGGGCCAGTAGTCGTATAGTGCATCCGATAATTATCCGGGTTGGCAAATTGGTCAAGCATGTGATATCCTTCCTTCGCGGCCATCTGCTCCGCTAGCTCCCGTGAGTATTCAATTGTTTTAGCGGCTGGAGTTAAAATAACTTTGGCACCGTAGGCTTCCATGGCCAGTACGCGTTCACGCGTAGAGTTATCCGGCATAATAAGCGTCATGTTTAATCCCATGATCCGCGCAATCATAGCCAACGCAATTCCGGTGTTGCCACTGGTTGCTTCTACCAATTGATCGCCTCGTTTTATTTCATTCCGATCCAGAGCCCCTTTAATCATTCCATACGCTGCGCGGTCTTTTACGCTTCCCCCTGGGTTATTACCTTCGAGCTTGGCATAAATAGTAACAGAAGGATTATGAGGTATGTGCGTTATCTCTACCAAGGGAGTGTTGCCAATGATATCCTCCAATTTCATTTTGACTCTGCTTTAATAATGACCGTATCTAATCCTTGTGTTTCCTCTTCCGACATTTTAGATTGATAATAAATCTTGGAGTTGGCGGGCACGCTGCGGGTAAGCCAAACATTACCACCAATGATACTATCATGACCAATCGTGGTTTGGCCTCCCAATATGGTTGCCCCTGAGTAAACGATCACCCGGTCTTCTACCGTTGGATGGCGCTTCTTCTCCGCATCTTTTTTTTCTACACTTAATGCTCCCAAGGTAACTCCCTGGTAAAGCTTGACATGGTTGCCGATAACCGCAGTCTCTCCAATGACAACACCGGTTCCATGATCAATGCTAAAATGCCTCCCGATGCGTGCCGCTGGATGAATGTCGATGCCCGTTTTACCGTGCGTATATTCCGTAATTATTCTGGGTATACCCTGTAAGCCAAGAAGGTGCATCTCATGCGCCAGGCGATAGGCTGCAATCGCATAGAAACCCGGATAGATACGAATTACTTCTTCTGAACTTTTCGCAGCCGGATCACTCTCATTCATCGCCTCAGCATCTTCCGTCAGATAATCATAGACAACGGATAGTTTATTAAAAAACTGAGTAGCTAATTGATTTGCATCAAGTCCGCTATGCCCGCGACTATTAACGATAATTTCTTCCAACTGTCGTTTGATCTTTTCGAGATAATCCGAAAATACTGCTTCGGATTCAAAGGTGACCTTACAAAGGCCGGGGAAAAGAGCTCCTAGAATCGCATCAAAGAAAGTCGTCACTTCCCCGGGGTGAATGCAGGTGGGGCAATCCTGATGGCTATTATAAAGGCGCTTGAGAAATGAGTCCATAAGGGTTCCTTTTCGTACTAAACTATCATCGGTAAAAATGTAATCAATTAACTATTACCTATAACCCTAAATGCTGAACTTTTGTTGCAGTTGAATGAAATTCTCTGCACCGTTCTGCAAGTTGTCGCGAAATGGATTGAAGGCGTAGCGCTTCAGCAGAAATTACTATTAACAGTTAATAATGTGCGTTATGCACACAAGGCTCAACTTACAGAAGCACTCAGTCGCTTGTGATAATACATGTACGACAATCCACCGATCGTGAACGGCAACAACATGAACGCGATGCCCGGCTGAAGTCCATCCACACAAATGTTCGAGTAGGTGGCACCGATCAGATCAAAAAATAGTCTCGCGTAAGCAACGATTTTGATTTTTATAAGGGGGATAACAATCTTAAATATATCGCGTGCCGATCTGAACCAGAGGGATGATTCCGACAAAATTGCGGGGTAATTCCGACAACCCGCTGCGAATTGATTTCTCTGTATCTCAATCCACGATCAGCGATGATTTCTCTCCCGTATACGTCAGTGTAAGATGATGCATCGCCCTGGTGCAAGCGATATACAGCATGCGCTTATCCACATCGGTATGATAATTACGAATGGAAACAAATGGAATGATCACTTCGTCAAATTCCAATCCCTTTGCGAGATGAGCGGTAGTAATGATCACGCCTTCTTTAAACGAGGTAGTGTCTGCCGTAAGCAAATACACAGCTGATGATTTCACTTCCTGGTAAACAAATTCTGCCTGCTGCTGTGTTTTGCAGATAATGCCCATTGAAGGATGTTTGGAGTTTTTAAAATCGCTAATCAGCTTTTTTATTTCTTCGATTTCTTCTTCGTTGCTATTGAAACCTTTCACTACCGGCTCTTGTCCGTGTCGCTCCAACGGAATAAGGTCTGGATTACGGGATATGCGTTGGGCAAAACCGCTGATCTGAAAAGTAGATCGATAGCTTCTGAAAAGTTTTACCGTATCGCCATGTGGAAAGACACGCTCGATGCTTTCCGAAGACGAAGCGCTGTATGGATTTACGGTTTGGTTAACATCTCCCAGTATGGTCTTCTTGCATTTGAACAATCGCGACAGCACGGAATATTGAACAGGGGTGTAGTCCTGCATCTCGTCCACCAGCAAATGCTTCACATGATCATAGGTTTGCGTGCCTTCCAGCCTGATCTTGCAATAGATCAATGGAAACACATCGGCATACTCAAGTGTATCCTCCGGCATCATTTCAAACAACTCAGGCTTGCCTATCCAGGTATAAAAGTCTTTGTATATGTCCAGTAAATTATTCGTCTTGAACATCCGCGGCACGGCTTGCCAGATCTGATTTTTTTCGTGACCCGTCAGTTTGCGTTGTATTTCTTTGCGCACGTGCTGCGATACGTCTTTTACCACTTCCGGTGTGCGCTTCAATAGTGGTATGCGATGATAGGCTTTGAGTCGCTCCAGAATAAATGGAAACGGCACGACCAATTTACCAACGCGTAATTCCGTGAACGTGAAGAAATTGTTTTCTAAATGAATGATGTATTGATTGAGTTTACTCAAAAACTCAAACGTAGATTTAAACTGAATGCGTTCGATGAACTTCGCATCGGGTTTCTCCAGCAGGCTAGATACCTGTTGAAAGAAGGTCTGAAACTTAAATTTATCTTCGAGTACTTCGGTAGCCAGCTCTTCCATGCCCATTTCAGGAATCTGCTCTTCACCAAGTTCAGGAAGTACATTCGAAATATAATCCGCAAATACTTTGTTGGGAGATATGATGAGCACGTCTTTGGAAGCAATCTCATCCCGGAAACGGTACAACAAAAATGCAATGCGATGAAGTGCAATGGAAGTTTTGCCCGAACCGGCCACACCCTGGATGATCATCACCGATGCCGTTTCATTCCGGATGACCGCATTCTGATCGCGTTGTATGGTGGCGACAATGTTTTTCATTTTATCGTCACTGGACTTGCTCAATTCTTTTTGTAACAGGTCGTCATGGATGTGCACATCGTTTTCGATCATGAACTCCATGTGGCCTTCCCTGATTTTATACTGGCGCTTCAGCATAATGCTTCCGCTGATTTTTCCAGAAGGCGTTTGGTACCAGGCCTCGCCCAATTCAAAATCATAGAACATGGAAGAAATGGGAGCACGCCAATCGTAAATCAAATTGGCTTTCTGTGTTTCATCGGTAAACGTATGGATGCCGATGTAAACAGGATTTATTTCGTTATTCGAATCGAAATCAATGCGACCAAAATAGGGAGAAGTACTTAGCTTCATCAACTTCTTTTTTCTCGCTACTGCCGATTCGCCTGTAGAAGCCATGCGATTGATCGACTGACCAGCCGCCACCATGTCGGCCTCATCCATGCCAGATCGATGCTCGTGGATGTATTCTTTATTCAGCCTGAGTTCTTCCGAAAACTGCTTTACGCGATCGTCACTGCGCCTGATGGCGAATAGTAACTTTTCTTTGATTTCTTCCAGGTATTCCCGCTCTTCGTGCTCTGTGATATTCTTCATCTAACCTCTTTGCAATAAAATTGAACCTCAAAGATACGGGTCTTCGATCAATTTATTTTGAGCAAATGATCATTGTGAGGCTCAATCGTGACGACCGAAAACAGAGATACTATTTTTTCTCCAGTCCAGCTTCCATCAATAAGGTCAGCAAAACAAACTTGATTCCATCGCTTCCTTTTTCGTTGAGCCACCATTCGTCAAGCGAATGTTCATGATTACTTTTTCCACCGCCACCAATCGTGATGGCCGGAATGCCGTGGGCGATGGGGATGTTGGCGTTGGTGGACACAATCTCGAACTGCGGGTTAGTAATAAATTGCTTTGATGCAGCCCATGCGCGTTGCACCAACGGCTCTTTTTCTGATGTGGTGCCCGAAGGCCTGTAACCAATGCGATTAAGACTTACTGTTAACACAGGACCTTTCTTTACACCAGCATTGTAATCATCCACACCGCGTTTCATCGTTGACTTAAAAATGGAATCTATCTTTTTCAATTGTGACGGACTTTCTGATCGCATATCGACCTCCGCCCATGATTCAAATGGAATAGAATTTACTGAAGTGCCACCTCCCGTTCTGCCAACATTGAAACTGGTTTTGATTCCGGTCGATGTAAATCGGGCTGCCTCATCCGCAAAGTAATTCATGGCTTTGGCCATGGCATGATGGGGATTCGCTAAACCAAAAGCGCCCCACGAATGTCCTCCGGGTCCGGTGATCAATGCTTTGTAACGCACTGAACCCAACGCACCATTGACGATAAGATTAATCTCCGTGCCATCAATCGCAATCCACGAATCAATCCTCAGCTTGCTTTTCTCGATGATATATTTAACACCTTGCAGATCACCAAGGCCTTCTTCACCCACCGTGGCCACGAAGAGCACGTCATCATTGGTTTCGATGTTCCCTGTCTCCAGCGCTTTTAATACCGTTAGCATAACAATCAGCCCACGCGTGTCATCGGAGATGCCCGGTGCAAACAACGTATCACCTTTTTGTTTGACAGTAACATCCGTTCCTTCTGGAAACACGGTATCGAGGTGAGCATCCAACACCACGGTTCTGCCTCCTTTTTTTCCTTTGCGCAAGGCGAGCACATTACCCACCGAGTCAATCCATACCTTGTCGGAGCCAGCAGCTTCCAGCATTTTCTTATAGTACTGGGCGCGAACAGCTTCTTTAAAAGGTGGTGCAGGCACTTCGTTGAGTTCAATGTGCTCTTTGCGCGTGGTGGGCTCCAGGTTGTCGATAATCACAAAGGCCTCTTTGATCCGCTTATCTTTTGTTATTGTCTGAACCTGTTGGGCGTAGATGTCGCCTTTTGGCTCTGCTTTCTTTTGGGCGATGATTGCTTGTGGCAAAAGAAAGAGAATGGCGAATGTAATGAGAAGGAGGGAAGAATATTTTTTCATGAAGATCATGTAATCGATTGGTTTTTATTTCTCCAATAGTACTAAAAACTATTGGACCTTGATATTATTCACCATCAACAATTTGACCGTAATCGATAAACAATTCTTCTCCGGCTTTGATGTCGCGGATCGTTTCAAAGTAATCACCCTGCTGGATGGAAATAATATTGGGAGTGTCAGAGTGATTTAGAAAAAGGGATACATCTATTTTCTTAAATCCATAATCAGGCACAAAATAATTTTCTTCATCATATAGACAATAATTCTCTACCAGAAGCCTGGCATGCGGTGGCAGCGATTCAACTTCCTTTTTAGTAATGGTTATCCAGCGGTCATTTTTGTCAGGCTTGCTAAACATGTCGCGGCATCCGTTGGGAATATCCTGAACGGCAAATACGCCAATGCCTGCCACGGGTGACGGTTTGAGCATAACATAGGTATGATTGAGTAATTCATTGATGAGTTTATGTTTACTACTATCCATGTCTGGTAATTTTAAAATTGCACAAGCAGTAAGGTATAGTTAGCGATATTCAATGGCAAGAAATAATATTAATTATTCGCTATATTTATCGATAAAACCCAAACCGATGAGAGTAGTTTTATCCCGTTTCGTCTTACTTAGCAGAGGTAAGTTTAAAATCAATTATTTGTTGGATTTCTTCATGAGTGCACTGATTTTATTTTCAGGTTGCTCAAACCAGAAGGAATCGAAACGCTACTATCAAAATTATGTGGATACCACCGTGTCGGTCTATGGTCCTTATGTTGCCGTCAGATTGCCGATTACAAAAGGTGTAAGGATTTCAAATCCAGTACAGCTATCACTTGGCCCCAATGATGTATTGTATGCCGCTAACCAAACCGGTGAAATTTATACGTTGCGCGACACCGATAATGATGGTCTTGAGGATATGGCTGATTTATTTTGCAACGTAAAAGACTATGGCTTGCGTTCTCCCGCGGGTTTCGTTCACAATGGTGATACCATTTTTATTGGAACTGCCCAGCAGATACGGGCATTTCTCGATCTTGATAAAGATGGAAAAGCCGATACGAGCTGGGTGGTTTTTGACCAGATTCCAGATAGTGAACATCCTTATGAATGGACAACCGGCTTGAGCATAGGGCCCGATGGATGGATCTACTTTGCACTGGCTTCTGATTCATGGAATGCCGCACCGTCTGCCGATCCTAATGGATATCGGGGCGCCATTGTACGGGTTACAACCGATGGCAAGAAAGTGGAGCGGGTGGCAACCGGTATCCGATCGGTTTACGGTATGAGTTTTAACAGTAATGGTGATTTATTCTTTGCCGATAACGAAGGTGGCGGCAATCCTACCGAAGAATTAAACTTGTTGGTAAAAGACGGATTCTATGGTCATAATAAAAAGAAGTATAACATAGACCAGGCGCTGTCACCGGTGTTCAATCTGGAAACCGAGGTAGCACCTTCCGGGATCATCTTTAATAAACACGATAACGATTTTGGCGGAGGTGCAGGTAATTTGTTCGTTGCCTATTACGGACCGGGTGAACGCTGGACTAGGGGAGGTCTTAGCCGGGTGGAGATAAATCAATCAGCAGAAGGTAACTACAGCTTTAAAGAATTTCCGCTAGCCGATATACCAAAGCTTTCCGGTTTAGCTTTTGGGAGTGATGGTAATTTATACGTGGCCAGCCACGGTATGGCAGACTATTGGTATAACGTAGTCTATGAAAATCAGGGCAGCATTTACAAATTGATTCATGATCCTTCACTGCCCTCAGCGAATATAAAAACGAGGGAAAGAAAAAGTAAAACATATTCCAGGAATTCCATTGAAGCAGGAAAACAATTATTTGCCGAACGAGCCTGCCTGGGATGTCATCAGGTGGATGGCGTAACGGAGTTATTAGGTCCTAACCTGAAAGACGTAGGTAAACGTATGTCACGGGAAGAAATCATGGAGGAAATTAAGAGCCCGTCCGAGCGAATCAAGCCCAGCATGATGGCCATAAGAGTCACTAAGAAAGATGGACAAGTGGTCATGGGACGAGTAGTGAATGCTGACGAAAACCAACTTTCCCTCATGGTGGTAGGAAATCATGTGGTTGTTATCCCTCGCCTGGAGGTTGATCGCACGGAGGACATAAAAACTTCACTCATGTATGAAAACCTGCTCAACGGAATGACTGATCAGGAGAAAGAAGCTTTAGTGGATTTCCTTGTTAGTTTGAGTGAGTAATTCTTTCAGATTGAAGTCTCATCATCCCTTCATAAATCGTTATAAGCGATGAACTATTTTAGAAGTGCTTATTAAAAAAGTATTTCATTAAATCGTTACAACTAAATCACGAAGCATATTGTTAGTATCATCATTAATAGCACGGGAACTCTTTCTATGAAAACAGATAAAAAATCTTTTTTGGACCAAAATCATTAATCTGACATCCGATAAGCGCGGCCACATACACATCACGGCTTACCTCCGCGGTTAGTTTATTGACAAAGTCATTTGTGGCCATTTAAAAACATGCGGGCTTTTTCAATATAAAAAATGGCAACGGCATGATTAGGAATCATGAAGAAATGATAAACCACTACTTAACTTACCCAATCGAAAACATTTTAGCACGATTTCGACTTATAATCATAGGTTATAAACGACTATGAAAACCGACAACACATTTCTGGATAAAAATCGCCTCGTGGGCGATCAGGCAGCGGATCAACTGGTGGAAGGTTTATTCAAAAAGAATAAGCAAACGGAGATGTACGCTACATTCAAACTCCCGGAAAAGGAAATTTTATCCCTAAAGAAAAAAAATCCTGTAGTAGCTTTTTTATTGGCGCGAAGAAAGCAACCATCCTGGTATGATGAAAAAAGAGTTGTGAGGGGGCAGCAGGTTTTCCAATTGTACGCCACCGAAATCATGACCTTATTGGGCGCCCTGGCTTTGCCGTATTGCTATGCTGCCTCACCTGGAAACAAAGCACTTTATCTTTCTGATAAAATGCGTCAATCACCCGGCAAGCGATTGCTGGACACCGCACAGTTTATCATCAGTGTATCAACACCCGGTACTCTTGATCTGGATATGCATGGCCATATTCACATCAATAAGACGCGGCTCATCCACGCCATCGCACGTCATTATGTAGGCAAAGCAAACTGGGACATGGCCTGGGGGATGCCCATCAATCAGGAAGATATGGCGGGCACCAACCTTGCTTTCTCCGTCTTGATAGTATTAGGATTACAACAGTCTGGCCATGTGCTATCTGAAAAGCAAAAAGAAGATTTTATTTTCTTGTGGCGCTATATCGGGTATCAACTTGCCCTTGATGAAGATCTGTTGCCCGCAACATTTAAAGAAGCCTATCACCTGGCACAGATTATAAAGAAACGGAATTTTAGAAAATCGATGGAAGGTATAGAACTTACGAAAGAGTTACTTTCCTATTATCATTCTGTGGCGCCTTCCAATCAGGCTTATTTTATTGATGCGCAGGTCCGGCATTTCTTAGGCCCGGAAGTTTCGGGCTACATTGGCCTGGAGCCGGAATATTTAAAGGACAAGGTGACCAGCCTGATCAGCTCGTTTAATGAATTGCAGAATTTATTTGCAGTTCATGCGAGCAGTTACCCTGCCATGATTGAGAATCACCGGTTGTTAAAAATGAATTTAGATAAGGCGGCTACGGGTAAGTAATGGGTGAGGGTTCATCAAATTGGTTTCTCCAGCAAGGTGATCACCGATTGAGTGGTGGATGAAACACCTTCCTCTCAGAGTAAAGCGATTATCAATATTTGGAGATAATTTTAGGAAACCGCATCTCACCAGAAAGTGATGTCATTAAATATTCCCTTTCATTAATATCCTCTATTTGTCTCAATCTTGATTTACTCCTTCACTATAAATCCCTTCTTCTCAATCTCCTTCTTCGTCATCTTTATTACGTTCACATCCA
>CAZIOY010000065.1:0-26827 GCA_964540915.1 uncultured Ohtaekwangia sp.
TTGGGTAATGGAATTCGCATTAACGCAGTAAGCCCAACGGTCATCGAAAATTCGCCACATTATTTTCCGTATTTCCCTGGCGATATACCTGTAACCATGCATCAATTGGAATACGGGTTTCGTAAAGGTGTATTTGATGCAAACACAGGGCAGATCATAAAGCCCTATTAATATTGTAGTATAATCACTATCTGTCGGATCATTATTCGTTTAAGGATAATGCCCCTATTACCTCAAAAAAATAAATTCTTAAAATATATCTCTAAGAGCAAGGCAGCTTGTTTCACATTATTCTATATGAACATCAGATGAAAAATTTAATCATCATAACAATGATTACAGGGGTGCAGTTTTTTTGCTCATGGGCAAATTAACATGCTACGGTATAACGATGACTTCACCAAGTATAAGAATGACACCATCCGGAAAAAAGGCTTTGGAAAGATGAAGTACATCCCACTTTCAGAAAATAGCAACGTTTCTTTTGGGGGCGAAGTAAGAGAACAAATTCAATATTATGAAAATCAAAATTTTGGCGATGTCCTGCCAACATTTACCAAAATAAGCGCAGGGCAAATTTGGCATAGAGTGATGGCGCATACCAATATAGAATTGGGCAAAAGCGTTCGGTTATTTGTACAGTTTGGAAGTACGTTTCGTTTCCTCAATCCCAACCCACTTACACCCGAAATTGATGAAAATCAATTGAACTTGCACCAAGCTTTTTTGGAATATCATTTTCTTGCCTCAAAGCTGTTGAAATGGCACACTTGAAACTTCTCTTAGAGGAGCGTTGATGTAAAAGTTAAATCGTATTGAGATTATTAACCAGGATAAAATATACCACGAGTTAAATGGAGTTCCTCATTCCTTGCAGCAAAAGATCACACCAGCACAAACAGTTCGTGATGCGACCAAAGTACTTTCATTCGCAAACTTTACTCAACAAAGAAGCGAGCAGGTTATTTCAAAATTCTTTGCAACTGCCCAGGTATACCGGTGGAGTATTTGCCAAGTTGGTTTGTTAAGATTGGAAAATGGCGAGTTCGTCAAGAAAATTACTCTATTAGGCTTGTCCTGGGGTGGTTTACTCGCAATGAATTATGCTGCGTTGCATCCACAATCAGTTTCAAATCTTATCCTCGTATGTTCAGCTCCTCCTTCCTATAAAGTTTGGAATGTGCTTTATGACAATCAATATGCGAGGCGTTCAAAAGAGGAATTGGATTCAATGGACATCTTGCAAAAGGTATTCTCAACAAAAACTGAGAAGGAGCTGGACTCTCTTAAAATCATAAACCCTACTTGTAAAGAAGTTGTTGCCTATAAGGAATTTGTCGCTGTACATGTAAGAACTATGTACTATGATAGAAGTAAAATAGCGAAGAAGAACTTTGACAATCTCTTTTTTAGTTTCAATTTTCAACCAATTCCAATCATTGACAAGGAAGTCATAGAAACCAAGTGGGACATTACAGATAAATTAAAAAAGTTAAAAACACCAGTTCTGATTGTTTATGGTAGACAAGACGACCAAGGTGAATCGACTTTTTATTTACAAAGGGAATGTTTAAGATTTAATGAAGCACACGTGATAGAAAAATGTGGGCATGAGATTTTGGAAGAACAGCACATAGCCATACAGCCACAAACAAAAATGTTTCTGCAATGGCTGGGGCGAAGTGTAAGCGAAAGTTTTTATCTTCGAGAAGTACTAACCTTGCTTCGCCTTCCGGATCACCTTTGGTCCGTACCACAACCAGAATCCGGTGATAGAGAGAAACAGTAAACCGATACCAATATAATTGGTGTAAATCAGTTTAAACAAGTCACTGATGATCGATCCATCATGAATGTGTTCAATCCAGTCGGCATGGCGTTGCGCTACCGATAATGCTTTTCCAGTGGTGGCGTCTACCTGCACTTCCCAATAGCCCTTGGTGAAAAGTACTTTGATGATTCCTTTATCATAGCGTACATCTAACCGATCGATGGAATTTTTTTCCTGTGTAACTGAATCGATCGCACGCAATGCCGATTGGGATACGGTTTCAAAACTAACCCACTTCGCAAACTCTAAAAAAAGTTTGGGTGTGCGTATTGGTTAAGAACACAAACACGGACGGAATGAATGCCAGCCCCGTATCAATACTAGTGGTTGCATGCCATTCGCAATTCTCAGTGGACAAAAAATCCAGACGACATAAATTGGCTTCTCGGATTATGAAAGAGGAGCTCTTCAATTATACTTTATTTCGACTTCTTATGGCTTGTCTTGAACAAATTGCTTCCCCCACTCACAAATACGATCAAGGATTGGTAAAACAGATTTGCCAAAATCAGTTAATGCGTATTCGACTCTTGGTGGAATTTCGTTAAACTGCTTTCGACTTATTAAACCATCAACTTCAAGTTGTTTTAATTGCTGAGTCAAAACCTTTTTTGAAATCATAGGGACTGTTACAGCAAGCTGACAAAATCTCCTACTGCCGTTTGATAAGTAAAATAGAATAATTGGTTTCCACCTACCTCCAATTTTATTAACTGCAGCAGTTAAAGGACAGCTATAAGGGTTTCCCGTTTTTGATTTTTTTATTGTAGTTACCATGTGGTAAGTAGATTTTATGGTTTCTATTTGAATCTAACAGTCAAAAATACACCTGTGCCTTCATGAAAAACTGGAAACTAACAATTTTATCAATTGGCGCACTTTTATTTCACATTTCAGTTTCATCTGGACAAGTGAAAGCGGATAGCCGGGCTGAGGAAGCCAACAAAAAACTATTGCTGCACATAGTAGAAGAACTTTTTAACAAAGGTGACACAACTATTGCTGAGAAATACTTTGTGTCAGAATTTGCCAGAGAAGAAAAAGAATTCACCAAGCTAATTCGTAAAGCCTTTCCCGACTTAAGGATTACCGCTGACATATTGGTAGCAGAGAACGATTTAGTAGCTGCTCGATGGATAGCGACTGGTACGCATAGAGGAAAATTTCTTGGAGTTGAGCCTACCAACAAATCAGTAACATGGAAAGGTTCGTGGTTTTGGACTTTTAAAAATGGAACAATAACCGATGGAATGGGCAAAGGAAGTTGGGATGCATTAGGGTTAATTAAACAGCTCCAATCAAAATAAACAGTATGAATAAAATAATCTCTCTTATCGAAAGAACATCTAAAAAACCACTTATTTTAATCTTAGTTGGGGCTTTAGTCTTGTTTAACATATTAATGAATACCCCAGGGCTTCCGACTAGCACACCTTCCATGCAAAAGATATCACCCTCCTTTACGCCCTTTGACCTACAAGCAAAAGGATATACAGCGGAGAGTTTCACAGCTGACCTGAATAATCTTGGCAAAGAAGGAAGAAATATTTACAGAAATTTTATGCTCTGTGACATATTCTTCCCAGCTATCTATGCCTTGACATTTTCATCACTTATTTTTTTAGTATTAGGTGCAAGCAAAAGTTGGTTAAGGTGGCTGTTTCTAATTCCGCTTCTAACTGCGTTGTTTGATTATGTGGAGAATATTTTTATTGCTATTTCATTTGTAGGGTTTCCATCACCCGACCATGTGGCAGTTAATTTGGCAAGCGGGGCGACACAAATAAAAATGATTTTCAATATCCTTTTGGTTCTTTCATTACTAGTGACGATTGGCGTTTGGCTTGCGGGGATTATTAGAAAAAGATAGGATTAATTACCTCAAGCAACATTCATTTAACAGTTTATTACTTACGTGACTAAAAAAGAAAGCCAACTCGATAATGTAATGTGCTGACTTTTCCTTGAGAGCTTAAGGGGGTTCCCTCGTATAAAATATCAGAGAATAATTTATGTTTCGATCCAACTGGTTTCGATATACCCAACGCACCCCAGGTTCCCATGTAGGTATCTTCGACAGGATTCAATTCTCTCTCCTCCACTGAATCATTAATTTGAAAAGTCACATGGGATTTAATTTCACCACCTAAAAGGCTAATGAGTGTGACTCCAAAACTAACGTATGGATTTATCACGTTAGATCTGGGGGTTAATCGAACCCCAATTTTATAATCAAGCTTTGAATACTTTATGAGTGTCGTACTCGTCTCCGTAAATTCATATCCACCAGCCTCCCAATTCGTAAACGATGAGCCTTTAAATGAGGCGCGTGAAAATAATAATTCTTGCTGAAGGGCAATCAATGAGGACGGCTTTCTGCCCCTATTGATATAGATAATACCTATTGAAGGAGATACAGGGGAGCTCTCAAAAACAGATCGCCCTAAGAAATCTAAGTTAGGCCCTTCTCCATATAAGTTAAGCGTGCTTGAGTATTTTATAGAGGGAGTAGCTATCCCAATTGAAAATCCAAAGTCAATTCTCTTTTTGCTTTTTTTTGATAGATTAACATAGGAGACATTTTTACAGTCATGATACCTGGAGACGATGTCAATGACAGAAGTCTGGCTAATCGTAATCTTGGCGCTTTCCCGGGCAATCGTTGGGCATTCCTGAAAAAGGATATTAAAGTAACCTGTATTTTTTTGGATACGTTTAGTAGCGTCATCCGTATCTCTTCCTTTTCCATTGGCTAACTGAAATCGGTTTGATCCACCACCATCGATGAATAATCTGCCCTGATACCGTAAGAGATTAATAGCTCCATGAAGAAGAGTCTGAGCAAAAACTGGTTTTGAAGATAGATCACCTAATCCAAAATCCAGTTTCTCATATGTATTTCCTACATCCAACGCAAAGAGATCAATCTCATCTACGTTTAACGTTTTGCTGTCTTCCTTTAATGTTGATTTAAATTTAAACTCGTAGTTATAGTGGTACCGATATTCTATAAATCCCCTAACGGTATCACCTGCAGAAGTCACGTAAAATCCGGGGCCATATTTATCCTGGGCAATCAAATAATTTTGAATGCAAAAGATAAAAATGAAAACGAAAGCAGCATGGATTATTCTCATCTGCCAAAGCTAAAAAGAATAATGGCACCATCTATTATCAGCGTCTGAAAGAAACAAAAGCATCAGTCATCTGGTCGTTATGTTATGATTCTTCGCTTTCCGGATCACCTTTGGCCCATACCACAACCAGAATCCGGTGATAGAGAGAAACAGTAAACCGATACCAATATAATTGGTGTAAATCAGTTTAAACAAGTCACTGATGATCGATCCATCATGAATGTGTTCAATCCAGTCGGCATGGCGTTGCGCTACCGATAATGCTTTTCCAGTGGTGGCGTCTACCTGCACTTCCCAATAGCCCTTGGTGAAAAGTACTTTGATGATTCCTTTATCATAGCGTACATCTAACCGATCGATGGAATTTTTTTCCTGTGTAACTGAATCGATCGCACGCAATGCTGATTGTGATACGGCTTCAAAACTAACCCACTTCGCAACGTCTGTAGATTCGCCTTTGAGTGTAGCGGGTTGTAATAGCGTTACATTTTTTTTCCAACCCAGCAGCACACCGGTAGTGCTGGTAATCAGCATAAACAATGCGACACTGATGCCAATCCATTTGTGCAATGAGCGAAATTGACGTAAACGGTGAACTAAGTTTCGTATGATCATGATCGTTTAGTGAGGCGTCAGACCGCTCTAAGCGGTCTGACGCCTTTAGTTTATTGTTTAAAATTTAACCCGTACTGTTCCAAAAATATTTCTTCCGGATGAATGGATGCCCGATGCAAACGTACGGTATTGAAGATCAAAGAGATTATCAACACCGGCTTGCAAAGTAAACGTAGAGTTAATATCGTAAGAGGCACGAATATTAATTGTATACCAGGAGGGCATTCCCTTAGCAGTGGCGTACTGCAAATTATCTTCACCACTTTCACTGTAGTTGCTCAGATATTTCCAGCTGGAAAAATTGGTAAACAGTTCTGACCTGAACCCATTTGTATTATACTGAATGCCCGCTCTGCCGAAAGCAGGAGGGATGTGATCGAGTGGAGTTTCAGTGGCGTCTTCATTTTTAACCCGACCGCGGGTGTAATTATGGGAAGCAGTAATGACAATCTGATCGGTGAGTTCCGCGCGCAAACTTATGCTATATCCATATAAATAAGCCCGGCCTTTATTTTGCGAAGTGTACACATCGCTGGGCGTTACATTATAATCAATGGAGGATTGACCATTAAAGGTAGAAGGCAGTACAACAATGGCATCATAGAGCTGTGTGCCAAACAATGTGCCTTCGGCCCGCACGTTATCGCCAAAAAATTTGGTGATACTCAAATCACCGTTGAGTGTTTTTTCTGAAGTGAGTTCGGGATTGGGTACAATTACTTTTCCAGGTGCTGAGTCAAACACTTTTGTCATGTCATCGATATTCGGTGCACGATAGCCGGAGCTCGTCATAAGCGAAAACTTCCAGGATGATGGTGTGTAGATGATGCCCAGGTTAGCACTGCTCACGAGGTAGTTTTGCTTTACTTCATCAAACGGAAAAGGAAAGAACGTTTTATCGATGAAGGTTGAATGGAGCCAGCTTCCACCGACACGGATACCGTCATTCAATGTCCAGTCATTGTTGATCTGTAACGTATGCGTACCATAGGCCGACATCATGTTCATCGAATTATCGCCATCCGGATAGCGCGTGCTTTGTGGAGTGATCTCACCCGTTGCTACATTGTATTTATGAGCGGATGAATTCACTCTGTTGAATTGTCCATCAATTCCATAACGAAAACTGTTCGTGCCTTTTTTCTTTTGGAAGTCAACGGTGAGTCCAAACACATCTACATTTTCTACCCGCTCATTGCGATTGTTGTTATTGAACCTGCGATCGTATCTACTCTCTTCAATGTCCTGGTAGCTGAACGTGGCCGTCATGCCATCCGCGAAAGCGCCAAGATCATTTACTTTAAGTTGATAGGATGTGAGCAATCGTTTTTGAGGACCGTAATACCATTCGCCAAAGCGTAATCCACTTCCTTGAGGATCGGTGAGGCGATCGTAACGCGGAACGTTGGTCGTATTTGAGTACTGAAAATTAAGAATGTGACTTACCCGGTCGCTGGATTGGTACAAAAACTTTTGCAACAAATCCCACTGCTGGTAGCCGCTGAATTTCTGTATAAACGGATCGCTGTTTTGTACGAGCACATCGCTGGTGTTATCCGCAGATCGCTGTGCATAGTGTGTGCGAACGCCAAACTGTTCGCCCAGTGCCGGGTTTGTTTTTTCACCCATGCGCAGATCATCGAAATCACTGAACGTAAAGGACGTAAGTGATCCGAATTTTTTTCCTGCCAAAGCAAAGTCTATGTGGCCTGCCTTTTCATTATTGACTGAGCCATAGCGAACAAATGTGTTTCCGCTGAACTTCAGTCCTTCGCCCTCTTTGGCTAATTCGGGATTGCGTGTGTAAAAGTGAATGACACCACCCAGGGCATCGCTGCCATATACCGTGGAGGATGGACCGAACAGAATCTCTGCCCGTTCCAGCGTATTATTGTCCAGTGTGATTATGTTTTGCAAATGCCCTGCCCGATAGATGGCGTTATTCATGCGCACGCCATCAATGACCAGCAACACACGACTGGCCTCAAAGCCACGCAGCATGGGGCTGCCCCCACCTTGCTGACTTTTCTGCATAGCAACCACACCGGAATTTGAAATGAGATCGGCTGTGCTTTGTGCGTTGAAGGTACGGATGAACATGGGCGTAATCACTTTAATCTGTTGCGCCACCGTTCTGCGCTGCTCCGGAAATTTGTTGGCCGCAATTACCACCTCATCGAGGTACGATACTTTCGTGGTGTCTTGATTGTTTTCCTTCTCGGCATATTGAGCAAATACAGGAATCCCAACAAGTATGAATATAGAAGTATATAAAAATTTCATTTAATCAGTTTTGAAAAACAGATAATTGAGTAAAAAGTACAAAAAGTAGTCTTGGTGTTTTTTAGCCGATGTCTACCGAAGCGTCAAATGATTCGATAGACGCGTCTATCATGGCTGACAATAACAGCGTAAATGAAAACGACCTGTGAGCTGTAGTTTTCAAAAAACGTAAAGAATTGCCAGTAACAAGAAATTATCCTCGTGGTGGTGGGCTTTCAATAATTGAAATAAACGAAGGAACGAAAACCTGATAGGGAGTGGTGTGTATGACAGACACTCCGGCCAGTGCAGGAATTTTATTTTCAATAATGACAAACTGAAGGGTAAGCAACTGAATTAATTGCGAAGGCACCGGCTTTTTATCTTTCGATGATCGTTTCACCATCTCATTTAATAAAGCCAGCAGGTTGTCCTCAGCCTCATCATGAAGGGCGTACACTAATACGTTATCATGCTGCACAACAATGCGTGCAATGTCATACATTTTTTCATTCACCTTCACTTCATGATCGTTGACTTTTGCCTTTCGGTAATCATCATGAGTCAGCGTAAGCAGCGTTAAATGCTCATCGGGCTTATGCTTGAGTTGCTCTCGCATTTCGTTGCGAATGCCCGCTAAGCGCACGATAAAATACACATAGCTGCCAGCCACCTGAAGGAGGATCACACTGAGAAATAGGATGCCGATTATCTTTTTCACCAACACGAAATTAGTGAAAAGAAACGTGAGCGACTTAAAATTACGTGAATGGTTGTTCACGGCTGGATATTGGTCGATAGATCAATACTGCCTACTACTTATTGCCCACTGCCTACTTTCCCCTACTCGCTTCTCAATGAATTCACGGGATTAGATCTGGCAGCACGTAATGCTTGCGTACTAACAATGGCCACCGCAAAAATCAACGCGATCAAACCGGTGAGCGGGAAAATCCACCACGCAATGCTTGTGCGAATAGGATAACGCTCCAGGTATTTTGTCAGCAGCCACCACGCCAGCGGAGCAGAAAGTGCGAAGGAGATAATCACCAATCGCGAGAAATCTTTCGACATCATGCCCACAAGGCTTGGCACGGATGCACCCAACACTTTGCGAATACCAATTTCTTTGGTGCGCTGCTCTGCGGTGAATGAGGCAAGGCCGAACAATCCTAAACCTGTGATGATAATGGTGAGACTTGCAAACAAACTCGCCAGCGTACTGGTAAGATTGATGGTGGTAAACTTCTTCTGAAACTCAACATCGGCAAAGCGATATTCAAACGGATAGGCGGGAGCATACTTTTCAAAAATAGTTTTCACCGCATTGATCGATGCCTGCAAATCACCGGTCTTTTTTAACCGGATTGTCACCGCATCAATCCAACCGGGATCGAGAATGACAAACATGGGTTTCACCGGTTGATAGGGTGAGCCCATCAATACATCATCCACTACGCCAATCAATTTTCGCTTGCTATCCCACAGGTCAAGTTCAGTGCCAATGGGATCTTTTAAGTTCATCAGCTGCAATGCTGCTTTGTTAATGAGAATGGCAGCGGTATCACTTTTAAAATCTTCTGAGAAATCGCGACCCTCTATTATTTTGATGCCCATCGTTTTGGTATAATCATATTCTGTGGCAATGGTGGTGAAGATCACCCGCAGATCTTCGGGCTTGCCCGGCCATCCAAGAAAATTGTTTGAGTTGATGTCGGTGATGGAACTGTTGGATTTCGTAACGGACTCCACAACCCCGGAGCCCAGCAATTCTAATTTGATGGAGCGATAGTCCTTTTCTATTTCTTTTGTGTAGCTAATGGCCATCAGGCTTTCCTGATCATAACCCAATGCGCGACCTTTCACCAGTTGGATCTGTTGATAAATTACAATCGTGCCAATGATCAGCAAAATTGAAAATCCAAATTGCAATGTCACCAATACTTTGCGGGGTGTGCTGGCTCCTTTGCCAATGGTAGGTTTGCCTTTCAATACTTTTGCGGGTTGAAAGGATGACAAGTAGAAAGCGGGATAGCTTCCTGAAATAATTCCTGTTAGGAAGATCATCCCCAATGAAAAAATCCAAAACTCAGAGGAAGTGTAATCAATGAATAATTTTTTCTGCACAAGATCATTGTAGAAGGGCAACAGCAGTTGTGCCAGCAGTATGGCAATGGCAAACGCGATGAATGAAATAAAAGTAGACTCGCCAATGAATTGTAAAATCAGTTCGTGTCTTCTCGAACCTACACTTTTACGAATACCCACTTCACGTGCCCTTCGTTCTGAGCGTGCGGTAGCGAGGTTCATAAAGTTGATGCACGCGATCACGATGATGAAGATGGCGATGATGGTAAACATTTGCACATAATCACTCATGCCACCGGTTTCAATTCCATTTTCAAAATTGCTATGTAGACGCCAGCGTAGTAATGGGTAGAGAAAATATTCCGGTTTGGTTTCTTTTTCGCCATGCTCTTGCAGCATCATGCGAACTGAGTTTTCAACAGCGGCATGATTGGCGGGGTCATTCAGTTCTACAAACACCTGGAAAGAATAGTTGCCCCAGCTGGTAGTATTATCGCGCACCCATTTTTGAACCTGTTCGCGAAACTTCCAGGGCATGACAAAATCAAACTCGAAAGAGGAGTTGGCAGGAACATCTTTTAATACGCCCGTCACCTTCAATTCATGTTCATTGTCAACACGGATCACCTGGTTGATCGGGTCTTCATCGCCAAACAATGCCTTGGCCGTGGACTCACTGATAACGATAGAACGCGGATCATCCATCACTTGCGTGGGATCACCTTTCACCAAAGGGAACTCGAACATTTCCAAAAACTCTTCACTGGCCCAATATCCTTTTTTGATGAGACGATTGTCATTCACGGTAAGCAAATGTTCACCGCCCCAATCCATCACCAGCGAACGCTTGATATTGCTGTCGGCAGTTTTGAATGCCTCGTAGGTGGGCAATGGCACAGAAGTCCACGAACTGATTTTTCCATCGAAGAAGGCTTTGACCCATACCTGATACAAACGGTCGGCTTTGGGATGAAATTTATCGTACGAGGTTTCATCTTTCACCCACAGCAGAATAAGAATACTGCACGTGATGCCAATGGCCAGACCGGCAATGTTGATAAATGAATAAAATCCGTTTTTAAAGAGGTTTCGTATCGTAATCAGTACGTAATTCTTAAACATGGCGATGGGGTTGTCTTGGGTATACTGACCGTTGGTGAAAAGGTTAACAAAAAGCGAAGATTAATTTTCGAGCCGATCACAACTATAGAGTGAACACGTGGGTGTTTAGTTGCATCAGACCTGTTTTCCTTTTTTTCAACGTGCAACCTGGCTGGTACTTTCCCTGGATAACCATTGTTCCCAACCAAAAACCCTTCTATCTTTCTACATCTATGAACATCTCATTTCTCAGGAAATTTCCGGCCACCTTGTTGCTCATAGTCATCAATGGGGTGGTCTTTTTATACTGTTACTATAGCATTGGCACCTTCACGGATCCATTTTGGACACAGGGGCTTCTCTTTCGGGGGGCTGAGTTTGCTCCGCTCTCGCTGGGCAAAGAATGGTATCGTCTTTTCACTCATTTGTTCATGCATGGCAATGTTATGCACTTGCTCTTCAACATGTATGCGCTCTTTAGTGTGGGCAGCGAAGTGGAGCAGATTACAGGGACAAAAAAATTTCTGTGGATCTATTTTCTAGGAGGCTTCACGGCCAGCCTGGCAAGTTTATACTTCAATCTATTCACCATCGGTGTGGGTGCATCGGGTGCCATCTTTGGTCTTTTCGGATTTTCTTTAGTGGTTCAAATTGCCGAGAGCCGGAAAAATGATCATCCCGTGATGCCGATCCTCATCAACTTCATTATTTTTTTGGTGGTGAACTTGTTTTTTGCTAAGGCACTCAATGCAGATAACTCCGCCCACATGGGTGGTCTTGCCGGAGGACTTATACTCGGTGTAATCTCTTTATTCAACACATCGTATCGCGCCATGGTGGCGGAGTATCTGCTTCTGCCAGTGTGTGTGTCTTTGTTCATTGCGTTGCCGCGATACCCGGTTACGTACTTTAATTTCTTTCAAAAGGTGTTACAGATCGAGGACTCTACATCACACCTATTCACGAAGAAGAATCTTTCGGATGCAGATTTCCTTACGGGATTCAAAAAACAATATGTGGAGTGGGATACAGCGCAAGCCATGCTGGAGGCACACACCTACTTACCGAAAGAACTGCATTCCGACACGGCCAAACTTAAACACTATATCGTGTTGCGAAAACAAGAAGCAGACTTCCGTATCAACCTGATTGAAAAAGAATCGTATCGCTATTTCGATAGCATCGCCTGGGTGCAGGAAAAGGTGAGGCCCTATATGCAGCTTGAACATCCGCTAGCCATGCTGCGACCGATCAAAAAAGAACAGATATCCGATTCAATACCGCCTTCCCAATATGATCAGGTGCAAGTGTGGTACAATGACGAATGGGAAGAACTGCCCGGTCCTCCCGGCTCCTATTATCGCATTGGTCAGCGCGACTCACTCGGTCGGTGGCAGGGTGCCGTGCGTGATTTTTATAAAAATGGTACAGTGCAGATGAAAGGATCGTATGATAATAATGAACGTGATGGTATTTTTCTTTACTACAGTGATCACAACACCTATGAGTCTGCGGGCCGCTATGATCACGAGCGCGCGGTGGGCAAGTGGGAGCGTTTTCATTATAATGGAAATTTATTAAGTGAAGAGTATTACATCGATGGCTACTTCATGAAAAACATGTGGGACTCATTGGGCAATCAACTGGTGAAAGACGGAGCTGGAAAGTATATTCACCACTACGATAACGGAGTGATTTCTGAAGAAGGTGAGCACAGAGATGGTCGCAAGCAAGGCACGTGGTATGGCCGTCATGCGAATGGATCCATGTACTTTGAAGAGTTTTTTAACAACGGCAGATTAGTGAGTGGCCGGTCGCGCACCCTCGATGGACAAACCTATGTGTATGATGAAACTAGTTTTTATCCTATGCCCGAAGGAGGCAACGCGAAGTTGGTACAGTACCTTACCCAAAGAGTGAAGGAATTGAACCCCATTGAGCACGGGCGTGTGCATTTGCTATTCAGGGTGACAACAAACAGTGTGATTACTGATTTTGATGTTCTGAAAAGTCTGAATAAAGAACTTGATGCAAAAGCGATTGAGTTTATCAACGAAGGCCCGAAGTGGATACCGGCACGAGAACACGGACACCTGAAACAAACCGGCTGGGGTACGGTGAGTGTTGAGTTTTAGCAGTGCAAACACACTCTAATTATGCATGTCATTGCGGGCAAGCGTGAAAATTTACATTAAGAAATTGCTCATTTACTTTAAATAAAGTATGATCATGGTGTGGCACGACCCGCAATCCCATTAAGTGGCACTAGCGTATTTCATAGCATCTTCTCCAGATTATTTCATCGGCATTGCCATTGATGACTCTCTGGAATCATAACTATTATTTCATTCTTACAGCGAACTCAGAAAGTTCTCTGCATTACTGCGATGCGTTTTTAGTTTCTGAGGATCCATTTTTTTTACCAGATTGACAATCATACTCATGCGTGGATTTTTTGCGAAGAGTTTCTGGTGCTGATCGATGTAGCGCCAATACAGACCATCCCACACTTCGCACCACGGGCCTTTGGTGTAGTCGCTCATTTTTAAAATGTAGTTACTGCCCGATACGTACGGCTTGGTGGTCATCATTCCGCCATCGGCATACTGACTCATACCATAAATATTAGGCACCATCACCCAATCATAGGCATCGATGAAGAGTTCCATAAACCAGCGATAGACTTCATCAGGATCGAATTCACACAAGTGCATGAAGTTGCCCAACACCATCAGGCGTTCGATGTGATGACAGTAGCCGGTCTCCAGAATTTTTTTGATGGTTTGATCGATGGGTTCAATCCCCGTGGTGCCATCATAAAATGATGTGGGAATCTTGCGCGTAAAGCCCCATGCATTTTTGGTGCGTTGTTTCACACCCTCGCGCAGGTAAATTGCCCGCATGAATTCACGCCAGCCGATGATCTGCCTGATAAAACCTTCAAGGCTATTGAGTGGGTAGTTAAGCTTCTTATGAAACGCAAGAGTTTTATCGATGATCTGTTGTGGAGTAAGAAGTCCACTATTCAATGCCGGTGTGAGCACGGAATGAAATAAGATTGTTTCATTTTTTACGATGGCATCTTCATAGGCGCCAAAGTCTTTCATGCGGTGAGCGAGAAAATCCTCTAATACGTTTTCTGCTTCTTTATGCGTAGTAGGCCATGGAACTGAATGTATTGCACCATAGTTTTTTTGGAAATTCTTCTGTACATAAACTTTCGCCTCTTTGACAAATTCATTTTCTTTTGGCGCGTATACTTCAGGCAACTTCAATCCCTTAGGTATTTTCTTCCGGTTGTCTGCATCAAAACTCCATTGCCCTCCAACAGGCGCATCATCCTCTACTAAAATATCCAGCCGCTTGCGTTGCTTGATATAGAAATTGGCCATCAGGTATTTTTTCTCTTTCGAGAAGAGCAAATCAAGTTCTTTTTCAGTGGTGAGAAAATTGGGCGAATCATATTTTTTCAGATCAATGTCAGTCTTTTTTCCATGACGCTGAATTCTTCTTTCCAGCAGGTAATCAGTAGCATCCACATAATGAACAGTACCAACCTTTTTCTTCTTCAGTAGTTGAAACACGCTTTCCAGATCGGCATCTACACTATCCACATACGTAACGGCATATCCTTTCTTTTCAAGATGCAGCTGATAGTATTTCATCGAAGCGCGATGAAGCACCAGTTTTTGTTTGTGAAAGGGATATTGGTTGAAGTAAAGAGGATCTTCCAACAGATATACACCCCGACCTTTTTCTAGGGCGGGATGCTGTGCATATAACTGATGTGGAAAGACGAGGGTGATTTCCATTGGTAATTAAACACCTGTGGGAGTGAAGTGTTTTTTTTGATGGTAACTTTTTGTGGGGTTCACTATGCTTTTCATAGAAGCTGCTCCGTTCACTTCAACGGGATTCCGGCTCGCGTATTGAAGTACGGTGTTGTGTTTTATTCCGGGTAAACTTGGCCGGCATGACATTTCATAGAAGAATGCATACTCTTTATTCCATTCATTCCGGGCTGACTCTTAGCCAATATATATCGTCCATACAGGACTTGAATGTATTTCTTTCGGATTTCTACCAAAGGTCGTCCTTAACGGGACTTTAAGCAAGATCGTGTAAAATCAATTCCCGTTAGGGAATTAATATCGGTAGTGAAGCATGTGCCCAATAGAAAAAAATCCCTTAGGGATGACATATAAGATTCTCTTTCGCATGGTTGTTTCTTAACAATCCGACATAATTTTATCCATCCTGTCCACTTTCGTGGTGATGCTTAGATCACTGCCTGCTCCCCAGTTAGATTCCGTCACAATGGTGGAGTTATTGAGTTGTGTCATCTGACCAATTTTTTCTTCGATGGTCATCTGATTTCAGAATTCATGATCAATATCATTATTCTTGATGGGATGACCGTTTACATTTCACGTTAACAGATGGAATTGAGATAATTCTCATTAACTTTAATCATGATCGTTCAGTCTTCTGAAAGGGAATTGATCGGCATTCATACTTATAGCTGTCTATGATTTCTGAGCTGTTTACAAACTTATTGCTTGCTCTTGTTTTCGGTGCAACGGCTGGCCTCGAGCGCGAGAGTAGCAATCCCAACGATCCGCATGTGGGCGGCATCCGCACGTTCTCACTGATTTCATTAATGGGGGCACTGGCTGGTATTTTCTATCAGCATCAGTATGAATCGCTGGCATTGATCATTACCATCGGTTTTTTTCTTCTGCTGATTTCGTATTATATAACGGAGGCAATGCACACCAAAGATTTTGGAATCACAAGCGAACTCTCCGCCATCGCCACGTTTCTGCTCGGGCTTATGGTGATGCTCAGCATCATTCCGTTACAGATTGTCGTGGCAATTTTTGTGTTGGTGGTTTTTGTACTTTCGCTCAAATCCAGAACGACACAGCTGGTGGCGGGTCTTACCAGGCAGGAGGTGCAATCATTCATCAGCTATGCGATCATTGCTCTGGTGGCATTGCCCGTACTGCCCGACTATTCCTACAAGCTCAACGATTTAAAAATATTGTCTGACATCATGCACGGATTAAACGTGGAGTTAGGACAATTCGATAACCTGGACCTGATTAATCCAAGAAGAATCTGGATGGTCGTTGTGTTGATTACAGGCATTGATGTTTTTGGATATATACTCGGAAGAATTGTGGGTAACAAAAATGGTTTTGCGCTCACCAGTTTTATGGCCGGCTTTGTTTCGTCCACATCCGCAACACAGTCATTGGCACTGCGCAGCAAGAGTGCTCCCTTTGTAAATCACCTGGTAGGGGCCGCCATCCTGGCCAACCTCGCAAGCTTCCTGCAAATATTTTTATTGGTAGGACCACTCAACACCAGATGGCTGATGGTTATTGCACCCAGTATTCTGATCATGGTAGTAACAGCCGGTATCATTGCCTATCTGTTCTTTAAGCAGAAAGAACCGAAGAAAGAGGAAGACGCTCAAAGTAAAAAAGCAACCGCTATATTTTCATTGCTGCCTGCGCTGAAGTTTGCAGGCTTGCTGATTGTGATTAAGATCGTTACCAAGATCTGTTTAATTCTCTTTGGTCAATCAGGTTTTATTATCAGTTCGGTGATTGCTTCCTTCGCAGGTCTTGATGCCATCATCGTGAACCTTGCCGATATGGCTGGTAATTCCATCACTTTCGAGTTTGCATTCCTTACTCTTTTGATGGTGAATGCCACCAACCTTCTTAGTAAGTCATTGTATTCTTACCTTCAGGGCAACCGGAGTTTTGCGTTGAAGTTCCTGGTGTCGGCAATGATCATTGCAGCAGCCGGTGCGAGCTGGTTGTTATTTATGTAAGACGAAAGAATAAGGCTTTAATAATCACAACCCTTTAATGGATTGGATGGCCGCCTCGGCTGCATAGCGCACATCGCTGTTGCGACTGATTGATAAAATACGTTGAATGGATTTTTCAGCGGACGCGGCATCCTTCCCAATTTTTCCTAACAACGTGATCAACTGAAACTGAAGTCCACCATCCTGATCAGTTGTTTTATCCAGACGGTTGATGAGTGGTTTTACTGCCGGCTTCCCGATTTTCGCCAGTGCTTCCATGGCCGCCTCGGTGTCATTGCCGTAGTGAGGAAGCACGCTGATCATGTATTCAAGCGCTTTCACATCGGCTGTTTTGCAGTTGCCTAATACTTCTATTGCCAGAGTTTGAATTTCATTCATAGTGCCGCGATCTTCCAGGCTTCGTTTGTTTAATAACCCGATGAGTGTATTCTCAATTTTCTTCGGAGGAATATCCATCAGCACAAGTAGTTTCATCACGCGAAGTTGTTCCGACAGGTTGTTGCCTTTCAAAATCACATCGGCTTCTTCGAGCGAAGGAATCACACCGGGTATGCGGATGTTATACTTCACACAAAAATTGATGCGGTCATCTTTCTGGCTTGCGTAGGGAGTCAGTAGCGCATAGTTGGAAAACTTGTCATGGCTTCGCTGTGTGAGCAAGCGAAGGTCGGCATCCGGAAATTCTTTTCGGATTATTTCATTTTGACCTTCGTTATAGGTCATCTTAAAATTCCAGACAAAATCATAGAGTTGCTCATGTGCCTTTGGGTATTCATTCGCATTGACGAACGTGGAAAGCCATCCGATGAGTTCTGTCTTGCGCTGTGGTTGCGCTTCTTCTTTATACATCGATGATAGCTCGCTGAACAACGTGACCTTCAGTTTATCATCGGTTATTAATTTCGCAGAATACGTTTCATACACATGTTGTCGTAATGGTTGATTGCTTTTCAATCCTTCCATCATCTCCACAAAAGCAAGTTCAAACGTAACGGGCCGGGGCAATCCCAGTTTATTTGCGGAAGCCACTTTAAAGTAAGAGGCGATGCGGGATTTCTGTTCTTCTTCAGGATTCGTTGATTTGGCGATCAGGTAGTTGATGTAATTTGAAATAGCGTAATTTCCTACGCGTGTGAGCGCAGTAAAGCTGGACTTCCATTCGGGTTCATCGACCCGCGCATCGTTGGTGAGATAACGAGTGATTTCATAGGCGCGTTCGTCACCAACCGGATAGGCGATGGTGTCCAGGGTGCGAAGGAGAAAGGTTTTATATTCAGTAGGGTCAAGCTTGAAACGGGTGAATGAATACATCACATCATAATGCAGTTTTCCACATTGGTTGTCGAAAGGAGTTTTTAGCGCTTCATTAATCACCGCAGTAATTTTTTCCGGAGTCGATAGATCATTTAAACGCGGGCGAAACTCTGCTACACGATCCTTGCAGATTTCTTCCACCGATTTTGATTTGGAGATCACGTTTCCGTTCACCGAGTTGTTGATCGTGATCTGCACCGGTGTGGTGGCAGTGTTGGTTGAGTTGGATAGCGTGTTCGTAGCCGTAGTAGGGAGAAACAAGGCCGATAGATTTTTATTCATTTTGATACGGCCCACATAGCTCATAGTAATCTCACCCGATGACACATCAATGATGCGCGCACTTACTTCGATGTATGATTTCAATTTGGTGTAGGTGCCGGAAAGCAATGCATCGATAGGCGCGAGCTGGCCAATCTTTAAAGCCGCAGCAGGCTTCATCAGGTCGGTGAGAATAAATTCATGTTCTTTCAAAATCGCATCCATACGTGTGCGCTCAAAGAGTTTCAGTTTTGCCGAATGACCGGAAATAGAACCTATGATGGTTTCCGTCAGGTATTCGCCAAAGGCTTTCGATTGTTGTGCGGAAGAAGCAGTCGCGGTAAAGGGTACTACGGCCAGATTTTGAGGTACACGGGGCGATGGAGCATCAACAATTTTTTGTGAGAGCTCTGTAGTAACGGCCGCATAGCTCCTGGGCTTTTGCGCATGCAGCGAGATGGGCAGCATGATCAGCAATAATACCGGCAATGAGATTTTTGGTAATGTCAACATGTTACCAAAAATACTTATTCGGATTCAAAAATGTTACATCCTTTTTTCGATCGGGTATGAAGCCAAATAATGATATACTTTCTATTTGCAATCAGCCATAGATTGTCCTAGTTTCAAGCATTCTATCAATGCTCATGAAAAAACTCTACTTGCTCATTAGTTTACTCTCCGCGTTCAGTGTTTATGCCCAATCCACCGATGACTATACGCGTTACGAACTGTTAGATCCTGCGTCCAACAGTTTTCGCATCTTATATGAAGTGTCGGCCACCACACCGGGTGCCACCTTTTTTCACAACACCCTCCGCAAAGGCAGTGAACACAAAGTGGATCGTGTCATCGATTTAGCAACCGGAAAGCCATTAACGTGGACGATTGTAAACGGAGAAGCAGCAAAGAAAAACGAACTCGCTGACGCGGATAAAGAAACCGATTACCTACAGATAAAATTGGCTCAGCCGGTAGCAAAAAATTCTGAATATCGTTTGTTGATCGATAAGACCTATGCGGATACCAAAAGCTATTATGCCGAAGGCGACAAAATTATTTTTCTGCGCTCATTGGGTATCAAAAGAAATTCAATCGTGTTGCCAAAAGGGTATGAGTTGATCGCTTGCAACTATCCATCACAAATGATGATGGAAGCCGATGGTCGTATAAAAATCAGTTTTGTCAATCGTGGGCCGGAAGCCGTGCCGCTTCGCATCGAAGGCAGAAAACTTTTAAAGCCGGTAATAGTGCCCACCACGATGGCACAGGAAAACATTCCACCCGGTCAAGGCCGGGATAAATCAAAAGTGCGGATGGGATTTTCATTTCCTGAACGCGCTTATCAAACCCGCGAGATTGTTTACTTCTTACAGCAACCCGAAACCCATTCGTTCCGATTGTATCACGACTATACTGAAACCCGTGAAGGCGTTAATAAATATTTAAACGTGGTGCGTGCCGGCAGCAAAGCTTCGAATCCTTCTGCGTTTAATCTTGACAATGGCAAACCATTGAAAGTGGAAACACTGGTGGGCCAGGCCATCAAAGATAAAGGAATAGATATCGGTGATGATTACTCACCTACCGCAGAAGTGATTGTGATCTGGTTTGATCCGGTAACGAAAGGCAGTTCCACCCGCATACGCATCGAAGAAACCTACACGGACCCTAATCGCTATCTTAAATCAGATAACGAGTTAGTTTGGGATCGTTCCTTCGGTCGCGCACACAACACGATCACGTTGCCCGAAGGCTGGTGGTTAACCGCCAATTCTATTCCGGCTACTGTGTTTTTGAACGAAGAGGGACTGGTGAGTTTATATTATCTGAATGATGGACCGGATGATATTGATGTGTTTGTGAAGGCGATGAAGAAATAAATAAAACAAGACGATAGCCTAAACTCAATAACGATTAACCCAAAAGTTCTTTTACTTCTCTTTCGAGCGTGGGTAGATTTTTTATGGTAATACCCCACAGGATATCTTCAGAAACCGAATCGTATCCATGAATAATTCTATTTCGGGTATCAACTATTTTACGAGTATCACTTATTTTAATATCTGGGTCAACATTAGAATCCGGCTCATGGCCTCTCCAATAATCTCAATATTTCGTTCTACGGCTCGTTTTGTCTTTAAGTCTTTTTGGAAATCTTTGAAATTCTTTAAATCCGGAATGAAAGAATTGATTTCTATAATGGCTTGTTCGATGTCCTTTAGCCATGTCTTTACCTCAACGTCCATAGATGAGAATTTTTGATCTGTCAATATTCTCCCTCAGGAAGGGATTTTTAATGGCTTTATGTTCCAGAAGATCAATCGATCGGTTTAGGATTTTCTCCAGTTCAAATTTCAGATCGAAATAGTTATTTGTATACTCAATGGGGTCGGTTGTCACAAAGTCAACCATAAGATCAACGTCACTCTGTTCATCGAATTTTGTCGTATTGACCGAGCCAAATGAATACAGACTTTTGACATTATAATTTTCACAAAGTCTTAGAATCTGATCTTTATAGGTTTCAATTAATCCCATGATTCAAATTTAGTCATTTTTCACTTTAACAAGAATAGTGCCCCCTCCCTCACCATGGTGATAAATCATTGGCATCACATCCAACCTCAATAAATCACTATATTCACCCACCGTACTTTACTTTTCTCCATCATGAAAAAACTCCTCCTCGTCCTTTTCCTCATCCCCCTTATCACCTTCTCCCAGCCCTCAAAAAAAATCACCCGCATCGATTCCGTGCTCACCTATCTGCATCAACGCCAACTCTTCAACGGCACGGTGTTGATTGGCGAAAAAGGAAAAGTATTGTATAAAAAAGCCTTCGGCATCAGCAACCCACAAACACAAACGCCATTAACGCCAGCATCCTCTTTTAATCTCGCCTCGGTATCCAAACAGTTTTATACCATGATGACGATGATACTGAAAGAACAAGGCAAACTGAATTATGACGATGCCGTACAAAAATATCTGCCCCTCTTCCCTTACAACAACATCACCCTCCGCCACCTGATGAATCAAACCTCGGGCCTGCCCGAATACTTCGACATTGCTGCGGGCGACATGACCTTGCTCGATACACTCAACAATCAATCGATGCTCGAACTACTCGCAGCAAAAAAACCCGTACTCGTATTTCAGCCGGGCGAACGGTGGCAATACTGCAATACCAATTACACCACACTGGCTTCGGTGGTAGAAAAAGTATCGGGCACCACGGCCGACAAATTCTTTCAGCAATACATAGCCGGTCCGCTTAAGTTGAGCAACACGTATGTCTATCACCTCAACATGAAATCCTATCCACCATCGCGCGTGTTTGGTTTACAATTCGAGGGAGGTAAACCAGTGCTTAATGATCTCGTTCGCTTCGATGGCATCGTGGGCGATGGCAACGTGTATTCATCCGTAGAAGATTTATATAAATGGAACCAGGCACTCTACACCGAAAAGCTCGTGAAGAAAGCTACCTTCGCAGAAGCAATCACCCCCGGCAAACTCAACAACGGCAATGCCACGACTTATGGTTTTGGTTGGTTTATCAGGGAACAAAATAAAATCGTTTCGCACACCGGAGGCTGGGTGGGCTTTGGCACCGAGATCATCCGCTACCTCGATAAAAATCAAACGATCATCGTGCTCGACAACTCCTCTAACTTTCGGGCACATAGTCTTGTCAAAAATATCTGGGAAGACAAACCCATCACATTACCGGTCACGCACCTGATCACGAACGTAAAAGTTATTGATGGCACCGGCCTTCCTGCCAAACCGGCCAGCGTACGAATCGTAAACGACCGCATCCGCGACATCGGTGATCTCACTCCGTTCCCCAACGAAAGCACCACCGATGGAAAAGGAAAAACACTGGCCCCTGGTTTTATCGACAGTCATAGTCACCACGACTGGGCATTAGAGAAAAATCCTTCGGCCATTGCGGTAACCAATCAGGGCATCACCACCATTGTGGTAGGCCAGGATGGTGGCGGCACGCCCATCGACTCCATTATGCTCGCCATGAAAAAAACTCCGGTGAGTATAAACGTTGCCACCTACACTGGGCAGGCGTGGCTGCGCGAACGGTATATGAAAGGGGGCGTGTTGCGAAAGGCTACCTCTACAGAAATTGATTCGATGAAAGTGTTGCTTGCCCGCGAACTGGACAAAGGCTCGCTCGGCCTCGGCACAGGCCTCGAATACGAAGCCGCATTCTACAGCACACGCGATGAAGTAGTGGAGCTGGCGAAAGTAGCCGCCTCCAAAGGTGGCCGTTACATCAGTCACATCCGCAGCGAAGATCTTCATCTCGAAGAAGCCATTGATGAAATTATTGCCATCGGGCGGGAAGCAAAAATTCCTGTGCAGATTACCCATGCTAAAATTGCCATGCGCAGCAAGTGGGGCAACTCCGAAAAAATTCTTCGCCAACTAAATCAGGCCCGCCTCGAAGGCATCCACATCACGGCCGATGTTTATCCTTACACCATGTGGAACTCCACGCCACGCGTGCTCTTTCCGAAAAAAGATTTCGATAACCTGGCCAGTGCAGAGTTTGCCACACGCGAGTTATTCGATCCCGCTGCATCAGTCATGGTGAGATACACGCCTAATGCTGCGTGGCAAGGAAAGACCGTAACCGAAATTGCAACCTTAAATAATGAGACTCCCGCACAAGGTCTGCTGCGCATCATCCGCGAAAGCGCTGCCCCCAATCAGGGTGCAACTATTGTGGCAAAGAGCATGAGCGAAACCGACATCAGCAATTTTATCAAGTGGCCGTATAGCAGCATTTGCACCGATGGCACCATGCGCGGACATCCGCGTGGGCACGGAGCGTTCACCCGTGTGCTCGGCCGCTATGTGCGCGAGCAAAAACTGATGCCCTTAGAAACTGCGATACAAAAGATGACCAGCCTCGCAGCCGAAAACGCAGGCATCAAAAACCGCGGCATCATTGCGCCTGGCTACTATGCCGATCTGGTTTTGTTTGATCCTGAAACGGTGATCGACAATGCCACCATCGAAAACTCCACCGCGCTTTCTACCGGTGTGCTTCATGTGTGGGTCAACGGCAAAATGGTGTATAGCGAACAGAAAGCAGTGCCCAATTTTCCGGGCGTGTTTGTGAAACGGAAGTGAATCCACACTGATCGCAGTTAGATTCACCTACTCCGTACTGAATATTTATGGTGACAATATTCATTTGAATAGTTTATGAAATGGAGGAGTATGTGTTTTTTATAAATGGATTATTGTTTTATAATTAATCGTGTTCTATTTTCATATTCTTCAATGCCGGGCTTTCAATGACACGTATTATCCTTGTTCAGATTCTTATATTTTTAAAAATATATGATTGCCATGCCCAGCATCCCGTATGGGGCAAAACGATGAGTAGTAAATTATCAGATCTTTGCAGCGAGGTAAGGGTATCACCCTCGGGAAGAGAAATATTTCTTTTTGGGGGTTTTGGAGACTCATTGAGTGTGGGCAATCAAATTCTTGTGCCAGAATCAAACCAAAATTCCTTTATTATAAAGTATGATACCAGTGGTGCAGTCATGTGGTCATATCATTTACGAGGTTCGGACGTTCGAATCGAAAACGCTGTGCTGGATACTAATGGTGATATTATTATTGAAGGTCGATTCTTTGATCGCATCGATTTTGGGAACGATGTATACTTGAATCAATCTGTTAATTTTACACATAGCGCATTCGTAGCGAGAATTACCAATTCTGGCGATCCTGTATGGATAAAGATTTTTCCGGATTCGAATTATGGCGATATTAGTTTAGGCGAGAACGGTCATATTTATTTTGCTCATGGAAGTTTTCCGGCCGGGGCCATTGCACCCACGGATTGCTGGATTCACCACCTCGGTCCAGACGGTAAGGTGATCTGGGAAACAAAATTCATTTCTTCTGTTTATCCATCCGTTGCTTATCCGCAAAGTTTAACGGTAAGCCGCGGACAAGTTATTTTGGGGGGCACATTTAAGGGAGATATAGCGATATCAAATTCGGTTTTTTCTGCATCAGATGGGCTTGGTTTTTTTGTCATTCGGTTTGACACCGCGGGACATTACAAGTGGATAAAAAATTTAGGCGTGTCTACGTACAACCTTGCAACCATCGGTGATATGATGGCCACTGATGATGGTGGGTTTTATCTTTCCGGAGGATTACCCAACCAAACATGGCTGGCGAGATACGACTCGGTCGGAAATACGATATGGCAAAAAAGAACCCCTAATGGTGACATCTTCTCATCGTCTTATCTTAGTCAGAGTTCAGAAGGCAATGTTTATTTCGCAGCTGATTTTTATAATTCACCTGAATTTGAGGGCTATCAGCTAAGAGGCACGAATGATTCGCAGGTTATTTTAAACGCGCCCAACATTGTGGTGGGCGAGATATCCTCATCAGGTGTGCTGCGCTCGTTAAACCAATTTGAACCCAGCCTGAATTCAGTTCTGTCTGTGGCATTCGGATCAAACAATGATTTTTATGTCAGTGGGTCTTCACATGGGTTGACACTCAAGATGGAAGAGCTTGCGCTTCCCATGAAAAATAGTGATCCGTTTTCTACGGGCGATGGATTTCTTGTGAAGCTGCAGGTAGCCCCTCCCGTCATTCCAAAGCTTCATCTGGGAGCCGATACTTTATTATGTAAAAACGAAAGCTTCATGCTTGAGGCCAAAGGCT
Source organism: uncultured Ohtaekwangia sp. (assembly GCA_964540915.1). Taxonomy (GTDB): domain Bacteria; phylum Bacteroidota; class Bacteroidia; order Cytophagales; family Cyclobacteriaceae; genus ELB16-189. Next base: position 25,184 of record CAZIOY010000065.1, read on the forward strand.
TTGTTAGTTATCAATGGCAAGACAACTCAACAAACTCCAACTTTGCGGTAACTGAGCCAGGAATATACTCGGTCTTCGTTATTGACGAATACGGGAATGAGTCAAAAGATACTATTCGGGTTTCTGCCTGCGAAATCCCCGAAGTAGTTATTCCAAACGTGATCACGCCTAATGATGACGCATACAACGATTTTTTTCAGATCACAGGCATCGATGCGACATTGAATAATTCATTGACTGTTTACAACCGCTGGGCTCAAGTTGTGTATCATGAAAATTCTTATCAAAGCAATTGGGATGCACCTTTACTGACTTCTGGCATTTATTTCTATCACTTTTACAAAGCGGCTACTAATAAGGAATATAACGGAAGCCTGCATGTTGTTAAGTGAAACGGTCAGATGTGATGAACATGATGATTTGATTTTCCCTGAGTTTTCAATTTTGAAGTGCCCACCCCGCTTGTTCATGCGCCAGCTTTGGATGTGGCAATGCGTAGTTGAGTCCTGCTTCGTATTTGATTGAGTAAATGTTAACTTCAGGATTGTCTTCACTCTTAATGATAAATTATGAACGCAACCAGCCAACCTCCACAAAAACAACTTCCCTTCTGGCCGGGCGTAGTGCTCATCGCAGTGGGTATTCCGCTGATCTTCTGGCTTCGCTTCGGGCGGGTGGATGGCTTCGCAATAGGCTTCACCGCATTCTTGCTACTGATTGTGTTTGGCTTGCGGTTCATCCCTGTGCTCAATGAAAAATACGGAGCCGAACAAGAAAAATTAAAAGTGAATCGTGGTCCGTTCGATTGGCTGGGAGCAGTTTGGCTGCTCGCCATTCCGTTTGCTCCGTTTTTAATGTGGGTAGTTGATTCCCTCTCTGTCATCACCGTGCAGAATTGGAAAATCATATTGGGTACTAAGGCTGGGCTATGTGTGCTCATCCCGGTGGTGAGTGTGCTGCCCCTGATAAAATATGTGCGGGGCAAGGCAGTTCCGTATGCACTCCTTATCCTGGTGATCGGCACCGGCTATCCCGTTTCATTGGGCTGGCATGCGATGCGCGACTTTATCAGCGGGCCACAGCAGCAGCAGGTTTCGGTAACGCAAGTGAATCAAATTCACATGACGTATAAGTTCCGCGATGTGCCTACCGAAATACTGGTAGTGAAGCTAGCCGATGGACGAACCCTCGAAGCCAACGCCACACAGGCTGCCATCGAAACAGGCCCCGCAGCCATCACCGTGCTGCAACATAGCGGGGTGATTCTGGCGGTGCGATAATTTGAAATTTCAAATCTGAAATTCTCATGGCGTGCCCCTCGTGCCTCGGGTCGGGCTATCCGCTGCAATCTTTTTGCCCACCCGCAGGCCCAATGCAGCAAAAAGGATTTCCGCTACTATCCCTCACGCGAAGTGAGTATCTTTATGAATGGATGTGCACGAACTAAAACAATGATCGACTACAAGGAAGTAATTGTTTACTCTGATCAACCACAGACTTGTAATAAATGTGGATCAAGGACCGAAATAATTCTTGACTTATCTCATACCAGAAATCAAAGTCAAGTACATCAATGCCTGAACTCTGAATGTAAAAATCAATTTGTTGTTGAGGCGGATATTGAGTTAATTCAAGAATGAAAGA
>CAZIOY010000066.1:0-26497 GCA_964540915.1 uncultured Ohtaekwangia sp.
CCGGAACAGACTGCAACTTTGCCGAACTGAATCGAAACCGGTTCGACCCGACTGGCCTTGACTTTATTACGTTTGCCATTCAACCGCAAGAGCATGCATTTGATGATCTTTCATTAATGGAGACTATTGAAGCCCAAGCTGAGGTTGTAAAAAGCGCACAGAATATTTTTAAAGAAATTCCCATTCACATCTCCCCTATCACATTGCGAAAGCGATTCAACCCTTATGCAAAATCGGTAGACAAGAGAATTCTTTCAAACGCAGAGAAATCAGACCCAAGACAGCCCACAGCTTTTGCTGCCGACTGGACTGACAAGAGCATTCACCAATTAATTTCATCTTGTGTAAGTTCTATAACACTGTATCAAAGCGTGGGGAAACAAGGTATTATGTCAGTTGATGGTGATGCCTATCCTGTTTATTATACATTGAAGAGAGCCATCGTGGAGTAGACGCTATTCATTGCCTGCTTTGGTGCTAAGCTTTTTCTGTTTTGTTGGTTTCCCTCTGGCAGCAAAGATGTTTGTCTCAATCCTTGTGGTTTGCGTGTTCCATTTGAGAACTCCCTTTTTAGGTGGCTTTTTTTAAGCGCGGCCTCCCTCATTTTTTATAAAACAGGGACACCTGTATGCTTCTATGGCTTGAACTCCTTCCTTATAACTAGCAACCACTACGTATTCCCGTACTTTTTCAATTAAAGAATAAAGAGGTTCATCAATTTCATACTGAAGCATTGCTGTTGTGGCACTGGTGCTACCTAAACATACATCGCGTTTATCGATCAGTGCTGTTTCATAACCTTCTTTTGAAAGTTGATACGCTATTAATGATCCAGTTATACCCCCACCAGTTATCAATACTTCGCACGAAATGTTCTTTGCAAGGTAAGGATATGAACTCTGTAATCCATTTCTTAACAACCAATACGTTCCTTGGAACGAAGTTTCAAAATGTAAATTCTATTAGCATCGGCAATTGGCAATACGATTCGAAATAAACGATTTGAAGGAATGCATTTGGAAGGGATGCATAAAAAACCGTGACAACACCCGCCAGATTGATCAATTCAATATTTATAGTGGATGGCGTTGTCACGGATTAGCCTATTTTAGTTCAGTATCTTAAACGACTTTCAGTTCATCTCTTTTTTCTATGATCAAATCGAGAGATGTTTTCAAAGTAGCTTTTTGTTCTTCGATCATTTCTCTTAATTCACCATGTAGGTCATCGTCTTCAAGGGCAGTTTTGTAAGCAGACTGAGCTGCGTCTTCACCATATTCGCATGCGTTTAATATTGCTTCACGGTCTTTACCAGTAAAGGTGGCTTTAACATCCATCCATACGCGATAGATTTTTCCGGATGTTGTCGTGCTTTCCACCTCAGCTTCCTCGCCAAGTTTTTCGATTTCATCTGTAAGGGAAGAAGCAATCGTCTTACTTTCATCCGCCATGTCTTGAAATAGCATTTTCAAATCCGAATCTTTCGTTTCGTCTCCCGCTTTTCCATAGCCCTCTACTCTGTCATTGTTGATCTTCAGCAAATCATTCAACGTTCCTGATACTTTTTCATTCGTTTTCATATTAATTTATTTAATTGTTAAAAATTGTTAACTCGAATTTGACTTTAACTTTCAGAATCTATGTAATCAAGAGACCTAAATGTCATAACTTTTTTTGCGTTTCATATAAAACCTCCCTCATCTTGTCTACAGGTACTTGTATTTCTTCACCTTTCATATACGAGGTTTCCTTCCTGGATAATCCTCTCTTACTGTGATCATCTTCCATCTTCTTCCAAAAATTCCTGCGCCCTTCCATAATACGTAACCCTGCCCACAATGTAGATTGGAGTACTTCGCCCTGCTTGACTATCAGGTCTTTTTCTGAATAAGAATGACCGATATGACAACGATAACGATCTGCCATCTTTCCTTTATTGTGAATTGTCCATAGGCCGCCCCCACAATCGGGACATGCATAAATACTTTTCTCACCGATTTGCTTGATATTCTTATAGTCTACCACGACCCTTTCTGCGATCTCCGATTCAATGATGACATCCTGTGGAGCATCAATCTTTTCAGGTTCTGTTTGCGTGAGGGGAAGGATAGCTTCACCTATTTTGGAAAGTGAAATAGAAAAATCCCCTTCCATGTTACTAATGACAGACCAGGGCATATCCGGATATTCAGCTTCATTAGGATATTGTACAATGGTTTTACCCCCGCTTCTTTTGATAGCCAGCATACCTGCTGTGCCTTCATCAAGTGATCCGATAAGGATAACGCCAATAACTCTGGTACTGTAAGCAGCAGCAGCCGATTTGAACAATACATCAACAGAAGGACACCATCGATTTTCTTCCGGCCCTCTGCCTAAAATTATTTTACCTCTTTTTTCAAGAAGTTGTTGATTGGGAGGAGCCATGTAAATGTGCCCGCTTTCTATAGCCACTTCTTCTGCGGGTATTTCACAACGCAATGAAATACTAGGCTTGAGACGATGAGGTAGAAAATCGCTAATGCCGGTTCTGGATAAATGCAAGACAATAAAAAACGATGCATCAATTTCCTGATTGAATTCAGTACCAAATTCTGTGGGGGCACTAAGTCCGCCAGCAGAAGCTGCCACTACGATTATGAATTTCGGTTCACTCATGTAGGACCATTAAATTGAAAGTTTATGAAAAGCCAAAACATTTTCTTCTTGTACTTCTTTACTCTCTTTCATATCTGAATTAGGTTGGATTTCGATTTTTTTTAAATCCGCTCCTGCCGGACCATTAATTACCTTACCTTCTGTTGTGAATCGTGAACCATGAAGGGGACAATCGAAAGTTTTTTCATCTGCGTTCCATTGCAAAATACCAAAAAGGTGTGGGCACACTGCTGTGCAGATGTGCAGGTCATTTTGCTCGTCCCGATAGGCGGCAATTTTATTTAGGCCGGCTGAAATTATTCCACCTTGCCCGGGCTTCAAATCAATTGCTTCTTTGACATCTCCGGCTTTAATCCAATCCACGAATTGGGCCACTGTGTTGATTCCATCACTTAAGTAATCTGCGGCAGTTTTAAAAGTAATGCGCGAAGGATTATAAAGATCTTGCCAAGGGTTTTGTTTTCCTGTGATTATATCTGTTAGAAGAATACCACCGATTGTTCCGTGTGTCATTCCATTTCCTGAATCACCTGTAATGATATAAACGTTTTCGTTGCCAGGATTCTTGCCGATGAATGCCATAGAATCGATCGGCTCCATCACCTGACCGGACCATTTGTATTCTACGGATTCCATGGAAGGAAATTGTTCTTTAGTCCATTCAATAAGTTTAGTGTATCTATCCTCTTCGGCAATATTTTCATCGTCTGCTTGTCCAACTTTATGATCCTCTCCACCAGCCATGAGAAGATCAAAATCATTATCGTATTCTTCCAGGCGCACATAATGGTAAGGAGCTGAAATCCACTTGGACTTCTGGTCTCCAGTGTCCCACCATAACGAGTAACGCAGTTTACCCTTCGGAACTTTGGCGGCAATCACATAGGTTCTGTATGCGCTTTGTTTGGTGTGCATAACCATCCAATCATTTACGGGAGTGTTGGTGGCAACAACGATGTGCTTAGCTTTTATTTCAAAGCCATTTACCTTTGCCCCTTCTTCGGTAATTTGTTCAGCGTGTGATTCAGTGTAAATCTTTCCGCCCATGCTCACAATAGCGGTGCATAATCCTTCCAGATATTTCATAATGTGGAACTGCGCTTGATCCGGAAATTTAATACACCACTGCTCTTGCTGGGTTCTCATGCCCGGTATCTGCTTTAACATTTGAGTCTTTAACCCAGCCCGATTGGATGCTGCATACTCTTTTTCTAGTGTTTCTTTTACATCTCCTTTGCTCAAAAACAAATACCCATCTACATTTTTAAAGTGGCAGTCAATCCCTTCTTCCTTTACAGTATTTGCAATCCATTCAATGGCGGCAAAGTGACTGTCAGCAGTAAGTTTGGATTTCTCTTCTCCAAAAATTCTCTCAAGTTCGAAATAAGGAACGTCCAGTGCGCACGTAATATGCGCGGTGGTACGACCTGTTTCGCCACTGCCAACATAGCCATCTTCCACTAAAACTATCTTGTGACCAGCTTTCAGTAAACAATAGGCGGTGGTTAAGCCGGCAATTCCACCACCGACTATTAAAACATCTGCATCAACATTCTCTTGTATTTTTTCAAAAGCAATTGTCTTAGTTGATGCAGTCCAGAAGGATTTATTCTTTCCTGAAGTAATGTTGCTGTCAAATGGTTTCATTCTGATTATGTGTATTTAGTGATGTTTGGAATATTAACATGCCTCCAAGACAAATTTGATTAGTGGGTCTTTTGAGTACTCATCATAAACGGGTTACAAACTCGCCTACCGTTTCGTTGGTCACTGTAAGAAGGATGGAAAATAACAGTGTTCTTGCTCCCCATTTCGCCAGCCTGTCATATGATGAAAACCCACTAATTCAAATTTATCCAAACTATTGATCAACTGCCAAAGCAGTTTTGTATACTACTCATAGATTTCTTTTTACAGATTAATTTTCCCCTGTTCACCATTATCGTACTGTTTCCCTGTAACAATGACCCCCATTTTAATTGAATTGTTGTCCCAGTAATTTATTTCTTGAGGTGTTACTTTAATCAGTATCATATCAGGATCATCAATCCCTTCCGGAAACCACGCTTTCATGATGGGATTCCATAGATCCTCCATTTTAGACTTGTCCACATGCAATTCAGCCGAACCATTGACCATCAGATAGATATTATTTTTTTCATTCACGACCGCGACATTCGCGTCTGCTTCCAATTCATCTACTTTTTTTGATGACGCTTTTCCAAAGAACCACATTGTGCCGTCCAGGTCAATTTTATTGAAGCTCATAGGCCGTCCTGAAATATTTCCTAAGTGGTGATGTGTGATGAGCATGCAAATCTTTACATCCTTTACCATTTCTACAAATCTGTCAAGCCCATCCGTGTTTTCGGTGTTCGTGTCTGTTTTGGTAACTGTGGTTGCCATAATCTTTTTGCTTTATTATTTTCAGAATTAACAGTTTTCTGTTTTCAGCAATTATTTTATTGAAAAAAAATAAAATGACCTATTTCTTCCCCATTCGACTAGCAAAAAATGCAATTAATGCGATAACCAATACCACAAGAAATATTCCCACACCCATGCCGGTCTTGAAAATACCACCGACTACAGAGCAACTTGAAAAAGTTGTAAGGAAAAGAATTGATGATACAGCTATCAGCGTTTGCTTTTTCATGATTATTTTAATAAGAATGTTCTACTCGGCTTTCTCTTGTTCTTCTTCCTCATCTTCATCTGCCGCATCCACGTTTATAGAATCAGAAATTTCTGATAGTTTCTTATCTGCTGCCTTTTCCTCTTCGAGTGTTTCTTCTAATAGAGTAGCGGCTTCATGTTCTCCTAAAGTGTTGGCAAATGAAAGGAGTGTTCCATAGGTTGCAATTTCGTAATGCTCAACTTTTTGTCCTGCTAAAATTATTCCTGCATCACGCACAACACCTTGCTCGGTTGCTTCCATTATTTCTACTGCTTCTTTTGTAAGCCCTGCCATTGCTTCGCATTTTTTGGCTACAGCTTTTTCGTCAATGGCCGAAAACACTTTTTCGAGTCGTGTTACCTGTTGTTTTGTTTCTTCCAAATGATCTGTCAGCGCCTCTTTTAAATTTTCATCAGTGGCATTTTTAATCATTTTGGGAATTGCTTTGGTCAATTCTTTTTCTGCCCAGTAGATGTCTTTTAATTGGTCTACGAATAAATCGCGAAGGCCCTGAGCGGCATCAGATTTCGCCTTCAACCCTTTTTCAGGTGTTGCTTTTTTTGTACCGTTTGAAACGGACTTTGAAGTTTTTTCCATTTTTTTTTGTTTTAATAATGAGTGTTTCGAAAACTGTGCTACATAGCGGATTTTAGTTATTATCAATTTTTTATATTCAAAATCCCGCTGCGGGATTATTGCAAGTCAAAGCTTACTACTTGCAAACCTTTATTTTTATTTAGTAGGAAGTGGAAAAAATGCAATAACGAAGCGCATTTTTAAACCAAGAATCCAACCACACCTTTTCCATTTCCCGTTGCCTTCGAGGAATTTCAACTACACTGGCCCAATACAAACCATATTATGGCAAATACTACAACGGTACCTAAGCAGCCACCGCCTAGCTTCATGGCTCCATATCCGGAAAGCAAACCTCTAAAAAGATTATTCATTTTACTATGATTAATTATTTCCCTTTTTTTTCACCGGCTTCTCATTGTATGGCATAGCTGAAAATTTGCCCCTACCATCCATCCACATGAAAGTTATCCTCTTTAATGGTTAAGTAAATTTGTTAAGCCGGACCCCACCTTTTGTTTTAAGCACATCATCCATATGATTTAAGTATTTTTTTGTGAACCGACAGCCAGAGACAATCCCACTAGGCAGTTCTAAACGTAATCTCGTGCCAGAATATTGGAATGAAAGAATAGTTGAAAGGAAGACCAACTGGTCGGGATGTTTTAGACCTTGATAGGTGAATCTAAACGGAGCTAATAAATTAAAGCCCTCTTAAAAAGACAGGCCCAGATGAGCGCTAAATGGCCTATTGATTTTATGCTGAGGAAATGTTATTTTTTAATTAACATTTAAAAGATTCAATAAAATGAGAGTCTTACTACCAATATAATGTGGAGTAAGTACTCGACATCCCGCATACTGTGCATAATTATCACAGTAAATAAAAACTAACCAGATTATTTGGGATAAAATCCAGACATTGATACTGACCGAAAACCAAATCCTAAAAATTGGGATTAGTAAGCTCCTAAATTTATCTAATTCACCTGGCTTTTTGTATCGTTTACAGGGATAACAAAAAAATAGGAACCCCTTAAGTAGGGTTAATGCTACAAAGTAGGTTCAAGACCTTTGCCGAGCAGGTTTTCACCGCGTTCACATCTCCTTCACTCAATACGCCTGCTGGCTTAGGATTTCCAAAGGGATCCTGAGAAATTAATTTGACCAAAAGTAATCAGCTATTCTTTGTTTTGTGAGCAAGTTCACTCTGTCAGGTCAGACCTACGCCTACCCAAATGAAATGCTCCCGATAGCTATCGGGAAAAAAAATTGCCATGTAGATTTTGGTAAGCCTGCCACCGTGAGACACTTCAGCAGACAGGCCCACATTGTCAAAATGATTGAAACGATAATGATTCAAATAACGTGGTATAAACCTTCAATCAAAAATAATTTCATCGAACGCTTTGCATACATATAATTTCCCAAAAATGGCGTGATAACAAATCCAAGTCCCACTAAGGTTGCTATTTTCAAAGCCTCCATTATTGACTCTGATTTGGTCAAAAGAATTATCAATGCAGTTGAAAAGTTATTATGAAGTCCAAGAGGAATGTCTTGGCGAACATAAAGGGTGCATTCTTTTTATCTTCCTCTGTCAAAGAAAGTCCAACGAGTCTTAACCAGGATTTACCAAAAAGCGGTCCGAACCAAACTGAGCCAAGTCCAAAGTAGATTACTGAGGACACCGTAATTGCAAGGTAGTTTAAGTCTGAAAGCATATAATTGAAATGAGAGATCAATCGCCAAACCCTGGCAGTTGAAAACCTTGTATGTACCAGTATCCGAAATCATGTTTAAAGTTTATTACAGAATCACCTTGATGGTGTTGGTTTTTGCCTTGGGAGTGTGCACGGTATGCCAGGTGGGCCTGTACCTTCCCCTCCCCTTTTTCAACGTCAAAACTTACTTGTTCTATTTTAACATCTTCAAGTTGAAAAGTACGATCTTCCTGAAAACCAAGAATGATAATTGCGATTTCTTCATTGTCGTACTCCTTACCTTTATACAAAACTTTTTTACTAAGCGAAGAGCCATCAAATTCCTGGTTCCATTTTCGCGATAGCAAATTTTCTAAAAACTCTTTGGCATATCTACGCAAATCATAATCATGGTTTGGATGAAATTCCTCATAGATAAAATGCGTTATCATTCCCGCTACCGACATATCATCCATTTCATGATCGAAAAGTTCTTCGGTAATGAACTTGTAAATCAAGGCATCGTCATAGGGGCAACAGAAGCCCAACTCAACTCCCTTTTTTTCCATGACAGAAAGAATTCCTTTCAACGCATCCGACACGGCTTCCCCAGATAGTTCTGCCAATTTCTTAAAGGCCGGACGGCCAATAGCGTCATACACTTTTATCCGTTTGGCGTTTTTATACTGTTGCTCGAAATTATAGATGTTATTTAGCCAACTGTTTTCAACTTCTGCACTTAGCGATGAAGTGTCAGCTTGCTTCATGCCGTGCTCCAGTTCGAGTTTGAGTTTGAGCAATGCGTTTTCAGCTTTGAGTTGTTCTTCTGGGTTCAACAGGTTTTCAGGTTCCATAGGGAGAGATGGCTTTAAGAATTTGATTTCAACAAAGAAATTGAAAGTACAAAATTAGGTGAGAGTGTCATAAATGAGACAGGCACTCCTGATAACAGGATTTATAGTCTTTACGACTTGCTCCTGGGACGAAGTCTCCGAGCCGGTACGTGGAGTTGATGGTCATCTCTCACCCGCCATAAAAATACTAATTGAAATTTATTTCGCCACTACCTCTTTGGTATTTTAAAGCGCATTACTACTTCGCCAGTTTTTTTGTCAATTTCTATTGTTTGATTTTGAATGCCGAGGTCTTTGCCGGTAGATATTTTAAATTAGGTCTAGATATCGAACAAATGAAACCCAAGGAAAAAAAGAGGAACATAAGAATATCAATAGTATTTATTCACTGTAAAAAACGAACAGGCCATCCTTTCCGCCAACCGCGATATCCTTTCGACCATTTGAATCCAGATCTGTGACAATAAAATAGTTTCCTGTTCCCTTTCCCTCCCCTAAGGGACCGTAACTTATAACGTTCTTCTCAAACAACTGTCCATTCCACTTAAAATAATACAAGCCAATAGAATCTGCTGCGCCAGGATCATGATCGCCATGTGCACGATACCGCTTTCCGGTAATTAACTCGGGGCTACCATCATTATCCAAATCGGCCAACTCCATCGTGTGGTATTGGGAGGCAGACGAATCGATGGTATGTTTTTTCCACGTGCGCATTCCCACGCTGTCTTTTAGCTGCTCTAACCATTCAAGTCCATAATCATGTCCCTGACCAAAAATAAGATCATTTGCACCATCATTGTTTACATCTGCTACAATAATAGGAATGCTGGCTTTCATCAACTGAAATTCCCTGTGAAAAATCCATTTTTCAGAGAAAGGTTTTTGAGGAGCCTCGAGCCACCCACTATTAATGATCAGGTCGCCACGACCGTCACCGTTTACATCACCAAAACCGAGACCATGCCCCTGAGTTTCATGAACAAGGTATTCATTAAACTTTCCAGTGCCCTTTCCTTTCGAATCAGTCACCAGGCGAAAGATCTTAAGAGGGTTGTTGGGATTGTTTGGCACTATCTCAGGTCTGCCATCACCATCAATATCCCACGATCGGATCGTTTCAACGTTACCCGTTTTTCCTATATTTTGTGTCTTCCATTCACGGTCTCCTGACTCGGGGTTTTTGCGCCAGTAGATGTACTGGTCTTGCCATCCGCCCGTTATAAAATCTGTCCAACCATCGCCATCTACATCCATCGGAACGGTAGAAAAATCGTTGTGATATTCATCAAACCTGGTTGGCAGCGTAATGAAATGACGCGTCATAAATCCGGGCCCTTCATACCACAGTGCGCCAGAAACTAAATCAGGCTGCTGATCATTGTTCACATCAATAACACCAACCGTTTCATAACTCTCTGCAGCTATCATTTTCTTTCGAAATTTTATCGGCTTTTGTTGACAACTTGCATCTATGATTCCAAGACACAAAACAATAACGCCAGCCAAAGAATGTGATAATCTAATCATCATAGCTAAAATTAAATGTAACCTTATTTCAAAAACAATTATATAAGCCAAAAAGGTCTTAGTGCTCCAATTTTACTTTGCCATAGTTCTTTCCCACGTAAACTTCTCCTACTCGTATCTTAGGGCAATGGCGGGATTTGTTTTGACCGCATAAAATTTATGATAAAAACCTGATGCCCCGGACGAAGTCTTCGAGCCGGCACGTGGAGTTGATGGTCATCTCTCACCCACGATAAAATTACTTAAATGAAATTTATTCTGCCACTACATCTTTGGAATTTTAAACCGCATTACTACTTCACCTGTTTTTTTGTCAATTTCTATTGTTTGATTTTGAAGGCCCAGGTCTTTGCCGGTCGACATTTTAAATAAGCTGGCCAGGAACTGCATGCCCTGGTTCATTACATTTTCCATGGTCTCCGTTTGTGAAGCAACACCACTGCTTTGCTCTGCTGTTATTTCTAAAGCCACTTCCTCTTTTACAACATCGCCAAGCTGCTCTTCAGTCACAGTTTCTTCTTTCGCTGTTTCCATTTCTTGTAACTCTGGCTCAGGTTTCGTAAAACCTTCCATGATGCCTTCGAGTTGCTGCAGGAACTGCGCTTTTCCCGATGCAGAGAAATCCACAACATCCAGCGCGTTGCTGCCATTGAGCACGCCATCAAAAAGATTTTGTTTCAGGTTAAGCCCCGAGGCTATGCTGGTCTCAATGGATTTGCGCGTTATAAAATTTATTACCGTAAGGTTTTTACTGCGCTGGCCCAACCTGTCGATGCGCCCAATGCGTTGGTTTTTTTTCGCTGGGTTCCATGGCAACTCAAAATTGATAACTGTATCTGCCACCTGCAGGTTGAGGCCAGAGCCGCCTGCTTCGGTGGATAAAAATATTTTACAACGGGGGTCTGTTTCAAATTTCCTTACAAGCTTGTCTCTATTCTTCACAGCTACTTTGCCGCTAAGTTGGGCGAAACCAATACCGCATTCGGTAAGCATCTGGCCAATCAGGTTAAGCATTGTTACCCATTCCGAAAAAATAATCACCTTGCCATCGCGGTTACGTAGATCAAGTTTATCGAGTAGGATTCCCTTAAGTTCATTCAGTTTAGGTGAAATGTTAGACTCTTTATCTACTAAGTATGTGGAGTCGCAGACCATGCGCATGTTGGCCATGAGCAACATCAGTCTTTGCTGGTCGTAAGGTGAAATGAATTTTTTTCTAAGAATAGTGGCAATGCCTTTGGCGTAGCTTGCATGGTACATCTGTTGTTGCTCATGAAACTCCACGGGCACAGTGAGTTCTGTTATCTTAGGAAGTTCTTTCAGTACAATCCGTTTTTCCCTGCGGATTACGATGGGCTTTAACCGTTCTTTAAGTTGCTGAAGATTAAAATATCCGGTGATCTTGGTTTTATTAGTGCTGTCGAAATAACAATGCTGATACGAAAATTCCCATAGCGGTGTGAGATACAACGGATCGGCAAATTGTATAATAGAGTATAAATCAATAAGCCTGTTTTCGATTGGCGTACCGGTTATAACCAACGCATGTTTTCGGGTGAGCAGCTTAATACTTTGAGCCGTGATGGTAGAGAAATTTTTAATTTTCTGGGCTTCATCCAGAATGATAAAATCCGTTTCCATCCGGTTGATTTCCCGCCAGTCGCGTAGAATGGTTTCATAATTTACAATCAGAAAATAGGCCTTACTTTCGCGGTAAATCTTTATTCGTTGTTCAGGCAATCCATTCACCACTTCGGCTTGCTCATGCGAAAATTTACTAATTTCTTGTTTCCATTGTTCTTTGATCGAGGCAGGACAGATAATCAGTACCCGTTTGAAATCAAATATCTTTTTTTTCATTATCGCAGTGGCGACTGCCTGCACGGTTTTTCCTAAACCCATCTCATCGGCAATCACGGCCCCGTCACGGAAGGTGGCGAATTCAACACCTTCTTTTTGATAAGAGAACAACTCCACTTTAAGTGTCGAAAAATCAAGCTTGACTTCACGCTTTAACGTTTCGAGCATTTCAAAATCCCACGCTCGCTTTACTTTCTCCTCTACCTCGGGCCGTATCAAAATGCGGGAGTGTTCTTTAGCATCACGAATAAATAACAGGAAGTCTTTTACGGCATCATCGGGTATGTGATTACGGTTACCAAAATACTTTTTAATCAGCGCTACAATTTCTGGAATTAATGCGTGCGGATAAATCCAGGTAATGCGATACTCATTTTTAGGATCTAGGTAAATTTCTACAAACGGATAGGTTTTACTTAACCGGTTATAAAGTTTTCGGTTCGCTTTCAGTTTAGCGAATGCATACATGATATGCTTTGTGGTTCCAAGTTTATTGGTTTGCAGGTCGGGGTTATTGATATAGCCTGTTTCATTTTCAAAATCGCGAAGCGTGACCTTATATTTTACACCTTTCTCGTTGGTCAAAGTGTGTTCACCATAAATATTGTCAGCAAACGCGATTTTATAGTTGGCCTTATCTGCTTTTTCCTTACGTTCGCCCAGTACCCTTTTTATCATCCCTTCGCGGGTAAACGCTTTGCCTTCCAAGGCCGGCCTCGAGACGATGTTCTCCAATTCTTCCTTCACCTGCATCAGAGCCGCTATGCCATACGCATCCCACGAAACATTTTTTCCATTCAGGAAGTATTTCAATTCCTGGCCAGACTCTTCAACACTTATTTCAATATCTTCGTCTTCATCAACGGCAACCAGCAGGTCAAAAGCATGGCTCGACTGGCTTAGTACCTGGCATTTTGCCCCTTCATAAATAGTTCGCCCTTTTAAATAATAGCCTGCGGAATCTGTCTTTTTTATTTGGGCTAGTAATGCGTTTACGGGTTTGATCATATAGAATAAATTGGAGCTTGAAGACTTTCTCCAAAACTAAGGCAACTATTCTAAAAATCAAGAGGTTGGCTAAAATTTCTAAAATTGACCATTCAGGAAACGGCTGAAGACTTGCCCTCACATTTATTGTAGCAGCCTTTTTCCCATTGATCCGCAACAGCCATTTATAGTTTAGACCTTAAAACTAAAGTTTACTCAAGTGACCTAAAGGTATTCATCCGTTAGCATCACCCATTGTGCAGTCCCCACTTCCGAAGTTTCATGACAAAGCCTAATCAAAAGTTCATGCCGTGCTTCACAATAGTGTTTCGCTACCCCCAATGATTCGATTGGGACAGGCAGACCGGTATGAAAGAAGGAGATTGAATTACTCCTATTTGACGGGGTAAGTGCTGAAAAACTTTCTATTCAAGATTCAGGTAAGCCTGACTACGTGAGGCACTCCGGCACACAAGCCCGGACACCAAAGCACTTCCGACTGGCGTCAGCCGGGTGGGCTATTTAACATAACGCACGGCCATCATATAACTATTGCATGGCTAGGTTCTTGCCGTACTGATGTAATAGACTGGTTATTGTCATTAATTGTCCGAATAGATTGTAGCAGGAAGAACCAATGCATTGAAACACCAATCAATACCGTAAAATGAAATAACTCGTGTGATCCAAAAAAGCCAGAAATTAGAATCGGTAGTTGTATCCAATCAATAATTGCTCCGATCGTATAAGCCAGACCGCCATAAGCTAAGTATTTGATCGATATAGCATTCTTCAATTTCAAAATTCCAATGATTGATATTAAACCTAGCCACCCAAATGCAAGGAAGACGGAATGAGTCATGTGGGTTGGAAGTTCATCAAAATAAATTGATCCAAATGTAATACCGAGGGCAGCTATCATGAAGGCAAGAATTATTACACTCCACTTCATTAATCCTGAAAATAGGATTTCATGAACAGCAATTAACGTACCTGCGATCAGTAAAAATATTCCTGCATGATCAAGTATTCGTAAAACATATCGAGCCGTAGTTTCCCTAGGTAAGAGATGGTATACACCACTCATGGACAGAAGAAAAATACAGGAGAATCCATAAATTATTATCGGTATGGGGTGACTTCTGCCTACTCCTCCTTTTTTAAACAACCTTATTAAGAGAACCAATACAGCAATCGCTCCAAATAAATGAGTCCATGAATCAATTGGTTCTTCAAAACCAAACATCGCCCGGGTTTCCATAGTCGAATTGTCTTTTTATGTCTGACTCAGCATCAACACATATTGAATGATGCTGGAATTCCTCTTTAGTCGTCTTATCATAAGCAACAGAAATATCGCGGGCTGTTCAACATTTTAGCAAGCGGTTTAATCTTTCACCTTATCTATGACATTGAGGTGAATCAAATTTCCATACTCTATCACAAATAAGCATTACACAATACGAAAGCGATGTTGCATCATTCACACATTTTTAAACCTCATCTGTGTGAACATAAGGCTTGTATTTTTTTTGAAATCTGAATTCCTTTGGAACGATGTTTTAGCTGGTTGTAAAAAATAGGGATATGGAATCGTCAAATCCCTTAGACTTGCTCCAAAGGCTTCAACTCAGCTAGCGTTGTTGGAATCAGTTCGGATACCGTTGGATGAATATGTACGGCACGTTGAATAACGGTATAAGGCACATCAGCATACATGATGTCTAAAATTGAGTGAATGATTTCATCGCCCTCAATCCCGAGTATGCTTGCACCCAGTATTTTTTTTGACTCTGCATCCACCAGGATTTTCATAAAACCATTAGTCTCTCCTTTTTCCTTGGCGCGCGCAATCTTACTCATGGGACGAGTAGCGATCAGCACTTTCTTTCCAGACTTTCTCGCTTCATCTTCTGTCATCCCCACCCGGCCAAGTGCGGGGTCTATGAACAAACCGTAACACATAATTCTGTCAGACACTTTTCGCGGGTCGTTATCAAACAAATTAGCGGCAACAATTTCAAAGTCGTTATAGGATGTGTGGGTAAACGCTCCCTGACCATTGCAATCTCCGAGTGCCCAAATGCCGGTCACATTCGTCCGCAACTGATCGTCTACTTGAATGTATCCTTCCTTATCCATTTGAACACCTGCCTTGTCTAGTCCAAGGTCATCCGTATTGGGTCGCCTGCCGGCTGCCAGCAAAAGGTGGCTCCCTACTACCTGTTCATCACGACTGTCACAATCAACATTGACCTTGACTTGATTTCCATCCATTTCGCCACTCAGGCAATTGGCATTCAACCTGAAAGTAATTCCTTCATCACTGAGGATTCTTTTGATTTCCTCAGACACATCTTCATCTTCCCTGCCAATCAACCTCGGTCCCCGGTCAATGATGGTAACCTTGCTGCCAAATCTCCGGTACATCTGACCAAATTCAAGTCCGATGTAGCTCCCACCTATGATGATTAAATGTTCCGGTACAAAATCAACATCCATGATGGTGCTATTGGTCATGTACTTCACGTTGCTAAACCCTTCCGGCACCACTGCCCTGGCGCCTACGTTAATAAAAATTTTGTCAGCCTTTAATAACTCATCTCCCACGCTTACGGTGTTTGCACTTTCAAAACGTGCATGGCCTTTGAATACAGTAAGGTTCTTTGTATTCCTCAACGAATTTTCAACACCCTTAGTGGATTGGCTTACGATCTTGTCCTTCCGCGCTTTCACTGCTTTCATATCAACCGTAATATCCCCGCCAATAGTTACTCCAAAATCCGCAGCACGTCTGGTAACATGAGCGGTTCGGGCACTAGCTACCAGGGCCTTGGTGGGTGTACATCCGTTATTCACGCAAGTGCCACCAAACAATTTTCTTTCAACGACAGCAGTTTTTTTGCCTTCAGCAGCCAACCTGGCGGCCAGTGCAGGTCCTGCTTGTCCGGTACCAATGATTATTGCATCAAATTCTTTCATCGTTTCATGGGATTACTCCTTTATTCGTAAAATAAGTTTTTTGTAATTGAGATTTGTCATAATAATTTATGCATAACTTTCATTGGGTTTGCTTTTTGTAGCGCGCGATTTTGGATGGATCTCCAAAAACGAAAAATAACTTTTCTTTCCAACTCTTGGCATTTTTAACATCCTTTATCATATCGCTATACTCATGAAAGTTGATGTGAAATGGATTAGACTTATGTTCTATGTTGTTGGTAATACCATAAATAGCCTGTTCCGTTTCCTTTTGGTAAGTGCCAAATATGCGGTCCCAAAAAATAAATGTGGCTCCGTAATTTTTATTAAGGTACTTCTCTTGTGATCCGTGGTGAACACGGTGATTGGATGGTGTAGCGAAGATATACTCAAAGAATCGGGGGAGTTTACCAATGTATTCCGTGTGGACCCAAAACTGAAACAATATGGCAACCTGATTGGTGACAAAGAAAATAATAGGATGGAATCCGAGTAATGGAACGGGAAACAGAAAAATAATTTTCAGGTATTGAACCCAACTTAACCGAAAGGCCACGGTCAGATTATAATGCTCTGCTGAATGATGCGCGATGTGTGTGGCCCACCAAAAGCGTTGACGATGCGAAATATTATGAGCCCAGTAGCTACAGAAATCAAAGAGAATGTAACAGGGAATAATTGTCCACCAATTCATCTCCATTCTCCAGGGAACAAGATTGTAAATCCAGACAGCCAAGTAGAACAATGCAACTTTGATCCACACGCTGATTAAAATATTACCAACACCTATCGCCAACGAACCGATCGACTCCTTTTTCGAATAATACTTTTTGTTTTGCTTGTAGGTAATAAAGATCTCAACAAGGACCGAAATAAAAAGTACGGGTATAGCCCAGATGATTATCTCAGGCGCACTATCTTTAATGTGTTCAATCTGATTAAAGGGAATTTTCTCAGCTCCAAAAATATTTATCCACTCCATAACACTAGCGTCTTGTTATTTTAAAATAATTATAAGTTTAACCAATCATTATCAAATAGTTGCAAGCATTTTTACACTCAAACGATTTGAACGCTAACGGATTTTTTTCTTTTATTTTGAGCTGAATTTCGACATTTTCGATGTAAATTCTATATCAACAAGACGCTAGTGACTCCATAACATAATATCAACCCCTCAAGTTGGCCATTCAAAAATCCCCAACCCTTGCACATGTCTGGTAAATAGTTGTAACATTTACAGTTTCGAAGAGAAGGGCTGGATTTTTTTCATATGATGGTCAAACCATCACCGCCATGGATGAAAGGAATTTCTATTTTTATATCAGGTACAACATTGTTTGCCTCACTGTTGAAACCGGTAAAACGATTTGGATGGTAAAAATTTAATGCAAGTCATCGATAAAGTAGATACAGACATAAAACGAAAGACCACCATTCACCGTAAGAGCTAAATATGGAAATTAAAAGATTAGGATCCCAATCATCAGGAAAAGGACCGACAGAATGGTTTACCGGCTCAGTCCGCATAGATCCCTTATTCCAGCCGAACGAGCATGCGCGGGCTGCCGCGGCTGTGGTAACGTTTGAGCCTGGCGCAAGAACCGCGTGGCACACGCACCCCCTTGGTCAAACGTTGATTGTAGTCTCAGGCGTTGGATGGGTACAGCGTGAGGGCGGTTCCGTAGAAGAAATCCGTCCGGGTGATGTAGTGTGGTTTTCTGCGGGTGAAAAGCATTGGCATGGAGCCTCTGCTACGATGGCCATGAGTCATATAGCAATCCAGGAACAACTAAATGGAAAAGTGGTTGATTGGATGGAAAAAGTTACGGACGAACAATTTCAACAATAGTATCAGAGAGAACCAATTTTAAGGACCAAAGATTAATCCGATGAACTTAGTATAGCTTATCACCTTTCCATTACATCATATGGAATTGCAAGCATCATCACTTATCGTAATTTTTAATGAATAGAATCAGAATGCCTAACAGGCTTGAAATGAGGGAAAATTCAAAATGGAAAAACGTTTTGACTAATCTGTTTTTTTGGAAGCGATAACCATAAAGCTCTCATAATACTTTATTCTTGCGGAAAGATTTCTTAGGGCCTGGTTGCATAACTTATCGAAGGAATCGATCAAAAATGGGTCTAATTCTGAAATGGATCTGGTTTTTAATATTTTACTGATCTGCTCAGCATGAGCGAGCAACTTGCCATTGCCGATCAGATAAAAAGCAAACTTTGAATGGCAAATTTTTCTCGCACAGTGAGCTACATTATTGGGGTTAATTCCTTTTGCAAGTCCGTCACTCAGCTCAGTGAGTTGAATAACCATTAATTCCGTGATTTCCTTAAGAAAATAGAAATCATATTCAATGTATTTTTTTGAATAAATCATATAGATGTTTTCAATTTATTGTCTTTCAGTTTCCTGCAGTCTGGTGCAATCTTTCAGCCTATTATCAACCTGTGTGGTGCATTTTACTAATAATTAATTTTAAGGGAAACATGAACATCATGTGGGGCTGGCAACGTTCCCCCAAAGTATGGCCAAAGCATATAGTAGGCACCTGTATGGCAGGCAGATCCACGGGTGATAGCGATCGGTGGTTCGTCATTGAGCATAAATACATACTCATTTTGTAATACCTGTATTTCAAAATGATTTACTTCTGCGATTGCCACCACGCCTACAAATTTTTCAACGCGTTCTCCGTTTACATAGCAATAGGCATAAATCTCTAACTGATCATGAAGCCACTGCCAGCCAAAGCGGGCGCTGTTTTCATGATGGATTGAATTACAGTCAGCAAAGCCAAGAAGCTTGTTTTTGGAATCTTGATATCCTGTTTCTTCAAAAATATATTGGCACGAAGGATGAAACTTTGCCTCAAATGAAAGTCTTTCTGACTTCAAGGTTTCAACTACCCGCGGAGTGGAGTAGTGCTCCCCTTCTCGCATAACGAAGTGACGGTATAAATCTGCTTCAGGCTCACAATTCATCCAAAGAAAAGATAGACCAATCAGTGAAAGAGTTATCAGCTGTTTCATTTTTTGTGGATGTTAAATAGTTGGATGTTAGATTTAAGTGAAAAGGCCGGATATGAGTATCGTAAACTGGTTCCAAAGCCGAGGCTGATCATCTTATTCAGGTTAATGTTGGTTTCTAAGGACGGAACCACCACAATAAATTGGTTTTCATAGAATCCTGTCCTCATCTGTAAAAAAACGTTGATTTTCTTTGTGTTCGCAATAGGAGCATTGATATATAAGCCATACCAGCTTGCGCCTTGCTTACTATTGTCAGTTTCACTACTGGTATTTGTTATTTTTGATTGATGAAATGCACCCAACGACCAGTTTTTCTTTGTGACATAGCCACCCGATATATGCAGTTCTGTTCCTGCAACTGTTTGTTCTAATCCAGTGCTAACAGACAAGTCCTGGCCTGATACATTTATAAAAAACAGAGTGAGCATTAGTATAAGTAAGGATTTCATAATCAATTAATTTATGCCTGGAATTAATATGATAATTGTAGTTCTCTCATGTTCTCTGTATTGTAAACTTATGCTTGCGTTTATTTTGTTAAACAAGTTGGTAACCAGAAACAGACCCATTCCCCGCCCCGTTGACTGGGAGGACGCCTTGAAGAATGGCCTGAATATTTTTTGATGATAGAGAGCCGGAATGCCGATGCCATTGTCTTTGATCTGTAGTTTTATGCCGTTATTTTCTGATTCAAGTTGAATATCAATAAACTTGTGTTTCTTCCTGGCATCCAGAAATGAAATAGCGTTTTTGAAAATGTTTTTGAAAATCAAGGAGAGGATTAACTGGGCGGTGATTACATTTTTAACAAAATTTATTTTTTTATTGATTACAATTGATTTACTGTCAATTTCCTTCTTATGTCGTTCTATAATATTATCAGTAAGAATATCGCAATTGATGGCTTCAGGGTTAATGCTATAATGATTTATCACCATGAATTCTTCGAGGGCGCGGATCTGTTTATCCATGGTTACAGTGCAGTCTTCGATCATTTTAAAGCAATTGTGAATTTCTGTGCCTTGAGGATAATACCCAGCTGCTTTTATTAACCCTTTAATCGAAGTGATTGGTGACCTCAGAACATGTGAACAACTGTTAATAAAGTGTTCTGCGATCTGATCTGAATTCATACTTGTTTGTAATGTTCCTGATGTCATAATTGGAATTATTTTCTCTTGAATTACTGATTATGGAAGCGATTTAAACCAAAGCTCAATCCAACGTTGATGCTTAGTTGATTTGAGACACGGGTGTTTTTAAATAGCTCAGAGGATCTTTGATACACTGCACTTTGATAATTTACTTCAGAGAAGAACTTCACGAAATCATTTTGATTAAGGAGATTGACCTCAAAGCCAGCGCCCACAAAGCCGAAATAGCTGGTTACATTTCCTAAGTAAGGTTCAATGGCGACACTGTAATTTACTGCTCCGTCACCGCCAAGGTAAAACCCATATAATTTGTAATTATTTGCAGAAAAGCCGGTTGTCAGATAGGGCTGCACTTTATGCGTTCTTCCAGATAAGGCATATAATGGATAAAACTGTAAGGAAGATTCAACGTTAACCAGGTCGACCGTGTGAGGTACACCAGATGCCGAATAGTAGTATCCTACTGTAACTTTTGTTTCCACAATATCGTTGCCCCACAATAGACCAACGGAAGCGCCTTCTTCCACTAACTTCATCTTGTCGATTGCAGAGTGGTCGCTGGATATTTTATTCAATCTGGAACCGAATGAAACGGAGAAGCCAAGATGGTCTTTCTTAGTATCATTGATTTGAGCCCGGCTCGTAGTAAAATTAAGCGTGGATAATAGAATGATCAGACCTGCGCTAACACTGAGTATAAATCTTTTTTTCATAATTTTTTTTTGGCTTTAGTGATGTAAAGGTGAACTCGCGGTAAGCCCGATCCGACAGGGTATTTCTGATTTGAAAAAAATCAGGAATTCATGAAAAAATTATGGGGTGAGCAAAACAGAAGCCATAAAACTGAAAAATTTCGTCTTTTTTTGATGCAGAATAATGGGTATGCAGATTCTTTAGATCAGGAATACCCCTACGAATAACCAGGGTTGGCAGTAACAGGTAAACAGACTATCACTCAATGAGAACGATTATTTGATGGTTAGTCCATTGAAATGATATTGTTTTTACTTGCATACCGGATAAGCTCGGAGGTGTTCTTTAAGCCAGGTTTATCCAGGATATTACTCGTATGTGTTTCCACGGTTTTCACACTGATAAAATGACGTACACCGAATTCCCTATTTCCTATTCCCTGGGCTACAAGCTCCAGCACTTCGTTCTCGCACTTTGTAAGGCCCTCTGTAATTTTGCGTTCCCGCTTTTTTCCAGACTTTTCTTTCGAGTAAAAATCTTCAAAAATCAAGATGGTGATTGCCTTGGTAAAATACTTTCCATCGGTTTTCACAGTATTAATGGCCAATAACAGTAAATCGTAGAAGGCATCTTTGGGTAGAAATCCATCAATAGCGGATCGGGTGCACGCAGCGACAAACTCCTTTTTTAATTCGCCTGCGATGAGAATAAACTTTACGTTGTCATTTTATTCCTTTGTCCACCGGGTGGCTTCAATGCCAGACAAGTCATCCCTTTTAATACTGCATCCATATTAATGATATGAGGATTGCAGATTCGGGCAAGGCTGATGGCCTCTTCGCCAAAAGCACAGGAGCCAACCACTCGAATATCTTTCAATTGATTAAATAAGGATACCAGGCCATCCCTCACCATAGTGTGATCATCTACTACCACGATATCAATTCTACCCGTATTCATAGTTGGATTATTTTTTTAACAGGCCTCCTGTTTTCGTCAATGGGACACCCGGGTATGCACACCTGCCCCAATATCGATTGCCACGAGCTTCAGCTCGTGGATTTTGATGCTAATCAACCTGGGCTTTAGCCCAATTATAAAGCCTGGGCTTTAGCGAAACCCTCTTTGAATTTTTGAAACCCGCACCTTTCAATGAACTGATCGTATTCCATCTGCCCCGACAATTATCGGGGTTCTTTTTGTGGTGCTCTTCCTGATTTTTGATATATCCTCTCACTTTATCAACCATTGATTCGGAAACGGAAACCGCAAAATACTCGTCCTGCGATTCGAATTTTTGCTTGCACAGTTTATGCTTATTGATCCAATAGGATGACTCTCCTTTTATTAACTGTATAATCTTGCTCATTGTTTGCTCTATCCCAAGAGAGATTAGGCAATGACAATGTTCTTGATAACCGTTTATTTTATCAATGAAAATTCCTTTCTCTTTTGCATTTTCTTTGATGTGCTCCCAAACTTTTTTTCTTAATTCAGGTGAATCAAGAAAAGGCTCTCTGTTTTTTGTGGACCAAATAAAATGAATGTAAACTTTTATAAATGCCATAGTCATTTTGATAAAATTTTCTTAATAATTTGGGCTAAAGCCCAGATCACTCATCATTACTTTAATCCATGAGCTAAAGCTGGTGGCAATTGAGGGCGGAGCTACAAGCCAGGTTGTTTTCTTCAAAAAAAACAAGACACCCCTCAAAATATGGATGGGACACCCAAAATCCTAAAAAATCGGTCAAAATAAGCTGAATTAGCATATTCCTTTTGTGTTGCCGAAGACAGGAATATGGAAAGCAGGCGAAGGAATACAAGAGCGACCTACCGTAAAATGGTTCACCTTAACGAACTATATTTTGAAAGCGCTCGCTACAATTTAATACTGAACCCTGTAATTGATTATGCACAGAGTGCCTGACAACTACCTATTCAACCGAATGGCTTTGAATTTCGAACGGAGCTCAGCAAGTTTTCCTGGTCAAGAAGTTCGTGCAACGTAGCCGTGGCTACATCAGCGCTGTTGTTGACATAGATACGTTTCGTGAAGTGAAACATAGTTGAATAGTTCACAACAATGTATGCGCAAGACATCATCTACCGTGCGCGTGACGAAGACACCAAGGCCGCTCCCGTACTACTTTTCGTAGAACCGGATGGCCGAAGCGGTGCAGGTGTCTCAAACAATAGATAAATCCCTAATATGAAAAACAATATCAGGTAAAAAATGGACATGGTGGCCTTGGTCCGCAAACGTGAAGATGTAATCATAACTTTTTCAGTTTAATTTTATTGGATACGACTTGAAGTGAACAATCTTATCCGCAACAAATCGATACAAATGTGGCGGCTAAACTATTAGCGCGAAACAGGAAATAGCTGAATTATAAAAATCAGCAAAACCATTACCTGGTGATCATCCTCAGATCATTGGTGGAACAGCACAAAGATCTTTTCAAGATGTTCCGTGGCCATGCTTATATGGTTGCCTCCAATGGCAGATTCTCTTCCTTCCTGAAAGCAATACGTTTAAAAAAAACTGATAATGGCCGTATCTTTTTAATTTCCGCTCACATAGCCTGCATTGCGCAAAGCAATCCTCAAAGGATATTGCGCGATTTTGGAGAATCGTATTTAACATTTAATGACTGCAGATTTTTGATCTGCTTTGATACCACACTATTTTTACACTATGGCCATGTGAAATTCGCCTGATTGCTTATGATTCTGTTGGAGATTGAAGTTTGAAGCTCATTTCGTAAAGTAACATGATTGGATAATGATGTTATTGAAAAAGCACTGAGTACACATTAAATTTCGGAGTGGTCATTTAGAAACCCAGCCATCTACTATTTGCTGATGAGTGATCGTTTTTTTCTTTCTGTTCGCATAAAAGAAATATTAAGCGTGTATGAAGACTTGATATCCTTCCTGTTGATTGTCTTTTATATCACTTCCTTAAAAACGGGAAGCGATCACAGGCAGCTATATTAATTTAAAAGTCAGGTAATACAAATAAAGTATGGCTTTTTTATGTCCTGTAAAATTAAATTTCATGCAATGTCTAAAAAAAATAATTAGCGGATACATCTGAGAGTAATAAAAATGAGGGCTGCTGTTTTATGAATTTCTGCGGGCAGCGTCTGCAGATCAATGAAGAAAACAGGCCTGGATGATTTTTCAGTGTATTAAATCGAATAAAATAAATGATATTTTATCAAACGTTCCTCATGACCGTAAAAGCAAAATGCCAGAGGTGAAATTTCCTGAGGCATTTAAAGTGATCTCATTGTTAACGGAACGATATATTTAACCCACTTTTATTCCAGGTTTTGTGGGGGTAAATTTTTATGCTAACCGAAGCACCACTGTTTTTGTGATTTAGCAAATTGTTCATCTCGGCACAGGGTAATTGACATGGTAGTTTCTGCATAGTTATGCCTCTGTCGCCCAGTGGGCCGCCAAGAACGAACAATGAGTGACATCTTATAGACATTAAATACACAAAGACCTATTGATTGATGCTTATGGCGAAGCCAATATTCGCTATAGTGAGATTTTTAAATGAAGTGTTTTTAAATAATTCCTGGTCGGTGGAAGTGGCCATAGAAAGGCCCCTTTTAATTTCGGCAAATACAATGATGAATTGCTGATCACGTCCAATCTGATATTCTATTCCAACTCCACCCATCACGTTCCAACTTATGATACTGGTTGAAAAGTTTTGATAAATACACGTAATCGTCTGTTGCCCTTCAGGCAAGTATGATCCGTTAATTTTATATTTTCCCCGCACTGCTCCAACTGAAAAATATAAGTTTGCTAACCGTGAATTATTACCGGATAAATATTTTACCGGATAAAAATTAACATGCGTTCCCGATTCTATGAGTTTTGCTGTGGCTTGCGTTTCAGTGCTCGAATTATAGAAGCCGATGGGCTTTATTTTAACGTTCCAATAATCTTTTCTATAAGCAAACCCAATGCTTCCACCTCGTTGATCTATTTGCAATTCATTAAGAGAAGCAATATTACTCGTTAGCTGAATCAATTGAACCCCTGCTGATACTTCAAATCCATAGCTTCTGGTCGTTTCCCTTTGCTTCATTTGTGCACATGCAGTGTTCGGAACTAATGAGAACAAGCCCATCATTTGGATTATGACCAAAATGAAATTTCTAACTTTATACTGTTTCATTTTATTCAGGTATTTGTAGTTGATTTTTGAAATCAACGGTTTTATCGATGTTGCTTCAGAGAGCACTGGTGATTTATAAAATTGAGTAATGATTTTAGCGAATGCCGATTTTATTTGCTCTCCGTTTACCATTAAGCCCAATGGCTACTCCAAAAGCAAGCGCTATATTGTTCTTTGTTTTTGTCTCATTCAGGGAGGCCTTTTGTGTGGTTACACCGATGGGGAGCCCGTAGCGCATTTCACCGAACATGCTAAAGAAACGGCCATCCAATTGAAAGTTGAACTCACTTCCCAGTCCGCCTACTAATTGTGTTGACGTCATCTTTGCAGTGTTAATTTCCGGAGCCTCCGGACTTGTTTTCTCGATTGTAGCAGCCTGTGTATCCTCCGGATTTGGAGGAGGTGGAAGAAGACCACCAGGTGGTGTTGATTGACATGTGCATGGGAGTGATTGCAGTAAAAGCATCAATGGTGATTTAGGAACAAAGGAACCTGTGAACGTAAAAGTATTTACATCAAGACCCGTAATAGCATAGGGCCGAAAGTTTTTAGTCATACCGGGCACATACATATTAACCAGTCCGGAAATTGATGCTTGTTTAATTGAATTCACATTACTCATTTCTGTTTTAAATAATCCAAAACCAGTACGCACTCTTACATTATTACCGCCAAACATAAGTGAACTTTCCCATCCTTCTAAGCTGGCTTTCATGTTGTTGATATATTCCAGATCACTTTTGATGAGGGGTGAGCGAATACCTAACCCAACGGTCAATGCTACGATAGGTTTGGATGAGCCACGGGCATAGTTGCGTCTGTGGAAATCCTGCGCTTGTGTGTGTGTAAATGCAAACTCTATTATTGCCATTACTGTAGCAATAAGAATTTTTTTGATTGTTTTTTTAGTTTCCATTTTTTTAAATTTTATGATACAAATGTGTATCAAAATGAAAGGCCATGAATCAGAATACTGCTGATTTGGAAAAATCAGGCAATTACTGAGTCGTATTTTTAAAATAATGGTCGTAGAGGGATATCAAAGGCCCTTATTTAGGTCGAACAGAATATATATTGTGATTAGAAAAATGTGTAGCAAGGGTATAGGATGCAACTCCCCTTCAAGGAACGAATTGTGCAAATGGTTGGCTCACTGCATTATCGTTGAATAACTTATTCAATTACTTAATTTACATTATCCAAAATGAGCGTTTAGGACTGAGTCATTAAAGGGTTTAACAACACTCGTTTTCTCGCTTCTTACTTAAATAACTACGAAACATATAACCGAATATGTCAATGCGAGCTGGAATAGCAAAATGAAATTTTATATATCACTTGTTAATTAAAGGCAATCATTGACAATGAATCGTTTAACTCCGTAAATTAGTCGTCAACGCTATTCGGAAACCAGTGGTCAATCGGCTCGGAATCTTCACAATTATAAGAACAGACAATTTTTCTGAATAGTCTTGTATTTCCTTCATCAGATTAATTTGATAATGTTGTTAGTTGCAACCAAAATTCCTCAATTTTTAGTATAGCCTTTAGAAACTCACTCA
>CAZIOY010000067.1:0-7711 GCA_964540915.1 uncultured Ohtaekwangia sp.
CAACATGTTTATACAAGGCATTCATGTCCGGTACATCCACAATATAATCATACCAGTCTTCTTTTACACTTCCCACCCCTTACGATACACTCTTCCCACAAATTGATTGGCTTCTTCCAGGTTGGTTATTTTCATATTCAAACCATCCCACAATAATTTTTTACGTGCAAAGAATTCTTGTTTCCCCTTACTGTTTTCTTTTCTTAACATAAAACTTCTGATGGCCAGGTTTCCCATCAATACGGTTTCCGTCATAGGGCCTGCATAATCAAAGGAGGACGTAAGCCCGCGATGCTCCGTACTATTAAAGCCCGCTTTGCAGGCATCTACCCATTTGCGTTGATGACCATATTCTGGTTCTTCTTCCTTTACTGCTTCCGGACCGAAATCTGTTGTGCCATCATTCAAAAATAGTTTTGGCATTAAGGGCGAGCTGTCGTTTATGTTGGTGGAGATCAATCCTTTTTCACCCATGATCAACACACCGTTAGCGCTATTAGCTCCTCCGATGTCCATATTAGCCGGAATGATTTCAGGATGAGAAGGCCGGATGCCGCCATCACTCCAGGTCATTTCGATGGGTGATTTGCTTTTTGCTGTAGCGGCAAAATGCAAGGTGATAAAAGAAGACGCAGGGCATCCTTCCGGATTATAATCGGGTGTCCACATCTGCGAGTACACGGAGCCCACACTGCATTCCGCATCGGTGGGATAGTTAAGTCCTAATGTTCTGAAGGGTATATCTACCAGGTGGCAACCCACATCGCCAAGAGCACCCGTTCCAAAATCCCACCAGCCTCTCCAGCTAAATGGATGCAAGTTGGGAATATACGGCCGGTATGCTGCCGGCCCCAGCCAGAGATCCCAATTCAGATCTTTGGGTTTTTTACTTTCATCCGGAGCTGGCATGGCAAATCCTTGCGGCCATACGGGTCGGTTCGTCCAGATTTGAACCTTAGCTATTTTACCAAGCACACCAGAGTCCACCCACTTTTGCACCATGCCTAGTAGCGGGTTCGATCCTCCCTGGTTTCCCATCTGGGTCACGATCTTATTTTTTCTTGCCATCTCCGTAAGCAGACGCGCCTCACGAATATTGTGCGTCATCGGTTTCTGCACATACACATGTTTCCCTCTCTCCATGCAATAAGCAGCAGCAGGACCGTGAACATGGTCGGGTGTTGATATCGTTACAGCATCAATGTCTTTCTCCTTATCCAACATCTCCCGATAATCAGCATAGAGTTTTGCCTTGGGAAAATTCTCAACCGATGCCTTGGCAGATCCGGAGAAATCCACATCACAAAGTGCTGTTACTCGTTCACGCCCTTTCACAGAAGCGTTTCGAATATCACTGGCTCCCTTTCCGCCAGCGCCAATGGCGGCTAAATTCAATTGATCACTGGGCGCTGTGAATCCCAAACCACCCAAGACATGCCGGGGCACAAGAAAAAACGAGGACGCCAGTGCCGTGTTTTTGATAAACTCCCTGCGGGATAATGCGGATTGTGTTTTCTTTTTATTCTTCATGATGGCTGGCTTAGGTTATTACAAATTGAATTGGAGATGAACTGAATAAAAATAAGGAAAAGAAAAGAACAGCGTGCCTCTTTTTTCAAATTTTCGCATACCTTTTTTAACAGCTGCTATAAACTCCGTACGAAATGATACCGTGTCACGTTCCGTCAACATTTCATTGGATGATACAATTCATCTATTGGAAGTTGCCTGCACGATAAAGTTTATGACCGGGTTTATCATTCAACAATTTTCCAATATGAATCTTTACGAGTTACTTTTCCACTTCTAAACTCCCAAAGGTCGCAACCCCGAACTTTAATTTTCACTCCTTTCAAGTTTGTTCCCGTGAGTGTCCATTCAGAAATTCCTCTATCACCATTTACCCAATGCACATCGTCTCCGTAGTGAACATCAGGAATACCTTTGAAACGTGCTGCAAGGGCTTCACGAACTTGCGCTTTGCCTATAAACCGTTGTCCATAAAACTCAGGGCCTCTTGGAAAATCAAAGGAGCAGTCATCAGCAAAAAATTCCATAATGGAATCAAGGTCATGACGATTGAATGCATCAAGAATTTGTTTTAAAGTTTCTACCGTGACAGTCTGTTGCATATTCGTCTGGGCTTGTGTAATCGTTATTGTCAAGCAAATCAGTAAGAAGAGTAAGATTACTTTTTTCATTTTTTATCTGATGAATTATCCAAATTAATTTCGTCACTTGTCAAAGTGAAAACTGGAGGGGCGAAAACCATCCTCACAATATAACCACTCCATCTCTTATAAAAAACAAACCTTATTTTATATCAGCCATCCGTCACTTTGTTGCTTTTCAGTTTAATATTTACTAACATCGGCACATCAAACTACTACCTATTGGCGCTCTCTTTTGGACATACCTCTCGCAAAGACTCCTGGTGGCTACGTCCGTTACTTATTTTCATAGGGCTATCTTCTTTTATTGGTTATGCCACGTGGGCGGCTTTTCAAGGTGAGCACTATGCCGTTGGCCCTTACTTGTCGCCATTTTATTCTCCTGAAATCTTTGGCAGTTCAAGCCACAGTTGGTTTGGCCCTCAGCCAACGTGGTGGCCGCTGATACTTCCTTTCTCTCCGGCCTTGCTCGTCTTGTGGGCACCGGGAGGCATGCGATTTACCTGCTACTATTATCGCGGAGCGTATTACAAATCCTTCTGGGCCGATCCGATCGCCTGCATGGTTACAGAACCACGCAAAACCTATCGCGGAGAAAATTCCTTTCCGCTGATCATGCAAAATGTGCATCGCTATTTCATGTACCTCGCGGTCATTTTTGTATTAATACTGGCATATGATGCCTATAAGGCCATGTGGTTCATTGACCCTGCCACCGGAGAAACTTCTTTTGGATTGGGAATAGGAACATTTGTCTTAGCCATAAATGCAACATTATTAGGTGGCTACACTTTCGGATGTCATTCGTTTCGGCATCTCATTGGAGGAATAAAAGATCAACTTTCCAAAGCACCGGTGCGAAAAAAATTATACAATTGTTCCTCCTGTTTGAACAAGCGCCACATGAACTGGGCGTGGGCCAGTTTATTTTGGGTCATGTTCTCAGATGTATACGTGCGTCTTTGTTCTATGGGTATCTGGACTGACTTTCGATTTTTCTGATGGCGTACGAAACTTTCAAATATGATGTATTGGTGATCGGCTCCGGTGGCGCTGGCCTTCGTGCTGCTATTGAAGCCTCTGCAGCCGGAGTAACGGTGGGTGTAGTGTGTCGTTCACTGCTAGGCAAGGCACATACGGTAATGGCAGAAGGAGGAGTGGCCGCTGCCCTAGGCAATGTGGATGATCGCGATGGATGGAAAGTTCACTTCACCGATACCATGCGTGGAGGTCAGTATATGAACAACTGGCGCATGGCTGAACTTCATGCGAAGGAAGCACCGGATCGCGTGCACGAACTGGAAGCCTGGGGAGCAGTGTTCGATCGCACAGAAGATGGAAGAATTCTGCAACGAAATTTTGGAGGACATAAATATCCAAGGCTGGCGCACGTGGGTGATCGCACCGGGTTGGAGATGATCCGCACACTGCAGGATCACGGCATCCATCAGGGCATTGATGTTTACCAGGAATATACGATAATAAGTTTGTTGAAAAAGGGTGATCAGGTGGTGGGCGCATTTGGTTATGATCGCGAGAAAGGACTCTTCAAAGTTTTTCAAGCCAAAGCAGTAATCATTGCCACGGGTGGCATGGGTCGTATTTATAAAATCTCCAGCAACAGCTGGGATTGTACGGGCGGAGGAATTTCTATTGCCTATCACGCAGGGGCCGAACTTATTGACATGGAGTTCGTGCAATTCCATCCGACCGGCATGGTGTGGCCACCGAGTGTGCGCGGACTATTAATTACCGAAGGTGTTCGTGGTGAGGGTGGCGTATTGCGTAACAAAGATGGAAGGCGATTTATGTTTGATGATATCCCTGATCTGTACAAAGCTCAGACATCTACAGACGAAGAAGAAGGATGGCGTTATACACAAGGAGATAAAAATGCAAAACGTCCACCGGAATTACTTACGCGCGATCATGTGGCGCGCTGCATCAGGCGCGAAGTAAAAGCGGGAAGGGGTTCACCACATGGCGGTGTATTTCTTGACATCGCGTGGATCAAAGAAAAAATTCCGAATGCGGCTGAGCATATCAAGCGCAAGTTGCCCAGCATGTATCACCAGTTTAAAGAACTGGCAGGCGTTGATATCACAAAAGAACCGATGGAAGTTGGGCCTACTACTCATTATATCATGGGAGGCGTGAAGGTGAATGCCGACACACAGATGACGAGTGTACCGGGCCTCTTTGCAACAGGCGAATGTGCCGCAGGACTTCATGGCGCTAACCGCCTTGGCGGCAATTCACTTTCCGACTTACTCGTATTTGGAAAACGAGCCGGTGAGTACGCAGCAAAATATGCGAAAGAAAATGGTGACGTAGCTGTGGATGAAGATCAGGTTAACGAAATAGCAACATGGGCGCTTGCTCCCTTCGAGCGTGGAAGCGCTGGAGAAAATCCATTTGCTTTACAAGATCATCTGCAAGAGATGATGCAGGACCTCGTTGGAATCGTGCGCAATGAAAATGACTTGATAACTTCCATTGAAAAATTGAACGAGCTGGAAAATCGCGCGGCACAGGTTGGCTGCAATGGTAATCGGGGTTATAATCCCGGATGGCATACGGCTATGGAGTTGAATCACATGCTCACGGTGGCAAAGGCAATAGCGATATCCGCCAAGGAAAGAAAGGAAAGTCGCGGTGGCCATTTTCGTGAAGATTTTCCTGATAAGAGCAGTGAGTTTTCGAAAGTAAATGTCACCTTAAAAAAAGACGGTGGCGGAAATATAGAAGTCAGGCAAGTCCCTAAAGCTGAAGTTCGTGAAGACTTGAAACAAATCATTGACGAAATGAAGTAATGGCAAAAGTTACGTTTAGCATATGGCGCACAAATGATGATGCCGGAGGACAGTTTCAAAATTACGAAGCTGAAATCTCAGAAGGCATGGTGGTGTTAGATGCCGTTCATCAGATTCAGGCCGAACATGCCAATGACCTCGCGGTGCGATGGAATTGCAAAGCTGGCAAGTGTGGATCATGTTCAGCAGAAATAAACGGACATCCTAAGCTGATGTGCATGACTCGATTGGACGACATGCCTCGTGATAAGCCCATTACCATTCAGCCGATGAAAGCATTCCCGGTGATTAAAGATCTTGTAACAGATGTCTCCAGGAATTATCGCATTAAAAAGAAAATTAAAAAATTTAAACCACGCAAGCCCGATGCCCCCGATGGCACCTGGCGCATGTACCAGAGTGACATTGACCGTGTGCAGGAGTTCAGAAAGTGCATTGAATGCTTTTTGTGTCAGGATGTGTGTCACGTGATTCGCGAACATCACTTACACGAAGAATTTGTCGGACCAAGGCACCTGGTGTATACAGCAGCCCTTGAAATGCATCCACTGGATGTGGAAGACAGGCGAAAGGATTTGAAGGATGAGGGTGGAATAGGTTTTTGCAACATTACGAAGTGCTGCACCAATGTATGCCCTGAAAATATTACCATTACCGACAATGCTATCATTCCACTGAAGGAACGGGTTGCTGACCAGTTTTACGATCCGCTGATGAAGTTTTTAAGTATATTTGGTAAGAAGTAAAGTAAGTAGTAAGAAACAAATTGAAACGCTATGAACTTACAGGAATTAAAAAAAGCCGAGGAGAGTCCCTCTTTTAATTTAAAGCCGCTATCTAAAGATGCAATTGTCCCTGCCTTAGAGCGAGCAGAACATTACCGTTTGCTCAACCAGCCCGGTGTTGCTGAAAGCATCTGCCTTGATGTGCTCAGTGCCGATGCAGACAATCAGAAAGCTAATATTATTTTATTGCTTTCACTTACTGATCAATTTGGTCAGAAGCAAAGTAAAGCAAAGATGGCTGAAGACATTGCCAATAGTCTGAAAGATCCCTATTCGAAACTTTATTACCTCGGTATCATTCACGAGCGACAAGGAAATACCGCAATGAATTCATCTAATCCCGGTTCGGGCTTTGACGCTTATGAGTGGTACCTCGAGGCCATGGATTTTTATGAGAAGGCGGATGAAATAAATCCCTCCGGCAATGAAGATGTTGTGTTGCGTTGGAACACCTGCGCCAGAACTATCATGGATAATCATCTTAAAAGAAGACCGAAGGATAACTACGTTGATTTCGAATAAAGATTACATTATTCATTCGTTAACAAAATAAACCCCGGCTCTCACCGGGGTTTATCACTTCGCTGGCTACCCCATTCTCAAAAACTCAGGTTCTTTCCTTTTGCTTTTTCTTTGATCGCTTTGATCATCGCGGCATCGAGCATCGTGTCGCTCACTTCTTTGGGTGTGTTAGACACTAAATACTCCTGGCGTTTTTTATTCAGGCTTTGTATTTCATTCTGAATGGAAACACGCTCTTCGGCCTTTTCTTTCACATACGTCTGGCGTTGTGGTACACTCATGCCTTTCATTTCTTTAGGCAGTTCATCGTCTTTAGCTTTGGCAATGATCTCTTCATTCTCTTTGGCCGCATCCACCAAATCCCAGCTGGAGTTGCGGTAGGCATGTGAACTTTTGGAAACGGCACGCTCAACTTTGTTGGCTTGTCCGTAGGTTTCGGCATTGCTGTCTTGCGTGGCTTGCATCTCTTTTTTGGAAGCACCGCTGGCGCCATAATAGACATAGGTTTGGTTTAGTTTATCATTCAACGCACTGATGTGTTGATCATAAGGCGTAGGGATATACACCGTTTTACGATTTTGCTCAATGCTCATATACGATCCGCCTGTGATGTCAGCACCCTCTTTCCAACTCGTGTTCATGCCTTCATCAAAGGGTCCGCAGAAAATGGTATTCACCACCACCCCTTTTTCTCGTGCCAATCCACAAGCCGTGCGATAGGCAATACCCCCTTGTGTAAAAGGTTCGTTGCCGGCAATGAAAATCATTTTCAAATCATTAGGCGATGCGCTCCAGGCAAGCTGTCGCAACGATGAATTGATCACATGACCACAGAATTCATTTCCTCCATTGGTAGAAAGTGAAAAAAGTTTTTCTGAAATCAGATCCAGGTCATCGGTGAGACCGCTCACCTGACGAATGTATCCCTCGCTTGAGGAAAGGTTGTCATTGCCATATTCATACAACGCGATTTTAATGCTTGGCTTTTTTCCATCGGTACATTTGGCGACTGCGAGTTCGTTTACGATTTTCCACAGTTGCGATTTAGCCTGGTCGATCAGACCATCCATACTGTTGCTGGTGTCCAGCAGTATCGCAAGTTGAATGCTCTGATCCTTTGCCGGAGGTACCGTGGTGAAGGCGCTCAAATGCCAGAACAGGATTACCGAAAGAAGAGTAAGTATGCGGTTCTTAACCTTACTTACAGGGGCGAGTGTCGTTTTCATACTATTTGTTTTTGGTAAAGTTTACGCGGAAACCTGCGAACGGGTACCTGAACTTAGTGAGGGAGTCGAGAGGTTGGGTGAAATGCACCTTTCACTGAGTGAGGGATCAGAACGAGCAAATACATGTCAAAAACTGTAAAAATTATTGTGTTAACTTTCCATTGAAATGAAAATGGTAATGCCCATGATCTGTG
>CAZIOY010000067.1:7811-26427 GCA_964540915.1 uncultured Ohtaekwangia sp.
CACAGACCGAGGATAGATGACAACAAAATAAAAATGAAACACAGGTTCCTCATCATATGCATTGTCACCAGCATTCTATTCGCTGTGAATAGCTACGCGCAGGAACCTGCACAAAAAAAAGAATCCTATAAAAGTCTGAAGAGCCGATCGTCTCGCTTAGGTATTGAACAATTATTGCGCGAAGCGAATGAGTTGAAATCTTCCAATCCATCACAAGCTTTAAACAATGTACAGGATGCACTTGGGATGAGCATCGCACAAAGTGATGGGTTCAATGAAGCCAAATGCTATCTGCTGCTGGGCGAAATCAATGAAAATATTCAGGAGTGGGGGCTTGCTCTTGACAATTATGAACGTGCCTATCAAAAACTCTCTAGTCGTTATGCCTCCACCGTTGAATATCAGCACACATTACATGGATTGGGGAACACGTATTTAAGATTGGGCAACTATGCACAAGCTTTGCGATACTTCCAAGAGATCGTAAAGATGCCCTTGAGTGACTCTGAGAGAACAGAACGCCAACTCGATATTTCAGAAGTATATTACCAGATGGGCAACTATACTGAAGCGCTTAAGATACTTGAAGAAACCGGAAGCACCTCTAAAATCCGCAACGAAACGCTGGAAGGAAAAATTCAGAATCAGAAAGCAAAAATATACGCGCGCCTGAATAATGTTGATAAGGCGAATGATTTATTTCAATCCTCACAGCGCAACTTACGGGCTGCCAATGCCGCACCCAAGCAAGAGCGCGAGGAAGAAATTGCCATTCAAACATCCAAAGCCAAAGAAGAAATATCTGGAGCACTGCGTGGACAAAAACGTTATGATGAGGACATCGCTCTGCGCGAACAATCCATCGATTATAATACCGAGTCGAACAATTTAGGCGAGGTCTCTAAAGATAAAATTGAACTCAGCAAATCGCTGGTGGCCAAAGGGGAAACCAACAAAGCCATTATCGAACTGGAAGAAGCGGCTGTACTGGCCGATACGATCAATAATCCAAAAGAGCAAGCCCATGCATATTTGAATCTTGCTGAACTTTATGAAAAGAATGGAAGTCCATCTAAGGCGCTTAATGTCTTTAAGAAATATAGCGAGGCGGTGGCGCGCACCGAAAAGCAAAACGAGCTCTCCCTGCAAGAGAAAGCCAATCTCATCAAACAGCAAAAAGAAATTGAAGAACTTAGCAACCGTGTGGTGCTAGGACAGCAGGAAGAACAAACTACATTACAGCGACAGCAATTGATTATCTACGGGTTGTTGGCAATCATCGCCATCATTGTGGTAACTTCCTATTTTATCTTTAAGAATGCACAAGAAAGCAAACGAGCAAATCAACTACTGGCGCTCAAATCGCTCCGCAGCCAGATGAATCCCCATTTTATTTTTAATGCCCTGAACTCGGTTAATCATTTCATTTCGCAGAATGACGAGCGAACCGCAAACAAATTTCTTTCGGAGTTTTCGCGATTGATGCGCCTGGTGATGGAGAACTCACAGGAAGACTTTATTCCGCTCCACAGAGAAGAAGAAATCATTTCACTGTATGTAAAACTGGAACACTATCGTTTCCGCGATAAGTTTGATTACCAGATTCGCGTGGATGACGACCTCAATAAAGAAACGATTGAACTTCCGCCCATGCTTATACAACCTTACATTGAAAATGCTGTGTGGCATGGGTTGCGTTACAAAGAATCAAAAGGAAATCTGGACGTGCATATTGGAAAAGATGAACAAGGATTGAAAGTAGAAATCACAGACAATGGCATTGGCCGAAAGAAATCGACTGAGTTGAAAACCGAGAATCAGAAAAAGCATAACTCTACCGGATTGAAAAACATTCAGGAGCGATTACATATTCTTAACACCATCTATAAAACGAGTTATCGTGTAGCGATTGAAGATCTCCTTGCCGATGGCGGAACGCGCGTAACGATTTTATTACCCTTGCAAAACAGAAAGCACGTATGAAGGCAGTAATCATCGATGACGAAAAAGACAGTCGCAACATTCTGGCTAATTACTTAAAAAAGTATTGTCCAGATGTTACCGTATGCAGCTTTGGCGAGTCGGTGGCCACTGGCTTAGAAGAAATCAAAAAACACCAACCCGACATCGTCTTTCTGGATATTGAAATGCCCTACGGCAATGGCTTCGATTTACTGGATAAAATCGAAGACATCACGTTCGAAACAGTCTTCGTAACCGCCTTTAACAATTACGCCATACAAGCACTCAATCAAAGTGCAGCTTATTATCTATTAAAGCCCATCGACATCGATGAGCTTATCAAAGCCGTTGAGAAAATCCGCAAAGAGCGCAGCGAACTGAATTACACACAGCATACACGCGTGCTGCTCGAAAACAAAAAACCGGGAGCAAGTCAGAAAATCATGTTGCCTACGATGGAGGGATTTGAGATCGTGAACATCTGCACGATTTTGTATTGCGAGGCGGCTGACAATTTCA
This sequence comes from uncultured Ohtaekwangia sp., assembly GCA_964540915.1. Lineage (GTDB taxonomy): Bacteria > Bacteroidota > Bacteroidia > Cytophagales > Cyclobacteriaceae > ELB16-189. The sequence goes on from CAZIOY010000067.1 coordinate 10,293, forward strand.
CCAAATTTCATTTTGATCAGGGTCAACCACTATTAATCTGTCGCACGCTCAAATATTTTGAAGATTTGCTGACTGATCATCGCTTCCTGCGCATACACCGATCTTATCTTATCAATCCGGATTTTGTAATTCGCTATTCGAAAGGAAAAGGTGGATACGTCACCATGAAGAACAATCAGGAATTGGAAATCTCACCGAATAAGAAACAGGGGTTCCTGGAACTGTTTGACCATTAATATCTCTTGATTATCTTTTCAATCTGATCAGAATAAATCAGAATCCACTGCCTGATAAGTGAATTCTGTAACTTATCTATTCTAATGTATAACATTCTATCATGAGAATACGCGGACCTTTGACGCTAGCTATCAGATCCAATATAGGAATAGCAAAGAAGAATATTACTAACCAAAACTCTATGAAACATTATTTGATCGCAGTAATTGCAGCCATGACCATTACGGGCTCGGCATTCGCACAACACAACAACTTTGGTATAAAAGGCGGCTTGAATGCTTACAGCATTTACAATGATAACAACGCATCCGCAGATACAAAAATTGGGTTTCACTTAGGCCTCATCAGTCATATTCACCTGGGCAACCAGTTTGCACTTCAGCCAGAGCTTATATTTTCTACTCAAGGCGCGCAATTTACCGATGACGGTACACCTACGAAATTGAATCTGAATTATGTGAATGTGCCTATTCTGTTTCAATATATGTTCGACAATGGATTCAGACTGATGGCCGGTCCGCAGTTGGGCTTTCTGGCTAGCGCAAAATCAGAAGTCAATAATGTAAACACAGACGTAAAAGACAATTTTAAAAAAGTTGAACTTGCCTTTGGAATCGGAATGAGTTATGTGCACCCTTCAACCGGTTTTGGTGTTGATGGTAGATATAATTTTGGACTAAATAATATCAATGATGGTGGTTCGGTTAATTCTTATAATCGTGGACTTCAGGTAGGCGTGTTTTATTTGTTTAGACACGGATCATAGTAGACATAATAATTTGTCAATATTCACCTCTCCCGCAAGTGGTTCTTTAAAAAAGGAAAATATCTTATCGAAGCCAGATCAAAGCGATCTGGCTTTTTCTATGCAAATGGTTATCGTTTCTATTAAGTCCCTTTAAACCAATCCTAACATTCATACTTTCTTCTATCGTCCGAATGATTAACTTTCTTTTAAATCATTGATTGTATGAAGCGTTCTCTTTTAATAGCACTACTAATAACGACTACCTGTTCTGTTTTTTCTCAAAAGAAAAAACAAGCAACTCCTACTATTTATTATCCAGGTAAAGAGTGGGTTCATAAAAAACCAGAAGAAGTAGGCATGGATGCCCTCAAAGTAAAAGAGGCCATTGACTTTGCGGTTGCCCATGAAACCAAAAGTCCGCGCAGCATGGAGCAAAACCATTATCAAACTTTTGGCAAAGAACCCTTTGGTGATGCGATCGGGCCAATGAAAGATCGCGGTGCACCCACGGGTATCATTATTAAGAATGGGTATGTAATTGCCGAATGGGGTGAGCCCATGAGGCCTGATATGACCCACAGCGTTGCCAAAAGTTTCCTGTCGGCCACGGTAGGTCTGGCTTTTGATCGCGGTTTGATAAAAAGTATCAGCGATACCATGTACACCTACATGGCGCCTATTCATTTATATATTCCATCCGAGACCGGAAACAAAGCCGACCTCTACGGAAAACCAGTGTTGCTCGATTTATTCAACACACCACACAATCGCACCATCACCTGGAATGATATGCTTCGCCAAACCAGCGATTGGGAAGGCACCTTGTGGGGCAAACCCGACTGGGCAGATCGCCCCAGCAGTAATCCCGCTGAATGGCTTACCCGAAAAAGAAATGCACCGGGTACCTCCTACGAATACAATGACACGCGTGTGAACGCACTTGCCCTGGCCACGCTGAGTGTATGGCGTAAACCGCTGCCACAAGTGCTTAAGGAAAACATCATGGACGAAATCAATGCGTCTCATACATGGCGCTGGTATGGCTATGATAATTCATGGATTGTGCTGGATGGAACCATTGTTCAATCGGTAAGTGGTGGCGGGCACTGGGGTGGCGGCATGATCATCAACGCCTATGATATGGCTCGCTTCGGTTACCTGACACTCCACAATGGCAAGTGGAAAGACAAACAACTTCTATCAGAAAAATGGTTGCAATGGTCGGTTACGCCTACACCCGGGCAAATCGATTATGGATTCATGAACTATAATTTAAATACCGATAAAAAGTATTTGCCCAGTGCCCCCGGCACTGCCTTCACGCACATTGGCAATGGCACCAATATGATTTATGTTGATAAAGAAAATGACATTGTTGCTGTAGTCCGATGGATCGACAACGCATCACTGGATGGATTTGTGAATACGTTACTCAAGGCCATAAATTAAAAAACGGTGACTGTTGAGGTCACCGTTCATTTAAAAATCTATAATGAATTTTTATAACGCACGAACTTTAATTGATCGGTAATATACCGGAGCGCCATGATCCTGTAAGGAGATGGCTCCTACTTTGGATTTATTCCATCCCGGATATCCAACCCACTTACTTTTCTGATATCTCTGGTTGTACTCTTCGCTGCTTTCATCAAAATCAACTGTCTTTTCGCCATTGAGGTAATGTTCTACATGGCCATTGTTATATACAAGTCTTGAAGTATTCCATTCGCCCACAGGCATTACCTTTTTGGTAAGAGGGGCTTCGAACATATCATAGTTAGAGCCTACTTTCTGGGGCTCTCTCAAGGCATCGCCCTTCCAGCCGGCATCATCCATCACTTGATATTCCGGGCCGGTTTCATAATCATGCTTATATTCCGGGCTTTCTACCACATGATAAAGAACACCACTATTGCCACCAGAAGTAATCTTCCACTCGAAGCTTAACTCAAAATTGCCAAAGGTCTTCGTTGTCATCAGCGATCCTCCTACATCTCCACCAGAACCTTCACCCAATCCGGTGCCGTCACAAATAATTACTCCGTCCTTTACAGTCCAGAGGGGTCCAATAGTATCGCGATTGTAGCGCTTCCAACCATCGAGGGTAGCGCCATCGAAAAGCAATTCCCACCCGGCAGTTTTTTCTTCTTCTGTCAGTGTATTGGGTGTTGCTTCTGCAGTAGCAGTTTCTTGCTTTGTTTCCGACTTTTGGCAGGATATGGTTACCATTGTCATTAGCAAAACGAATGCATAGAAAAGATTTGATTTTTTCATGATCATATGATTTGTTTTTAGGTTGATTAAAATTAATCTGTTCCGTTCACAAGTTGAACCCTCTCTTATTTGAAAGGTCTGAATGTGGTTTACAACACATTATTCAGCTGTTCTTTTATTTTTTCGAGCTCCTCTTTCATCATTACCACCTGCTTTTGCATTTCGGCATCATTCGCTTTACTTCCGATGGTATTGATCTCGCGCCCGATTTCCTGGGCGATAAACCCTAATTTCTTTCCATTGGATTGCCTGTCGGCAAGCACTTTTAAGAAATAATCGAGGTGGGTCTTTAATCGAACGCGCTCTTCATGAATGTCAAGTTTTTCGATATAGAATATAATCTCCTGCTCCAGTCGATTTGGATCAAAGCCTTCACTGCCAAAAAATTCAGTGATATTCCCTTTAATTTTACTTCGCACTTTTTCAACTCGCTTCGGATCGAGTACTTCTACCTCCTTCAATCCGCTTCCGATCGAATGAATATAGGAGGCTAGCTTTTCTTCAAGGACTTTGCCCTCTGCTACCCGAAACTGCTCACAATTTTGAATAGCATCCAGAACTAATTTATGAACCCTCTCCCATTCCGCAGGATCTAATTCTTCTTTGCCGTTTCCCTGAATTACATCCGGGGAATTTAATGCGAGTTGAAAAATATAATCATTGGAAGGAGTATTCACCTTCTCCGCAAGTTTTTTTATTTCATTGTAATAGGCTACAAAGAGGGCTTCATTATAGGTTTGGCGTATTTCAACGCGTCCCGTTTTCTGATAATCAATGGATAGAGAAACCTTCCCTCTCTCTAATTTGTCAGCTATGATATTGCGGAGTTCCAGTTCCTTATCAGAAAATTGCTTTGCCAGCCGAAGGTTAAGATCAAGAAATTTTGAGTTCAGGCTTTTCACTTCGATGGTGATGTTAATATCACCCGTGTTTACAGTGGCCTGCCCAAAGCCCGTCATAGATTTTATCATACATTCAGAGTAATTTTTTTTCAATTGCCCTGCGAAGGTATCTAATTTTACGCGAATGATATCGTGATCTCTATCCGGGAAGGGACTTGTTAAAAATCAAAGCCAAGGGTAACTGAAAGTCGTGGGTCTTTTACCGTGTAGTTCTCAACAGGCCATGCTAAATCAAATTTCATATAGTAGCCCAACATCATCGTGCGTAAGCCAAATCCATAACTATATAGCCAGGGATTCAGGTATTCATCGATTTCTATCTTGAAAGGACTACCCGATTGAACTTCGGGCACTACTCTTTTCCGAACGCTGTTTTCCGCATTAAAAGGTAACTCACCCGACCAGCTGGTGCCTACATCGTAGAATGCTGTAAACTGAAGATTTCTAAAAAAATTGGACGTTATAGGTCCATTGGAAAGAGCCCGAATGAGCGGCAAACGAAACTCGGCTGTGGCCATAGCCACATTATTACCATACAAGGTGGCGTAATCAAATCCGCGCAAGCTCGTAGCAAATTCTGTGAACAGAATATTCTCATTATACGTGCCCACACCACTCATCAACGGGTTCTGCAAGCCTTCATAATTGATTCTATTAGAAAACCAATTATCCATACCTCCTAACAAATATTTTTTAGGCGAGTTGCCAAAGGAGGATCCTGCAAAACCTCGCACCGCTAAGACGATCTCTCTGTAAATTTTCTGATAATGGCGCACATCGATTGAAACGCGGGAAAAACTTTTCTGACTGTTGCCCAATGCTCCATTGTGAATGGCGGTAATTTTACCACGCGTACCTTCAATGATATTCATGCCCGTGGAGACTGAATTATCATACACCATCTCTAATTTTCCACCTCCATAAAACTGTTGCATCGAAGGACGAAACTCCGGACCACCCTGTGGTATACTCTTTCCGCGATCTGTAAACTGAGTAAAGCCTACGAACGGCTTTAAAGAAACCCTTGTGCGAACAGAGATGGGATAGGAAAAACCCATCTCAATTTTTTGATAAGAGTATTTCTGAAGTTCCACATCGGTTGATCGATCCTGTTGGGTTTCCCAGAAAATTACTTTGCGATCGAATCGGAAACTGTAGTCAATCCGATTGGGCAGATATTGCACTTCGCCAAATACATCACCGCTTTTAAAATCACTCAAACTCACCTGAAGGCCACCCAAAAAACGATAATTCTCTAACATGTCATTCATCTGCGTTTCAATTCTCATGCTGAAACCACGTAAAGGATCCACCAGAAAATTCGTTAACAGATTCTCATAACTGAATTTAGGATCATAGGAGAATGGACCCGTTACACGATTGGACTCACGTGCTTTCATATACCGGGTAAGAAAAGTTTCACTTGGCTGTTTGGCTTTTATCACTTCATCTTCAAATACATAATCATCCGTATTGATTGGCTTTTCTTTAGGAGTCACCGGCTTGAGAGTATCTTGCTTTACGGGCTCATCAAACTTATAGTCATCCGTATTAATTTCATCCTTTTTTTGTTTTACGGTGTCTTTTTTTACCGGCACTGTTTTCTGTTGTTGTGTGGTGTCGCGTTTTTCTTTCAGCCGTTGATTGATCAGGTCTTTAACGGTCATAGTTTTCGCAGGCTGATCCTGTTTGCGTTTTTCTGTGATCACTTTTGCCTGCATCACTTCCTTGCGCCTCGAAGCCGGGGTGAATATCTGTCGATCATAATTGAAATTGTTAAGCACAAAAATATCTTCAGTTAGATTGCTGGTCATGACCATTGCCAAAGAACGATTGACAAAATCAATATCATAATCCTTAATGCTCGAATTAAAGTTTGTTACCTGCGTGTAAATGCCGGTTTGCCTGTTAAACTTAAATAAGTTAATGATACCACGCTGATCGCTCAAATAATACACATTATCTCCATCGATTGCCTTAGGCTTGAAGTCCTTTCCAAGAGTATTCGTTAGCTTGGTAACATACGCAGTAGTGGTATCCAGGTTAAACAAAAAGAGATTATAACGATTCGTAGACTTAGCATAATCCGTTATCTTATTTACCAATGAATCGGTTGAGCGGTTTGAACTAAAAACAATTGTGTTTGAGTTGGGAATAAACGATGGATCAAGATCATCATACAAATCATTGGTCAATCTTCTGGTCCTGTCTCTGCGACTACTGATCAGGAAGAGATCATTTTGTCCTTCAAAATCCGCACTCAACACGGCCAATCTTCCATTACCTGAAAAATCAAAGTTTCGAATGTTGCTGAAGCTATCCAGTTCGCGGGGTAATTTGCTTTTAGTAAGCAAGTCGTAAAGCCAGAATACATACTGACCGTTTTTTGTACCAATCACACCCAAGGTGTTGGCATCAGCCCAACTCAGCAAGGGCACCCTGAAGTCTACGTCTTGCTTTATTACTTTATTACCTCCATTCAGAATGACTGACTCTTTTCCGTTTTCTAAGGATTTTACAATCACACGAAATTTTCCACGGTCATTTTCCGCGTAAGCGATTTTCTTTCCATCCTGACTTATTTTTACAGTTGTGAAGATTACCGTCTTACGATGTGAGGGACTAAACCGACTTGAATCAGAGGGGCTCACATAACTCCTGGCTACGTTCTGCTCCATGGTGCTATAGTAGTTCCTCCATTCAACCATCAATTGTTTGAATGGAATCCCCAGGGTAATGAATACACTCTTTTCTTCATTGCGAATAATGCGTGTATAATTTAAGATGTTGTTGACGCTACTCTTTCCGTATTTCTCAACAATAAAATTCCAGATGGACTGGCCGACTAAAGCGGATTCTTTTCCTGACAGCTTAAGCGCCTTGTTAACTCTTTTGCTTTTTATAAATTGTCTGACGAAATCGTCCATCTCTTCATTCCATCCTTTAGAAACATAGCGAGATGCGCCATCGACAAACCATTCTGGCAAATTCAGCAACACGGCATTTTGAAACATGTCTTTCAGGCTGCCGCCAAACATCATTTCATTGAGCATCAGATCAGAAAACTTGAAGATCAGTTCTTCCTTAAACTCTTCGATGTTTCCTGGATGGGCAATCTCGACATAGGGTTTGATAAATTCTGTCTCTCCGCCCGAACTGAATTGAGTGTCGTTAAGGCCAATGTTACTCTGCTGTAAGTCGATGATAGAATTATAAAGAAAGACTTTCGTTTTTTGATATGGGTAAAATCCGATCAGATCGGTAATTCGATCAAATTGAGATTCGAGGTATTGCAGGGACTCCTGTGCTACAACCTTCCGGTCGTCATAATAGTACACATCAAAGTTTTCGGAACTCAGATACTTCCATTCGAACTTCTTAAACTGAATTCGGTTTTTGCCGAACGTCTCAAGTGCCTGCTGACTGAAGGCGTTATTGATGAAAAGCAATATCCCCGCTAATACCCCTAAAAATCGAAACGATCCTCTCATGCTAATCCTGTGGATTTCGAAAATAACGATTTAAACCGATTAATATTGACTTCGGGCTGGATTTCAGTTTTACCCAAAAGCCAGTCCATAAGTTGCCCCGAAAAATAAGGTGCCAAACTCACACCTTTGGTTCCTAAGCCATTAAAAATAATAACATTTTCAGAAATAGGGTGATTACCCAAAATTGGCTTTCGATCGGGCGTGGTAGGCCTGAAACCCCAATCCTGTGATATAATTCTGTAAGGAACCTTCAGCAGCTCATCCAGCTTATGTTGCAATTCCTCACGTCCTACCCCGGTTGTTTCGGGTGTGAGAAGCCGGGATTCGTAGGTGGCCCCTACTTTATATCGGTTTTTTTCCTGCATAGGCACCATATAAACACCCCGATTGTAAATCAGTTCCATTTTTTCTTCCGATTCTATCACCAGGGTTTCACCCTTTAGCAGCCGGATGGGTACACCGCTCACGGTGGTTGACTGGTGCAAAGCCGTGCCGTTGCAGAAAATGATTTTACCCGCATCTGTATTTTTATAGCGAACCCCTCCCTGTGGTTTTATTTCAAGCTGGCTTTCATCGAACCATTCAGGCAGGTAAGCATGAGCTGATAGCAAATGATTCCTTACATGATCCAGAAAGGATAACACATTCAGGTAACCACACTCTTTTAAAACAATTCCGCCAAAAGGGTCATGCACCTGATTTCCATATCTGCTTTGCGTGAATACTTCCTGGATATAGTCGCGCAGCGCAGGATCAACGCTTTTTCCCATCCATTCATTTTGCTCTGCAAAGGATAAAAATGGACGATAGATGGGTTGGGGATAAAAAAAACGATGCCCCAATATTTTTTCTGCCTGTGTGTAAAACTGCTGAAGCTCCGAAAAAATCTTTTCAGCCATCCACGTCTTCGTCATTAACTTGCCTGTGATGGGATTATACAAGCCTGCGGCAATGGCAGAACTCCGGTTCAAAGCAGGCGCATCAAAAACGATAAAACTTTTGTCATTTTCCATCATTCGCAAAGCAAGGGCGGATCCAGCAAGACCCTGACCTACTATAATGTAATCGATCAATTTGATGTCTTATTCAGATTATTTAATCAAAAATACAATACCGCTCTGCAGAAAGAAGACAAATGTAATTTAATGTGCCCGCTGGCGCACAAACCTTATTTGCCTATATCGGGTTTTGATAAAAGGAATTACTTTTACCTGTTGATATGATTCAGATTAAGACATTTACATTCAATTCTTTCGAAGAAAATACCTATCTCGTCTTTGACGAAACCGGACAAGGCGTGGTGATTGACCCCGGCTGTTATGAGAAAGATGAAAAAGACGAATTAGCGCAGTTTATTGAGACCCAAAATATCAAGATCAAATATTTATTAAACACACATTGTCATATTGACCATGTGCTGGGCAATGACTTTGTAAAGGAAAAATACAAGGTGCCTTTTCTTATCCATAAAAATGATGACCCCGTACTCAGGTCGGTAAAAGCCTATGCTCCCTCATATGGTTTTAATTTATATCGTGAGGTGTTGCCGGATGGTTATTTGGCTGAAGGAGACACGGTCACGTTTGGGAATACTCTCTTCGATGTTCTTTTCCTTCCAGGTCACGCTCCCGGTCATATTGGTTTTTATCACAAAGAGTCCAATTCGTTGTTAAGTGGTGATGTGTTATTTGAACAAAGTATTGGACGTACTGACCTTCCCGGGGGAGATTTCAATACGCTCATAAAAAGTATTCATCAAAAAATATTCACCCTACCAGACGATGTTGTAGTATATCCGGGTCATGGCAACACCACCACGGTTGGTGAGGAAAAGATTTCAAATCCCTTCTGCGCTTTAAATATTTCTCAATGAATTTGCTGCGACACATACCCAATGCTTTAACCAGCGGAAATCTTTTGTGTGGATGTCTTGGCCTGATTAGTGTCTTCGGAAATTATCCTGTTGAACCTGCCTATTTTATTTGGGCTGCCTGTGTTTTTGATTTCTTTGACGGCTTTATGGCACGGCTTTTAAAAGTCTCATCACCAATTGGCAAAGAGCTTGATTCTCTTGCCGACATAGTGAGTTTTGGTGTGCTTCCCGCCATGGCCATGTATCAGTGGATTGATTCCTCTGGAGGGGCCCATTGGCTTTCCTACATCGCACTGATGATTGCCGTTTTCTCTGCGCTGAGGTTAGCCAAGTTTAACATTGACACACGACAAACCGACTCCTTTATTGGGGTGCCTACACCGGCAAACGCATTATTTTTAACATCACTGGCCTTCTTACCCGAATCGATCAGGGCAATCGTTTTTACAACACCCGCGTTAACAGGAATTACCATCGTGTTTTCATTGTTACTGCTGGCACCTTTTGAATTATTTGCTCTGAAATTCAAAGATTTTTCATGGGCTCACAACCAAATCAGGTTTACTTTTCTCGCTCTATCTGTATTTCTGTTAGTAATCTTAAAAGCGGGAGCCTTGCCCTTGATTATACTTTCATACATCATTATTTCGTTAGGGAGCAGGATTCTCGCAGGACAGAAAAATTAACTCATCAGGTGATTGCTTTCAATAAAATTATTGCAGCTCGTATCCTATTCCTGGTTGGATTGGCAAGTCATTGCTTTGCCCAGACTCCTTCCGTACTAAGCTCGGGAGATTGGTTTAAGTTTTCTGTTACCCAGGATGGTGTTGTAAAAATAGACTACAACCTTTTGCGAAAAGCCGGATTGAATCCTGATCAAATTAATCCTAAAAAGATAAAAATCTTTTCGGGCAGTTATGGGATGTTGCCACAGTCAAACAGTACTTCGCGCAAAGAAGACCTGACTGAAATCTCAATTTTAATTTCCGGTGAGTCAGACGATAAATTTAACTCTTCTGATCACATTCTCTTTTTCGCTAAAGGTCCTGATGAGAATTATTATGATGTCGCAAAACAGGTTTTTCATTATAAAAACAACTTGTTTTCTGATAAAAATTATTATTTCTTAACTGTTGGAGACACTGACGGCAAACGAATTATCAACGCTGAAAATATTTCAGGATCGTTTCCAGTGATTCAAACCTATGATGACTTCGCCTTCTACGAAACGGAAAAATATAACCTGTTAAAATCAGGAAGACATTGGTTTGGAGAACAGTTTGATGCCATCACAGAGGCTACTGTACGGTTTGATCTTTCTGGTATTGTCGATAACTCTGACATCAAACTTGTATCGCATGTGATGGCTCAATCCATAACGAATACTTCTTTTCAGGTTTCGATCAACAACACTCCTGTACTTACCCAACCCATTAATGCAATACCCAATTCATCCTACGGAATTAAAGGCCGGATAAAAGCAGACACTATCCGTTTTTCCGCAGCCTCAGTGGGTGCGCCCACTAATCAAAATCAGGACATCAAATATCAGTTTACTAAAGGCAGCCCGGGAATATCAGTAGGTTATCTTGATTTTTTTCTCCTTTCATTCAAAAGGAAATTATCATTATACGGAGATCAGACCATCTTCAGGTCGGTCGAAAGTACGTTCAACAATACATCATCTTTTGAAATCTCATCAACCACCACTAGCGGAATTCAGGTATGGAATATCACAAACCCGGATGAAGTAAAGAACCAGCCTTTCACTGCTTCGGAATCAAAAATATCATTCGCAGCTAGTACTGACGCACTTCGAACATTCATTATGTTTACACCTGTCAATTTAAAAGCGCCAGTCTTTGAGTCTAAAGTTTCAAATCAAAATCTGCATCAGCTTGCATCACCAGCGTTAATTGTTATTACGAATACCGCTTTGCTGGCCGAGGCACAACGACTGGCTTCACATCGTCAAACTCATTCAGGGATCTCAACAAAAGTGGTTACCGTTGAACAAATTTATAACGAGTACTCAGGCGGAAAGCAGGACGTGACAGCCATCCGTGATTTCATTCGGGACTTGCGAACTCAGCCTGCATCATCACTAAAAAATGCACTCCTATTTGGCCGTGGCTCCTATGATTATAAAAGCAGAGTGCTTGGAAACACAAACTTCGTTCCCATATATGAATCACGGAATTCACTAAGTCCACTGGAGACCTATTCATCAGATGATTATTTTGGCTTTCTTGAAGAATCTGAAGGTGATTGGACAGAAAGTCCGGCAAAAAACCATTCACTTGACATTGGAGTGGGTCGCTTGCCCGTGAAAAATAGTGAAGAGGCTAATGACGTAGTTGATAAGCTGATCGAATATGATCTTAAAATAACAGAAGCCGGTTCGTGGCAAAATGAATTTCTCTTTGTTGCCGATGACGGTGATTTCAATATTCATCAGAACCAGGCGGATCAGTTAGCAAACTCAATCGAGTTATACGATCCGGTGTTCAACACAAAGAAATTTTACCTTGACTCCTTTGATCAGTTGGAGCGTCCCAGCGGACAATACAGTCCGGATGCCAGCAAGGCTCTTGATCTTGAAGTGAGAAAAGGCGCACTCATTGTAAACTACACAGGGCACGGCTCAGAGCAAGTGTGGATGGATGAACGCATTCTAGATGGAGACATTATTAGCAAATGGAAACAAGCTCCTAAATATCCTTTATTCGTTACTGCTACCTGCGAGTTTGGAAGACATGATGATCCTTTTCAGATAACCAGTGGTGAAAAAACTCTCTTGCAAAAAAAAGGAGGTTCCATTGGATTGGTCACTACGGCACGGCCGGTAAACTCCAGCACAAACTTCACGTTGAACAAGGCTTTTTATGAATCGCTTTTCACTAAAGAAAATAATCAGTTTAGAGATCTGGGAAATATCTTTCGCGATACCAAAAACAAAAGCATGAGTGGTGTTGCTAATCGTAACTTCTCGCTGCTTGCAGATCCTTCTATGAAATTAGCTCTTCCTGAAAATGAAATAATTATTGATGAAATTAAAACAGTTTCAGGATCCACTCAATTGAAAGCATTGTCAAACGTACTTGTAACAGGGCACATAGAAAATAGCAATTTACTCAACACCAATTTTGCAGGAGAACTAAGTCTGACGCTTTTCGATGGGCCAATCAATCAGGTAACAAAAGGTGACGAAAATCCACCATTCAATTTTACAGAACGCAGTAACTTGCTTTTTAATGGCAAAACATACGTTTCTCAAGGCATTTTTCAAGTGGAGTTTGTCATGCCTAAAAACACACCTGCCGGTTTGGTGACAGGCAAGATTAGCACCTTTGCATCAACCAAAAACGCAGAACATGCGGGCGGTTATTCATTTAATAGTTTGATTGGAGGACTTGAAGAAAATGCCGTCCCTGACAATACCCCACCATTGATTCGGTTATTTTTAGGTGACACTACATTCATTAATGGAGGAAAGGTGGGGCCGAATACAAAAATTGTTACACTGCTTTCTGACAATAGCGGCATTAATATTTCTTCTTTTCCAACAGGAAACAACATCGTTGCCCAGGTAGATCAAAACGATCCGATAATTTTAAACACCTACTACAACTCAAAAATTGGAACCTTCAAAGATGGCATGGTAACCTATCCACTTGATGGGCTTGAGAAGGGCAGACATACGCTTAGCCTATCCGCATCAGACACCTATAATAACCGGGCAACGGCCAGTGTTGATTTTGTTGTAACCGATGGCTCTGAAATTCAAATTGAAGAATTCTCCAACCATCCCAACCCTTTCTACGAATTGACTATCCTGGAGTTCACTCACAGCCGGCCTGGAGAAGATCTGGAGGCTTTCTTAACCATTTATGACTTGACGGGTAAGCTTTTAGTTAACCAGCAATTTGAAGTGCTCTCGAGCCAATACAGAGTAACGCTTTCAGAATGGGATGGAAGGGCTGCTGATGGTGCAAAATTAAGCCGTGGGATATACATGGGTAAGCTTTCTGTTCGTTCATTATTGGATGGATCGAAAAATGAGCAAATTACCAAGCTAATTATCCTGAATTAATTACCTTTACCAACCAGAAATTTGATTATGAATAGGTTAAGTATTCTCATAACCACGGTATTGCTCGCGATTACCCTGATAGGCAAATCACAAGGTCTTCAGGGGACTTTGATCGGTCAGGATAGCACCAATAAGGTAATTACCACAGCCGTTCCTTTCTTAACTATCACGCCCGACTCAAGGGCAGCGGGTATGGGTGATGTTGGTGTGGCTACTTCTGCGGATGCAAATTCAGCCTATTGGAATGCGGGCAAGCTGGCCTTTATCGATCATGGTTATGGTGTTTCAGCATCATATACACCATGGCTTGGAAAGATCATTAATGACATGTCGATCTTCTATCTTTCTGGTTTTTATAAAATCGGCCGTGAGCAAACGGTTGCCGCCTCAATGAAATATTTTGATTTAGGTGAAATCCAATTTAAGGACGTGAACAATAATGACCTCGGCAGATTCAATCCCCGCGAATTTGCTTTTGATGTTACATACTCCAGAATGCTTACCGAACAATTGGCAATCGGTGGAGCACTTCGCTATATCCACTCAAATCTTACGGGAGCACTAACAACTGGAAACATTGATGCAAGACCAGGTAACTCAGTAGCTGTAGACTTTGGCATTTATTATACCAAGCCATTGTTATCACAAAACTCAACGTTATCGTTAGGAGCGGCCATCACAAATCTTGGCGCAAAGATTTCCTATTCCGATGCAAACAATAGAGATTTTATTCCAACCAATCTCAGAATGGGGGGAGCTTATAAAATTGAAGTTGATCCAAAGAACAGTTTCACCTTTGCTCTTGATTTAAACAAGCTCATGGTGCCTAGTCCACCACGAACTGGTTCAGAACCTCTTCTCAGTGGAATCTTAGGTTCTTTCACTGATGCACGCGGAGGGTTTAGTGAAGAGATTAGTGAATTCATGATTTCTGTGGGAACAGAGTATTGGTACGATCAAACATTTGCCGGAAGACTTGGATACTTCAATGAAGCTAAAGCCAAAGGCAACAGAAAATATTTCACGGCAGGCGTTGGATTCAAATCTCAAAAATTCGGTATTGACCTTGCTTACCTGGTGCCTGTCAATAAACGAGAAAATGCCTTGGCAGAAACCATCAGAATATCTCTTCTCCTTAATTTTGAAAGCAAGATTAAAGAAAACGAATCCGTTACTGACTAAAAATTATGCTTGACAGGAAGACAGCACCCAGGCATGCTGAAATAAATTCTTTTCATCTTCCTCATCCTGAAATTAAACAATTAAGTAGTGGAGTCCCTTTGTTCGTACTGAGGGGAGTAACTCAACACGTAATAAAAATTGAGTTAGTCTTTAATGCGGGCAAATGGGTTGAATCAAAGAAAGGCTTATCCTACTTCACAGCACATATGTTGGAGAAAGGAACGGCCACTAAAACTTCTTTTGAGATTGCTGATTTTTTTGATCGTCATGGTGCCTCCGTAGAAATTTCTACCGGGTTAGATTTTGTTTCCGTCTCTCTGTTTTCATTAACGAAAAACATCATAAATATTTTTCCACTGTTTTTAGAGTTAGTCAAATCGTCAGTTTTCCCTGAAGATGAATTGGCACTTCAAAAAGACATTTTCAATCAAAGCCTGAAAATCAACAATGAGAAGACAAGCTATGTTGCATCAAAACTAATCAGGCAGCACCTGTTCGGGAACTCTCACCCCTACGGAAGTGCAATTGAAGAGGCTGATGTAAATCAATTGAGAAGAGAAGACCTAAGTAGTTTCTTTCAGGATCATTTTTCACTAATACACGTATTCGTTGTTGGCTCACTCGATGATCATTTATTAAATTTTATAGTTTCCCAGCTTGCAGTATTTCCTGATGATACAAAAAAACAAAACTCGCAACACTTTGCCATTACACCTAACGAGTCCACAGAATACTTAGAAAAACCAGGTAGTATTCAATCATCGTTGCGGCTTGGTAAGAGAAGTATTAACAGAAATCATCAGGACTACCCTGCGTTAGTTCTCGTTAACCATATTTTTGGCGGGTACTTTGGTTCCCGGTTAATGAAAAATATTAGAGAAGATAAAGGTCTTACCTATGGAATCCATTCTTCACTAAATAACCTCAAAAACGATGCTTTCTTTACGATTGCTGCCGATGTTAATCGAATCAATAAAGATTTTGCCATCCTTGAGATTAAAAATGAGCTAAACCGCTTATGCGATAAACCGGCTAGTGTTCAAGAAATTCAAAATTCCAAAAACCATTTATTGGGCAGCCTTCAACTGGAAATTGCTAATCCGTTTTCAGTCATTGAAAAAATAAAAACAATCCACCTTTACGGATTGAATGAGGATTTCTACAACAATCTTTTCCTGAACATTCTCGATTTAGATGGATCAACCTTACAACGAGTTGCCATTGACTGTTTAGCTGACAACATTATTGAAGTAGCTGTTGGTTGAATATTCCGGTGAAAGTGAGCCACCATTCTGGCGCAAAGTGAGCCACCCTGATTTGCGTGTATAAAGTTAT
>CAZIOY010000068.1:0-24741 GCA_964540915.1 uncultured Ohtaekwangia sp.
GTTGATTAAATTATTCTAATTTTATCCCAAACAACGAATTATGAAGAATCTTCTGCTTCTCTTTGTGATGGTAATTGTGCTTACCACCCGTTGCACTGATAAAAAACCTGTATGGTCAGACGAATTTGACAATGTCGGTGCGCCTGATTCAACCAAATGGAACTACGATTTGGGTGATGGCTGCCCCAACGTATGCGGCTGGGGCAACAACGAAGCACAATACTATACCAAGGATTCAAAAAACGTGCGTGTAGAAAATGGTAACCTTATCATCGAAGCACACAAAGATTCCCTTGGCGGGAAGGCTTACACCTCCACCCGCATCGTAAGCAAATTGAAAGGCGACTGGCTTTACGGACGCATTGAAGTAAAAGCAAAACTCCCTAAAGGAAAAGGCACATGGCCTGCCATCTGGATGCTTTCAACCGATTGGAAGTATGGCGGCTGGCCGGCCAGTGGTGAGATTGATATTATGGAACACGTGGGTTTTGATCCCGGTGTGATCCACGGCACTATTCATACCGAATCCTATAATCACGGAAAGGGAACGCAAAAGGAAGGCAAGATTACGGTGGCTGATGCCATGGATGCTTTTCATGTTTATGCCATCGACTGGTCGAAAGATAAGATGGATTTTTTCGTAGATGGTAAACTCTATCATACCGTCACGCGCGATGCGAACGAAGATTTCAAAGGTTGGCCATTCGATCAGCGCTTTCACTTAATTATGAACATTGCCGTAGGTGGAAATTGGGGCGGCAAGGAAGGCATTGACGATTCCATCTGGCCTCAACGCATGGAGGTGGATTATATAAGGGTGTATCAATAACGGATTGGATAATCAACTTCGGCCTCTTTGAATCATAGATGTTAACAATGAAAAAGCAATAATGAAAAACAGGGTTCTTCTCGCACTACTATTTATAAGCACCGTTGCGCTTAGTCAAAACCCGGAAGCTGAAAAAGTGAATCAGCTTCACAAGAAAAAATTTGAATGGCTCATCACTAAAAACTATGACTCGTTGAACTGGGTTATGGATGAGAGTATAAAATTCATTCACTCCAATGGATGGGTACAGTCGAAGAAAGAAGTCATCGAAGACCTCAAATCAGGGAAACTCAATTATACCGGAGTGATGGTTCAGGAGTCTTCTGTTACACTCTTTAATAATAAGAGTGCGGTTGTGACCGGAAAGGGAACCTTCAAAGGGTTGATGCCTGACAAAACAGAATTTAATATTCACCTGCTTTACACGGAAGTGTATGTCAAATCAAAAAAGCAGTGGAAGCTGGTGAGCCGGCACGCATGCAAAATTTAAGGAATCACACTTTGCGATAGTCCTGCCATTTGTTGCGCTCATTCTGAAGTTCGCGCGATAGTTTAGTTTGTTTTTCCATTGCCTTCTTTTTGAACTCTTCAAGCTCATGGGCAATGGAATCGGCTATGAGCGCCTTTTCCTTTACCTGACCGTTGAGCATTTTCATTCTGGCCAGAAATAAACTAAGTGCAAAGGCCAGGCCTCCAATAATTGCTGCAGCCAGAATAAGAAAGACTCCTTTTGGAAAGGGTATTCCTAATACGGAAATGTGCGTGCTATCATAAATAACATCCTTTATAGAAGCCTGTTGTGACTCCATAGAGTTTCGAGTTGATTTTAATTCCTCATGCAGGCTGGCAATCTGATTTTTCGCTTCAGCCAGTTGTTGTTCTTTCCTCTTGATCGTGTCGCCTGTAACATCCCAGACTTTATCGAGCACACTTTCCTTTACAACCTTATAATCCTTGAAAGTCTGTGAGCCCGTTTTCATCTCCTGAAAACGCTCTTCGAGATTAAGATTTTTATCTTCCACAACTTTTGAAGCCGGCTGGGAATAAGCCAACGAACCAGTGACGATGATTAATAAAAGGATATTTCTCATAATTAATTTCTATTATGCAATGATAGACTGCATTGAAAGATGTTACAACATAAAAGGAACAGATCAACATTTATCCGGCCAGTCAAACAAATAAGGAGCTAAGTGAAAGCTCGCTGCAAGCAGCTTAAAAAATCTAAATCAAAAAATTAAAAAATGCCCGAATACTTACAAATGTGCTAAATCAATAAGAAAAGCCCAATTTATTGAGGCCCAATTTTAACTGAGGGGCTTCCACGAGCAAATTCTACCTTCCCCTAGAACGCTGGTCCTTTAAGTCCGGTATGGGCATCCCCACTTAAAAAGAAGAATATTTGACCCCGGAAACTACCGCTTTTTAAAAACTATCTGCGATTGATGGGTGTCAATAATCCGGTTAAATAATTCTTTCAGGTTATGGTATTCAACGGATGAGTACACTACTTTGGAAAGACTTATAACACTGGTCATCGAAATTTTATTCGAGGGATTTGTAACGTTGAATAAATATCTGCCCCCATTCTGAGGCAGCACCAAAGCAGTGCTTTGCGGTATCTCATCTACTTCATAAGAATCGGGATATTCAAGATTGAGGAGAAAGGTAGTTTCCAAAGGGGCACCAAAATCCACCGGATACAGTCGCTGGCTCGATAAAAATGGATTTTTTTTCCAACGCCCCACAAAGAAGGGATTCAGATATAAGGTGTTAGGATCGGACGAATCCAGCGAGGTTTCCACCAGAAATTTTTCATTAAGCGGTTGCGACAAATCATCCAGGTTCTCAATCTCATATTTCAGGATGGTGAAATCTTCTGAATTCATTTCCAGTTTTTCCTTATACTTTTCAACGCTCCCCGCAGACCGTATAGCGCTTCTTTTATCAAATGCCTCATAGCCAAAAGATCGCACCGTCATATCGCCTTCAAATTTTTTTCCATCCAGCCTGAGGTTTAATGATATCTGCCGTTTTTGCTTTTCGCGTGGCATAATGTCCACCCAGGCACTCTCCTCTTCTTTTTTTCCTACCAATCTTCCTTTTCCATTGAGACAACGCTCGGGTAACACCCCAAAGGGCAAGAGCGGTTCAGTAGCATCCAGCAGGAATTTTTCTCCACCTAATTCAAGGTATGCGACCACATAATTAAATTCAGAAATAATGGGGTACAACTGGTTGGGGAGCCCCGCTTCGCGGGTAGCTAAAATTACAGGACTTGCCGGTAGTCCCGCCTCTTGCAAAGTAGCAATTAATGACAGGTTGATATCGCCAACATTTCCTTTTCTGGCTTCAAATGCTTTCTTGAGACCTGATTCTGAGTATTTACCGTAGTTGTCATTCCAGACGAACCAATCCTTAATCATCGTATGAATAAGAGAAGCTTTCTTTAAAGGATCTTGCTCACTGCCGGCTATCGCTGCTACTTTACTTTCCCATGCGTTCCGTCCTTTTTTTATTTGCAATCCAAAGTCCTCATCCTGGTTCAATTCCTTATCAACGTCTTTCCATGTCTTCGTATATTTAATTATCCTTCCATCAAATTGCCGTATTTC
The DNA here is from genome assembly GCA_964540915.1 of uncultured Ohtaekwangia sp. Classification (GTDB taxonomy): domain Bacteria; phylum Bacteroidota; class Bacteroidia; order Cytophagales; family Cyclobacteriaceae; genus ELB16-189. The sequence continues at coordinate 3,445 of CAZIOY010000068.1, forward strand.
AGACAACTCATAAGCAATGCCTGAAATAAAATTACTTCTGGCGGTCATAAAATCTTCTTCTACAAAAGCAGGTATGTTATTCATGCTGTATTTATACAAGGCGCAATCCGCTTTATAAGGTCCCGGTGTGAAGCAATCCTTAATGAGTGTTGACTCATTCGTATTTAATTTGATAAAGCCCTTTAACGACATGTTATAGATGTAATTCCCCGGGATCCGGGCCCAAAATTCACTTTTTACTTTGGGGATATCGGATTGAAATTTCCAAGGCCAAAAATTGAAGATGAAAGGAGACTCCAGAATATATCGCACTTCCAATATGCTGCCCACCACCACATCCGGCATCGTGAACTTGTATTCATCCCAATATTGATTTACCGATGTAGTGAAAACCTGATCCTGTTTCATTGGTGTTTCTTTGATCCGGTTGTCAACAACATTGTACGTAACGGCCTCTACTAAGCGAATGGTTTGCTTACCACGCTCGCCTTTTCGTAAATTGATTTCAAAGTTTGCCTGATCCAGACCTTGTTTACTGAGTATTTTCATTCTAACATGATACTCCAACAAAAGATTATTTTCCCCGTCACTATCGATGTACGCTTCACCAAATTCATTTAACACAACAGCATGGGCGCTGGTGTCCATGGAATAGGATTTCATTTCCACCTCCTCAGCGGTAATTCCACCGAATGGAAAACCATTCTTAAACTGAGCAAAAGAAGAACTCGCACAATAAATTAGAATTTGTAGAATTAACGCACGCTTCATGGGTTACCAGATTAAATCAAACTATACAACAAAGAATAATGACGTGTTACGAAATGATATTCGGATTTCATCCTCAATAGGTAAAACCCAACTTATCCAATCCGGTCTTAACTTCGGGGCACGACATAAATAAATTCCAAAGTAAACCAGAACGCTTATTTTCCATCATCACGACAATCGGCCCCTGATCAATGGCCAGATACCAAGGCTTATACCAATCATAGTGCACGCTGAAGCCATCATAAAATCCATATGGGCCAAAAATCTTATCGCCCAAATCAAAATAGAAATGTTTCATAGCTTCCATACTTTCTTTTGGTGTGTAGGGGAACGATGACAACGCTGCCGTAGGTGTAATTACACCCGAATCTTCATTGGGGCTGTGAGCCGAATAGAAATTCACTGAATAACCGGCCGTAAGTCCCCAACTGTTTTTACCATAATCCTTAAAGCCTTTGGGATTTTCAACGCAATACTGGTAGTTGATCAACGTGTGATTCACGTTGTGTTGCCAATAATCGGCATAGCGATCTTTTAACTTGCGCGGATCAAGACCGAGAAAGGAATAATGTGACCAGAATAATGGTCCACCAAACTGGGGTGCTCCATTATGTTTCAAATCCAGGTGATAGCCATATTGCTGATGGCTTGAGTCGTTCTTCATTTTTCCACCCCGTGCCCACCCTTCGTGATATACTTCGGCAGGAACACCGTGAGTAGGCGATGCGGCACCCAATACATACATGATCAAACATTCGTTATAACCTTCTACCGGAAAATTCATTTCCCATTGATACTGTGGAGACCAATGCCAGTACAAAACATTTTTATTTCCCTTGCGGTACCAGTCAAACTCTACCTCCTTCCACAACTGATCAACTCTTGCCGCCAATTTTTTTTCTTCTTCATTTCCAGCTTTAAAATACTGACGCACACACAACAAGCCTTGCAAGAGATACGAGGTTTCTACCAAATCCCCACCATTATCTTTTTGTCCAAAGGGCTTTACTTTACCGGTTTCTCCATTCAGCCAATGCGGCCAGGCTCCATGAAAGCGGTCCGCTTTTTCAAGAAAGCCTACCAACTTTGTCAATCGCGCTACACCCTCCTCACGGGTGATAAATTTTCTTTCAATCCCAACCAGGATTGCCATCACTCCAAAACCCGTTCCACCCGAGGTGACAATATTCTTATCGTTATCCGGATATACCTCATCTACGTGATAACGCTCGCGGGCCGCACCCGAAGTTGGCTCGGCACCCTTCCAGAAATACTGAAAGGTTTTATACTGTACCAGGGTGAAAAGAGAATCGTCACCGATCGTGTTTTTGCTTTCTACCCTTACTGGTTTTTGGACGGTACATGCGCCTATGGTTAGAAGTAAACCAAGGGCTAAAGAGGTGATCTTAAATTTATTAATTGTCAGAGGTCTCATGCTCACGCGATTTTATTATTCTATCCTTCCAAAGTAGTAATTCCTGCTTTCTTTTTTCTAATTCCTCCTCCGAAGGTTTATAATGAATTAACGATTTCAGGTCGGGCTGTCCGGCATCCACCCATGCGGTGTACCAGATGTCTCCCGTCATTTTTACGCTGGCTCGAAACTGTCGTTCCACCATACCGGAAAGCATTTCATGATAGCGTCTGGAGTATTCTTCTGAAACTACTTTTACCGTCTGTCTTCCTTTCGTTTCGAAATTGAATTTCTTGCCATCACTTTCTTTGAAAAGAAGTTTTTCAAAACGCAGTACGGAGTCAACCGCGTGATTTGCCTTCATCACCACCTGCCAGGCGGTCAACTGCACGTTTGAAATATGCGATGCTTTGCCAACAAAAAACTCGTAGCTATCAAAATACAATTCCGGCAAACGCGATTCCCAAAATCCATGGATGCCTATCTGATCCGTAAGTTGTCCATCATAATTCTTAGTGGTATGGAGGGGTACGTGCGCATCGGCAATGTAATGAGCCAGGTCTGCCGACAAGTGCAATATGCGATCCGGATCCTTTAAAAAGAATGCATCCTTAAGTTGATTGTAAACCCGGTAGATGTGCCAGGGAACAATGCCATGAGCATTCAATGAATCTTCTCCAAATTGCTTTACAGCATCCGACCAATAGCGAGGCAGTTTATAAATGGCACTGTCTCCGTAGTCATCCAAATCAATGTAATGACGGGGGGCTTCTTCTGGTATGGCGTACCTTCTGCGATCCGGATTTACCGCTGACTCGGTGATGTACTCAATGTTCTTCTTATAAAATCCTGCCATGGCCGTAGGCAGCGTAAAAACTGCCAGCCGATTGATTTTTTTATGTGCAAAAAAGCCCCAGCCGCTGCAAAGCATTACCACTCCTATCAAAATAGTTTTAAGAAATCGGGGCACAAGCATACCTTTCCGATAAAGTTAAGCATCATGAAGAAGATTTTCATCTTTCTGTTTTTTGTTTGTCCGTTTACCTGGGCCTCTGATCCCTATCCAAAAAATTCTGCCGTTGACGTTACCCACTATATTTTTCAGTTAGAAGTAAATGACTCTACGGATGTAATTGCCGGTAAGGCTTCCGTTTCGATCCGTTTTAAGAAATCAATCACGGAATTTGAACTTGACCTCATCCATAAGGATGCGTCCGGCAAGGGTATGGAAGTTCAGGAAGTTTTGCTTGAAGGGAAGCGCTTGTCATTTGTTCATAAAAACAACCGGCTGAAAATTGTACTTCCTGCTTCAGCGAAAGCGGGCAGCGATTTTACTTTTCTGATTACCTATAAGGGCATCCCTCAAGATGGTTTTATAATAGGTAAAAATAAATTTGGCGACCGCGGGTTCTTTGGCGACAACTGGCCCGACCGCGGACATCACTGGCTTCCGGTAGTGGATCATCCCAGCGATAAAGCAGCCGTTGACTTCATCATCATCGCACCGATGCATTATGCGGTGGTTGCCAATGGAATCAAGATTGAAGAGAGCCCGATTGATTCAAAAAGAAAAATCACTCATTGGCATGAAGAAGTTCCCATTCCCGTAAAGGTGATGGTAGCAGGCATCGCTCGCTTTGCGGTTCAATATGTAGGCAAGGTGAATGATATTTCTGTTGAAAGCTGGGTGTATCCACAAAACAGACTGGAAGGTTTTTATGATTATGCAGTAGCAGTAAAAGTGCTCGATTACTTTCATAGCCATATCGGACCCTATTCATATAAAAAATTGGCCAACGTGCAATCCAAAACACGCTGGGGCGGATTGGAAAATGCTAACACCATTTTCTATTTCGAAAACTCAGTAACCGGAAAAGGTGAACGTGAATCGTTGATTGCACATGAAGAAGCACATCAATGGTTTGGAAACTCTGCCACCGAAAACGACTGGCATCATGTGTGGCTTAGTGAAGGCTTTGCTACCTACTTTACTAACTTATATTTAGAGAATGTGTACGGTCACGATCGACTGGTGGAAGAACAAAAAACCGATCGCGAGCAAGTGATTCAGTATTACCTGAAAAATCCTTCTCCGGTTGTTGACACCACCATTGTTGATATTGATAACGTGTTGAGCACGAATACCTATCAAAAAGGAGGATGGGTGCTGCACATGCTTCGTCATGAAGTGGGCGACCTTAATTTTTGGAAAGGAATCCGTCAATACTACGCGACTTACAGAAACAGCAACGCGCTCACCGCTGACTTGCAGCAAATCATGGAAGAGGTTTCGGGGAAAGATCTGGATCAGTTTTTTAAGCAATGGCTCTACCAGGCGGGTCATCCAAAAATTTCAGGCACCTGGCAGTATGATAGCAAAGGAAAGACGGTAGTGATTGAACTGGCACAGTTACAAAAAGGCGGGCTTTTTCAATTTCCTCTGGAGATAGGTGTGATGGGCATGGATGGAAAAAAGGAGGTTCTTACCATTAAAGTCTCATCCAAATCGCAAAAATTCACCCTTTCATCTGCAAATGTTCCTGCCAACCTTGTGCTGGACCCAGATACCTGGCTACTATTTGAAGGATCTATTACTCAAAAATGACGAACATATCTTTGCAATTCTGATTATTGCCCTTATTTTTGCGTTCCGTTTGAAAAAACCATTATGGCAAATCATAAATCAGCAGAAAAGAGAATCAGAGCTAACGAGACAAAGCGTTTAAAAAACCGCTATCAGGCTAAAACCACCCGAACTCAGATCAAGAAATTGACTGGCGCAACTAAAAAAGATGAAGCTCAGGCTTTATTGAAGGAGGTTTCAGGCATGATCGATAAGCTTGCAAAGAAGAATGTTATTCATTGGAAAAAAGCTGCAAACCAGAAATCAAAGCTTGCAAAGCGTGTAAACGCACTGGCTTAATCCGATAATTTAAAAGAATTTATTTTTCCCTCCTTGGCTTCGGTTGAGGAGGGTTTTTTTATGCGCTGATTTGTGGCTGCAATTTTGGTCTGCACAATACCGTTGTATCGAAAAAATGCTATGGGCAAATTCGCAGTCACTTTTCTGATATTGATTTGTGTTAGCCAATCTTATTCACAGACCCTTTTCGGGCTAAAAGGTGGAATTAATTACAATGAAATTGTAATCGAAAACGCCCCCTCTTTACCACTGAGACTTTACCAACCAAATATCGGCTTCCATGTAGGAATATTTACGCGCATTCGCATCTCTAAATTCTACTTTAATCCGGAATTGCTGTTCGTGCAACGAGGGTGTAATTCATCCGCGTATTTATTTGGGTCTTTACAGCCCGCCACTGATACACGTATAAATCTTAACTATATCGAGTTGCCTCTCCTGCTTACTTTCTTTCGTTTTAAATTGCTAAGCTTAGAAGCGGGTACCAATACAAGCATAAAGTTATCAGCGAAAGAAATTTCTGATAATGGAAAAAAGGATGTTAGTGATCGTTTTAATAAACCTTTTGACTTTGGAATTAGTGGTGGAATAAGAGCGATTATTGGCCAGAAAATATCAATAGCTGGCCGGTATTATCATGGACTTCTTTCTGTACTCCAATTCCCGTTAACTGCGCCAAACACATTTCCAACGAGTTCGTCAAAGACTATTCAGTTCAGCCTTCATTATTTGTTGTGATGGTAAAGTAAGTCTTTGCAAATCAATACACTTAATGCTTCTCCGGATTTCATCGCATTGATATTTACGGTTAAAATTTCCTATTTTAGTTTTTCATGAATATAGATGACAATGCTCCGCTTACTATAAAGAGTTGGTCGCCAGAAGACCGGCCCCGTGAGAAATTGCTATTAAAGGGAACATCCGCCTTGTCGGATGCAGAGCTTGTGGCAATCCTTATTGGTTCGGGAACACCTAAAATGAGCGCTGTTGAGCTGTCAAAGAAAATCCTGCTGCAGGGCAACAACAATCTGAATGAACTGGCCCGGCTTTCCGTAAAGGATCTCATGAAAATAAAAGGTATTGGTGAAGCAAAGGCCATCACCATCGTAGCCGCACTTGAATTAGGTCGCAGAAGAAAAGAACAAGATCCTGAAGAAAAACCAAAAATAACCAGCTCAAAAGATGCGTTTGATCTTCTCAAAGGTGAGATGATGGATTTACCAAAAGAAGAATTTTGGGTATTGTTGATGAACAGGGCAAACCGCGTTATCAAAAAGAAACGGGTGAGTGAAGGTGGCGTATCGGGCACAGTTGCCGACCCGAAGATCATTTATAAAATGGCGCTGGAAGAACTTGCAACTGGAATCATTGTGGCACATAATCATCCATCAGGCAACCTGCAGGCAAGCCAGAGCGACATTGATCTTACCAAAAAATTAAAGGAGGCGGGCAAATTCCTTGAAATTCAGCTATTGGACCACATTATCATCGCCAACCAGAAATATCTTAGCTTTGCAGACGAGGGAATAATATGATGGGAATATTGAAACCGGTGTATATCGTCTGTGGCTTGTTATCGATCGTGACTCTGGCGTTTGTCTATTCGCCCGATCCGTCCAGCCAAGAACAAAAACAGGAACAAAAAATTGCTGAAGCCGGGGTTACAGAAATACCAGCGCCCGTTTTCGTGCCTGAAAGAGATGTTATCCCTGTCACTGATCCCAATCCCTATACCCAAAAAGTACTGGCGCAGTACGAAGCCTTTATCGAGCGGGCGATTAGTGCCGGCACTTCACCGGGCGCTGCGGTGGCTATTGTGAAAGACTCTTCCATCATTTATCTGAAAGGTTTTGGATTAAAGCAGATTGGTAAACCAGACTCTATTAATATAAATACTGTATTTCGGTTAGGCTCCGTATCAAAATGTTTCGCTTCTGTGCTTGCCGGAACTTTGGTGAACGACCACCTATTTAACTGGGATGATCCGGTAATTAAATACCTTCCCGATTTTGCATTAAAATCTAAAGAAAGCACAGAGAAACTTACCCTTCGCCATGTGCTGTCGCACACCATCGGGCTCCCTTATCATGCCTTTACCAACATGATTGAAGAGCGTGCACCGCTTGATACCCTTTTAAAAGAATTACGATACCTGGACCTGATTGGCGAACCTGGCAAAGTGTACAGCTATCAAAACGTGGGCTACAGCCTGATTGGAGAAGTAATTAAAGTAACTACACATAAATCATTTGAAGAGTCACTAACCGAGAAGCTTTTCCTTCCTCTTCACATGAAAAACAGTTCTGCTTCTTACGAAGCAATGGTAAACAATTCGAACATTGCGAAACCGCATCTCTTCTCGCGAAAGCATTGGGTTTCTATTCCTGTATCCGACACCTATTATGATGTAACTCCTGCCGGAGGCGTAAACGCGAGCATTGCCGACATGGCACTTTGGCTAAAGGCACTATTGGGCAATGAACAAGATGTGCTTACCAGCGCTACACTCGATCAGATTTTTGAGCCTCAAGTAAAGGCCAAGTCAAAAAACAGGAACTTCTGGAAATGGCAAAGACCTAAGGCATCCTACTATGCATTGGGTTGGCGCGTGCTTACGTTTAAGAATGACACCATTGAATACCACGGTGGTTATGTGAATGGGTATCGAAGCGAAGTGGCCCTCGACCGCAAAAACAGAATTGCCATTTGTGTACTTACCAACTCAGCCGGTAATCTGGCCAACCAATCCATTCCTGAATTTTTTACGCGCTTCAGTCAGCAAGCAGATTCCATTGCCCAATGGGAAAACCGGAATAAGTTTTTGTTTGTTGCGAATCACCCTAAAGAATTGCAACCTCCTCTTCTCAATTAATGAAACGTAGAAATCTGCTGCTTGCTCTCGGACTGATTGCCGTTGTCGCCATAATTATCTATTCCTTGCAAGGAGGCAAATCCGCTGCGGATTATCAGTCTTTCATTGACAAAGAACGGAAGGACAAAAATGAATTCATGAAATCCGAAGAAGGTTCTCCGTTTCAGAAAGACACCATTACCTTTGAGGGATTGAAATACTTTCCGACAAATGAAAAATATAACATCAAGGCAAAGCTTGAGCCGATTGAAGAGAAGAAGGTAATGCTGCTTGGCACCAGCGATGGTAAAGAACAAAAGTATCTGGAATATGCCTATGCTATTTTTGATTTGGAAGGAGTAGAAAGCAAACTGCTTATTCTTGAATTGATGGATGCAGGGCCGTTGCGTGGCAAACTCTTTCTTGCTTTCGCGGATGCAACCAGTGGACTTGAAACGTATGGTGCCGGTCGTTACCTGGATGTAAAGAAAGTACCGGCAGCCACCTCCATTGATTTGGATTTTAACCTTGCATACAATCCCTATTGTGCTTACAATGAAAATTTTTCTTGCCCCTTTCCGCCCAAAGAGAACGTATTAAAAGTGGCCATACTGGCGGGTGAGAAGAATTACCATTAGTGTTAGTTGTTATTTAAGCTACCTGCTTCAAGTCATGAGTTTCAAGCAGCTCATAGCTCGAAACTTGTAGCTCTCAGCTTTGTCCATCCATTTAGAAATCACTTAATAAACGCTTATTTTTGGCCTCCTGATTTTGTGAAAAATGAAAATCTCATACAGCTGGCTAAAACAATACATCGACATTCCTGAATCTGCCGAAGATATCGGCAAAGTATTAACCGCTACCGGTCTGGAAGTAGAAAGTGTTGAACCTTTTGAAACAGTGAAAGGCGGACTCAAGGGTTTAGTGATTGGTGAAGTGCTTACCTGTTCCAAACATCCCAATGCTGATAAACTATCGTTGACTACCGTAGACGTTGGTGGCGAAAGACCACTACATATTGTTTGCGGGGCATCGAATGTAGCAGCCGGACAAAAAGTAGTAGTGGCCACACCCGGCACTATGATCTATCCAACCCAAGGTGAACCCTTCACGATTAAGGCTGCAAAAATCAGAGGCGAGCAATCGGAAGGAATGATTTGCGCGGACGATGAAATTGGCTTAGGCGAGAGCCATGAAGGAATCATTGTGCTTACCACCACGGTTGCTAATGGTACACCCGCATCATCATTTTATAAAATTGAATCAGATTACACGCTTGAAATTGGACTTACTCCCAACCGTGCAGATGCCGCATCGCACATGGGTGTAGCAAGAGATATCAAGGCAGCAAAAAGACGGGTACTTTGCTCACCCTCCGTTGATTCATTTAAGCCGGACAACACTCAATTGACGATTCCCGTTGTGGTGGAATTGACAGAAGCCTGTCCACGCTATTCCGGTGTTACCATATCAGGTTTAACCGTGAGCGAATCACCCGATTGGTTAAAGAACCGATTGAAATCTATTGGTCTCTCTCCCATCAACAATATTGTTGATATTACCAACTTTGTATTACACGAAACCGGTCAGCCGTTGCATGCTTTTGATGCCGATGCGATCACCGGCAAAAAAGTAATCGTAAAGACGATGCCAGCCGGAACGAAATTCAAAACACTGGATGACAAAGACCGCTCTCTTTCAGCTGCAGACCTGATGATCTGTAACACCGAAGAGCCGATGTGTATTGCCGGTGTGTTTGGCGGAATCAAATCGGGTATTTCTGCCAACACAAAAAATATATTTCTGGAAAGCGCCTGCTTCTCTCCGGATTACATCCGTAAGACCGGCACGTATCACCAGCTGAAGACCGATGCTTCATTTCGTTTTGAACGCGGCACCGATCCAAACATAACCGTGTATGCCATAAAGCGGGCAGCATTGTTGATCAAGGAAATTGCAGGTGGGTCCATTTCATCCGAAATCATAGATGTATATCCCGTCCGGATTGAGAACAAGAACATCCTCGTAAGAGACAAGAATGTTACTCGCTTGATTGGTAAAAATATTTCAAGGGAAGAAGTCTTTTCCATTTTGGAAGGACTTGACATTGTCATAACAGAAAAAAAGGAAGATAGCTTCATGGTGTCCGTGCCTCCCTACCGGGTAGATGTAACACAAGAAGCGGATGTAGTAGAAGAAATACTGCGCATCTATGGTTTCAATAACATTAAACTCTCTGAAATTGCCGGCACCGATTATCTCGCAGAGTTTCCGGAAAAAGATAGCAACAAATTCAAACGCACGTTGGGTGGCTTGTTGGTAAGCAACGGGTTTTATGAAATCCTTACCAACTCACTCACCAATGCGGCCTATCAGCAAAAGCATTCACTGAAATTTGCTGGTGAGCCGGTTGAGATTTTAAATAAACTTAGCGAAGAGCAAGGGATTTTAAGACAGACGATGCTCTTCACAGGGCTTGAAGTGTGTGCGTATAACATCAACCGCAGACAAAAAGACCTTAGGCTTTTTGAATTCGGAAAAATCTATTGGAAAACCACTGAGGTGCCAACTACGGAAGATGTTACCGCTACTTACAAAGAGGAAGAGCGTCTCGCCCTTTATGTTACCGGTAACTATGAGACTGAAAACTGGCAAAACAAACCAAGGCCCGTCAACTATTTTGATCTGGCTCAACAGGTTTCTCACTTGCTGGAGAAATCATCCGTTTCAAACCTGAAGCAGGAAAAATTAAACGATCCGCTTTTTGATTATGGCATGCGCCTGATCAAAGGAACGAAGGAGATTGGAAAAATCGGGAAAGTAAAAGCTGCCCTCGTTAAGGATTTCGGCATCAAGCAGGAAATATTTTATGCGGACTTAAACACTGCCTTGCTTTTCAGGTCTGCAAACCCTAAGTTCGTTGTACAGGAAGTAGCAAGGTTCCCTGAAGTGCGGAGAGACTTGTCACTCGTATTAGATAAGCAAGTGACATTTGAAGAAATCAGAGAACTGGTGCTGGCAACCGAGAAGCGGTTGATTACTAACATCGTTGCTTTTGATGTGTATGAGGGAGATAAAATTCCGGAAGGAAAAAAAGCGTACGCGCTTGGCTTTACTTTGCAGGATGAAAACAAAACCCTGGCGGACGAGGAGATTGAAAAAGTAATGGCAAGATTGATGAGCGCGTTTGAAGGAAAGATGGGCGCACTGATTAGAAAATAGAAAACTGATTTGGACTGCTGGAATCATGATGCTGGTTAAAAACCAGGATTCAAACTTCCGACTACCGAATCCAAAATAATATCGCATGGACCAAGAAGCATTGAAATCCAGTTTGAATGGCCTGGAGAGAAAAATTTTAGTGTTGCTTAATGAGCACAAGACCCTAAAAGATGAATTGAAATCGCTAAAACTTGAGAACCATGAATTGAAGGCTGATGTGAAGAAAAGAGACGAACAATTGTCTCATTTTAAAAATCAGATTAAAATCACTAAAATTGTAGACCATATTAACCCGGAAGACGGAAGTATTTCGGAGTTGAAAAGGAAAGTGGACGAGTATATCCGTGAAATCGATAAGTGTATAGCTCATGTGAGCAGATAACCCGGAAATGTTGATGGACGAACTCTCAGTAAAAATAAAGATTGCAGACCGCGAATACCCCATGAAGGTAAAACGCAACGAAGAAGAAAAGGTGCGTGCGGCCGGCAAACTCATCAACGAGAAAATAAAATATTACCGCGACCAGTTTGGAATTGACGACAAACAGGACTTATTGGCTATGGTAGCATTTGATTGTTTGGTCGATAAAATGGCAGAAGGTGAAAATCTGCAGGAAATAGACCAAACCGTGATTGAAAAAGTGAATCAGATCAATCATTTGGTTTCTCAAGCTCTCTAACTCTCTTTCAAACTCCTTTCTTCAGTTTTGGTCGGTTGACCATCCGGGTGTTTTAACCTATAAAATACCTATACCATGGATTCAGTAACAGCAGGAGGAAATAGTTTGATTATCGTCATTCTATTGGCGATCATTTCAAGCATAATTTTAGCTCTCGTGATTGGGTCGTTCCTTTATAAGAGACGACTTAAGAAAAATCAAGTGGCCAACGAAGAGAAAGCCAGGCTAATCATTAAAGAAGCCGAATTGCAGGCCGAGAACATTAAAAAAGATAGAATTCTGGAAGCCAAAGAAAAATTCCTGAAAATGAAGCAGGAATTTGAAGATGACTCGAACCGCAAGAAAAACCAGATTATCAACAACGAACAAAAAATCAAGCAGCGTGAGGCACAGCTTTCCAAAGAGCTGGAAACACTGAAGCGCAAAGAGTCTGACATCGATGAAGAAAGACAAAGTCTGGCACAACAACACGAACTGGTAAAAAAGCGTAAAGAAGAGCTGGATAAATTCAACGCACAGAAGGTGGCTATCCTCGAAGGGATTTCAAAACTTACCGCTGATCAGGCACGCGATCAACTGATCGAATCTCTGAAAGAAGAAGCAACGACCAAGGCAAGCTCGTACATCAAAGACATCATGGAGGAGGCGAAATTAACCGCCACCAAAGAAGCCAGAAAGATTGTAGTGGAAACCATTCAGCGCACCGCTACGGAGCATGCCGTAGAAAACTGTGTTTCTATTTTCAACATTGAGAGTGATGATATCAAAGGAAAGGTAATCGGAAGAGAAGGTCGTAACATCCGGGCGCTGGAAGCAGCTACCGGTGTCGAGATCATTGTGGATGACACACCGGAGGCAATCATCATTTCAGGCTTCGATCCTGTGCGCAGGGAAATCGCACGCCTATCCTTACACCGTTTGGTACAGGATGGTCGCATTCACCCGGCCCGCATCGAAGAGATTGTAGCCAAAACCACCAAAAATATCGAAGATGAAATTGTAGAGATCGGTGAACGCACGGTGATTGACTTGGGTATTCACGGACTTGCACCAGAGCTTGTGAAAATGGTAGGCCGCATGCGCTATCGTTCTTCCTATGGTCAAAACTTATTGCAACACTCACGCGAAGTAGCCAACCTCTGCGCCATCATGGCCGCTGAACTTGGACTCAATGTGAAACAAGCAAAGCGTGCAGGTCTGTTACATGACATCGGCAAAGTGTGGCACGAAGAATTGGAAAAACCACATGCCATTGTCGGTATGGAACTGGCCCAAAAGCACAAAGAGCATCCCATCATATGTAATGCCATTGGCGCCCACCACGATGAGATTGAAATGACCAACATACTTTCACCTATCGTGCAGGCATGTGATGCCATCTCCGGTGCAAGACCAGGCGCAAGACGTGAGGTGATGGAACAATACATCAAGCGCTTGAAAGAACTTGAAAGCGTAGGCCTGAGTTTTGAAGGCGTAGAAAAATGCTATGCGATTCAGGCAGGCCGTGAGCTACGCGTTATTGTGGATGCAGAAAAAGCATCCGATGAACGCGCCTCCCAGTTAAGCTTCGACATTTCACAAAAGATTGAAAAGGATATGCAGTATCCTGGTCAGATCAAAGTGACTGTCATACGCGAAATGCGCAGTGTGGCATACGCTAAATAAAAAATACATTCATCTGAGATTCTAAAGCCCTGGAGACAGGGCTTTACTTTTGCTAAGCAGATAAAATAATTTATATGGCGCTAAATATTCTTTTAACGGTGACTTTTAACAAAGTTTATCCTACTATCTTTATAGATTAATACTAACAACCGTAGAGTAAATAATGACCCTTGTGAAAGCAACGTACATTTTAGCATCTCTTATTCTCTACACATTTTTTGCATACGGACAGCCAGCGGGTGTTGATACCCTTGCGCGGAGTAATGCCATTTACCTCACAAAACAGGCCTATCAGTCTACCATCGCAGGTAACTCACAAGTTTTTAATGGTATAGATTATATCGATCCGCTTCAAAAGAAAAAACTTAATGGTACCCCTTACTTTTTAAGTGACGAATGGCAAGAGGGGTTCGTGTTTTATGGTGATCATTTGTACGAGAATGTATCACTGCGCTATAACCTTTTCCTGAACAAATTGCTGATCGAGCACGTGCAGAGCCATGCCACCATTGAAATGATCATTGAAAAAATAAAATACTTTGGAATCAGTAACCACACCTTTGTGTGGCTTTCGAATTCAACTAGCCAAAGTGATGTTAAGAAAGGATTCTATGAGGTTTTATATTCTGGCACTACAAAAGTGTATGCGAGAAGATATAAAACCATTAAAGAAGTAGCCGATCAGAGAGTAATGGTGACTGAATTTCTGGATAAAAGAAAACTCTACCTTTTTAAAGATGAACAATACTTTGCCATCACCAACAAGGGTTCTGCCTTGAATGCCTTTGGTGATGATAAATCCGAAATAAAAAAATTCCTATCACAGCAGAAACTAAATTTTCGGTCTGATCCGGAAAGTGCCCTGGTGGCAATCGCGAACTATTACGATGATTTGAAAAAGTGATTATGAGAATCATTACCCGAGTCATAATTTTTGCAATCATTCTCCTGAGTATGACCCGGACCCATTCATGGAGCCAGACAGAAACGCGGGCGAGCGGAGACTTTAAAAACATCACCTTCATTCAGTTTGTTGAAGAACTTGAAAAGAAAACTGATCACCGCTTTTTCTTTAATCCGGCTTGGGTAGACAGCCTGGTCGTGAATATAAACGTGTCCGATAAAACCATTTCAGAAATATTGGACGAAGTACTTAGTGATACCGAGTTAAAATATGCCATCACTCAATCACACCAGATTTACATAACCTTAAAGGCCCCTGTGGCCATTGAACTCCCGATCGATTTTTTCGATAATAGCGTTGCCTCCAGGGATAGTCTTAAAAAGAACTATGACTACTCACGCTTTGCGGAAGACGAAAAAACAAAAACCGAAAAACTAATTGTTATTGGGTATAAAGGCTCAAACACAAAACCCACCGCCAGCATTGCAGGGTATGTGCGCAACGTAAATTCCGGAGAACCTGTGATTGGTGCCACCGTAATGATCGAAGACCCTTTGATAGGAGTTGCTACCGACCCGTTTGGCTATTTTTCCATTTCATTACCCAAGGGCCAACATCAATTGAAGATACGAAGCATTGGCATGAAGAATACAGAACGCAAGGTGATTCTGAATGCCGATGGCAAATTGAACATCGAGTTGGAAGAAGATGTCACGCCTTTGAAAGAAATCATTGTTGTATCGGAGCGCGATGCGAAAGTCATGAGCCTGCAAATGGGCACCGAAAAACTTGACCTTAAAACCATGAAGCAAATTCCACTCGCGCTGGGTGAAGTGGATATCATAAAAGCGGTGCTCACCTTACCGGGTGTGCAAAGTGTAGGAGAAGGAACCGTTGGATTTAACGTGCGTGGTGGCGCCACCGACCAAAACCTCATCTTATTTAATGAAGCAATCATCTATAACCCATCTCACCTGTTTGGATTTTTCTCTGCCTTCAACCCGGATCTGTTAAAGAATGTAGAATTATATAAGAGCGGGATTCCTGCCGAATTCGGAGGTCGCATTTCTTCGGTGCTGGACATCAGCACACGCGAGGGAAACAAAAAGAAATTTTCAGGATCAGGCGGCATCAGTCCCATTACCGGAAGGTTGGCATTGGAAGGTCCCATCATCAAAGAAAAAAGTTCATTCCTCATAGGAGCCCGTTCTACCTACTCAGATTGGTTGCTTAACCAAATTCCTTCCTCTGAATTGAAAGACAGTGAAGCATCTTTTTATGATGCAAATCTTAATATCAACCACGAGTTCAGCAGCAAAGATCACTTGCATGTTTCAGGCTACCTGAGTAATGACCGTTTCAAATTACAGAATGATACATCGTACAGCTATAGCAATAAAATGGCTGCTGTTAAATGGCGACACATATTCAATAATAAATTCTTTGCCGAACTGGGCGGAAACTACAGCGGCTATGATTACGCCATTGAAAGCAAAAAAAATCCTGTTAACGCATTTAATTTATCGTATGCTATACAGCAATCCAATATAAAAGCCGATTTCAATTATTTTTTAAACACGAAGCACACCATAAACTTTGGTGTTGGAACAATCTTCTACAAACTTTCTCCTGGTAGTCTGAACCCTCTGGGTAATCAGTCATTGATTGTTACTGACATTCTTCAAAATGAACAAGCCACGGAAAGTGCCCTCTACCTGGGCGATCAATTTGAACTGAACTCACGGCTTTCACTCTATGCGGGCGTGCGCTATTCACTATTCAGAAATACCGGTCCTCGTGATGTATTCATCTATGAGCCGGGAGTTTCGAAAGATGTAACTACCATTATTGACACGGTTAGTTATGCATCGGGGCAAAAGATTTCTACCTCGGGTGGACCGGAAGTGCGACTTTCCGCGCGCTATGTTCTGTCTGTAAAGTCGTCTCTGAAATTGAGCTTTAACCGGATGAGGCAGTATTTACAGATGCTATCCAACACAACAGCCATCGCTCCCACCGACATCTGGAAACTCAGTGACCCCTACATAAAACCTCTTCTGGGAGATCAGTTCTCAATTGGTTATTATCATAATGTAAAAGCCCTGGAGTTATCGGCAGAAGTATATTATAAAAAGATGCAAAACTTCCTCGATTATAAAGGAGGCGCAGAGCTGATTTTAAATCCACATATAGAAACGGATGTCATCAACGCGGAAGGGAAAGCCTATGGTGCCGAGTTTCTGATCAAGAAGCCCAATGGAAAATTAAACGGATGGCTGAGTTACACCTATTCGCGCTCGTTGATACGCACGCAGGGCGATTTTTCCTCAGAGGTAATCAACCGGGGTGAATACTATCCAAGCAATTATGACAAACCCCATGCGTTCAACTTTATCAGCAACTATAAATTCAACCGCAGATTCAGCATGTCTACCAACGTTATCTACAGCACAGGAAGGCCCATTACGTTGCCACTGGCGAAATATGATATTGATGGAACCTCGCGTTTGTTCTATTCGGATCGGAATCAATATCGCATACCCGATTATTTTCGAATCGACTTTGGTTTAAACATTGAAGGAAATCACAAAATCAGAAAGCTCGCTCATAGTTCATGGAACATTTCTGTCTATAACCTGACGGGAAGAAGAAATGCCTACTCGGTTTACTTCACCTCTGAAAATGGTGTAGTGAAAGGGTATAAACTCTCCATCTTTGGCAGTGCCATTCCAACCATCACCTACAACTTCAAATTTTAACACGATGAAAAAAGTTGCCTGGTTGTTGATAGTGCTGATAGGTTGCATAGATCCCTACATGCCTCCGGAAATAAAACCGGCAGAGGCCATTTTAGTGATCGATGGTCACATCGATTTCAATAGCACCAGTATTATTAAACTAACCCGTTCTCAGAATCTCTATGAAAATGGAGAAACCGTAAAAGTTGATGGTGCAATGGTGACGCTTGAAAATGAAAACGGAGTAAAGTATCCGCTGACCTCAGAGGGGAATGGAAACTATTCACTTGCACCCCAGTCATTAGCTCCCATAAAACACCGACTTACCGTGCGAACTCCGGACGCGAAGCAATACGCATCTGAATTTGTTGAAATAAAAAACAGTCCGCCCATTGACAGCGTATCATGGGCTGTTACACCGGAATTAGGTGTCGAGATTTATGCCAACACACACGGCACGGAAAGTAATATCGGTTACTATCGATGGAAATTTGAGGAAACCTGGCAGTATACCACTCCCTTTCAATCCGTCTATATATACAATACTACCTTCAAATACGCAGAGCTTCAACTGGATGATATTTTTAATTGCTGGCAATACAATTCATCATCCGATATACTGGTAAGCACCTCCTCACGTCTCAGCGAAAATGTAATCAGTGAATTCCCTCTCACCACCATTCAACAACGTGATGAAAGACTTCGCTATACGTACAGCATCCTTGTAAAACAGTACGCAATCGCTGAGGAAGCCTATGCGTATTGGAAGGAACTACAGAAAACTACGGAAGACCTGGGCACCCTATTCAGCCCTATACCTTCACAAGTAAGAGGAAATTTTAAAAGCATAACCAATCCGGAGGAGCCTGTGCTTGGATATTTTTCCTTAGGCACCAGTTCGGAGAAACGCATCTTTATCAATTCATCACAACTTCCAAGACCCAATACCTACAATACTCCGTATGAAGGTTGCGAGGCGTTTGAACTATTCAATGAAAATGTGTCTACGTTTTCCAGTGAACCCTTTTATTTATTAGCAGGAGGAATACCCAATCCAAACGGCCCCGGAATCATTGGATACTATTACGCAGTAACCCGTTGTGTTGACTGCCGGTCGGCCGGAGGAAAGAATGTAAAACCTGATTTCTGGCCATGATAAAGCGTCTATCAACCTTTGTATTATTTCTGCTACTCGCTGCATCATTAAATTGTTTTGCACAAAGAGAAACGCTCAGTGGCCTTGTTGAAAAATTGCAAAGCCATCAGCAAAATACCCTGCAGGAAAAAATATTTGTTCATCTCGACCGCACCTTCTACGTAGGCGGAGAAACCATGTGGTTTAAAATTTATTTAGTGGATGGATATTTTCACCACCCTCTCGATGTAAGCAAGGTGGTGTATGTCGATGTGTTAGATCGCAATCAAAAACCAGTGATCCAAACGAAAGTAGCCATCGGGAATGGTCGTGGAGATGGATCCGTCTCCATACCTACCTCCATCGATTCTGATAATTATACGGTAAGGGCCTATACAAACTGGATGAAGAATTTCAGTGCCGATTTCTATTTTCACCAAAACATCAGCATCGTTAATGTCTTTCAGCGCCTGAATGAAAAAGATAAGACTCCCAATATAAAACTGGATGCCCAATTTTTTCCCGAAGGCGGAACCCTCGTTGACGGTATCAAAAGCAAAGTGGCATTTCGCGTAGTTGACGCATCGGGCAAAGGCATCCCGTTTAGCGGGACAGTGCTTTCTGAAAAAGGAGATACTATTACCTCTCTCAATCCCTTGAAATCTGGAATCGGTCATTTCATACTCACGCCCCATGTAGAAGAAGCGTATCAGGTGATCATTAAAGAAAAAAACGGCCGCGTAACATCCGCTAAACTTCCTATCGTTCAATCCTATGGTTATGTAATGATGGTGACTGACACCTCTCAAAACAGAATAAAAGTCACCATTAAAGGAAAAGATGCTACTGGTACATCGTCACTGATTTATCTGATTGGCCACACCAGGCAAATCGTTAAAACGGCAACGGCACAAAATCTGATCAATGGTAAAATTTCGTTTCTGTTAAACAAAAAAGAATTGGGCGATGGCATTGTGCACCTTACCGTATTCAATCAGGGCCTGCAACCTGTGTGTGAACGACTATACTTCAACCGGCCAGCAACTTCACTCTCTTTGTTGATGAGTTCCGATAAGCCGGTTTACGAACCGCGAAATAAAATCACTTTACAGGTTAACATAAAAAGCGATGAGCCGCAGTTTGCAAACGCTTCACTCACTGTTTTTAAAAACGACTCCCTGCAACAAATCAAACCGGATGATATACAAAGTTACTTGTGGCTTAACAGCGAACTGAAAGGCAACATAGAATCACCTGAATATTATTTTTCAGAGGATACCCATGTAGAAGAGGCTACTGATAACCTCATGCTTACCCATGGCTGGACGAAATTTAAATGGGATGAGGTGCTGCGTTCCAAAAGTAAGACGCCACTGTTCCTGCCCGAATACAGAGGACACATTATCACCGGAAAAGTATTTGATAGTAATTCTTCCAAACCGGCACAAGGCATACCTGCCTACTTATCGGCACCGGATAAAAGAATTCAACCCTACCTGGCGTATAGTGATGCCGCTGGTCATGTTCTGTTTGAGACCAGCCATTTTACAGGTAACAAAAAACTAATAGCACAAACGGGTGCCTATCATAATACTACGCGCATAGAAATTGATTCTCCCTTTTCAGAAGAGTTTTCCATTGGAAAAACACCCTTTCTAAAACTTTCTGCCAACCTGAAAGAATCGTTAACCGAACGCAGTGTTTCCATGCAAGCGGAAGATATTTTCTACCGTGGCAGGGTAAGAATGAACTCGGAGGTGCGTGATAGTTCTGCCTTTTATGGAAATGCCTCTGAACAATATCGTCTAGATGACTATACACGCTTTCCGGTAATGGAAGAAGTTTTGCGTGAATATGTGAAGGGTGTGCGGCTAAGAAAAAAAAATGACCACTTTATTTTCAAAGTGTTGAATGCTCCAAAGAATTTAGTCTTTGAAAATGAACCTTTGGTCCTGCTGGACGGGGTTCCCGTGTTTGATACCGATAAGATTATGGCAATGGACCCATTGAAAATCAAGTACGTGGATGTAGTCACCAATCAATATTACTTTGGAAAATTTACTTTTGACGGGCTGGTAAGTTACAGAACGTATCAGGGTGATTTGGGCGGCTTTCAATTTGATCCCGGCACCGTTATACTCGACTACGAAGGATTGCAATCAAAAAAAGATTTCTTCTCCCCGCGCTATGAAACACCTGCTGAGCGGCAAAGTCGTTTACCCGATGCGAGAAACCTGTTGCTTTGGGTACCTGATCTTACCATCAACGCTCAGCGACAGGATGTTGAGTTTTACTCTTCCGATCAAACAGGAACTTTTCAGGCTATCATTCAAGGCATTTCTAAAAACGGACAACCTGTCTTTCAATCACATACCTTTGAGGTGAAGTCAGCCACCCAGTGATGGGCTCATTTCAAAAGATGTAGAAAAAAATTGCGATAGGGTTCTCTTATGCTATGCGTGAATGCCTTACTTTTAAAATCGAATTGATATAAACGTGACCCCTCCACGCATTGCTGTAAAGCTCATATTCTTCATCAATGGATTTGTGCACGCCAATTTAGCGTCACGCTTTCCTCGCATTCAGGAAATATTTTCCATCGATAATGGCACCCTGGGTATCGTACTTCTCTCCTCATCGGTAGGTGCGTTATTGGCTATGCCCTTTACAGGCTGGCTGATCATTCGCAACGGAAGCCGGAGAATAACGATTGTCGCAGTATTTCTCTATTGTCTTTTTGTACCGCTCATGCCCATCATGCCGGGCATTATTGGGTTAGCCTTTATTTTTTTCATTATGGGAATCACTGCTGGTATGCTCGATGTTAGTATGAACTCACAAGCGGTAATGGTGGAGCAACAATACGGCAAACCGATTATGACTTCATTCCATGCGTTGTTCAGCATTGGTATGGTGGCCGGTGCGGGGTGTGGAGCATTGTTTGTAAAATTACAAACCACGTTATTCCTCCATTTGAGTATTGTAATTGGCCTC
>CAZIOY010000069.1:0-24585 GCA_964540915.1 uncultured Ohtaekwangia sp.
TTGTTTAAGTATGCCCAAAGATAATTATTTCAGCACTGCAAGGCCTTCACCCAAAAGGTGTCAGTTCAACAGCACCTACAAGAAATTGGCGGTTCAGTGCTCCGCAGACACATTTGAGGTTAATCAAACATTGGTTCTCCGCATCAACATTTGTGGTGAAAATCGCCAACTTCTTGTAGCTGCAAACCGTTATCGCAGTCATTTAACGGGTGACATTCTACTAACAAAGAAATCCCATTGGAACAATTGAACACCTCAGTGACAACTTGGACTTTGAAAAATAAAATGGCCGAACACTGTGGGACAGTAACGACAAGGATATTTAGGAGTTTTCACAGTAGATAGTGCTGCTCTTAAACGATAAATTAATATGGAAAAGAATGTAAACTCAATTTTAAGTTCTTCTATCCCATTGGATGAGCAGTATACGTTAAAGAAAATTCTAGTAATTTGGATTTTATCGGCAGCACCAATGGCTGTTTTAGCCTTTGTTATTACGCCAATTCTAATCCCCATAATTGAGTTACCTCCTTTAATAGTCTACTGGATTGCCATTATTGTTGGGCTGATATGGCAATTTGTACTTTCAATAATCATTCTTAAAAGTGAAGGACATGATTTAAATTTGTCTACCCTCCGGAATAGGATGAAGTTTCAAAAACCCAGGAATCCCACAACGGGTAAATCTGGTAATTGGCTCTTTTTATGGTTGATCCCTTTTATTCTGTTGAGTGGTTTGCTGCAATCCGGTGTTATTGGTTTTCCTGATTTAGACAGTATTGTGGCTCCATTTATTCTTGATCTGCCTAAATATGATTTGTCGAAATTGGCATCACCCGAAAACAAAGGAGCATGGTGGATTTTAGGATTGTTTCTAATAACTATGTTGTTCAATTATTTTCTGGGCGAAGAATTTCTTTACAGAGGCATTCTTCTACCAAAAATGAACGGTGTATTTGGCAAGTGGGACTGGTTTGCCAATGGCGTTATGTTTGGTTTTTATCATCTTCACAAGCCGCAGATAATTATATCTACAGCAGTTTTATTTGGTTTTGTATTTGCCTTTCCGGCAAAATATTTTCAATCAACCTGGATGGCAGTTATTATTCATGGATTAGAAGGAATATTAGGCTTAATAATTGTCCTTGGTATAATTTTGGGAATGACATAATTGCTGGACAGTCGGGCATTGATAGTAAATCCAACGTATTCCTTCACAGCGGAAACCCGCCTCGGGACTCCGCATAATGAAAATGAATAATTAAAGAGTGAAACAACATAACGAGCTGAAAAATTAAAGAGTAGCAAAGCAGTGAGCACCAAAAGACAAACGTTAAAAAACCCGCTCCCATTGAATTGACTGCTAAGTTTGATAGCTATTCATCGCCCTCCCCCCAGAGGACTTAGCGTTAGGAAACAAGTTTTATCAAATTTTGCTCCGTAGGAGCTCCCTGTTAATAGAATGTAAGTAAATTAATGCATAGGGCTCCGTAGGAGCCTCCTAAATATTCATCTATGGCAAACACATTTTCTCAAATTTATTTGCAATTTGTTTTCGCTGTGAAACGAAGGGAAAACTTAATAGAAAGATGACACAAAGAGGGATTACAAAAATACATCACAGGCTTGGTTCAAAATCGAAAGGCAAAAATGCTCGCTATCCATTGCACGCCTGACCATACACATCTGTTTGTAGGTTTTAAACCAACCATTTTGATTTCTGATTTTGTAAAAGAGATCAAAGTAGAGAGCAATGAATTTATTAATGACAAGAAATGGGTTAAAGGAAGATTTGCCTGGCACGAGGGCTATGGAGTGTTTTCTTATTCGCATTCACGTATTGATGCGGTGACAAAATATATATTGAACCAAGAAAGACATCATCAAAAGAGAACATTCAAACAGGAATACCATGCCTTGTTAGAGAAATTCGAAATACCTTATGAGGAAAGATTTTTATTTGAATTTATCGAGTAGCGGTTTATAGGAGGCTCCTATGGAGCCCTACATTGGTATTTCTTTGCTATAAACAGAAAGCTCCTACGGAGCAGGACTGGATGGGTTCTAACAGTTGCTCCCCGCGTTTACAATCCAAACTATCCATCACCTACCGCAGCTTCGATAGGTAAGTATAGCGATATACCGGTTTCTTATCATACCGGAGTGTCTAATATTATCGTTGCAATCCTTTGATACCGATGTTATTTATTGCTTCCCCTTCCTAAAATCCAGCGGAGGCTTGCGGTCGCCAATCATGGATTTGTATTGAAAGTCGGGGCCCACAAAATCAGCTAATTCCTTTTTTGCCTTTCCGATAACGGCTGGGTTATTGAAAATATCAATCCCAGTCATGGCAATAATTTTAGCAGCATTATTCATTGCTTTATAGCCAATGCTCATGCCACCTGTAGCAACAGCCTGCCATGAGTGAGCCGGAACTCCGGGCACCCAAGTGGCAGTTCCTAATCCAGCTGTGGGAACCACCCAGGTAATATCACCTACATCTGTGGAGGCAGGGAAGAAGCCACCTGTTTTGAAAGGTTGCACTTGCGTTGCTGATTCAAGAGGCGGCACTTTAAATGTGAGTGTGCTTTGAATTTTTTTTCCGAACTCAACTTCTTCAGGTGTGTAGTTTACACCACCCACCGTTTTCAGGTTGTTGTACATGAGGCGGGCAAGTGTTTCGTTAGGCACCAGGTTAAAGGAACCAGAAATCACTTCATACTTCATCGTGGTTTCGGTTCCACTCGCAGCACCCTCGGCAGCTTTTACAATGCGGTTCCAGATTTCTTCTACCATGCGTGCATCCGGATGACGCACCATATATTCCGCTTCCGCATAATCCGGAACAACGTTCGCGGCTAAGCCTCCCTTGTTGATTACATAATGTATGCGGGTTTCCTGCGGAACATGTTCACGCATCAGGTTCACCATATAGTTCATCGCTTCCAAACCATCCAGGGCAGAACGACCGGCTTGTGGGGCTGCTGCGGCATGCGCTGATTTTCCATAAAATTTAAAAATGGTCTGCTTGATGGATAAGCAGGATTGAGGACTTGCATCATTGGCACTTGACGGATGCCAATGCAATACCGCATCTACATCATCAAATAAACCATCGCGCACCATATACACTTTGGCAGAGCCACCTTCTTCTGCAGGGGTGCCGAATAATTTCACGGTTCCTGCTTTTTTATTTTTGATCAACCAATCTTTCAATGTTACCGCTGCGGCCACCGAGGCAGTACCAAACAAATGATGTCCGCAGGCATGACCGGGTCCACCTTCAACTTTTATTTTTCTGTCAGCAACAGAATCCTGTGAAAGTCCTGGTAACGCATCAAACTCAGCAAGAATGCCAATGACCGGGCCACCACTTCCATAGGTTGCCAGAAACGCAGTTGGCATTTCGGACACACCGGTTTCAATCTTAAATCCTTCGCTGCGCAAAACTCCTTGCAGACGTTCTGTGCTTTGCGTTTCCAGAAAACCCAGCTCGGCATAGGACCAGATGTCGCTGGCCACTTTTTTATAGACGGGAAATTTCTTATTCAATTCAGCGGTGACAAATTCCTTATCGCGGTCGGGTTTTACTTTGGGATTGATTTCCGTTTGAGCCTGAACAAAGAATGCAGACACTAGGAATGAAAAGAAAAGTAATTTTTTCATGTGTGAGATTTAAGTAGGATAATAAACAGAAAAATAATGAGGATTGAAATCAATCTTTAATGATTTCAAATTCTACCCTGCGATTAAGTTGCTTGTGGTCGTCCGTAACTTCTTGCGCAATGGGTTTGGAACTGCCATATCCCATGGCGGTGATTCGTTCGGTATCGATTGGGAATTCTGTGGTTAAGTATTCTTTGATGGCATCAGCACGTGCCTGGGATAAGCGCAGGTTGGATTCTTCCTTTCCTGCCGAATCGGTATGACCTGAAATTTTTAATTTGAATTGGGGATGATCGATTAAAAAGTTGGCAAGTTTGTCAAGATCATCGTGCATGGTCGTCAGGATGTTCGCCTTTCCATTTTCAAATTCAAGTGATTGAAAAGCAATCTTACTTTCGATGGGTTCGGCAACTTTATTAATTTCACGATCACCATCAAGAAAAAATATTTCTTCGATGCGAAAAAATTCATCGCCTTGAATGATCAGCAAGTAATTGCGTTTGTTTATCAATTGAAAATCAAATGTTCCATCATCGCGAATAAATTTAGGGGCCACCTCCACTCCTTGATCCAGGTCTATAACAGAAACAATTCCCTTCTCAGGGTTGCCAACGGGATCTTTCAGGGTTCCTTTCAATGTAGTGGTGGCATTGGGTTGCGCTTCCATAGGCACCGGAAAAGAGTGGAGATCAAGATTTTTCAGGTCATCTTCTGTAGAGCGCGCATAGTATAGGTTCTCAGATTTTGAATCGATGGCAAAATAATATTCACTGCCACCTCCATTTACTAATGGTCCTGTATTTCTTGGTTCGCTCCAGCTTATTCTAAGTTTATTCGATTTATAAATATCAAACTCACCGAAGTTTAAAGGGTGTCCGTTCGAGCTGAAATACAGAACATTAAAGGTGTGGTGAAAGAAAGGACTCACTTCACTGTTCACCGTATTAATAATGGGTCCGGCATTTCGTGCTTTTTGCCATAGACCCTTTTTATCTTTCACAGCAAAGTAGATGTCAGAGAGTCCAAAACTTCCTGCACGATTGGATGCAAAGAACAATGTATCACCACTGTGTGTGAGCGATGGATGAGAATCCCAGCCGGTGCTGTTAACGGTCGGACCTAAATTTTTTATATCACCCCACGTGCTATCGGCTTTCATCACAGCTACATATAAGTCACAGTTGCCTAACCCATCCGGTGCATTGCATCGGGAGAAGAAAAGATATTTTCCGTCTTCACTAATACAGGCGGAGCCTTCATTGTACTCGCTATTGATTTTCACAAAGGACTCAGCCATTGACCAGCGGCCTTCAACCTTCGTACTGAAAAAAAGATCCTCATTGTAGGAGCCATCGCTCTTTTCATTTCTTTTTGATGTGAATAGAATCAAGTCATCGGTATTCCCTACCGTGGGTCCATAATCCTCCTTTCGGGAATTAACATCCTCACCCATATTAAGCAGAATGGATTTTGGAGGCCTGAGCGTGTCGATGTCTTTTCGGTAATCCACCAGTTCGTAATAAAAGTCAAGCGGAACGTAGTTCTCTTTTTTATCGGGATCTAATTGCTGATACGAGGCATAGATGTTTTTGATATCCAGGCCTTGTTGATGATGCTTGAGAACTAATTTATACAGAAGTAGTGCTTCACCAGCAGATCCCTGCGATTCTGATAGTTTGGCCAGTCGCCAGATCATGGCAACGTTTCGGTTGAAATTCTCAATGCCGAAGTTTTTTACATACTCTTTTAAAGCTACATACATCGCTTGCTCATTGCCCTCGCTGTCGAGACTTTGTATTTTTTTCAATTTAGTGGCATCGTAATAAAAGCCAACTTTATTGACGTTTGGAAAATCAAATATGTCAGACTGGCTGTAGGTAGCTATGGAGTCATTGAGTGCTATTAGGCCACTTTTTTTAAAGCCTTTCTTATCTTTTTGGGCATAGACCTGAGCATAGTTTGCCAACAGAGTTGCTAAAAACAACAGAATGTAGAGATTTCGAATACGCTTAGGTGGGGTAGTTGACTTCATCCGTGTACGAAAATTGAAACAATTTTGGCTGAATAGCAAAACCATGGCACATGGATTGACCCGTTGAGGGTGCATATAAAATTAATTGGATACACCCTTTTTTTGTGTCAAATTGGCACTCTATAATTATGTTTAAATCCCTAGCAATATCGCCACTGGTTCAGGAAGATTCGGACGAGATGATTCAATTGATCAATCCCGAGCAGGAATCAGATCTTAAACCAGAGGATCTTCCAGAAGAACTTTCTATCCTACCCATAAAAAATACAGTGCTATTTCCAGGCGTAGTGATACCCATAACGGTTACACGGCAGAAGTCGATTCGCTTGATCAGGAAAGCCTATCAGGGAAATCGGATTATTGGTGTAGTAGCCCAAAAAAATAAACAAGCCGAAGAACCTGGTTCAGAGGATCTTTATCGGTTTGGTACGGTGGCCCGTATCATAAAAATGCTGGTGCTGCCGGATGGAAATACAACCATCATCATTCAGGGCAAGAATCGTTTTTCAATTACGGAGTTTCTGCAGGATGAGCCATTCATGACGGCAAAAATTGAGTTGCAGGCAGAGCCAGTACTTGATCTCGAAAGCAAAGAGGTGAAGGCACTTGTTCAAACATTGAAAGATGCGGCTTCAAAAATTCTTAAACTAAACCCTGAAATTCCACAAGAGGCCCAGATTGCGTTGGATAATATTCAAAGCACAGGATTTTTAATACACTTCGTGGCCTCTAATCTAAACGTTGAGGTGCCGGATAAACAAAAAATTCTAGAGACGAACAATATTATCGATCGAGGCACCTTGCTGTTGCAGTACATGCTGAAAGAAATCCAGATGTTGGAAATCAAGCATGAGATTCAAAAAAGGGTGCATACAGACATTGATCAGCAACAACGCGATTATTTTCTTCGTCAGCAGATAAAAGTACTTCAGGATGAGTTGGGCTATGATGGGCCCGATAAGGAAATTGAAAAACTGCGTAAGCGGGGAACAGAAAAAAAATGGCCGAAGGCTGCGGCTGATCACTTCAACAAAGAACTGGACAAGCTGTTGCGCATCAACCCACAGGCGGCTGAGTTTCCAGTTGCCATGAATTACGTAGAATTCATGCTCGATTTGCCATGGCAAGAATATACGGTGGATGATTTCGATTTAAAGAAGGCGCGTAAGATTCTTGATAAAGATCATTTTGGTCTTGAAAAAGTAAAGACCCGAATCATTGAATACCTGGCAGTGCTCAAGTTGAAGAAGGATATGAAAGGACCCATACTTTGTTTGTATGGTCCTCCGGGCGTTGGAAAAACTTCATTGGGAAAATCCATTGCAAAATCACTTCATCGCAACTACGTGCGCATGTCCTTGGGTGGTGTGCATGACGAAGCGGAAATTCGCGGCCACCGAAAAACCTATGTAGGTGCTATGCCCGGCAAGATATTGGCCAACATTAAGAAGGCAAAGTCATCCAATCCCGTTTTCATTTTAGATGAAATCGATAAAGTGAAATCTGATTTCCGTGGCGATCCTTCTTCCGCCTTGCTCGAAGTTTTAGATCCTGAACAGAATAATACGTTTGGTGATAATTTCCTGGAGGTGGAATATGACCTCTCCAAAGTACTGTTTATCGCTACGGCCAATTCACTGGATAGTATCCATCCGGCTTTGCGCGATCGCATGGAGATCATTGAATTGACTGGCTATACCGTAGAAGAAAAACTTCAGATTGCCATCAAACATTTAGTGCCTAAGCAATTGGCCGAGCATGGATTGAAATCCTCACAAGTAAAGTTTTCAAAAGAAGCCCTTGTGAAGGTGATCGAAAGTTATACGAGGGAGTCAGGAGTGAGAAATCTTGAGCGCAAGATTGGCTCGGTGATCAGGAGCATGGCCAAGTCAGTGGCGATGGAAGAGGAGTTTGAAAAAAATGTTACCGCTGAATTTGTTGTAAAGGTGTTGGGTGCCGAAATTTTTGATGAAGAATTGTATCAGGGAAATAGCATTGCCGGTGTGGTAACGGGCCTTGCGTGGACACAAGCAGGAGGCGATATTCTTTTTGTTGAATCGAGTTTGAATAAAGGAAAAGGTGCGATCACGATCTCAGGTCAGCTGGGTGATGTAATGAAGGAATCGGCCATGGCCGCATTGTCGTATCTGAAATCGAACGCTGAGCAACTGGGTATCGATCATCATGTTTTTCAACAGTATGACTTGCACATTCATGTGCCGGCTGGGGCTGTTCCAAAAGATGGCCCCTCAGCGGGAATCACCATGTTAACTTCTCTGGCTTCTATATTCACACAACGAAAAGTAAAAGACAAACTGGCCATGACTGGTGAAATTACGTTGCGTGGAAAGGTACTTCCGGTGGGAGGAATCAAAGAGAAAATTCTTGCTGCCAAGAGAAGTGGCATCAAAGAGATTATCATGAGTCAGAAAAATAGGCGAGACATTCTGGAGATTGAAAAGCACTACATAAAGGGACTCAAATTTCACTATGTAGATACCGTTGATGAAGTGTTGAAAATTGCTTTGCTAAATGAAAAGGTAGACAAGCCCCTCGCGTTTGTCTTAGCTGATGTCAAAGCATAATTGTTGAAATCCTTAAATAGAACTACATGTTAGAATCAAAATATCTTACACCGCAGCAGATCGTAAAGGAGCTGGATAAATATATAATTGGTCAGTATGAAGCAAAGCGCAACGTAGCCATTGCTCTGCGCAACCGCTGGAGGCGTATGAGTGTGAAGTCGGACATTCAGAGTGAAATTGTTCCTAACAATATTTTGATGATCGGTGCAACAGGTGTAGGTAAGACAGAAATTGCCCGCAGGCTGGCCCGCATTGCAGATGCTCCCTTCGTAAAAGTAGAAGCATCTAAATTCACTGAGGTGGGTTATGTGGGTCGCGATGTGGAAAGCATGGTGCGTGACCTGGTGGAGCAATCCGTAAACATGGTAAAGGCGCGAAAGAAAGAGGAGGTAAAAGAGAAAGCGGTATTTGCCGTTGAGGAAATTATTCTGGATGCATTGATTCCGCCCATGCGATCAAAAGCGGCTGGGTTTTCAATAGCCTCGGAGGAATCAGATGAAGCGCCTGCTAACGATATTGAGTTGAATGAACGTACGCGCAATTTATTTCGTGAGAAAATTAAAAGTGGTGAGATGGAGGATCGTAAGATCGAAATCAATATTAAACAAAGTTCAGGGCCGGGGATAGGTATGATTGGTGCCGGCATGATGGATGAAGTGTCGATGATGAACCTGCAGGAGATGTTAGGTGGGATGATGCCCAAAAAACCCAAAAAGCGAAAAGTTACGGTAGGTGAGGCAAGAAAGATTTTATTAGAAGAAGAGGCTCTTAAACTCATCGACATGGATGAAGTGAAGGAAGAAGCGCTTCGCAAGGCGGAAGATGCAGGAATCATTTTTATTGATGAGATCGATAAGATTGTATCAGGTTCGGGAAAAAAGGGTGGTGGTGGCCCCGATGTGAGCCGCGAAGGTGTTCAGCGTGATTTACTTCCTATCGTGGAGGGGAGCACGGTGAATACGAAATATGGCGTCATTAAGACGGACCATATTTTGTTTGTGGCGGCAGGCGCTTTTCATATTTCAAAACCGTCTGATCTTATACCTGAGTTGCAAGGCCGTTTTCCAATTCGCGTGGAACTCACCAATCTTACCAAAGATGATTTTGTGCGCATACTAACGGAGCCAAAAAATGCGTTAACAAAGCAATACAAAGCATTGTTTGAAGCGGAAGGCGTTCAAATCGAATTTTCCGATGATTCGATTGATGAGATCGCTCAGGCTGCCTTCGACATCAATGCGGATGTTGAAAATATTGGAGCACGAAGATTGCATACGGTAATGAGCAGATTATTAAATGAGTTTTCTTTTGATGTCCCCGATAAAATTCCGGCAAACTCTCACATTGCTATTACCAAAGAAATGGTGAAAGAGAAGTTAAGCGGACTCATAAAGAACCGTGATTTAAGCGAGTATATATTATAGCGGATGATCCGTTACCTATTTGCTTTACTTTTGTTTTTATGTGTAACGGAAGCAGCCGTTTGTCAGCACGCATCTGACTCAACGAAGAGCAAATACATCGAACAATTTTCGGATAAGTTTTTTATTTGGCCCGTGATCAGGAAGCGTTCACTTTCCTTTGATGTGACGAACCAAAACACGAAACAAACGATTAATTACAAGCCTAATAGTTCATTTAGTTTAGGTGTTGGTATTTATCTTTTTGAAGTAGCCGCTGAAATTACGTTTGCTATTCCTATTGATGAGAAAAGTCAATCCACCTATGGTAATACCGATGCGCGTGAGTTTCACGCCAATTTTCTTGGCAATGGTTGGGGTGTGGATGTCTTTCGACAAAAGTACAGCGGATTTTATTTTCCGGTTCGCTCACCTTCTGCACCCGATGTGTTTGTTAAAAGGCCTGACATAGAACTAACCAACACCGGAGTAAACGGAATTTATGTGTTTGATAAAAAACGTTTTTCTCTGAAATCCGCCTATAATTATTCCGAGCGCCAGATAAAGAGTGGAGGCTCCTTGATAATGGCGGGTAATCTCAATACGTTCAGGCTCAACGCGGATTCGGTCATCTCATCAAAACAAAGTAGTCAGCCTGCATCCACATCTGATTTTCAACTCATGCGTTACACAACCCTTAGTATGGCGGGTGGTTATACCTACACATTGGTTTACCGTTCATTCTTTCTGAACGGTGCACTTTCCATTGGTCCTGCTCATAATTGGATTTTATACAATCGACCCGGTGAGAAGGAACACTATGATATTGCCATTAATACCTACAGTGATGCACGGGTAGCGTTAGGTTATAACAGTGATCGTTTTTTTGGCGGCATGAGCCTGGTTACCCAATCGCGAAACATAAGGTTTGAAAATATTAAGTTTGCCAACACCAATACTTTCGTAAAACTGATGCTGGGTTATCGCTTTAATGAAGTAGGAATACTCAAGAAGCGAGCGAAGGATTACATTCCTCGAAATAATCCTTAACCATACCCTATTATCTCTTCAATAGTTTGAATGCCAGATTTCTTCCATGTCCTTGCATAATCGCGATGTTAATCCAACTCAATGCGAATTTTTCAAGTAATTCAACTTTATCATCTCCACCAAAATCGTAGCACTTGCCAAATCCTATGTCGTTGGCTAGCTGTTCAGCGTGTCTTGCCTTTACCAACCCTTTCCCAACCCTTTCCCAAGGCAGATCCTACATTGCCGGAGCCAATGATTGCAATTTTAGTCATCAGGAATTCAACGTAAAATCAACGGAGATTTTTGTATTCAACACTTTTGAGATGGGACAATTTGCTTCAGCATCGGCTACTAATTCAGCAAACTTAGCCTGATCGATACCTTTCACGGTAGCATTCAAAATCAATTGAGATTCTGTAAGCACACCATTCTCAAAATTAATTTCACATTTTGTTTCCAACAGATCGGGTATAAAGCCAGCACCTTCCAGATTGAGGCTTAACTTCATCGTAAAGCATCCGGCATGAGCCGCTGCAATCAGCTCTTCAGGATTGGTGCCAATGCCTTGCTCAAAACGGCTGGTGTATGAGTATTGGGTTTTGTTCAACACAGTACTTTGTGTTGTTAAGTGGCCCTTTCCTTCTTTACCACTTCCTTGCCAGATGGCGGTTGCTGCTCTTTTCATAAATTTATTTTATTAGTTGTAATTTAATCTTTTTTGCTTTTAGGGAAATCAAAAGATGCCAGAGTGCCACAACCGAAAGAAGCATCTTTCCATCGATCAATATTTAAATGAGTTTTTACTATTCCGCACGTTGGAATATTGTCAATGTATTCGTTCAGCAACACACTGGCAAACTCAGTAAGGCCTGGATTATGACCAAATAGAAGTACCACTTCTTCATCATCGTGTTCACGATCTTTTAATTCACCAATCACCGTTAGTAATTGATCTTCGTTGGCATGATAGAGACGTTTGTCAGTTTTGATTTTGTCCATGTCGTAGCCCAATATTTTGGCAAACTCTTTACAGGTATCCAATGCCCGGGTGGCTGGGCTGGTAATCATACAATCTGGAGTAACCCTTTTTTCTTTCAATCGATTGGCCATATTCGGAGCGTCCTTTTTACCACGTTTATTTAATGGCCGCTCATAGTCACCCTGGTCTGGATCATCCCAACTGGACTTGGCGTGCCGAATAAGGTATAAAGTTTTCATACTTTGTTGAAATAAAATTAATCAAAGCTACTCGTATCTTTGCTATTCTTATATGGAAAATAGACCCTTAAAAAAGCGAATTAAGTACTCATCACTTTACTTCTTTATCAGGTTCTTGATTTTTGCCTCCAATCTACTGCCCAGAAAGATATGGTTGGCGTTTTGTGGCTGGCTTGGAAAGATCGCCTATGCCGTTTCGCCCAAACCTCGTGAGCGGGTGATGTATCATTTGGGGCTGGCCTTCGGAAAAGAAAAATCCGCCAGTGAAATTCTTGCGTTGAGCAAGCGCGTGTTTATAATGCTTGGAAAAAATGCCGGAGATATACTACGTTCTTTAAAAGTGCGCACCCTTACGGATCTCAATAAATTCTTAATCACTCAAGGACTGGAGAATTACGATAAAGCATTAGCGAAAGGAAAAGGCGTGATGTTTCTCACGTCACACCTTGGGGCGTTCGATCTTCAAATCACCAATATGGCCTTGCGTGGACTAAATCCAAACATCGTGGGCACTGCGCTAAAAGATGAGCGACTGAATGAATTACTTTGGCAATACCGCAATGCCTATGGAGCCGTAGCTATTGAGCGGGGTAAGGAAAGTGTACGATTGTTCAAGGTGTTGAAATCAGGTGGGTCAATAGCCATTCTTATTGATCAGGACACCAAAGTAAAGAGCCGGTTTGTTGATTTTTTTGGAATGAAGGCGGCTACGCCTATTGGTGCAACCGTGTTAGCTTTACGCACCGGTGCAGCTGTAGTTCCAACTTATATTTATCTGGATGAAAATGGAATGCAGAACATGCACATCCTTCCGGAGATACCTTTGGTGAAGACGGGAGATGAAGAAAGGGACCTGATTATAAACACACAAAACTTCACCAATTTCACCGAACAAATTGTGCGCGAGCATCCCGATCAATGGGTGTGGATGCACCAACGATGGAAGACCAGGCCGGGAGAGGAAATTGCTTAACGATTATAAATTTTTATGAAGAGAATCCTATTCATTCTATTTGTGTTGAGTACTTCAGTCAACGCATACTCACAAATTTCAAAAATCGAAAAGAAGATCACGTCCAGCGTAGATGCGAATAATAACAAAGCATTGAAGTTGCTCGAAGAGGTGGTGAACATCAACAGTGGCTCCATGAATTTGGAGGGCGTGCAAAAAGTAGGACAAATCTTTCAAGCGCGATTAGATGCCCTTGGCTTTGATACGCGCTGGGTTGACGGAAAACCTTTCGGTCGCGCAGGTCATTTAGTTGGTTATCACACCAGCAAAGGAACCGGAAAAACCCTTTTGCTGATTGGCCATTTGGACACAGTGTTTGAATTAACAAGCCCCTTCCAAAAATTCACGATGGTCAATGATTCTACAGCAACGGGACCCGGTGCAAGCGATATGAAAGGGGGTGATGTAATGATTATCTATTCATTGGAGGCATTGAAGCAAGCGGGTCTCTTAAAAAGCATGAACATCATCGTAGTCATGACGGGTGATGAAGAACTGAGCGGCCGGCCATTAGAACTTGCCCGCAAAGATTTAATTGAAGCGGCAAAGAATGCCGACATTGCACTAGGCATGGAAGATGGCGATAGTAATCCGGCAACAGGGGTGATTTCAAGAAGAAGTTCATCGGGATGGGAGTTAACAGTTACTGGCTTGCCAGCGCACTCCTCACAAATTTTTACACAAACTATTGGAGCGGGTGCTATCTATGAAGCATCAAGAATATTAACAGGATTTTATGAAAAGTTATCAACGGAAAAAGATTTGACGTTCAATCCAGGAATGATTCTTGGCGGCTCTGATATTCAACGTGACCAGGTTTTAGATGGCGGTTCTTCCTTTGGAAAGGAAAATATTGTTGCAAAGCAAGCCGTGGTGACCGGAGACATCAGAGCGATCTCTCCAGAGCAATTGAAGATGGCTCAGGAAGTGATGCAGCAAGTTGTATCAAAACATCTTCCTCAAACCAATGCCACGTTAACCTTTGATGAAGGCTATCCTCCATTGGCTCCCACCGATGGAAATAAGAAACTATTAGCGTACTACACGAAAGTGAGTGAAGATCTGGGGTTAGGAAAAGTTACAGCCGTTAATCCACGCGATGCAGGCGCTGCCGACATTTCATTTACCTCCGGCTATGTCGATATGGCTATTGATGGCTTAGGACTTTTTGGTGGTCACGGCCACACCGATAAAGAATACGTAAATCTGAACTGGCTACCAAGGCAAACCAAACGTATAGCACTTCTCATGTATCGGCTCACGCAAAATCCGGTAGGTGATAAAAAGTAGTCACTACTTTTTGAAGATGAAATAGACCGCTAGAATAAGAAAGACGAACCCGATAAGGTGATTCAACCGAAAGGTTTCCGTTTTGAAAAATAGCAGAGAGAAGGCTACAAAGACAACAAGCGTGATCACTTCCTGTATCACTTTGAGTTCAACCAGCGAAAATGGTCCGCCATAGTTTTTGAATCCGATACGGTTAGCAGGCACCTAAAGAATATAATCAAACAACGCAATGCCCCAGCTGATTAAGATGATCGTTATCAGGGGCAGACCAGCACTCCACTTCATCTCCTTAAACTTCAGATGACCATACCACGCAAAGGTCATGAAGGTGTTGGAAAGAACAAGAAGTGTTATGGTTATAAGTCCTTTCATTATACTTTTAAAGTTGGTAGTAGTGATTGATTGCCTACTGCAATCTGCCTACTGCCAACTTGTTATTTGACTAACTTCTTATACTTAATCCGATGCGGTTGATCATCGCCCAATCGCTTCTTCTTATTTTCTTCGTATTCACTGAAGGTTCCTTCAAACCAGAATACTTGTGAGTCGCCTTCAAACGCCAGAATGTGTGTACAAACACGATCAAGGAACCAACGGTCGTGAGAGATAATCACGGCACAACCACCAAAATTTTCTAAGGCTTCTTCTAATGCACGAAGTGTGTTTACATCCAGATCGTTGGTAGGTTCATCCAACAGTAACAAATTTCCGCCTTGCTTCAGTGCGATTGCTAAGTGAGCGCGGTTGCGCATGCCACCCGAAAGTTCTTTTACTTTTTTCTGTTGATCGTTTCCGCTAAAATTAAACTTGCTCACATAAGCGCGTGAGTTAATTTCTTTTCCTCCAACCAGAATTAATTCTAGTCCGCCCGTGATAGCTTGCCAAACGGTGTCTTCTGGTTTAAGATCGTCATGTTCCTGATCCACATAAGCAATCTTCACGGTTTCGCCAACATCAAATGTTCCGCTATCGGGTTTCTCCTGGCCGGTGATCATTTTAAAAAGCGTAGTCTTTCCTGCTCCGTTCGGGCCTATGATTCCTACAATACCTGCAGGAGGAAGAGAGAAGGTAAGATTTTCATACAGGAGTTTGTCGCCATACGCTTTTGATACGACATTGGCCTCAATTACTTTATTCCCCAATCTTGGTCCGGGTGGAATAAAAATTTCAAGTTTTTCTTCTTTCTCGCGGTTCTCCTGGCTGATCAGTTTCTCATAAGAACTCAGGCGTGCTTTTCCTTTGGCGTGACGTCCCTTCGGACTCATGCGCACCCACTCCAATTCACGTACAAGTGCTTTTTGTCTTTTTGATTCCGTTTTCTCTTCTTGGGCCAAGCGTTTTTGTTTTTGATCGAGCCAGCTTGAATAATTTCCTTTCCAGGGAATGCCCTCACCACGATCCAGTTCAAGAATCCATCCTGCTATATTATCAAGGAAGTAACGATCGTGCGTTACTGCGATGATCGTTCCTTTATATTGACGCAAGTGTTCTTCCAGCCATTGCACTGACTCTGCATCTAAATGGTTGGTGGGTTCATCCAACAGGAGAACATCGGGCGTTTGTAATAACAGGCGGCAAAGTGCTACTCTTCTTTTTTCACCACCCGAAAGATATTCAACTTTTGCATCGGGTGGGGGACATCGTAATGCATCCATGGCACGCTCCAGCATGTGATCGAGTTCCCATGCATTCACCGCATCCAGTTTTTCCTGCACTTCGCCCTGACGCGTGATGAGTTTATCCATCGCATCCGGATTTTCCAAAACCGCTGGATCGCCAAACTTTTCATTGATAGCTTCAAATTCTTTTAAAAGAGCTACCACATCTTTTACGCCTTCTTCTACAATTTCTTTTACGGTTTTGGTTTTATCCAACTGGGGCTCCTGCTCCAGATAACCAACGGTATAACCCAGATCAGACACCACCTCGCCCTGAAATTCTTTATCGATACCGGCAATAATTCTCAGCAGGGAGGATTTACCCGATCCATTTAAACCGAGCACCCCGATTTTGGCACCGTAGAAAAAGGATAGGTAGATATTCTTAAGAACTTGCTTGTTGGGTGGGTAGATTTTACTGACACCCGTCATTGAGAAAATTATTTTTTCGTCTGCCATGAAGGTAAAAGTGAGATTTAAAGGCGCAAATATGGCGTTTTTAAGTCAATAGTCCATAGTAAAGAAACATGGTCAAAATGCGAGGGCTGGGTTACTTTTATAAATAAAGAACTATCGACAGCCGACTATTGACAATGATTTAATTAATTCTATTTTTGCGACAAATTTAACAGGGAGGACAACACTATGTATTGGACACTGGAATTAGCCTCGTACCTCGAAGATGCGCCTTGGCCGGCCACGAAAGATGAGTTGATTGATTTTTCAATTCGCTCAGGAGCACCTTTGGAAGTTGTAGAAAACCTTCAGGAACTGGAGGATGACGGTCAGCCTTATGAAAGCATTGAAGAAATATGGCCCGACTACCCCACTAAAGAAGATTTCTTCTTTAATGAAGATGAGTATTAAAGTCTGAATGTATTTAAATTTAATAGAGAGGCTGGTGAAAACCCGCCTTCTTTGTTTTTATAGTGATTTTGAATAAAGCAGTGCTTCCGCGATGATTAAATCTTCGGGCGTGGT
The DNA here is from genome assembly GCA_964540915.1 of uncultured Ohtaekwangia sp. Lineage (GTDB taxonomy): Bacteria > Bacteroidota > Bacteroidia > Cytophagales > Cyclobacteriaceae > ELB16-189. Next base: position 16,878 of record CAZIOY010000069.1, read on the forward strand.
GATTTTAATATTTTCATAGCTTCCTTCGAATAAAGAAATTACGTGTCCTGATTTTTCTGCTACGCTGGCATCATCGGTAAGACTCAGATCTTCTTTCATTTCGTAGGCTTGCTTGATTAAAGCGATATCAAAAGTTTGTGGGGTTTGAATCAACCGGAAACGCGAGCGATCCACCGCTTTCGTATTATCCTGATCCGTCATGCGAATAGAATCCTTTAAGCGAACGGCCGCTACGGCTGATTGGTGCACGGCTGCCAGGTGGAAGGAAGCACCAATGATATCCTCACTTACCAAGGGACGAACGCCATCATGAATCGCCACCAACCCCGGTCCTTCAATTTTGCTCAATCCATTTTTTACAGATTGGAAACGAGTTTCTCCACCCTTTTGCAAAATGATGGACTTATCGAAATTGAATTTTTTGCAGATGCCTTCCCAGATTTCAAAGTCATCTTCGGGCAGTACCAATATAATTTCTATTTTTTCTGAATAGCGATAGAATACTTCGATGGTATGAAGTAAAATGGGTTTGCCCTTAAGTTCTAGAAATTGTTTAGGTAGCTTGGTTTTTATACGGGTACCCTTGCCTCCGGCCACAATCAGCGCATATTCTTTATTATTCATGTGTTAATCATTGCTTGTTTAAGATCACGCAGGCATGGAATAACCATCGTATCAATCGAGGGAAGTAGGTTCGTTCCGGGCCATTTCATAGATTTACAAAAATACTTTTTTCCGGTTATGATACTGATTCGAATGTTGCTATTGGCTTTTAATGTGGCGGTGGTAACGTATCTTATTTATAGGCTGCTTCAGATCTACAAATCCGATGAGGATCAAAAAGGATGGAAAATAGGCATTGGCATTTTTCTTTTGCTGGTGCCCGTCACCATGCTGTTTGGGTTTATTAAAGCGACACCGTTATACCTGTTTTTATATCCCGTTGCAATCTCTCTCCATTTATACCTGATTCGTAACTCGTAAGAAATTTCTTCGTCAAAAAAGAAATGCCTGATTAAGAGTCAGGCATTTCTTTTTTCTAAGGATGTCATTTTAAATAATCAACATCGCGTCACCGTAGGTAAGGAATTTATATTTTTCCTTCTTGGCAAGTTCATAGGCTTTCATTACTAAATCAAATCCGCCATAGGCACACGCCATCATCAACAAAGTTGACTCTGGCTGATGGAAATTCGTAACCATGGCACTGCAAATCTTGAAATCATAGGGTGGAAAAATAAATTTATCCGTCCATCCTTCACGCTCTTTCAACCGGTTGCTGGCAGATACGGCCGTTTCCAGGGCACGCATGGAGGTAGTACCGATCGCGCACACTTTATTTTTATTATCAAGAGCCTGGTTCACGACTTTCACCGCGTCAGGGCCAACAATAAAATTCTCTGAATCCATTTTGTGCTTGGTAAGATCTTCTACATCCACAGCACGGAATGTTCCTAATCCGATATGCAGGGTTACGAAAGTCATATCAACACCCTTAATCTGCAAGCGCTTCATCAATTGCTTGGTGAAGTGCAATCCAGCGGTCGGAGCAGAAACCGCTCCTTTATTTTTGGCGAAAATAGTTTGAAAGCGTTCTTTATCGGCAGCCTCAACTTTGCGCTTGATGTATTTTGGAAGCGGAGTTTCTCCTAAGGTTTCAACAATTTTATCGAACGCAGCGGAGTCGCCATCAAATAAGAAACGAATGGTGCGGCCCCTGGAAGTTGTGTTGTCGATGACTTCGGCAACTAAATCACCATCACCAAAATAAAGTTTGTTGCCTACACGGATTTTGCGGGCAGGATCAACAAGCACATCCCATAAATGCATCTCTGCATTCAGTTCGCGCAATAAGAAGACTTCAATTTTAGCACCGGTCTTCTCTTTGCGCCCAAACAACCGGGCAGGAAACACCATGGTGTCATTACCCACCAGCACGTCACCTTCTTTAAAGTAACTGACGATGTCCTTGAATACTTTATGTTCAATCTTTCCGGTGTCTTTGTGAATCACCATTAAACGTGAGTCATCTCTGTTTTCGGCAGGATGATTGGCAATTAAACTGTTGGGTAAATCAAATTTAAATTCAGATAACTTCATAAGCTTACGGGCTTTGTGCCCTTATGGAAAAGGGTAGGTTTATAAATAAGGACGCAAAAATAAGGATTTGTTTTGTTCCTGAATAAAAATTCAGATGGATTTAGTAACAAACTGTAACATCGGGCGTCCTACTTCTTGAAAAGGCAATTACTCCTACAATTAAATGGATATTTGCAATTCAGGGATTGATCAAAAATCAATGTTTATTGCATCCTGAAATCGATTAAACCTCGTTCTGACTGTCATGCTTACAATACGATTAATTTTTGAGAGTTTGGGATTTGCCTTCAAGGCATTGAAATCCAACTTATTACGAACAATCCTTTCCCTTTTGGGAGTTACCATAGGCATTTTTTCCATCATCGCAGTGCTCACGTTGGTGGACTCATTGGAGAAAAATATTCGCGATAGTTTCAATTTTTTGGGAAGCAATGTGATTTATGTCGGCAAATGGCCCTTTACGGGAGGAAGTGGCCGCGATTGGTGGAAAGATTATGTCAAACGGCCTAATGTTGCCTATTCCGAATACAAGTTTCTGAAAGCAAATATGAAAACGGCTAAGACTGTTTCGATTTATGCCGCTGCTGGAAATATTACAGCGAAAGTAAAAAATAGCAGCATCAACCAATTGAATCTGCGTGGAGCCGGTCAGGATTTTGATCAGATTTTTGAAATGAACCTTGAGAAAGGCAGATATCTCACCAACGATGAAATTGAAGGAGGCAGAAACATTGTGATTCTGGGATACGAGGTTGCTAATTCACTATTTCCAAAAGATGATCCGATTGGCCAACAGGTGAAAATTAAGAATCTGAAGTTTAATGTCGTAGGAGTGTTAAAGAGAGAGGGTGAGAGTTTTTTGGGCACACCCAGCAATGATTTTGGATGCATTATCCCCTACGAATCATTTAGAAAATTATACCAGACCGGCACAGGACGATGGTCAGAGTTAGGTTCTTCGGTAGGATTGAAAGGGTTTGATACGGATATAGGACTTGTTGAACTAGAAAATGAAGCACGTGGTCTCATGCGTGTAAAGCGTGGGTTGAAACCCATTCAGAAGGATAATTTTGCACTGAACCGCCCGGAAGCAATCGCCAATGCCATCGGAAGTGTGTTTGATGTATTGAGTGTGGCTGGTTGGATTATCGGTGGATTTTCCATGTTGGTGGGTGGGTTTGGCATAGCCAACATCATGTTTGTATCGGTGAAGGAAAGAACAAGTATCATTGGCTTGCAGAAATCACTGGGCGCTAAGAACTATTTTATTTTATTCCAGTTTTTGTTTGAGTCCATCTTCCTGAGTTTGATCGGTGGTTTGGCTGGATTGATTCTGGTATGGTTGCTCACCCTGGTGCCGTTTGGAAGCTTGCAGGTGATTTTGTCTATCAAAAATATTGTGCTCGGCCTTGGCGTTTCTTCCGTCATCGGCTTGGTAGCAGGTATTGTGCCGGCTGCAATGGCTGCCCGACTGGATCCGGTTATTGCCATCAGGGCCACATAAAAAAAGGCTTGGGATTTTCCCAAACCTTGCTTTTTAAAAGCAGCTTTATTCTTTCTCTTCTTTGACTGCAGCTCCAATGCTGATCTTCTCTTTGATTTTCTTCTCCAGGTCTTCCATCAGTTCTGGATTATCTTCAATCAATTGCTTTACCGCATCGCGACCCTGACCTAGTTTGTTGCCGCTATAGGAAAACCATGAACCTGCTTTTTGAATAACGTTCAATTCAACACCCAGGTCGACAATCTCACCAGATTTGGAGATACCTCTTCCATACATGATATCAAACTCAACAACCTTGAAAGGAGCCGCTACTTTGTTTTTCACTACTTTTACCTTCACACGGTTTCCAGTGATATCATCGGGAGATTCTTTGATCTGACCAATCCTTCGAATATCCAGCCGAACGGAGGCATAGAATTTCAAGGCGTTACCGCCCGTAGTAGTTTCAGGGTTTCCGAACATCACCCCAATTTTCTCGCGAAGCTGGTTGATGAAAATACAGGCGCAACCTGTTTTGCTAATGGTTCCGGTAAGTTTTCTCAGGGCCTGTGACATAAGGCGGGCTTGTAATCCCATCTTACTTTCACCCATTTCTCCTTCCAATTCTGCTTTAGGCACAAGGGCGGCAACCGAGTCAATAACAATAATGTCGATGGCACCAGAGCGAATCAAATGCTCAGCAATTTCCAAAGCCTGCTCGCCATTGTCTGGTTGAGAGATTAAAAGATTCTCTGTATCGATTCCAAGTTTCTCAGCGTAGGTCTTATCAAAAGCATGTTCGGCATCAATGAAGGCAGCTATGCCACCTTTTTTCTGTGCTTCTGCAATGCAATGCATCGTTAATGTAGTCTTACCGGAAGATTCAGGTCCGTAGATTTCAGTAACCCTTCCACGAGGAATACCGCCAATGCCTAATGCAATATCCAAACCTAAAGACCCTGTTGAAATGGCCGGAATGTCCAACACCTTGGTGTCGTTGAGCATCATTACGGTGCCCTTTCCGTAGGTCTTTTCCAGCTTGTCGATGGTAAGCTGAAGTGCTTTTAATTTTTCTTTTGAGTCGCTCATATAATCAGTCGTTTATTTACAGTTTTATAGCTAGATCGGGTACCAAATTACTAATTAAAATAGTATTAACAAGACAATAGCCTCTTAAAAACTAATTTATTTAGTATTTATTTGATTTGTGCTTTAGAGGTGGCTATAATGAGTACTAAATATCAGGAGATTTAATTTGCACACAGCTCATGGTGAAGAAAATAGTTTTGGTTTTAATGGCGTTGGTACTGGTTCTTATTCTCTGGAATTGGGAGTTGGTGGTGTATGGAATCCGCCAGGGATATGGACAGGTGAAGATTGTGTGGCAGGCAAAACCCATTGAAGAAATTTTGAATGACCCTCGGTTTCCGGATTCGCTGAAGCAAAAACTCCTGCTCATAGAAGATGTGCGTCACTATGCCATTGATTCCCTTGGCCTCAAGGATACTGAAAACTATAAGACGTTGTTTGATCAAAAAGGCGAAGAACTCATGTGGGTGGTGCAGGCCTGTGAGCCCTTTGCACTCAAACCTAAATTGTGGGATTTCCCCGTGGTGGGTTCTGTTCCCTACAAGGGTTTTTTTGCTAAGCAAAAGGCAATTGATGAACGGGCAACGTTGGAGGATGATGGTTATGATGTAAGCATTCGCAATCCGGGCGGGTGGTCGACCCTCGGCTGGTTTACCGATCCGATATTGAGCGGCATGCTGAAGCGTGATGATGGAGACCTGGCCAGTTTAATTATTCATGAGATGGTCCATGCTACCATTTTTGTAAAGGATGATGTAGACTTTAATGAAAATCTGGCCTCCTTTGTAGGCGATACAGCCTCCTATTATTTTCTGGCTTCAAAATTCGGAAGGGACTCTAAGGAATTTATAAAATATCTGCATGATGATCAGGATTACCGAAAGTATAGTCGGCATATTTTAAAAGGTACGCAGAAGTTGGATAGTCTCTATCAAACCATGCAAGCCGAAGATCCCATCGAAATAAAGAAAGAAAAGAAGAAATCAATGATTTCTCTCATCATGTCTTCGGCTGATACACTATCGTTATTTACACCTCGTATCACGTATGCAAATGGCAGATTGCCGAATAATACCTACTTCATGTCATACCACCTTTATCAGGGCCGACAAGATAATTTTAAGAAGGAGTTGGATGGTGATTTCGGAGGAGATATAAAAAAATATATTCAGCATCTGATTAAAAAATATCCATACCTCTAGTATTACGAAAACCCAATCCAAGCATTAAGTAATTGTTAAGATCATGCGATGGGTTTTTTATTGCCTTAATTTGTCTCTACTTTTAGTCCGAAATAAATTCAAATACCTATGGGTAGTAAACCATCGCAAAAAGTGCTGGTAGTTGATGATGAGGAACCCATCCTGGAACTTTTAAAATACAATCTTGAAAAGCAAGGCTACGAAGTAAAGACTGCCGCAAATGGGCAGATAGCTGTTGATATTGCTAAAAAATTCCATCCGGATCTGGTTTTACTAGATATTATGATGCCCAAAATGGATGGCGTGGAGGCATGCCGCCAGTTAAGGGCCATGCCGGATTTGGCAAATACTTTTATCGTCTTTCTTACGGCCCGCGCAGAGGAATACTCAGAAGTGGCAGCATTCGATGTGGGGGCCGATGATTATATATTGAAGCCCATTAAGCCGCGCGCATTGATGAGCAGGATTAGCGCATTATTCCGCAGGGAATCCAAAAAGAGTCCTGCTACGGCTCAAATAAAGATTGGTGAGTTGGTGATTGATCGCACCAGCTATACCATCAAAATAAAGGGAAGAGAGATTAACCTGCCGAAGAAGGAATTTGAACTGCTGTTTTTCCTGGCTCAAAATCCGAATAAAGTTTTTAGTCGCGATGATTTATTGCAGAACATCTGGGGCTCGGATGTGTATGTGCTGGCCAGGACAGTGGACGTTCATATCCGTAAAGTGCGCGAAAAGATTGGAGATGATTATATTACCACTGTGAAAGGAGTGGGGTATAAGTTCAATCTCGAATCTCGGTTAATTCATGGTGTATAGTGCACGTACATTAGCATTGCTGCTGGCTGGTTCAATAGCTATTGTTACTGCGCTATTTCTTTCCCTACTGGAAAACGTTGGTCGTGATGCCATCCTGGTAGCAGCCGTAATCAGTTTTTCAGCTTCCTACTTACTCATTTTTGTCGTTCTTGAATTCCTCGTCTTCCGCGAGATCAATAAGATTTACAAAATGATGGAGAAGTTGCGCAAGAAAGAGCTTGCCAATATTTCAAAAGAAAAATCGGGAGCATTAAATCCACTTCAAAAAATAAATGAGGAGATCTATTCTTTCGCCACACTCAAGCAAAAAGAAATTGATGAACTCAAAAAACTGGAAGCGTTCCGCAAGGAATTCATTGCTGATGTATCGCATGAGTTGAAGACACCGATTTTTGCAGCACAGGGTTTTGTGCATACCCTCTTGGATGGTGCTGTAAATGATAAAAATGTACGTAACCGGTTTTTAAAAAAAGCAGCAAAGAGCCTCGATGGTCTGGATGTGCTCGTACAGGATTTGCTCACCCTGTCACAAATTGAAACCGGTGAAATCAAGATGAAGTTTGAGAATATCGATCTATATAAACTATGTTCGGAAGTAGTTGACCAATTTGAAGAGAAGGCAGGTAAAAAGAATATTCGTTTAAAAATTCAAAGCGACCAGCATAAGATTATTGTATTTGCCGACTGGCAGCGAATCACGCAAGTGATCACCAATCTGGTTTCGAATGCAATTAACTACACGCCCGATGGAGGTGAAGTCACCATTACCTTTGATATAGGGAAAAAGAACGTGACTACGTTTATATCAGACACGGGTGAGGGGATTCCACCGGAGCATATAAATAGAATTTTTGAACGTTTCTACCGGGTAGATAAAAGTCGCAGTCGAGAGAAAGGCGGAACCGGTCTTGGCCTCGCGATCGTGAAACATATTCTGGAAGGTCATAATAGTAAGGCGGAAGTGCAGAGTGCCATTGGAAAGGGTTCTGTTTTTAGTTTTAAACTCCACAGATCA
>CAZIOY010000070.1:0-23474 GCA_964540915.1 uncultured Ohtaekwangia sp.
TCCAAATGCAATATTGGAAAATTGAAAAACAGAGAATCGTTAGTGAAATATAAATAGAATTTTAATTTATGAAGCAATATTTTTATCTACTCATTCTCATCTTCACAATTAGTTATGCATGGGCTCAGGCAACAAGTCCATAGACGCTGGGGCGTGAAGAGATAGCCATCTTTTTTTTACAGAACAACCATCAATCGAACTGAGTATAACATTCTTAGGATTTTTCAAGCAACTACCAGGCAGCAATTGGCCTCTTTGAAGTTTGCAGACCTTTTTTGAATGTATCGATGTAAATGGAACAGCATTTCTGCATCTTTGAAGATAAATGGAAACAGATTTTGGCAACAACAGGAATTAAAAACATTATTTTCGATTTAGGAGGGGTAATCATCAATCTCTCGGTAGAAAAAACCTATCAGGCTTTTGCCACATTGAGCGGCCTGCCCGTAGAGGAGATAAAAAACAGGGTGCATCACGGAACCTTTTTCCATCAGTATGAGAAGGGCCTCATCAGCGATGCTGACTTTCGCGAACAAGTGCGTGAATCTCTCAACGTGAAGGTGGGCGATAGCGAACTTGATCGTGCCTGGAATGCCATGCTGCTGGACATCCCTATGGAACGAATCCGGTTATTAGAGCAGCTGAAGCCCCGGTTCAACCTGTTTTTGCTAAGCAATACCAACAACATTCATTTGCAATGTTTCAACAGCCAGGTGAAGCAACTCACAGGCTTTGCTGCCATCGATGTTTATTTTCATCAGGCCTATTATTCTCATTTGGTAAAAATGAGTAAGCCGGATGTTGAGATCTACGAGCATGTACTTCAATCCAATAACCTGATTGCACACGAGACAATTTTTCTGGATGATAACAAAGACAACCTGGCAGGAGCAAACAAAGTCGGCATACAGACGTTTCATGTGCAGCACCCGGATCAAATTTTTTCACTTTTCTGATGAACCCAAAGATTAAGTCGTACCTCATACATTCTTCTCTTTTTATAGTCACATTCATCACCACCACATTGGCGGGTGCTGAATGGACCCACGGCAAATCGGTGCTGGTGCCGGGCTATACGTGGCAGGATTTTTATTCAGGACTTCCGTATGCAATTTGTTTTTTAACCATTCTCACAGCGCATGAGTTTGGTCACTATTTCACAGCCGTCTATTATCGCGTGCGCACTTCGTTGCCCTATTTCATTCCATTGCCGCCTATTCCTATGATGTTTGGCACGCTGGGTGCCCTCATCCGCATCAAGCAACCGGTGAAATCAACACAACAGCATTTTGATATTGGCATCGCGGGCCCGCTCTCAGGGTTTGTATTTGCCATTGGTTTTCTTTGGTATGGGTTCACCCACCTGCCGCCACCAGAATATATTTTTGAAATTCATCCGGAGTATCAGCAGTTTGGTTTGAACTACGCTGAATACGTGTACCAACCGGAGTTTTTTAAAAATGGTGGGCTCGATGTTTTTCTGGGTAAGAATTTGTTGTTTCTCTTCTTTGAAAATTTTGTGGCAGATCCTGAGCGAATGCCCAACGTGCATGAGATCATTCACTACCCATTTTTGTTTGCCGGATTTTTGTCGCTGGTGTTTACGAGCATAAACTTGTTGCCCATCGGTCAACTGGATGGCGGCCATGTGTTGTATGGTTTGGCGGGACAGGCCTGGCACCGCAGAATTGCTACCGGCATTTTTCTTGGGTTCCTCTTTTATGCAGGCCTGGGATTTGTTCATCCTGCGGATGGGTTGGATGTACTCATTTACAAAATTCCATTGTTTATAGGATTCATGTATTTGGCCATGCGCGGCCTGGCATTGAGCAAGCGTGATACCTGGATGTATGCCTTGGGAATCTTCGTAATTCAATACGGAATTGTCACCGCCTTTCCACAGGTGCGCGGCTATTCGGGTTGGCTGCTGTTTACTTTTTTGATCGGAAGGTTTATAGGCATACAACATCCGCCCTCGGAAATTGAAGAGCGATTGAGTCCGGCCCGGATTGCGTTAGGATGGTTGGCCCTCCTGATTTTCGTGTTGTGCTTTGCACCCAATCCGTTGGAGATCATTGAAGTATTGCCACCGCTGCCGGCCGCTGAAAGTTGACGATGAGTGTTGAAAAAGTAGGCAGTATGATTTGTCAAAATTGATAATTGACAATGAACAATTGACAACAGATGCAGAGTACATGGATGCACTTGTAATTGCCTGGATTGATCGCAAAAACAAAATTCGTATTGATTTAGTAGAAAAAGTCGTTGTGCCAATGGCGCGCGGGTAATAACAGCATCACCTGATCATCCTCGTAGGCCGCGCCAGATGCCTTCAGGTTCGAAAGGTCGCACGCGACCTTTCGGGCCTGAAGGTTTATATCCATGATAGGCAGCGAACGCGCGCGTTCGCTGCCTATCATGGTCTTGAATGCGCGCCTGAGAGGTATCTATGAAATGCAACCTTACTTATCGCGCATACGTGATGAACGCTCATAGAACGACAAGGGAGTACTCTTTAGATTGCTGCAAGCACCCATACGTTATGAACTCTCTTAGAATAACAATAAGGGGCTTGGCAACAATTACTTTATGATAATCTTCCGGGCCACCCAACGATGGTGCTGATAGGTCTTAAGGAGATATATCCCCGGTGTTGGATCTGAAAGCGTAATCTGAGTTTGTTCGTTTACTAATTCGGATTCAATGACCATTTTTCTCCCCGTGAGATCAACCACTTCAACCTGATCAACGAATGAAGAAATATAGAATATCCCTTGCGATGGGTTAGGATAGATCGATCCAGTCATGACCTCACCATTTACCCGGGTAACTTCATCACCCGCGCCATTGCCTTTACCAAACACAGGACGAATCATTAAGCTTCCCTTCAGGGTAGTATTTGCCTCGAAGGTGCCGTTGATGTTGGAAAATATTTTATTTCCTGATTCTGTATTCTTATCAAGGCCTACGGCAATCAACGCGGATGAGTTTTGTTTCCATCCTATGAAAAATTTCCCCAGCACTGGGGCCGGTTGATCAACGAGTGCAATTCGCCAGAACTTGTTTTGTGAGTTTCGCTGAATGGGGAGGCTCTGCTGATAAATAATATCAGACGGACTGTTGGTAAGTGATCTTAAAATTTGAAACTGAATCACCTGGTTGCTATCATCACCAAAGCGAGGAAAATATATGTCAACCGCTACAATGGTATCGAGTTGATCCGTTTGCATGTCAAACTGATAGGCGAGCTGGGCACCGGGTTGATTGAGTCCCGCGCCATATTCGGCAGTGCCATCGTCATAGGCATAATAGTTGGAAAGCACATAGCTTCCGCTGATGCTATCGTTGGTCCGGAATTCAATGGGATTGAACACATTGAAATCGTAGTCACCTTCGGTAGGTGTTTTTGTTTTGTTGTCCCCGGTATCGAACAGAATACTCAACTTGAGGTTGATAGAGTCTGCCGATTGATCGAATGATGCCGGGTCAGGCATCGTATTAAGGGTTACTACCCGTTGTTGTTTAAACACCAGCTCACTGCCAACATCAAAATTCACATCCAACGGTACATCCGTGATGACGGGCGTTTGATCTTTTTTGTTGATCGAAACACGGGCAGAAGAACTATAGGATACCGGCTGTCCGTTTCCTTGCACCTGATCCTGGCGTAAGTTGGTAATGGTCAATGAAGGTTTTGTGAAGTTAGTTGCCGTGTTAGAGAAAAAGTGTTTGATGGGCATCGACCAATAGGAAGCAAACGGTGCCTTGAGTTTGGAGGTGATGGCGCGATCAGGAAACAAAGGTCTTACCGGATCGATCTGCAATTTGCCATTGTTGAGGTAGATGTAATCCACGTGCCAGGTATCATAAGGGCCTGACAGACGCGCGAAGTTTTGAATTCTGAACTGAAACGCATCATGAAAAAATCGTTCGCTTGTAATCGGAATGATCAGTTGCTCAAACTTATCTTTCGCGAGTGTTCCATCATTTTCTTTTGTCCAGACTACTTCCCATCCACCGGAACTGTTCTTAAAGGCGAGGGTTAGTATATCACCTACATCAGGAGGTTCACCATTACCATGAAATTCATAGAAGAATGAAATGAAAATCCGTGATCGCTCCGCCAAACTCACCAGGTCCATGCGAATGGGTGCCGAAACTAATTTATCGGCAAAGCCTTTGGCGAGTATATCATTTACATTGTACGGTTTGCCCAGCGAATCCAAGCCATCAAACGTGGCCACATTCAACGAGGGCGGATTGATTCCCATACCTTCATTTACCCATACGGATTCACTGAATTTCCAAAGCGTGCTTGTGGGTTTTCCATCCCGCACCGAAGAGAAATCATCCCAGAAGGGCAGCATAACCGGATCACTACTTTGTGTGCGATAAGAAATGGTTTTCTTAGAGGCAGCCTCCTTTTCAATAGGCACTATGATGAACTGGCAGAAGCCTGGATGAGTAATGGTAAGCAGAAGAATTGTCGCAAACAGAATTATGCTTCTCACCGGGTTGAATTAATTATCTCCGTCAGTTTCATTTTCACCTTCTTCCTCGGATTCCTGATAGCCTTTCGGACCTATCCATAAATTAACCGGATCCCCAACACGCACCGAGTCACCTGCTATGGGTGATTGCTTGAAAACGAAAATCTCCATGCCGGTAGTATCTATGCCCACCGGGATTTCCACCTGGCCCATGTGCAAATCCCAGCCACCCAGTTTGAATTTAGCACGCTCAAAAGAATCACCTACCAGGTTGCCAATTACGAAATCGGCAGGCCCATTACCATCACCCACCACCAGGTCAATAACCGCTCCTTTTTGAATGCGTGTGCCAGGTGTAATCACTTTGCCTTCAAGTCTCATTTCTTTTACCAGGTTTTGAAACGGACTGGGCTCATACAGAATACGGCCTCGTTTGAGTTCATTGCTTTTTAATACCACTTCCGCATTGATGAGCGATCGGTCAACCAGGTCGGGCATGGGCAGGGTGGGAGGCGTTACCCGGTTTAAAGAAATATAGATCATCCTGTTCTCTTTCACTTTCGATCCTGCCTTCGGAAACTGCCGCAGCACCACCAGCGGTGGATGTTCGGATGAATAAGCGGAATCATTTACTGAGAATCTTAAATCATGTTCGGTCAGGAATGATTCCAGTTCTTCTATTTTCATTCCGGTGAGGTCAGGCACCGTAATCGATTCGCCATGATTGGTGAGCGAAGGCAAATAGATATAAAAATAGAGGATCGCGATAAACAGAATGAAACCAACCGGAATACCAATACTGGCTAACAATCCACGGACCGAGGTGCTTTTGAAAATTGATTTCTTCTTAGCCATTCATTAAAACTTTAATGAAGATTGATAGTTGTGTTCTATGCGCATCGATTTTTTATATCGCTCTTCGGCCAGCTCGGCCAGTTTGGTAATTAAATCCGTGAATGATATGCCACGCTCTTTCCACATCATCGGAAACATGCTGGAGTTGGTGAAGCCCGGAATGGTATTGATTTCATTGACGTAGATATTTTTTTCTGCCGTGAGGAATAAATCCACTCTTGAAAAATCTTCGCAGCCCAGAGCCTGATAGGAGCGCACGGATATATCCTGAATTCTTTCTGCTACCGATGGTTCTAATTTCGCGGGCACTTTAATGGAAACGGCTTCACCATCGACATACTTTGCATCAAACGTGTAGAACTCATATTTGCTGCTGATGACAATTTCACCCGGCAGCGAAGCGTTGGCGGGACTGTTGCCCAGAATGGCACACTCAATTTCTCTTCCCTGAATAAATTCTTCAAATAAAACACAATCGTCATACCGATAGGATTCACTCAGTGCTTTATTAAAATCTGATTTCGATTTTACTTTCGATACTCCCACGGATGAGCCAAGGCTCGCAGACTTTACCATGAAAGGTACGCCCAGTACTTTTTCTATCTCTTCGAATTTGTACTGCTCCTTGTCTGAATAATAGGAATACAAAAATTTTGTAACCGGAAGGCCGGCTTCTTTGAGTAATCTTTTTGCTACCAGCTTGCTCATCGACATAGCCGAGCCGGCCACACCCGTTCCGATCATTGGGAGGCTCATCGCTTTCAAAAGACCTTGGATACTTCCGTCTTCACCATCGGTGCCATGCAACACAGGGAACACCAGGTCGGGGATAAAAGAGGTGCCATCTTTGGAAACGAACTCAGGCCTGGAGGGATTGAGAGCCAGGCTAAGCTCGTGGCCGGATTCAATATCCTTACTTACCGTTTCTGTTTTATACCATATGCCCTTGAGGGAGATTCCAATCAGGAAAGGTTCAAAGTGTTTGCGGTCGATATATTGGTGGATATTTCTGGCGGAGTTAATCGAAACTCCATGCTCCACAGAGCGACCACCGTATAGAATAGCAATTTTCTTTTTCGTCATGTTAAAATCAAATTCAAATATGTTCACGTTTTGCCTGATTTCCATCATTCATGCAGGCAAAATCACGTTAAATCCGATAGTCAGCGGTACGCAATCAAAAAGTTAATGACCTAAATAGATGCGTGTGGCTGAAACGGTATCACCAAACTGCACTTTCACAATGTAAACGCCTGGACTCTGATAGCCAATATCAAAATAGTAGGTTTGGTTGAGTGTTTCGGGAAGGGTATTATGTAAGATTAATTGGCCCACCATGTTGTAGATTCTTAAATCAACCGGTTGTCGTTCAGCAAGATTAAAAGTGGCTCTGAAATCATCGATGGATCCATACACGGCATAGCTATTTTCAATGGCCAACGGTGCTTCATTGTCATCAATGAAGAATTCAATATTGTCGAGGTATTGATTGTTACCATTTTCGGCAGTGGCCACAAAGGCAAATCGCAAATTTGATTTGCCCACCAGCGAGTTTAGATTGATATAGTTTCTTCGCCAATCGGAATCCTCGATCGGTGTCCATGAAGTAGCCGACTCATTGGCGGTGGAAAGGGTGGAACCTGATTGCGAGAATAAGATGGAATTGAAAGTAACGCCACAATCCTCTGAGTATAAAACCCTGAGCCGGTCATTTCCGGTTGAACTGAACGCATAGGCGTTGTCGAAAAATAAACTAGCTTCCTGAGCACGGGATAAGTCCAGCACCGGACTCACCAACCACGACTCTTCGCCCAGGTTTGGATTATTAAATGATGTGAATGCCAGTGAGGTGCCTTTATTGGTACTGGCGGGTGTCCACACTTCTTGCTGTCCCTGGCTGACCACCACCCATCGTGATTGAAATTCGCTTTCAAAATCTTCCCGCAAGGGGATCAGATCAGTAACCGAATTGATTACTCTTTTAAAAGTAAAGATGTTGTCATCAGGGTTCGAGTCGGTTAAGTTATTGGGATTAGTTATAGAAATTGAAATGGAATTTGTTCCGGATTGCAGCACTATTGAATTCAGTGACACCGCTTGCTCCATGCCAGGCTGGATGGTAACGTTGGAGATCGTTTGAACTTGAGGCGACTGACCATTAACAGTAATCTGCACTGTGAAACTGGTTAACGGAGTTGTGCCCATGTTGACCACGCGCAATACTGGAGTAACATTCAAATTACAACTGACTGGTGAAGGACTGTCGAGCGATACGATGGCGATATCAGTAAATTGATCGGTGGCTACAACAATATTGTCAAGAAATTGATTATTGCCATAGCCGTTGATGGATTCAAACGAGATTTGAATTTTGCTGCCAATAAATTGACTGAGCGGGATCACTTCGGTTTTCCATTCGGTTGCCTGTGGTGAAAAAAAATCACCCGAGTTGGTCAGCGCAGTGGCCAACTCCGATCCACTTTTATCAAAGACTACGATAGGGTCATTATCAAAATTGCAGGATGAAGACACCAACACTCTCAGACGGTCATCATAGCCCGTGCCGAAGTATTCATAGGCACGATCAAATTTCAGGTAAGCAAATGTAACCGTGGTAAGATCCAGCACCGGAGAGATTAATTGGTCAAGGGCACCCTGGTTATCGTAATCATATGAATTCACATACACCGCATTGCCATTGCTCACCGTGTTAATCAACGACCAGGTGATCAGGTTATCCGGATTATGAATGGTCCAGTTCGCAGGAATGGAATTGAAACTCTCAGCGATGGGTATACTTACGGTAGGAGCAATCGTTGTTGTGATTGATAAAATATTATTGAACGACCGGCCATCGGTAACTCCATTAACCA
Organism: uncultured Ohtaekwangia sp.; assembly: GCA_964540915.1. Classification (GTDB taxonomy): domain Bacteria; phylum Bacteroidota; class Bacteroidia; order Cytophagales; family Cyclobacteriaceae; genus ELB16-189. Next base: position 8,219 of record CAZIOY010000070.1, read on the forward strand.
ACAGGATTTCAAAATTAAATACCAACGAATTAGTGCCCGGAGTAAAAGGTGCGAATTGAAGTTCTCCGAATTGCAAGTTCGAAAGGCTTATAGAAAAATCTTTGGTCTCAACGATAACGTTGTTCACTTTTAATCGCACTCTGATCGAGGTGATCGTGCTGGTGCCCAGATTTTGAATTTGAAGGGAAGGAGTGAGGGCATCTCCGCAAGAACTGGTGCCGGGAGTGATGATCCTGGAAATGGCCCCATCGATTGCCACGGGTTGAGGATCCTGGGCGCCCACGGAGTTGAGAAGGCTCACCCTGCGCGGACTATTCTGCATCACAATATTCACACGCCCTATTTGACCCATCGTAAACAAATTCATGCAGGCATCATTCGTGTAATCCATGTAGTTCATATACATGTCGTCCGAGGTGCAGGTTGTCTTGGTTCCTGTAGGGCATTGATTGATATAGCTTCCGGCCTGATTGGGAGTGTCATCGACAAAGTCGGTGCCGGAGCAAGCGCTTCCATCGTCACCCCAAATGTGTCGCAGTCCAAAGAAGTGGCCTACTTCATGGGTCACCGTTCTGCCTTTATTGTATTTGGCTTCTAAATTAAAGGAACCGTCATCAATGGATCCAAAGGCAGTGTTGCTGACCACCACGCCATCGGTTAAGCGGTCATCAGGAGATTCCTCCAATCCGGCAAGGCTTGAAACAGGCAGTTGTGCATAACCTAATGTTTCATCGCTGAATGTTACCAACCATAGGTTTAAATATTTTTCGGCAGGCCAATAGCTAAGTGCTTTAAATATGGCGTTGTCATTGACTGTCCAGCTTGTCTGCGTTCCTTTCACCCGGGCAATTCCATCCGTAGGTGCTCCAATCGGATCTTGTTTCGCCAGCACAAATTGAACATCCAGATTTCCGGCTAGCGGCAAGAAGGCGGCCGGTGTATTAGTGGCATCTGCGTTTAATCGCTGAAAGTCTTTATTCAAAACATCTATTTGCGATCGGATCTGTGAAACCGAAAGGTTGGTTCCTGCGCCAATGGCTTCGCCATTATGAACGATGTGTACGATTACTGGAATGACATACGTGGCTTGTGTCTCCTGTGTGCGTCCGGTCTCCATGGTGCGAAGCGTTACTTTTTGCCTCATCCACTCTTCAAACTGTTGTTTACTTTCTTTCTTTGGATTTTTGAGGTGACGCAGTTCTTCATAGTGCACGGTGGCGCAGCGATCCTGCGAGAATGAAAGATGAGCGATAGAGAGCAGGAGGGTTGTGAAAAAAAATCGCTGTGCACAACTCATAGGAGATCCTTCTTAATGTTAGTTCAAACGAACAGAAACCAGTTCCATTGCATTTGAATGGGTGATTACTGCCCCGTTGGTATATTCAAATCATACCAACACTAAGCAGCGGTTAGATTTACTACTTCAATACTTTTGATTTCCGGAACCGTTCTTTTGATGGCCTCTTCTACACCTGCTTTAAACGTCATGGTTGACATCGGGCACGTGCCGCAGGCACCCATGAATTCCAACTTTAACACTTGTTCAGAAGTAAATTCAAGTACCCGCACATTGCCACCATCTGCCTCCAGGTAGGGGCGAATGCTGTCCAATGCGGCTTCAATGCGATTACTAAGTTCTGTTCCTTTCATAGTGGGGGTATTCATTACACGGTAAACTCAACACGTTTCGTAGAACCAAAGTTAGCATTTCTTATGGCAATTTGACGAGCCATTGCTTCCGCTAATTCTTTGAATGCCTGGGCGGTGACACCCTCTTTCAAAACAACCGGCAAACCGCTGTCACCGCTTTCGCGAATACCCTGAACCAAAGGTATTTGACCCAGCAGGGGAACATCATATTTCTCTGCCAGCTTTTTGCCACCGTCTTTTCCAAAAATGTAATACTTTTTATCCGGCAGTTCTTCGGGTGTGAAGTAGGCCATATTCTCCACTACACCTAGCACGGGCACATTGATTTGAGGTTGCTTGAACATGGCAAGGCCCTTGTTCGCATCGGCCAAAGCTACTTTCTGAGGCGTAGTAACAATCACGGCCCCGGTCACAGGCACGGTTTGTACTAACGTGAGGTGTATATCACTGGTGCCGGGAGGCAAGTCGATCAATAAATAATCCAGATCGCCCCATACCGTATCGCTGATAAATTGCTTCAATGCGGCACTCGCCATTGGGCCTCGCCAGATTACAGCACTGTCGGCCGGGGCCAAAAACCCAATCGAAATCAACTTCACCCCGTAATGCTCGAGCGGAATAATATAATTTTTTCCATCCACCACTTTTACTTCGGGCTGCTCACGCTCGCAGTTGAACATAACCGGGATAGAGGGTCCGAAAATATCGGCATCAATCAGGCCTACTTTTGCTCCGGCCATTGCCAATGCCACCGCCAGGTTGGTAGTAACGGTTGATTTACCCACGCCACCTTTACCCGAGGCAATGGCAATAATATTTTTTACTCCGGGCAGTAGCGGGGCGTTGTCGCGCAAGCTTGTAACCGAAGAAGTCATGTGAATGTCTACTTTGAAATCTTTACCCACTACCTTAAAAACAGCTTCCTCGCAGTCTTTCCTGATTTTCTCTTTTAATGGACAAGCAGGTGTGGTTAAAACTACCGTAAAACTTACTTTTTGATCGCCAACCACAATGTCGCGCACCATATTTAAGGTTACCAGGTCCTTTTTCAGATCGGGATCCTGCACGGTGCTCAAGGCTTTTAAAATCTCTTCTTTCGAAATACTCATAATTGTAAAACAGCACAAATTAAGCGGTTGTTTTGAAGTTCTTTTGAATAATTTCTTAAGCACAGAGTATGTCTACCTGTTTGAAGGTAATACGGCATTATCTCTATATTTATTTCATGTTTTTAGAAGACACACAGCACAGTTTAGCCCTTTGTCTGGCTATGACGGACTGCGATGGGTGGCGGATCATTTCATCAAGGCAAAGTTTGCTTCTTCCTTTAGTGAAGAGGACCCTGCACGCGTGCCATTGCCCCGGCCAAAAATTTGCGCGCAGGTTGTTGGTGGTGGGCAGGAACAGCCAAAGAATGTGGCTTGCACCAAACAAAAGCAACTACCAATGCCCGTTAAATCCTGCCCTTTGGCCCTGTAATTACCACTAACTAAAGTATCTTTACCGGTTCAGAGTATAATCTTTTGATCTCCCGCGACACCATAGAAGAAATACGAAACCGAATTGACATCATCGATGTCATCAGCGATTTCTTAACGCTTAAAAAGTCGGGGAGTAACTACAAGGCCTTAAGTCCTTTTGGAAACGAAAAGACCCCCTCGTTTTTTGTGGTTCCCGCCAAGGGTATTTTCAAAGATTTTAGCAGCGGCAAGGGCGGTGATGCGATCACGTTTGTGATGGAGCACGAAAAAATGAGCTATGCAGAGGCCCTTCGCTACCTGGCCAAAAAGTATGGTGTAGAAATAAAGGAAGACCGCCAAACGGAAGAGGGCAAAGCCGAGCAAAGCGAACGGGAAGGACTTTACATCCTCATGAACTTCGCGAAGGAATTTTACCGCAAGCAACTCACCGGCAGCGAAGAAGGAATCAGCATCGGGCTCAGTTATTTTCGTGAGCGCGGATTCAATGATCGCACCATCGAGAAATTCGAATTAGGCTACGCCCTCGAAGGGTGGGAGAACTTCACCAAAGAAGCCATCTCAAAGGGGTACAATAAAGAGTTGCTTGAAAAGACGGGGCTCGTAGTAAAGAAAGATGACGGCAGCACCTATGATCGCTTTCGCGGAAGGGTAATTTTTCCGGTGCACAACATCTCAGGCAAAGTGATTGCCTTTGGTGCGCGCATGCTCGGTAAGGATAAGAACCAGCCGAAGTACATCAACTCACCGGAAACGGATATCTATCATAAGAGTGATGTATTATATGGTTTATACCAGGCCAAGAACGCGATTCGCCAACATGATGTGTGTTACCTGGTAGAAGGTTATACGGATGTTATTTCCCTTCATCAGGCCGATGTAGCTAATGTGGTGGCATCGTCAGGCACAGCGCTTACGGAAAGTCAAATCAGAACGATTCGCAGATTTACTGAAAACATAACCGTACTCTTTGATGGTGATACTGCCGGAATCAAGGCTGCCTTGAGAGGCATCGACATGATTCTGAAAGGAGGCATGAATGTGCGTGTGGTGTTGTTCCCGGATGGGGAAGACCCCGACAGTTATTCGCGCAAAGTAGGCACCACGGAGTTTCATAAATTTTTAAAGGATCATACCCAGGATTTTGTTTCGTTCAAAGCGGGTCTTTATGCTTCAGAGGCAGCCGGAGATCCTATTCGCAAAGCAGAATCCATCAAGGAAATTATTTCCAGCATCGCGCAGATTCCTGATCCAGTGAAACGCGCAGTATATCTTCAGGAGACCAGTGGGTTATTGAAGATTGATGAGCAGGTATTATTGAGCGAACTGCATAAAATTCTTGTCAAGGATAGAAAGAAACCCGATACTGAGAAATCAAGGGAGAATCCAGAAGATATTGTTCCGTTAGTATCCAATCAGGAAATTGTTGAGCCTACCAAACTGGATGCCAAATCCAAGGTGCAGTTGCAGGAGAAAGAAACCATTCGGATTTTACTCAATTACGCAGAGAGTATAATGGATGACCAGAAGGTCTCCGATTTTATCATGCAGGAGTTGGATGACGTTACGTTTACAAACCCGGTGTATCGTCAAATATTCGATGTATTTAAGGAAGGTGTACTGAAGGGCAATATTCCGGATAGTAATCACTTCCTTACGTATGGAACCTCAGAAATAAAAAATGAAGTTGCCGAGTTGATCACTTCCCGCTATAGCATCAGCAATTACTGGAATGAAAAGCATATATACATTCCTAAAGAATCCGAGAATCTGGGTGAAATGACATTGAGCAACGTACTTAGGTTAAAGTTCAGGTATGTGCAGGACATGATTGAAAGCAATCTTCAAAAAATAAAAGAAGCCGAGCGCGAAGGTGATTTGGAAAAACTGGATGAAATATTAAAGGAACTAACAGGTTTCAAAGATGCCGAACGTGAACTTGCCAAAATGCTGGGCATTGTGGTAGCTAAATAGGAACAGGAATAACCTTTTCTTTGTTGAACAGTTTGAAAACAGATGGACATGAGTGAGAAAATAAAAATTGATTCGATTTTAGAGGCCATCGAAGAAATAAAAAACGGTAAAGTCATCATTGTGGTGGACGATGAAGATCGTGAGAATGAAGGTGACTTCCTTTGTGCGGCCGAATCAATTACACCAGAGATCGTAAACTTCATGGCCACCCACGGCCGTGGATTAATCTGTGCTCCCTTGATGGAAGATCGTTGCGAAGAGTTGGGCCTGGAACTGATGGTTGGAAAGAACACAGCCGCCTTTGAAACGCCCTTCACCGTGTCGGTGGATTTAATTGGTCATGGATGCACTACAGGAATTTCGGCACACGATCGATTTAAAACTATCAAGGCGCTGGCGGATCCCGAAACAAAACCGGAAGAGTTGGGTAAACCCGGTCACATTTTTCCACTCAAAGCAAAAAAAGAAGGCGTACTCAGAAGAGCAGGGCACACCGAAGCGGCTATAGACTTCGCACGACTTGCAGGTTTCAGGCCAGCAGGAGTATTAGTAGAAATCATGAATGAAAATGGTTCGATGGCACGATTGTCTGATCTGCGCATAGTGGCCGATCGTTTTAATCTAAAGTTGGTAACGATTAAGGATTTAATCGCCTACCGCATGAAGGTGGAATCCCAGATACTCAAGCAGGTGGAAGTGAATATGCCTACTGAATACGGTGATTTTAGGTTAGTCGCTTACGAGCAAATAAATACTGCGGAAGTACACATGGCATTAGTGAAGGGTGAATGGAAAAGCGATGAGCCCGTGATGGTGCGCGTGCACTCATCTTGCGTAACCGGTGATATCTTTGGGTCTTGCCGCTGTGATTGTGGTTCGCAATTGCACAGTGCCATGCAGATGGTGGAGCGCGAGGGAAAAGGAGTTGTTCTATATATGAAACAGGAAGGACGTGGCATCGGACTACTGAATAAACTAAGGGCCTACAAACTGCAGGAAGAAGGACTCGATACGGTGGAAGCAAATTTGCAGCTCGGATTTGAAATGGACAATCGTGATTATGGAATTGGAGCTCAGATTTTAAGTGACCTTGGCGTTTCCAAGATTCGTCTGATCACCAATAATCCAAAGAAAAGAGTAGGGCTGATGGGATATGGATTGGAAATAGTGGATAATATTCCTATTGAGATTGCCCCCAATCCGCACAATGTAAAATATTTAACAACCAAGCGAGACAAACTCGGTCACATGATTTTGAATTCTAAATGAGAATTATTGCCGTCATAGTATTCGGTTTCATTGCCAACTTCGCGTCAGCGCAGCAATTTGCCTTTGAACTATGGCATGAAGGCAAGATGATTTTAGATTCTGGGGATACCTTGCGTGGCAATATTAAGTATGACATGCAAAATGACTTAATCCAATATCAGTCAGATGAACGCGGAAAACTTGAAAGTTACACCGCACGCAAAGTATTATTCTTTGAGATTTTTGATGCGACCGTAAAACGGTATCGGATATTTTACTCATTGCCTTACTCGCCAGCGGGACAATATAAGGCGCCTGTCTTTTTTGAGTTATTGGAAGAAGGAAAGTTAACGGTGCTTTCGCGTGAAGTTCTTGAGTATCGCACCACCAGTTCTTCATTTTATTATTATGGAACCTACACACGCCTGGTATTAGTCAACAAATATTTTTTACTGAAAGAGAATGGAGACATGGAAGAGTACCGAGGCAGAAAAAATGATTGGTATGAGTTGATGGGCGGCAAAGAAGATGAAGTTCATAAATATGTAAGAGCCAACCGCCTTGATCTGGATGATAAATACGAACTCGCCACCGCCTTGAATTTTTACAACTCACTTTTTCAAAAGAAATAATACTTACTTTTTATACACACGATTTTTATGCAAAGACCTTTGATTTTGATTTCTAATGATGATGGTATAACGGCACGAGGAATACTGAATTTAGTGAATGTGATGAAAGAACTTGGCGATGTGATTGTGGTAGCACCCGATGGCCCGCAGTCGGGCATGGGGCACGCGATTACGGTAGGGGACACCCTTCGCTTGAATGAATCATTTATTTTTGAAGATGTTAAAGCCTACGAGTGCTCGGGCACTCCCGCAGATTGCGTCAAGATGGCCCGACACTTTGTAATGAAGGATAATCGCCAGCCAGATCTTGTGGTGAGCGGAATCAATCACGGCAGCAACACCTCGATCAGTGTCCTGTATTCAGGCACCATGTCGGCCGCCATTGAAGGGGCTATTGAAGGCACCCCTGCCATTGGGTTTTCATTATGCGACTACAGCCACAAAGCTGACTTCTCACATACGCATGACGTTGTAAAGAAAATTGCGCAGCAGGTATTGGAAAAAGGATTGCCGAAAGGAGTGGCGTTGAATGTGAACATTCCGCCCAAGCGCAACGAACCCATTAAAGGTATTCGTGTTTGCCGCCAGGCCAATGCGAAGTGGGTGGAGGATTTCGTTCAACGCTTTGATCCCAACGGAAGAAGTTATTTCTGGATGACGGGCAACTTTGTGAATTTCGATAAAGGGGAAGACAATGATGAGTGGGCCATTGCCAACAATTATGTGTCGGTAGTTCCCTGCCAGTTTGATCTCACGGCACATTCGGCCATATCCGTGCTGAATGAAGAATGGAATATTTTAAACTAATCCCCCGAAGAGAACATCATAAGGATCAGAATTAAGAAAAATTAATTGTGTATTTAAGGTTGGCTTTAGTTTCTCAGGGTAACCCGGAGTAAATGAAATTTTTATGATAAGAAGCTTCCTGGTTGTAATGCTTTCACTCTGTGCAGGCACGTCTATGTTTGCCCAGATCAGCGGCTTTGTGAAAGATAAGAATACAGGAAAGATACTGGAAGGTGTGGAGGTCTTTATTAATCATTCCAGTTGGCGAGCAGTATCGAACAAAGACGGATCGTTTGCGCTGGAAGGAATCGATCCCGGATTCTTTGATATGGTACTGTATAAAAAAGGATATGTCATCTTCAAATCTTCCATGCGTATTCAGGGGGGCAAGTTGTATAAACTGAACCTGGATCTTGTATCGGATGATAAACCAAAGGCAGCGAAAATTAAAAAGGATGCCCAGTGGAACAATAATTATCTCTGGTTTCAAAGAGGCTTGCTGGGGGTGAGTGATTTTTCAGCCGGTTATAAAATTGAGAATACACAGTCTCTCAAGTTTGAACTTTTGAATAACTCACTCATTGCTAAAGCGGATGATCCCCTGCGGGTGGAAAATCAGGCCCTCGGCCTTGTGATGAATGTCTATCTCCAGCAATTTGAAGGAGGCGTGGAGTCGTCCAGATTTCAGTCTCTGATCAGCTACCAGGTTAAGTCATCCGATGATTACACGCAGCAGATTGCCTGGGAAAGAAACCGGTTAAAATCCTACTGGGGCTCTTCGCGTCATTTATTTCAAACCCTGGTTGCCGGCACCTCGGAACAAGAAGGTTTTGCCTTTTATGATGCGAGTAAGAAGAAACTTAACCCTGCCGATCTGGTAAGTGCAGGAAGTTTACCCGGATATCATAAAATAAATATTGGCAACCGCGTTGATGTGGTATATCAACTGGAGTCAGGCAGTAGTGGTTTGGTAGGTAATCAAAACGGACAAACGTCTACACTCACATCCGTTGAAGCCATAGAGGTGAATGACCTTGGCATTCTGTTTAGCGCGAAGTCGGTAGCGATTACCGGAAGCATCGCTGAATCAGGGCTCGCAGAATCTTTGCCCATCAATTATCTGCCTACTTCGTCTATCGAGAATGAAAAACTGGATTGGAAAAATTTCTCCCTGCTAAGAGAGAAAGCCTATCTGCATACCGACCGTGATTATTACTATCCGCGAGAGTCTGTGTGGTTTAAAGCCTACATGGGTTATAGTATGCCCATCTTGCGCGACACCTTAAGTGCCACCCTGTACGTTGAATTGATCTCACCGCAAAAAGAGAGAATTGACTCAAGGACCTATCGAATTAAGGAAGGGGTTGCGTGGGGTGATTTTAAATTGCGTGATTCATTGCCTTCCGGTCAATACTATTTGAGGGCTTACACGAATTGGATGCGTAACTATGGTGATAGCATGTTGTTTGTGAAATCGATTCCTGTATTGTCGTTGACTGAAAACATTGAACCTTCCAGGAAGGAGGATAATACTGTATCATCAGCAATGGTGATTGAAGCCGGTAAAGAATCTTTTTCCGCGAGGGAAAAAGTTGAATTGAACATACGTGTTTTAGATGACCGGGGTGTTCCTGTTAAAGCCAATCTTTCTGTATCTGTAACCGATGCGGTGGCGTCTGTTCCATTGACAAACAATCCGATCACTGCTCCTGCATCTTTATTTATCTCTGATCTGGGTGATAAAAATCAATACTTTGATCAGATCAGTCATTTTATGGAACGTGGACTAAGTTTCCGTGGTGTTGTAAAAGACGGGAAAGGAAATCCAACGCCCGGCAAACTGGAAATCATTCAGGGAAACATGGACAATCTGATTTCGATGGAGACCGATGAAAAGGGTGAGTTTCTGGTAACGGGTGTTAATTTTACGGATTCATTGATTTTTGCATTCAAGCCCGTAAATAAAAAAGGGAAACCACTTGAGCGTGTGGATTTATTGCCACGGGAAATTCCTCCTTTGAACTTTGACGTGAAACCATTGGTGCTGACGTATAGAAAAGAAGACGCATTACAGCGTATCCAGAATACGTATCGCCCCGATGAGGATGTTACCATGTTGAAAGAAGTGGAAATAAAAAGTAGCAGGCTGGCGAAAGATGCACCCAATGAACCTGTGCGTATTTATGGCACTCCCGATTATGTTGTGAAAGGTGAAAATATCCGATCCACGGCAGTGGGCACAAATGTTCTCGTGGGGCTTCAGGGAAAAGTGCCAGGCCTGCAAGTTATTGAATCCATGGACGGAGGAGGATTGCCCACCATCAAGGTGAAGATCAGAGGAGGCACGCAGAGTTTGGCAGGAAATACAGACCCTCTTATTTTAGTAGATGGCGTTCCTTTTCCGGATGCACAAAGTATTTCAGCTCTTGATCCAAGTATGATTGATCGGGTGGAGGTGATCACGCGTGCTTCACCTCAGTTTGGTAGTCGCGGCTCCAACGGTGTGATTGCGATTTATACCAAATCAGGATTTACAGCGGGTAGTGAACGGAATTATCTTTCTTATAAAATCCCTGGGTATGATAAACCACGGGCATTTTTCTCACCTACTCATGGCGAGGGCAGCAATTCGTCCAATCCCGATTTTCGAACTACCATTTTCTGGAAGCCGGATGTAAAAACGGATGAGAAGGGCAATGCAGCAGTAAGTTTTTATTCGGCTGACTTAGCCACACGCTATCGCATTGTGGTAGAGGGTGTGACTGAAAAAGGTGTACCAGTAAGAGCGGTTTCTTATATTACCGTTGAGTAATCAAAGACCCCGTGGTACATCGCTCAGTCCCTTCCCAATGAAACGATCATCAGGGTCAAGCATGATGATAGTTGGATGAAATAATAATTGAATCAGTATTGGTGCAGAATTGTTTTGAAGGAGGGTGCGAACCTTGATCCCCTTCCGAGACACGAACTTTCTACAAAGTGCTTTCAAGAGTAGATGTCAGTATTTCATAGTTAGCTGCAAGCGCACCTCGGACAATTCGTACCTGACTCGCATTGGCACATTTCCTTGCAGCACTTTCCAACGCGACATCAAAGCAAGCAAAAGAGCCAATTTTTGCAGCCAAAAGGACTGACTTAAAATTTTAGGTAATATTTCAAATTAAAAGAATATTGCACCCGTCAATAACTATCACTAGTTTACTAAAATACTTATAATATCCTGATAAGCAGCATTTTAATTACATTATATAAAATATTTAAGTTATAACTTAAACTAAATGACTACTTTCGCAGTTGAACACATACCAGAGTTTGAGACCCGACAGAGGGTCAATAAACTCATAAGGAATGGTAGGTGTTTTATTGATGAATTTCAATCTGAAATTGAACAGGATGAAAATCTTTCTCCAGAGTTATATGAACTAACAGCGACAATTGAAGATGTAGCCAACGGGAAATTGGTACCAAAGAACCAGTATCGAAAATTACATCTAAGCAAAAAATTGAAATACTCAGCCTTTGAAGTAAAAAGCAAGCATTTACGATTGTATTTAATCAATGAGAAAGAAACCGGACAGATTCATATCCTTGGAGGTAAGAAAGGTGATCAAGATGAAGATTTAAAGCGGGTTGAAAAGATTATTAGAGAATATACTGAATTTAAGTTGACCAGAAAAAAATAGAATAGAAATGGTAAGCAAAGACAAATTATTAACAAGACCCAACTATTTACTGACTAAGTATCAAAATGAAATCTATAGGCAGCTAGTCGATTATATCACTGCAAATAATTTAACCCAAAAAGATGTTGCAGCGAGATTAGGTGTGAGTAATTCATACATAAGCCAAGTCTTAAATGGTAATTTTAATTTTACCCTTAAAAAATTAATAGAGATTGGTTTGATGGTTGGCAAAGTACCAGCTATAGAGTTCATTGATTTTAATGAATTTTGGAGGAGAGAAAGAGAAGGTACTGTTGTTAGACCAACAATTTCTGTGACAAAAGGTATTAACGTCTACGTTCTTCCAGTACAAAAAATTCATCACATCCATTTGACGAGTGGAATGTTTTCCAGTGTTACTGTTTCTGCCACGAATGAGAATATTGTTAGTGTTAAGGAATTGGAATATTGCCCTAATTAATTTTTAACTTACAAAATGGCTACCGAACCTATAGGTATTACAATCGGACTGAACGAATTGAAGTTCGTTCATTTTGAATCTACAACCAGGTTAAGTGAAATGAAAAACCCGCTTCCAAATGATGGATACGAGTTTCAATTTGATATGCAATCTGACATTAATGAAAAAGAAAAATTATTCAGCATCATGTTATCTACTACTCTATATGAGAAGCAAAGTGATGTCACTAAAGTTGAATTGGCAAAAATGAAAAGTCTAATTTCATTTCGCATTATAAATTTTGAAGATGTAATAAAAAAAGAAAATAATCAGATTGCTATTCCTGACCAACTTATCATAATCGCTTCTGGAATAGCGATTTCCACAGCAAGAGGAATGTTTGCGATGTGTGTTAAGGATACAGTATTAAACAATGCAATGATTCCAATTCTCGACCCACAAATATTTCTTCCAAAGAAGTCAACTCCTAACTAAACCGCACCAATGCAACGGCCACGCAACCAAAGCCTTTGCATCCGCTCTTAGTTTCTTGTGATTGTGCGCCAGCAGCTAATGGTGTTTATTCCATGCTGGGGTTAAGTGCTAATTGTAAGTTTACGAAATAAACACTTGGCCGCTTTCTTCTCCACGTGTTTGAAGGGGATTCCGAATCGCGTATTAAAATTCTCAGTTATGTTTTAGATTGGGTTAACATGTCCGGAAGACATTTCATAGGGAAGGAGTTAACCTGGCAGTGTATTAAGCCGGATCCACATCAAACACAATCTTCGTACTACGGTATTCTTTCACCTGCAAAAGTTGAGCAGCTATATTGCTCAATGTTTCTTTTATTTCATGAAGCTTGCCCTGGTCGCGATTGATCTTCACCAGGATCGCCATCAGGTATTCATTTCTGATTTTTGAAATCATCGGTTCGCCCGGCCCGAGTAAACGAATATTTTTCAATTCATCCTTTAGCGCGCTGGCAAACTTGTCTGCAACTTCACCCGCAATTTTTTTATCCGTGTGCTTGATCGTGATTTCAATGAGGCGTGTGTAGGGCGGATAAAAATGTTCCTGCCGATCGGCCAATTGATCGTGTAAAAATCCTTGCACATCATTTTCAATCACGTAACGAAATAGAAGATGATTGGGATCGGAGGTTTGTAATACTACTTTTCCTTTCTTCTCTCTGCGCCCTGCGCGACCACTCACTTGGGTGATTAGTTGAAACGCTCTCTCATACGAACGGAAATCCGGGAAGTGCATCATGCGGTCGGTGTCAAACACACCTACCAAACTCACACGATCAAAGTCAAGTCCTTTCGTCACCATTTGTGTGCCTACCAGAATATTCGTTTCACCGCTTTCAAATCCTTCGATGATGGTTTCATAGCCGGAACGCGAGCGTGTAGTGTCGAGGTCCATGCGCTGGATTTTTGCTTCGGGGAAATGAAGCTTTAATTCTTCTTCCAGTTTTTCGGTTCCATATCCAAGCGTAAGAATTCGTTTCGAACTACAGGTGGGGCACTGACTGGGAAGGTCTTCCCGGTATCCGCAATAATGACAAATCATCGCATGACGATATTGATGATAGGTGAGGCTCACGGAACAATTGATGCACTTGGGTATCCAGTTGCAGTCTTCGCATTGCACCATGGGCGAATAGCCTCTGCGGTTTTGAAATAAAATGACCTGCTCTTTTTTCTGAAGGGCTTCTTTGATTTCGTTTAGCAGGAGCGAAGAGAATTCACCTTTGTTGGTCTTTCTCTTTTTCTCTTTCAAGAGATCAGCAAAAACAATTTCAGGCAGCTGGGCTTTGCCAAAGCGTTCTAGTAAAGTCACCATTCCATACTTTCCTGATTTAGCCTGATAGTAGGACTCCACGGAAGGAGTAGCACTTCCCAACAGCACTTTTGCATGATGAATCTGTGCGATCACCATCGCCACATCGCGTGCATGATAGCGAGGGGCAGGGTCATGTTGCTTGTAACTGGGATCATGTTCTTCATCCACGATGATCAACCCAAGGTTATCAAAAGGAAGAAAAATGGCGGAGCGCACACCCACCACAAAGCGGAACTTGCCGGTGAGCACACCATTCCAAACTTCTACCCGCTCATTGTCTGAAAACTTGGAATGATACACACCCATCTCAGAGCCGAACATTTTTTTTAACCGCTGAACAATTTGTGTAGTCAATGCAATCTCCGGCAACAGATATAACACCTGCGATCCACCTTCCATTGCTTTGCGGATGAGGTCGATGTAGATTTCTGTTTTGCCGCTTCCGGTTACGCCATGTAAAAGTGTTGCTGTATGTTCTTCAAAACCTTTCAATATTTCATTGCGTGCTTTCTCCTGTGTTTCGCTAAGCAGCACCGGGTGTTCGTAGGTGTTGTCAGGAAAACCAAAGCGTGGAACGATCACTTCAAATTCTTCGAGTATCTTATTTTTGATCAGCGTGCCAATGGAAGATTCTGAAATCTCTCCATCCATCAGTTTTGATTTGTGAAGGCCCTGCTGATTTAATTCCGGATGCGAAAACATCGGCACTTCCTGCAAGTATTTTAATAATACTGCTTCCTGCTTTGGTTTGGTAGCGAAGGTTTCAAACAATGTTTCCAGACCTTTTTTATTCGCGTGCTCCGGATTGATACGAATATGCTTCTCGGTCTTCGGCTTGAATTTTTCTTTCACCTGTTCAAACAGGATAATGGCTTCTTTCGAGGCGAGTGATTTTAGAATGGTGTAAATCGTCTTCGCTCCCAATAGTTTTGAGACATCGCTATAACTCAATGTGTCTGACGTGAGTCGTGCCAACAGGATGCGTTCCTTCTCCGAGAAATCGAAATCCGATTCATCGATATCAAAGCCGGGCTTAAGCTGCACCATCGATTCGCTGGAGAGTTTTAATCCAGAAGGAAGGGCGGCATTGATTACTTCACCCTTGGTGCAGAGGTAGTAATCGGCAATCCATTGGTAGAGTTGAAACTGGGGTGCATAGATTACCTCATGCTCATCCAGCAACTCAAGAATGTATTTCGCTTCGTAGTCTTTGGGGGGTTGATGATGGATGGTGACCACAATGCCCGTCAGGATTTTCCTTTGACCAAAGGGAACAATCACACGCTGACCTACTTTAACTTTCTCCTCCCAATCCTTTGGAACGCGATAGGTGAAGAGCCTGGCGATGGGCACTGGCAACACGATCTCGGCAAAGCGGGTGTCTTTGTCGGTAGGATTGAACAGATCGGCTTCGGTTGTGCTCATCGTGTAAGGGTGCTAAGTTAATTGATTTGAGTTTGGCTTCAAGCGGGTGCTTAAAAGTCGCGAGCTTTTAGATTCCAGTTACTAGCTTGGAGC
>CAZIOY010000071.1:0-22589 GCA_964540915.1 uncultured Ohtaekwangia sp.
GTTCTTCACCTCAATGGAAAGACGCTATGGAAGATCTGTTTTTTAAGGCACATCGACCCCGAAACGGGAGACGATGCTTGAAATAAGATCTTGCCGAGGCGGTATTGTTTTGAAACGTTTTCTACTTTAATAACTACACTCATTTGCTAATTTCAGATTCCAAATTTCAGATTTCAGATTAATTGATTTCAGATTTCAATCACGTTGTTGGTAATGAACACCAAAGGCTACGTCTATATTCACTTGGGTGCGTATATCTCTACTTCACCAATAGATTTGAAATCTGCTTCGTTAAACGTTGCGATTTTCTTTAACTCATAACTCATCATGATTGAAACAATCTCAACATCGTACCCCTATTTCCTTTAGGCTGATACCTGGCAAGAAGCGATTGAAAATGTTGAAGACTTGCGTGCTCATGCAGGTGCTTTTTATGAAGAGTTACTTATAAACGCAACCATTCTTTACCCCTATCCGGCTTCTATCATTTGAAAACTTAGCTAAGCATACGAAAAAATGGATTTTCCTGCCAATCTGCCATTTTGTTTGCAGGCCTTGCGACAGGTCTGACAAAAATCTTCATCTTTGTTGCCCGTAACTGGAAAATGTGTCAAAAAAAGAGCGGAAATGCAGGATGGCATAGAAATCGAGGGTTGCACGTCACCAGTTAAAAACTTGTTTAACTAAAATTTAAAATCCCATATATGGCAAAAATCAATTTCAAACCAAACGAAGACCGGGTGCTTGTGGAAGCGGCTCCCGCTGAACAAAAAACAGCCTCTGGATTGATCATTCCAGATACCGCCAAAGAAAAACCACAAAAAGGAAAAGTAATTGCTGTTGGCGATGGCTTAAAAGATAAGCCCGTTACTGTGAAGGTGGGTGATCAGGTGCTTTACGGAAAATATTCCGGCACTGAAATTACCATTGACGGCAAGGAATACCTGATCATGCGCAATTCTGACATTTTCGGAACAGTATAATTCTCATTACTAACTCAAAATTTTTCAAATAAAATTATGGCTAAGGAAATTACATTTGATACCAGCGCCCGCGACAGAATCAAAAGAGGCGTAGATAAATTAGCGGATGCAGTAAAAGTTACATTAGGACCTAAGGGCCGTAATGTAATTCTTGATAAGAAGTTTGGCGCTCCTACGGTTACCAAAGACGGTGTGTCAGTAGCAAAAGAAATTGATCTGAAAGATCCCATCGAAAACATGGGTGCTCAGTTAGTGAAGGAAGTAGCTTCTAAGACTGCCGATGCAGCCGGGGATGGAACTACTACCGCTACTGTACTTGCTCAGTCGATCTATGCTCACGGAATCAAAAACGTAGCAGCGGGCGCAAACCCTATGGATTTGAAGCGTGGTATTGATAAGGCTGTTAATGCTGTTATTGAACATCTGCATAAGCAATCCAAAAACATTAAAGGTTCTCAGGAAATTGCCCAGGTGGCAACTATTTCGTCCAACAACGATGTTGAAATTGGTAAAATGATTGCCACTGCCATGGATAAAGTTGGTAAGGATGGCGTGATCACCGTTGAAGAAGCAAAAGGAACTGAAACCAAAGTGGAGACGGTGGAGGGTATGCAGTTCGATCGTGGTTATTTGTCTCCTTACTTCGTAACCAACACAGAAAAAATGGAGGCTGATTTAGAGCAGCCTTATGTTTTGATTTACGACAAGAAGATTTCTTCTATGAAGGAACTCCTTCCTGTACTGGAAGCAACAGCACAAACCGGTAAGCCACTTTTAATCATTTCTGAGGACGTTGAGGGTGAAGCCCTTGCTACTCTGGTGGTGAATAAAATTCGTGGTGCCCTTCGTGTCGCTGCTGTAAAGGCTCCTGGTTTTGGAGATCGCAGAAAGGCTATGTTGGAAGACATCGCTATCTTAACGGGTGGTAAAGTAATTTCAGAAGAAACCGGGATGAAACTGGAAGATGCAAAACTGGAATATCTTGGCCGCGCAGAAAAAATTAATATTGATAAAGATAATACCATCATCGTCAATGGTGCTGGTAAGAAGGCTGATATACAAGGTCGTGTAAACCAGATCAGAGCTCAGATTGAAGTAACTACTTCTGATTACGATAAGGAAAAATTACAAGAGCGTTTGGCTAAACTTTCCGGAGGTGTTGCGATACTATACATCGGTGCTGCTACGGAAGTTGAAATGAAAGAAAAGAAAGACCGGGTTGACGATGCATTGCATGCAACACGTGCCGCTGTGCAGGAAGGTATCATCCCTGGTGGTGGAGTAGCCTATATCCGCGCTATCGATGCTTTGAAAAATTTGCCTACTGACAATGAAGATCAGACAACGGGAGTAAATATCGTGCGTCTGGCCCTTGAGTCACCGCTGCGTGTTATTGCTGAAAATGCCGGTCAGGAAGGTTCTGTCATTGTAAACAAGGTTCGCAATGGAAAGAAAGATTTTGGATACAACGCACGCGACAATAAGTTTGAAGACTTCTTTGCTGCTGGTATTATTGATCCAACTAAAGTAGCACGTCTGGCGCTTGAAAATGCTGCTTCTATTGCAGGTTTGTTATTGACCACCGAAGCAGTTGTTTGGGAAGTTCCTGAAGATAAAGAAGCTCCTTCCATGCCGCAGGGCGGTGGTATGGGCGGAATGATGTAATAATCAATCACCTCAATAAAAAAAGGCTTTGCACTCGGTGTAAAGCCTTTTTTCTTTAAATTTAACTCATTGAATATACAGCCATGAAAGTTCACGAAAGTTTTGGTGATTTTGTACTCTTCCTATACATCCATATGGCATTGGTGGATGGTACCCTGCATGCTGAGGAAGAAATGGTTATTCTGGACAAACTGACTAAACTATTCCCGCAAGAAGGAAATCCCAAGAAGAAATTTGATAGCGCGGTAGCCGCTTACAAAAATTTTGACAAGTCAACGCTGGATGAATTTATACAGCATTCATTCAAGCATTTCAATACTGTAAAATTTGCACAGCGGTACAAAGTATATACCGATATGTATGACATTATCCATGCAGATGGAAAAGTGGATGACACCGAAACCGTTGCCGTGAACGCCCTTAAAAAGATCATCGACTTAGGAGCCTCTGAACGCGTCTAGTTTATTTATTCTATTCTGCTTTCTCTTTTGTAATTCCAATTCGGTACAACATCAGGCCCATAGCGGCAAAGCATAATACACCAAGAATACTATATCCGTTGTGACCTAGCATTTCCGAAAGTCCATGCTCTGCGCTCACTGACTTCAGGCCTTCGAATATTTTACCATTCACGGATAGCAACGCAACTACCACTCCGGCCAAGGCCCCACCAGCAATAAGACCGGTGGCAAACAAACTTCCTCTGCCCAGTTCCTCGTCTTGCTTCGCTTCACCTTTCTTCTCTGATCTCCAATCTATCACGCCTTTGATAGCACCGCCAATAAAAATAGGCAGCGTAGTTGACAAGGGTAGATAAAGACCAATGGCAAACGCCAATGCTTTGATGCCACAGAGTTCAATCATCACGGCAATGAAAACACCTACCATCACAAATTGCCAATCCAGGTTGTACGATAAAATGCCTTTTGCCAAAGTAGCCATCAATGTTGCCTGAGGCGCTGAATAGCGTTCGCTTCCAATCGCATGGGTGATGCCCTGTGCAGCCATGTCGGCCGTGGGTGTGTCCAATACTTTTACTACAATACCAATGGCGATGGATGATACAATCGCGCCAATGAACAATGCCAGCTGCTGATACTTAGGTGTTGCCCCAACGATATAACCCGTTTTCAAATCCTGTGAAGTAGCTCCCGCGTTGGCGGCTGCAATACAAATCATACCTCCCACTACTAGGGCGAGCGGTTCGTAGAGTTTACCGCTCCACCCCACGGCAGTGAAGATCAAACATGTGCCCATCAGGGTTGCGATCGTCATTCCTGAAATAGGACTGTTACTTGAACCTACCAAACCCACAATGCGGCTGGCCACCGTGACAAAAAAGAAACCGAAGATGATGATCAATATACCAATCACTAACTTCTCTAAAATGCTATCGCCAGGAATTACCTGGTTGGGCAATAAAGCAATGAGAACAACCAGAGCCACACTGCCGATGATCACTACTTTGAATGACAAATCCCGATCGGTACGAGCGATGGTGGCTTCACTTTTTTCTTTCAGCGAAGCAACACTTTCTTTGAATGAACTTATAATGGTAGGCAAGGTCTTCATTAAGGTAATAAAACCTCCCGCTGCCACAGCACCAGCACCGATCTGCCGGATGTATGCGAAGTAAATTGCAGGAGCCGGATTGGCAAATGCTTTTGTTACCGGATCCCAACCACCTCTTCCTCCTGCGGTATTGATATCGGCCAGGTAGCCGAGTTTCACTAATTGTGCCGCGATTACACTATGATCCATCAAGGTCGATAATAAAGGAATCATGGCCCACCATGCCAGTACCGAACCTGCTACCAACACCCCTCCTATTTTTGGGCCGATGATGTAACCAACGCCCATGTATTCAGGTGTGATCTCTCCGTTCACCGTTGCTGAAGGCCAGAACTTATTCACCTGGCTGGTCACATAGGTGGGAGCTTCGGATATTACATGAAATACTTTTTGCAGCACGGCATAAAGCATTGCGATGCCCATACCTAGAAAAGCGGTTTGTGCAAACACGCCACCCTTTTCACCTGCCTGCAACACCGAAGCGCATGCTGTTCCCTCGGGATAAGGAAGTGTACCATGTTCTTTAACAATGAGAGATCTCCTTAAAGGGATCATCATCAGTGTGCCGAGCATACCACCGAAGGCAGCCAAAATTAAAATCGTGAGATAGTTGAAGTAACCTTCTCCTACACTGTTTCCATTTTCATCCGGTGATAAAAATAAAAAACCCGGCAGCGTAAATACTACGCCCGCAGCAATGGACTCGCCTGCAGAGCCCGTTGTTTGGATGATGTTGTTTTCAAGAATAGTAGTCTTTAGAAATTTTCTTCCCAGTGTAATAGCGATCACGGCAATGGGTATCGATGCAGAAACCGTAAGTCCGGCTTTCAATGCCAGGTACACGGTAGAACATCCGAACAGAATACCGAACAAGGCACCAAAGACTACCGATTTCACGGTGAACTCAGCGATGTTTTGTTCCGGTGCGATGTAGGGTTTGAAAACTTTTTCTTCAGCCATAGTAGTGAGTGTTATATGCTAGTTGTCTTCTGCTTTTACAAAGAAGGTATTATAGAGAATCATGAGGATCGTGGATACCACACCAATTCCGGCAACGAAATACCACATCATAGATGGATCGGTTGCCAGGTACGTTATCCGGAGCCAGTCGGCTAAATAGCCTGCGGTTAGTGAGCCAATGGCTACCGGCAGAAAGGCGAATCCCATAAAGGTACCCACCTGATTTTTTGGTGCCAGTGATGCCACATATTCATAAAATCGTGGAGCTTGTGTTGCCTCTCCCAGGGCATAAAGGAAAATAGCAATAATAACAGAAGTGACTGTGCCCAAGGCACCGATAATCAGCCATGATAAACTGGCCAAAACAAATCCTAAGGTCATCGCACTAATGGGCTTCCAGTTTTTTACCACGGCAGCCATGGGCACTGTAAGAATGATAATACCCCAGGCGTCAATCGTCTCTAATAATTCAAAATCTTCGAAGTGAAGCACCTCTGTTGCATAAAAAGGAAGCAGGTAAAATATTTGCCAGAACATCAACCAAAAGCCGGAGAAGATAACCAGGAAACTGATGAACTTGAGGTTCTTAAACACCAACAGCATATCCTGAAATACTTTACCGAAAGTTCGCTTGTCTTCATTCCCCACTTCAACTTCTGGCTCCTTGAAAAAGAAGAATGTTCCAAAGAAGAGAAGTGCCGATGTAACGGAAGACATCACCAGCACATATTCAATGCCCCAGTCTTTGCGAATGGTTAAGGCCAGCATAGGACCAATGGCTCCACCTAAATTCACCAACGTATAGTAAATAGAAAAGCCCAACGCTTTGGTGTCGGGCTTGGATGTTTTTGCTACCGTGCCAACAATGCATGGTTTTATTAATGAGCCCCCCACGGCTGTAAGCATCAGTACGATGATTACATAATTGCGCATTCCAATGGCTTGGGTAATGGATGCTCCAAACTCCATTCCGGCAAGGCCGATACAAAAATAACCGATCGCAAAAATGGCAAAACACGTCATGAGTGTTTTGCGAAATCCATAACGGTCAACAAAAACTCCGGCTACTATCGGTAACGAATAAATCACGGTGGAGAACCATCCGGTGAGTGTTGCCGCCTCGTCTTTCAAACCAACTTTGGTAGCGAGGAAATAAGCCAGCACCGCCTTCGACCCATAAAAGGCAAGCCGCTCGAAAAGTTCTAAGGTATTCGCAATCCAAAAGGTAGGTGAAAAGCCATTTCGTATTTCATGAATGCGTTCAGCGAAAGTCATGCGCGGTAGTAAAAGTTTAGCTTACAGGTGTTCCAAAGTATGGGTATTAATTGAAATTAACAACAGGGTTTTATCAGGAGGTTTGTCTTGAGCAAAATCACATCTATCGTACATTCGTACATGCATTCCTTTAGTCTTGAGGTGATGAATAGATCTTCTTCGTAATAGTTTCTTCCTTTCGCCCGGTAATAAAGGTCAGTGAGATAGAGATGGTTGTCATCGTTCTTAAAAATAAAGTAACCGTTAAATAAAAACCCCTCTCACGAGGGGCTTTTAATATTAATCATGATCGTCAATCCGCTCCGGCTCCAGACTCCACTTGGCCGGTGAGCGCCACAAACTGGAGAGCAACAACTCGCGCATGAATATGAATTCCTTCGGCAGCTTGTCGTACATCTTTCCAAAAAGTTCGGCATGCTGCAACAGTTCTGATTTCCATTCTTCACGGTCAATGTCCATGATGCTTTCAAATTGTTCAGGAGTAAAATCAAGTCCTGTCCAATCAATATCATCATAGGTTGGCATCCAGCCAATGGGACTTTCTACGGCATTGGATTCACCTCGTATTTTCAACACAATCCATTTCAAGATGCGCATGTTGTCGCTGAAGCCCGGCCAGATAAATTTTCCTTCTGCATCTTTGCGGAACCAGTTCACACCAAAGATACGCGGAGGTGCCGGCAAGTTTCTGCCAAACTGCAACCAATGATTGAAATAATCACCCATGTGATAGCCGCAGAACGGCAACATGGCAAACGGATCACGTCTTACTTTGCCTACTTCACCAAACGCTGCGGCCGTAGTTTCTGATCCCATGGTAGAGGCCAGATACACACCATACGCCCAGTTGGATGATTGATACACCAACGGAATCGTAGTACTTCTTCTACCACCAAAAATAAAGGCACTCACGGGCACACCAGTTGGATTTTCCGATTCTGAATCTATAGCAGGATTATTTTTTGCCGACACAGTGAAGCGACTGTTGGGGTGAGCAGCCGGTTTGCCGGAAGCGGGATCCCACTTTTGTCCGCGCCAGTCAATTATATTTTTCGGTGGCACTTTCGTCATGCCTTCCCACCATACATCACCATCTTCGGTGACGGCTACGTTGGTGAATATGGTATCTTTGGAAATAGTAGCCATCGCATTGGGATTCGTCTTCTCGTTGGTTCCTGGCGCTACACCAAAATATCCAGCCTCCGGATTGATCGCATATAGTTTTCCGTCTTTGCCCGGTTTGATCCACGCAATGTCATCTCCCACCGTTGTTATTTTCCATCCATTAAATTCGGTGGGAGGAATCAACATCGCAAAGTTGGTTTTACCGCATGCACTCGGGAAGGCCGCTGCCACATAATCTTTTTTTCCATCAGGGCTTTGCACACCTACCAGCAACATGTGCTCGGCCAACCAGTTTTCATCATTGCCCATTACCGAAGCGATGCGCAACGCAAAACATTTTTTACCAAGGAGGGCATTGCCACCATAGCCTGAGCCATAGGAAACAATGGAGCGCTCTTCGGGATAATGCACAATATATTTTACCGTTTGATTGGTAGGCCACTTCGCATCTTCTTGTCCGGGCTGTAGCGGAGCTCCTACCGTGTGAACACATTTTACAAACTCACCATCGTCACCCAGCACTTCCATCACACGTGTGCCTACGCGTGTCATCAAATGCATGTTCACTACTACATATTCGGAGTCGGTGATTTCAACACCAATGTGTGCGATATCAGAACCTACAGGCCCCATACTAAACGGGATCACGTACATGGTCCTTCCTTTCATGCAACCACTCAATAATGGATTGAGTGTTTGTTTCATTTTCCTGGGATCGACCCAATTGTTGGTAGGACCTGCGTCTTCCTTACGCTTGCTACAGATGAAGGTGCGGTCTTCTACACGTGCCACATCGCTAGGATCCGAGAAGCAAGCAAAACTGTTGGGGCGCTTTGCCGGATTAAGGCGAATGAATGTGCCCTTGCTAACTAATTTTTCGCACAGCGAATGATACTCTTCAAAAGATCCATCACACCAGTGAATGTTGTCGGGTGTACAGAGTTCTGTTACTTCTTCAATCCAATTTTTTAATTCTTTGTGAGCCACGGGGTATTTGGCTCTTGTCAATGATTCATTAACCATAGTGATGGGGTATAATCTGATTACTTTGAACGGCAAATTAAGCACTAAATGGTCAGAAAGAAACCATTTCAAACGATTGCAATTTAAATTTTATCAGAATTCTACCCGGTAGGCCAACACCGGTATAATTCCCACCTGATACTTGGTATTTACTTTTCGCTGGAACGTGTCGTAATACAGATAGGAAACGTTTTGCTGATTGGTCAAATTCTGAATATCCAACGACAACGTGCGTGTATAACCGGGCTTGTTCTTACGCCAGCTTACCCGCAGATCGGTTCGGAAGTAATTTGGTAGTTGAATGGAATAGCCTTGCGAATAGTTAAGAATCGTAGTGCCCACAGTGCCCGAGGACACCTCGTCAATGGGTGCCTGGCGAAGGCCTCCAGTATATATCACACGGGCGTGTATGCCAAATGATTTATTCGATTTCTTCCACTCCCTCCCGCCCAACAGGCTGCTTGTAAACCTTCCATTGAATCGTGAATCCAGATATCGTGTGTCCAGTTTATATTCAGATTGAAACACCGAACCCGACACCATGAAGTATACATCGCTATAAAATCTTTTTTCGACCTGGGCCTCCACACCATAGTTTCTTCCCATTCCTGCATTGGTGAAGTTTCCACTTTCATATTCATCCCACTGGTTGATGAGTGAATAATTGGAAAGAATCGGAACATCAAACAAGTGATGATAATACACGGAAGACACCATGTTTAAATCATAAGGCAATTTCGTTTTCCACTCCAGCGAAAGTTGATTACTCCGGGTGAAATCCAAGTTCTTGTTTTGCTCCATCACATAGATAAAGCTTTGCTGCAACTGGCTCGACAGGCTGTAAGAAAGCGTCACCACATTGCTGCTCCAGGTTCTGGAGATACTGGCGCGTGGCTCAATCGAAGAAGTGCCATTATAACTGAAGTTCATATACCGCAACCCGGCACCAAAATTAAATTGCCCTACTGATTGTGACCATGCTACATAGGGTTGCCAAAGCAATCCGCTCACGGTTCCTTTATAGTTGGGTGTGAATGGGTCGATAATCAATTGCGTCACCGTAGTAACATTGAGGTCATGATTCATGTAATTCGTGCGCAGTCCGGTTTCAATGAATCCATCCTTGCCAATTCTTTTTACTCCTTTAATAAAACCAGAGAATAGCGCGCGCTCCGATAGATAACTTTCGCGATACACATGGGGATAAGAAATAGCTGCACTTTGTGATTTTCGTTCTTGTTCCTGGCCAGAGAAGGATGCCCCTACACTCACCGACATCCAACCCGGCTTGAATTGATTTACAATTCCTATTCCATACACTTTGCCACTGTAGTTGATGGTGTACCGATCTTTTTCTTCTTCCCACTCACTTTCTTCCTTCGCATTGAAATCATTGGCGCTTAACCCGCCAAAACCAAAGGCTGAAAAATTACTGCCCTTGCTTCCCGGCATATTTAAATGAAAAGAGAAGTCCTGAAATTTAATTTTCTCTCCTCCAAAATCAACGCCCATGTCAGACAGGAGTCCTACGGTTGAATATCGATAATTCGCCAGGAACGAACTCTTCTTTACTCTTGATAGAGGGCCTTCGGCTGCTATATCCAAACCAATCAAACTTGCCTGAGCGGTGTATTGCATTTTATCTGAAGCACCCGGCCGCAACGTCATGTCTATCGCACCGGCAAGTGCATTGCCATATTGCACGGGCATGGTGCCGGAATAAAAATCAGTGCGATCCATCAATTGCGCACTCAACACATTCACACCTCCACCTGTTGCCGCTGGCTTGTCGCTGAATGTGCCCGCGTTGGCAAGATGATTGGGGTTGATGATATCCAATCCCTGCAACCGCCATAATATGCCATTGGGCGAATAGCCTTTTACTATGATGGAGTTCGCCTGATCATTGGCAGCCACCACGCCCGGATAGGAAGTGAGCATGCGCACCGGGTCAAAAAAATTGGCAGGCACACGCAATACTTTCTCTATGGGTATCGTAGTCGTGTTCGACAAAGAAACCGAATGGTTACTCACCACCACCTCATCCAGTAATCGTTGAGATTCCTGAATAAATATCTCTAGTCGCTGGGTTTTTCCAGATACTACCAATAATTCACTTTCATAGGAAACATAGCCGGTAAACGATGCAACAAGTTTATAGCGGCCCGGCTCAACATCCTTCACTAAGAAATATCCGAGTGAGTCAGACACTGTGCCTTTTATCAAGCCACCTGCCCGATACAACGATACATTGGCTTGCGCGATAGGTTGCTGTGACAAAGCCTCTTTTATTCTTCCGCTAATGGATTGAGTAAGATTCTGAGCGAATACATTTCCTGCAGTTGTCAGGAAGAAAAAAAGGATTAAAGATTTTAAATTCATGGTAGTAAAATGAAAATGCCTCTTCACCAGGTAGTAATGAAGAGGCATTCAATAAAAAAAATTAAAGAATTGTCTTCATGTAGTTGATGCTGTTCTTCGTGCTTTCGATTGGAGTAGAAGGATAGGTCTCCTGCTCCACAAAGAACTTCTTCATGCCGGATTGTTTGGCTTTCGTGAACAAGTTCTTGAAATCAATGGTGCCGGTGCCTACATCGGCATTTCTTTCCTTGTTGGCTTTGTCCATATCCTTCACATGCCACAGTTGAAAGCGGCCTGGATATTTTTCAAAATATTTAACAGGATCCTGTCCGGCTCTTACTACCCAGTAAATGTCCATCTCCCATGTTACCAGTTTAGAATCGAGTTGGTCGAGCATGGTATCCATAATTACTTTCCCCTCCACTTTTTCAAATTCGAAGGCGTGGTTGTGATAGCCCATTTGCAAACCATATTTCTTCGCCACCTCTCCCGCTTTGTTAAGCGCATTGCATGTCTTTTTCAATTCATCCAGTGAACTGTAATATTTCTTATCCATCCATGGCACCACTACATAACTCTGGCCAAGGGATTTTGCGTCTTCACAGGATTTATCCCAGCCCTTGGTAGTCATATCAATTCCATAATGACCACTCACGGTTTTCATTCCTATGCTTTTCATGAAGTTACCAAACTCGGCTACCGGCATCCCGAAAAGTTTGCCATCGTTATAGCCATACGTTTCTGCTTCCGTGTAACCCATGGCGGCTACGGAAGTCAACACTCCTTTCACATCACTCATGATCACATCACGCAGTGTGTACAGCTGCAAACCGATGGCGGATTTCTTTTTAGCAGCTTCCAAAAAAGAAGGAAGCGTTAATAAACCTGCTGCCGCTATGGAAGAGGTTTGAATAAATTTTCTACGATCCATAATTTTACGATTTTAGTTTATTAGTGCGAGGTGTCTGACCGCTTTGCGGGGCCTGGGGCCTAACGCCTTGTTGATTATTTACCCAACATTATCTGGGCGAGGCTGAAAAGATTTTCATCACCCGCCTTGTCATTTTTAAATATCAATACCAGATTATGCTTGCCGGCCACTGGTTTAAATGAAATACCGGAGGGTCGCATAAAAATACCACTCTGAACTTCCATTTTCGGAGCGCTTACAAAATTTACTGTTCCCAATTTTGTTCCCTCCGCGGAATCCAGCCAAACTTCAACCTCACCACTCTTAGCATTAGCCATTTCGATTACTACAAAATTAAGTTTGGTAACACCGGTCAAATCCAGATCGGCAAAAGTGGCGGATGAATTGTGCCTTACGTTCTCCAGAAAATTATAACCCGCTGCGCTCGCCTTTCTAACTCCGCCTTTCAAATCCGTTGCATCCAACATACTTAAGGCCGGTGATTTGAACATATACTGTTTGGTCGTAGATAGTGATGGCATTCCATTCGCACCATTGTCTTCATACGTAACGGTAAGCACATGCGCAGAGGTAGCTGTCGGGCCCGGAGGTGGTAGCAAAGCAAAGTTTGCTTTTCCGCTCAGGGGAAGTGTCACCACTTTTTCTTCGTTGGCCAATGACAAAATGTACTCCACCATTTGCACCGCTTGTGATTTGCTCAGCTGAGGGTGTGCGGCCATCGCCACTTCGCCCCATACGCCCGAGCCACCTTTCAAAACTTTATCGCTCAATACTTCTACGGCCCTAACTTCTTTTGCGTAACGCTTTGCTACATCGCGGTAAGCAGGACCGGCAGAACGCTCATCGATCAGGTGACACGACTTGCAATCACTTTCGGCAATTAACAATTTGCCGGGCAACTCAGAACGCTGATGACCCTGTGCAATTTTAGTCATATCATAACCTTGTGGATGGAAGTCTAACGTAACCAACACACGATTCGCGGAAATTTTTCCATCGGCCGTGCTGCCATCTTCTTTATCCGTAACGGTGATCGTATAATTCGAGAAGCCACCTGGCAGAAAGCGATCACTACCCTCTACGCTTATCTCAATCACCGGAGGTTCATTGCCCGCAATCACGGTAACTTCGGTCGTGGATGTAGCACCTTTGGAATCAGTAGCCGTCAACGTAGGTCTGTAAATACCTGCCTTGTCAAACGTGAATGAAAACTCACCATTGGTGGTCTTCAATACCTGACCTTTTATTTCCAACTCATAGGTCACGGCATCGCCATCGGGATCTGAACTTTCACCTGCCGAAAAATTAACGCTTAGCGGAAGCGATCCGGAATTCTTACTTGCCTTCAAGGTGGCAATTGGTGCACGATTTCCGGCATTGTAATCGATGCGCGACAATCTTGCATCGGCATTTTCTTTGAACCATTGTGTACCATATTCCAGGGTGTACAATTTTCCATCAGTACCATACTGCATGTCTATGGTGTTGTTAAACTGGGTTCCTTCCATGAAAGGTTCTATATCCATGATAGCGCCCTGGTCATCCATCGTCACCAAACGCATCCAGTTGCGCATCCAATCATAGATGAGCAGTTTGCCATCCATATAATCGGGGAACGCTCCTTTGCCTTTATAGCTTTCAGAATA
The DNA here is from genome assembly GCA_964540915.1 of uncultured Ohtaekwangia sp. Classification (GTDB taxonomy): domain Bacteria; phylum Bacteroidota; class Bacteroidia; order Cytophagales; family Cyclobacteriaceae; genus ELB16-189. Next base: position 13,542 of record CAZIOY010000071.1, read on the forward strand.
GTACACTGGACCAGCCATCGCATTACGTCCGCCCGTTTTCATTAAAGGAAAATCAGGTGACTCGGCATACGGATACCAGATAAACGGAGGGCTTACCGGAGGCAATTCCACTTTACCCGTATTGTTAGGCGATGTGTTGATTGGCTTAAGTGGATCATGGCGCGGGCCAACCGTCTTTTTCTCAAAGTCATATTTTGCATACGGATAGTTACCACCTACAAATAAAGGCCAGCCAAAGTAACCGGCCTTCTGCGCCTGGTTCAATTCATCATAGCCACGAGGGCCACGCTCAGGACCATCGTTACCAGCATCAGGTCCTACTTCACCCCAATACAAGAAGCCTGTTTTCTGATCTATGGAAATTCTATATGGATTGCGATTGCCCATCACATAAATTTCAGGTCGTGTTTTTTCTTCACCTTTCGGGAAAAGGTTTCCTTCGGGGATGGTATAGCTTCCATCGCGTTCAGGATGAATTCTCAAAATCTTACCACGCAGATCATTCGTGTTTGACGATGATCCTTGGGCGTCAAACGGATGTCTGCCTTTGCGCTCGTCTGCCGGACTATAACCATCGGATTCAAAGGGATTGGTATTATCGCCCGCGGAGACAATTAAATTTTTACCTGGACCAAACACGATCGATCCACCAGTATGGCAACAAGTCTCACGTTGTGTCGCCACTTCCAGCATCATCTTCTCTGAGCCTTGATCGATTTTTTCACCATCAAATACAAATCGTGACAATACGTTGGCTGATTTCTCAGGATGTGAATAATAAATGTACATCCACTTGTTGGTTTCAAAGTCAGGGTCGTGGGCAAGGCCCAGCATACCATCTTCAAACTTTGTATTCACATTGAAATTGTTGATTACATAAATGGAATCATTTTTTGGATTGTACATCTTCACCTTTCCCTTGCGCTCCAGGAAGATGATACGACCATCAGGAAGAATATCCATTTCCGTGGGTTCATCAAACAGAGAGCCAAGCACCACTTTCGTGAAGCGGTTGGCTTCCGGCATTTTTCTAGTTTTTGCTTTTGAAAGATCAGGCTTGCCTTCTCCTACTGCATACAAAATCCCCTGATAAACATGATCGATAAACATAGGGTCAGCAAATGATTCATTCGTATGTCCCATGCCTGTGTAGAAAGAACGACCGCCATCAAAATCATGATACCAGGATATCGGGTGGTTGTCTCCATTTTCTCCGCCCTGATAGGAAGTCTCGTCCAACATGATCAATGGAATGATCTGGTCGGAGATTTTCTTGTAGTTATATAACTCATCCGTGCGAATCCATTCGTCAGGTAGGTTGACACCATTGCCAAACGGTTTTACTTTTTTAAACTTTGCTTCCTGAATCTGCGGGTGACTTTTGAAATAAGCACCTGCTAATTTTCCATACCACCACCAGTCGTACTCGGTATCCGCGGCAGCGTGAATGCCTACATAGCCTCCGCCACCCTGAATGAAACGCATGAATGCATTCTGTTGCGTCTGGTCAAATACATCGCCCGTGGTGTTTAAGAACACAACGGCTCTGTATTTTTTCAGGTTCTCTTCATTAAAATCGGCAGAGACCTCGGTGGTGTCTACGGCAAATCCTTTCTCCTGTCCTAATTTTTGCAGGGCTGCCTTTCCAGCTTTAATCGATTCATGTCTATATCCTTTAGTTTGGGAAAAGACGAGCACACGGGGTTCTTCTTGTTTACAGGAAAAGAAAAGAACCAGCAGGGCCAGCGCAGGAATAATTTTTTTCATTTACGAGGATTCGACTTTTAGTTTGTTTTTTGCTTTAATGAAAATCGTCTGACCGCCACGAGCGATCAGACGATCCAATTCAAAATTCTATTGCAATTCTTTGATTTTTATATTCCGAAACCACACCTGGTCGCCATGGTCTTGCAACGAGATGCGGCCACTGGTAAACTTTCCAAAATCAGGCATGTCTTTAAACTTGCTGCCCGCCACGAGCTGATTCCACTGCGGTGTGTGCATGGTAAACTCTACGGTCTTCTCTCCGTTAAGCCAAAATTCATAGCGACCTTGATTGGAAATAAGTCTTGCAACGTTCCATCCGCCAGCCGGTTTCACGGTTTCTTTTTTGCATGAGATCAGATCATACAAATCGCCCGCGCGGTGTTTGGTAATCTTTGCATCCGGATGGCAGGTGTTGTCGAGTACCTGCATCTCAGGGCCTGTCTTCCAAACATAATCATAGGCATCACCTTCCTTCACATTGAAAATAATACCGCTGTTACCACACGCCTGAATTTTCCATTCCAGGCTCAGCTCATAGTTTTCGTATTCACCTTCGGTTACAATATCACCACCGGCTTCCACACGCTTGCCATCTTTCTTTGTTACATCCAACGTCAAGGCACCACCGCGTACTTTCCAGGCAGGACTAATTTTATCGCTTTTAAAATTTCTCCAGCCATTCGTTGTCTTTCCATCAAATAGCAACTTCCAACCTTCGTTCCTTTCGGCTTCTGTGAGCGTGTTCGGTGCTTGCGCGAAAGCAAAACCCGTTGAAAGAGCAAAAAGGAAAATCAAATAATATTTTTTTTTCATTTTAATGTTCTTTTTCGCCATCAAGGGACAACACGTAACGTGCCATTTTTTCTGCATCTATCTGCGTGATGTCAGGATGAGGGGTCATTGGTATCTCACCCCATACGCCTGTTCCTCCGCTAATAATTTTAGAAGCCAACAGGGCAACGTTCGCCTGGGTGAATTCATATTTCTTGGCTACATCCGTGTGTGATGGTCCAATAATTTTATTGGTTGCGTGATGACAGGTTTTGCAATCACTCGCTTTCACCAGCGATTCACCCTGCGCCAGGATATCCACCGAAGCTACAGGAGCTGCGGTTTCATCAGGAGTTCCATAATCTTCCTGAACTGCATTTTCCGTTTTATTCGGTCCACAAGAAGCAACTACCAATACCATAGCAATCGCAGCAAGAGTTAATTTAATTTTATTCATGGGATTATTTATTTTTTATTAATTAAGCCTAATACTTTTTTATTGAGTGTGGGATTCTTTCCTGTCGAAGCAAAATCATCGAATGCTTTTTCGGTCACGCGGATGATATGATCTTTAATAAACGGTGCTCCTTCAGCCGCGCCTTGTTCAGGATGTTTGATGCAGCACTCCCACTCCAACACCGCCCATCCACTATAATTATACTGAGCGAGTTTAGAGAAAATGCTTTGGAAATCCACCTGGCCATCACCCAATGAACGGAATCTTCCAGGACGGTTCACCCAATCCTGATAACCGCCATACACACCACTCTTTCCGGTAGGATTGAATTCGGCATCCTTCACATGGAACATCTTGATGAAAGAATGATAGAAGTCGATGTATTGCAGATAATCTAATTGCTGAAGAACGAAGTGACTGGGATCGTATAAAATATTTGCGCGGGTATGTTTGCCGGTTGCTTCCCAGAAACGCTCGAAGGTAATACCATCGTGCAGGTCTTCGCCCGGGTGAATTTCATAACATACATCTACGCCTACTTTGTCAAATGCATTTAAGATCGGAAGCCAACGCTTCGCTAATTCTTTGAAACCATCTTCTACCAAACCGGCAGGACGCTGTGGCCAGGGATACACGGTATGCCACATCAATGCTCCTGAGAATGTAGCATGGGCATTCAATCCAAGATTCTTACTTGCCTTTGCGGCATATTTCAACTGACTTACTGCCCAGGCCGTGCGTTCTTTTGGTTTGCCATGAACCGACTTCGGTGCAAAGCCATCAAACATCACATCGTAAGCAGGATGCACCGCCACCAACTGACCTTGCAGGTGCGTGGATAGTTCGGTGATTTGCATGCCACATGACTCTACAATCCCGCGTATTTCATCGGCATAGTCTTTACTTTCAGCAGCTTTCTGTAAATCAATGCAACGCGCATCCCAGCTAGGAATTTGCACGCCTACATATCCCAGGGAAGCTGCCCATTTACAAATTGATTTCAGATTATCAAACGGGGCATCATCACCCATAAACTGGGCGAGAAATATTCCGGGTCCTTTCAGTGTCTTCATAAAATTTAGATTTCAAATTTTGTCCACTTCTCCGTGCTCTGTCCGCTCTTCACTACGGTATCGATAAAAGCCATGCCGCGAATACCATCTTCGACAGAAGGGAAGTCTACTACCGCAGGTGCCTCTATGCCATCAATTCTTGCCGACAATGCTAAAGCAAAATTTCTATACAGGTTTCCAAAAGCTTCGAGGTATCCTTCCGGATGACCGGCCGGAGTGCGCGTATTGAATGACGCTTCAGGTGAAATAAATCCGTTACTGCCTGCACGTAAAATCTGTGTTGGCTTATCCAGCCATTTGGCCAATAAGGTATTCGGCTCTTGCTGTGCCCATTCAAGACCACCTAGTTCACCATAGATGCGGATCCTCAATGCGTTCTCTTCGCCAGCTGCTACCTGTGAAGCAACGAGTACACCGGCAGCCCCATTATCAAATTTCAACAATACGTTGCCGTCATCATCCAATGCACGACCGGCAACCATGATGTTCAAGTCGGCACACATGTGTGTGATCTTTAATCCGGTGATGAACTCAGCTAAATGTGCAGCATGCGTTCCGATGTCGCCCATCGCTCCTGCTTTTCCTGAACGTTTAGGATCCGTTCTCCAGGCTGCCTGCGCATTGCCCTCGCGCTCACTCATTTTGCTTAACCAACCCTGTGGATACTCGACAATGATTTTACGAATTTTTCCAAGAACGCCTTCACGCACCATCGCGCGAGCCTGGCGCACCATCGGATAGCCGGAGTAGGTATGCGTGAGGCATAACAACAGACCGGTCTCCTCTACTTTTTTCTTCAGTTGTTTCGCTTCATCCAGCGTGAAAGTCATCGGCTTTTCAATCACCACATGAAAACCTTTTTCAAGTGCCAGCATGGCGGGCGCAAAGTGTGCAAAGTTGGGTGTTACAATGGTGACGAAATCAAGTCGTTTATCGGCAGGGAGTTTACTTTCCTTGTCAATCATTTCTTCGAAAGTCGTGTAGGTGCGATCTTCCGCAAGGAAAAGCATCTTGCCGCTTTCTTTCGCTACTTCAGGGTTTATACTTAATGCTCCGGCCACAATTTCGATAAGTCCGTCCATGTTGGCAGCCAGTCGGTGAATGGATCCGATAAAAGCATCTTTGCCTCCACCGACCATTCCCATGCGTAATTTGCGATTCATAGGTTAAAAATTTTTTAAGGATGAAAAATAGTGATTTTTGTTCAACGGGTAATGATAAAATTGATAAGCGGAGGATCAGATGAATTTGTTTATCAGATTTTCAAAATACTCCTGCTTGCCGCTTCTTTGCTGGGGTTCGCCATAGCGTTGGGCCAGTTTGCTCAATTCCTGCAGCGACAGGTTTCCGCGCTCGAATTGTTTGCCTTTGCCGGTATCAAATGAGGCATAGCGTTCCTTTCTTAATAGTTGGTATTCTCCTTCCTTCAAAATGCCATTTGCTGCCAGCAACGCACGGGCAAATGCATCCATGCCTCCGATGTGTGCATAAAAAATATCCGCGAGGTCGGTGGAGTTTCTCCGGGTCTTCGCATCGAAGTTTATGCCACCGGTTTTGATACCACCGGATTGCAGAATTACCAGCATGGCTTCGGTGAGTTCATTCAGATTATTCGGGAACTGATCGGTGTCCCATCCGTTTTGATAATCTCCACGGTTGGCATCCATGCTACCTAATACGCCTGCATCGGCCGCCACCTGCAATTCGTGTTCGAAGGTATGACTCGCCAGCGTTGCATGATTCACTTCTATGTTCAGTTTGAAATCCTCCATGAGATCAAACTGGCGCAGGAATGACAAGCACGTGGCCGCATCAAAATCATATTGATGTTTGCTCGGCTCCATGGGCTTGGGCTCAATGTAGAACGTTCCTTTGAAACCATTTCTTCTCGCATAATCGCGGGCCATGTGCAGGAATTGCGCCATGTGCTCCTGTTCGCGCTTCATGTTGGTATTAAGCAACGTCATATAGCCTTCACGACCTCCCCAAAAGGTGTAGCCCGATCCGCCCAATTCAATGGTGGCATCAATCGCATTCTTCACCTGGCTGGCAGCATGGCATACTACATTGAAGTCGGGGTTGGTGGCTGCACCATTCATATAGCGCGGATTGGAGAATAAGTTGGCAGTGCCCCACAACAACTTTACTCCTGATGCTTTTTGTTTTTCTTTCGCGTAATCAACAATGGAGTGCAACCGCTTTTCTGATTCTTTCAGCGTGGCTCCTTCTTCTACCAGATCATAATCGTGAAAGCAATAAAACGGTGCTCCTATTTTGGTGATGAATTCAAACGCTGCATCCATCTTATCCTTAGCGCGCTGCACAGGATCAGTTGCCGTTGACCATGGAAAGTTTTTTGTGCCCGGACCAAACGGATCTCCACCGGTGCCGCAGAAGGTATGCCAGTAGGCGATAGCGAAACGAAAGTGCTCTTCCATCGTTTTTTTTCCTACGCGTTGTTTGGGGTTGTAATAACGAAAGGCCATGGGATTATCTGAATCCTTGCCTTCATACTTAATGCGGCTGATGCCTTTGAAGTACGGTTTGTTTCCGGTGATCACTTTCATAAGGATAGATTTAATAGGATCAATAATAGAATGATTGAAAATAATTACTTTTCGAATTGCAAGCTAATACTCCTGTGAGATTCATTCCCTTTCTACTCATCTTTTTTATCAGCAATTCTGTTTTTTCACAAAAAAAGAACGCGGGGTATAAATTGCAGATGCATCGTGCCAAAGCACCGATTGTAGTGGATGGTATTTTAGATGAGCCCGACTGGCTTGCCGCGGACGTGGCCAACCATTTTTACATGATCACCCCCATGGACACCAGCTTTGCAAAAGTGCGGACGGAGGTGCGCATGACCTATGATAATGAAAACCTTTACCTGATCGCCATCAATTTTCATGCATTGCCCGGCCCTTACATGGTAGAATCGCTTCGCAGGGATTTTAGTTTTGGCAAGAACGATAATTTTCTTTTGGCCATGGATCCTTTTGATGACCAGACCAATGGATTTTCATTTGGAGCCAATGCGGCCGGAGCCCAATGGGATGGCATCATGTATGAAGGTGGCAAGATGGACCTGAGCTGGGATAATAAGTGGGTATCGCAAGTAAAAAATTATGACGACAAATGGGTGTTTGAAATGGCGGTTCCCTTCAAATCCATACGTTACAAAAAAGGAATCACTGAATGGGGCATTAATTTTAGCCGCCTGGATCTGAAGACCACGGAGAAATCTTCGTGGGCACCAGTGCCTCGTCAATTTCCTTCTGTTTCGCTTGCCTATACCGGTATACTCTCGTGGGACGAACCACCCCCACAGGTAGGAGCCAATATTTCTGTTATTCCCTATGTATTGGGTGGAACTTCAAAGGATTATCAAAAGGATACCCCTACTGAGTATCGTAAAGAAATTGGTGCCGATGTGAAGATAGCCCTTACCTCATCCCTCAACCTGGACCTTACCGTGAACCCGGATTTCTCGCAAGTAGATGTAGACCGTCAGGTGACTAACCTGGACCGATTTGAATTATTTTTTCCGGAGAGAAGACAATTCTTTCTTGAGAATGGAGACCTCTTCGCCAACTTCGGATATCCTACCATACGTCCTTTTTTCTCGAGGCGCATTGGCTTAAATGTTCCTATAAAATATGGCGCACGCCTGAGCGGAAGACTCAATAAGAACTGGCGCATTGGTGCGATGGACATGCAGACCGCAAAAGTATCGGAGACCGATTTGCCAGAACAAAACTTTGCTGTGTTTTCACTTCAGCGCAGAGTGTTTGCACGATCCAACATCGGCCTGCTCTTTATCAACAAGCAATCCTTGAATTACACCCCCAGCACGGATCCTAACATGCCAATCTATTCACAATATAACCGAAACCTAGGGTTGGAATACAACCTCGCTTCATCCAGTAATGTGTGGACGGGCAAGGCCTTGTTTCTGAAATCCTTCAAACCGGAAAATAATGGAGATGATTTCACGCAGGCAGGCAACCTCACCTATGCAACGCGCAGATGGAACATCACGTGGCAACATGAATATGTAGGTAAGAATTACCTGGCCGAAGTAGGCTATGTTCCCCGGCAGGGATATGTAAGACTCAATCCACAAATCGGTCATTTATTTTTTCCGAAGAGTAAGCACATACTCAGCCACGGGCCAAAGTTTAATTCCAGTTTATTCTTTGATCCAAGTATGAAGCCCACGGATAACGAAACCTATGTGATCTACGGACTAAATTTCCGCAAGCTGAATGTCTTGAATGTCTGGGTATCGAATGATTATGTAAAATTGCTGAGGCCTTTTGATCCTACCAATTCCGGAAAGGACACACTGGCTACAGGAAGTGAACATCAATGGAATGCCTTTGGTATTGAATATACGTCTAAGCCACAAAGTGTGTTTACTTACGCATTCACTACTCGCTATGGCGGATACTATGAGGATGGCACACGTTTCAATTTCACCACCGATATTGGCTATCGCTTTCAGCCCTATGTGAGCCTGAGCGTAAGTTCAAGTTACAACGAGATCCGAATGCCGGATCCCTGGAATAAAACAACCTTCTGGCTGATCGGCCCACGCATTGATGTGACGATGACCAATAAATTATTCTTCACCGCCTTTGCGCAATACAATGAACAACAAAACAATGTGAACCTCAACACGCGCTTTCAATGGCGCTATAGCCCGGCCTCCGATTTATTTGTTGTATACACCGACAACTACGTGCCCGAAACCTTTGGTGTGAAGAACCGCGCGTTGGTGGTTAAGTTTACGTATTGGTGGAATATTTAGGTCAGCGATAGTGGTAACTCACAATTGATAGTATACAATGCAACACGGCATTTGCCGCTGCGGTCACCAACAGACCCACTGTCTTTCTTTGATCCGGCTGGCAACTCAATACCGGTTAGCTCCGATTTTGAAATGGGCACTACTTTGCTTTGACTGATTGCATGAAG
>CAZIOY010000072.1:0-22103 GCA_964540915.1 uncultured Ohtaekwangia sp.
TGTAGGTATCACCACCCAAGGCATTAACATCCGTTAATGTATTTTGAGCAATGGAACCATTGAAGCCAAGAGCTACATCGCAGATGGAGTTGGGTGCAGGTGTGAGGGTAAGTATGGGTAACTGTTTGTTATCAGCGAGCGGAGTGGTAAGCGTGCTTTTGCAACCGGAAGCGTTGATGGTTACTTCTACGGTATAGTTCGCACCGCCCTGCAATCCGGTAACGGTGGCATTGTTGAGAGGTGTAAGTTCCGAACCGGAATTAACAAGGTTCCCCGAATACCATTTGAAGGTGTAAGGTGCAATGGGAGTAACTGTAGAAGCAGTTAATGCGCCATTAGGTGCACCACCCACGCAATTGGTAGAAGGCACGGTGCTAACGGTGATTACGGGCAATACGGGTGTATTGGTAATTGTTGTGGTGACAGGAATTGATTTACAGAAAAGGTCCAGTCGCTCGACTACGGCTGTGTAATTGCCGCCACCCCGTTGGGTGAGCGAGGGTAGTTTATCATTGGCCACAGCAATAATTGGATCTGAAGTAAGATTTCCATTATGCCAGGTGAATTTATAATTCGTAAAGTCTGCAACGGCAACGCCATCAAAAGTTACTGAAGCAGCGATACTTCCATTGAATCCTCCCGGAAGGGAAGAATCACAAATCGAATTGTTTGTGGGCGTAAGAGAAATAACCGGCACCTTGATGTTTTCGGTAATAATCCGCTTTTCGGTATCAGAACAATTTAAAGCAGAAGTAACTTTTACTGTATAGAAAACGCCTCCGCCAGCTACTTTTTGCGCTATACTTCCATTGACGCCTGAAACGTTGGCGTGCAGGTTTGCCGGCAAGGTATTGTCACCCTTGAACCATTGAAATGTAAAGCCTGCAGGATTTTGTACTACACCACCAACTTCAACGGATGCAGTAAGTACCCCATTAGGATTGGTAGGATCGCAGGAAGTCTGTGGAGCAGTTTCATTTATCAGGGCTACCGGCAGAACAGTACTATTGATGACTTGTACAATCGGGCTTTGATTTGCGAGGCATTGTGTAGAGATTCTTGTTACTTCAAGTTGATAAAACCCAACGGCTAATCCTGTTCGGGTTGGTCCAGTTCCATTTGCTAAAGGCAAGATACTTCCCCTGGTGCCTGCTACATTATTGTAGAAGTACCAATTGAAGGTATATTCCGCTGGGTTCTGAACTACGCCTGCCAGAAGGGCTTGTCCTGTAATAGATCCACCATTGGCAACAGTACAATCAACCACATTTTGCAACACAGATGCTGTGGCATCTGGCTCAATGGCAAGATCCTGCACCTGAGCATTGGCTGAAGTTACGCATCCATTTCTTGAGACTACTACGGTATAATTGTCGCCCTTTAGTCCATCAGCCACCGGAGCTGTTATTCCCAAAGGCACAGCGTTAGTAAACCACTCAAAGGTATAGCCGGTATTTCCCCCCGTCACTAATGCTTCCAACTTTCCGTTAGGAGGATTACACTGTGTTTGATTAGAGAGAACAGAAACAGTGACAGCTGGGATGGTGATTGTTAGTGCAATGTTCGTACTGACCGGTGCCGAGGAACATGCTTTTTGTGTATTGGTAACCACTAATGTATAATCGCCTTCAGCCAATCCGGTGATCACAGAATTTTTACCACCTTGTGCCACGGGAATTGGATTCGTTGTTCCTACACCTGTATACCATTGAAATGCATAGGGACTAAAATCAAAGACCTCCGTTGCACCTTTAAAAATGCGGGCTCTTAATTCTCCTGAGTTTGGATCTAAGGCAACGCATTTAAGATTGTCTTTAAACTTATTGATCTGGGCAGTGAAAGGCGAAGGTGTTACATTAACCCTATAAACATTATTACTGATCGAGCATTCTTTCGTTGTCTGACCGGAAGCTGCAATAGGTAGAACCGACCCATCATTATACAAGGCAACAAAGAGATCAAATGTCGTCCCATCGCCATTAAAAATGATTGGATTGGATAAAACAGTTTGGCCAACCTGAAGATTTGTAATATTGATGGTTGTGTTGTGTAACCTCACCGAGCCGGGGAGGCGTGGATCGCCCCGGAAAAAACTTACTGGCACCAGATCAGTAATGGGTACATCCCCGATATTCGCATACCGGATCTGAACGATGATATCCAGGTTTCCGCAGATAGGAGGGGTTACCAGAATTGCCGGATTAACTACACCATTTCCATCAGTATCAACACCTGGTATATTGGGATCGTCACCTGTAAATGTAAGGTCGGGTGCAGGAAAAACTGGGCATCCATTGGCGTTTAGGAAAGGTACCTGATTGAGAAAAACATTCATCGGTTGCTGAGGACCTGGCGTTCCATTCGGACAAGGGGCATTCGAAAAGATTGAAGTCTGGGCAAGCTGTGGAAATGGCAGGGTGAGATTATCATTGATATTGACAACAAAGTAGCCGGGCTGATTCCATACTTTCCGCGTAGGCAGCCAGGTGTTGCCATTGGTAAAATACAGCCGCACCTGACCGAGGGCCTGCTGCTGAATATCATCGTTGATATCAAATTTTGCCGTAGCGCAGGTAACGCAAATATCCGTAGCACCGTCACCGTTAACATCCGCAATCACTGGACCTTCCGTATAGGTATGCGATTGACACACGACAGACCATAGCAGATTCTGACCCGTTGCTCCATCAATAACATTTAAGGACTGCGAGTCGCGGTAAACCATTTCGGGTTGCCCGTTATTGTCGAAGTCATAAATAGTGGCTGTTAAAACTCCGGAACGAGAGTCGTTAATGGTTCGATATCCGATTGTACCCTTTGCCGTAACGGTAGAATTCTGAGTCCATAAAGTTACCAGGTTACCAGCGGCATTGGTGGTGACACAAAACATTTGATTGCCTGCAATAAAAGTAAGATCGGATTTCCCATCTCCATTGGCATCTCCAATATTTACCCTACCAGTACCCCAGATCCATCCTGTTGAGTAGCTGGCAAAGTTCGGGTCTGCTGCTGGCAGACCTAATTCGGCACTGGAGGGAGTAAGAACATAATCAACTTTGTTCTTGGCAATATTCCAGTAAAAAACAGCGGTCCTTCCAACGCTTGAGTTTAGCGCTCCTGATATAACTACATCAATATTTCCATCGCGGTCTATGTCAGCAACGCTGGCACTGCTATGGGTGTCTACTCCATATTCAGCAGGATCGTTCATTAACTTAACAAAGCACTTCGTAGCAGGGAAATCCACATTCATGTCCTTAACCAGGGTTAATGAAGATGGAACTGCCGGATTCCGATTGGTTAACGAGGGAATTGAAAATATCTTGGTGCCAACAATCAATTCCATTTTCGCATCACCCTGAATATTTACCGCCACGGAGGCAGCGGAAACATCTACGTCCCAGTTGGAGGTGTTAAGATGGGTTTTAGCTCCATCGCTGGCAAGCAACTTTCCAGTTTCAGCAGCATAGATACGATCTCTCAAATAAATTTCGCCAAAGCCATCTCCATCCATATCCGCCACACCGATAATGCCTGGCCGGTTGGTTCCTATCGGTATTGGATCGTACAATAATACCAAACCATTGGGATCGGGTTTGGTCCAGGTGAGGGCCAGTAAATAGAATCCATTAGGAGCTGTTTTTGGATTACCACCACGGCTACTCACAATGGCAAAGATTTCCGCTTTTTTGTCTGGAGGTAGATTGGCAGCTCTCTTTATATCTACAATCAGCACTTCGTGTTCACATAACAAGCGGTCTGGGTCAGCCACCTTTCCATCGATATCCGTAAAACCTGTAAACAGGCTTTTCTTCCCACTAAGGTTGTAGGAGGCATTTATGGTTCCGTTAGGGTTTACCACCCTGACTTCACCACCCCATTTGGATGTAATTACAGATTCGGGAACCCCATCACCGGTTACGTCTCCGGCAACAACTTTTGATTGGGTATCTGCTGTATTCTGCTGCGATTGTGCCGGTGCACCGATTCCAGCAAAGACGTTGCCGCCAGGTGGAACGATACTGCAATTAGCGGTGCCGCCACCTACGAAAGAAAGACCAAAGTACTGGGCACAATCACTAATGTCAGCGGCATCGACCTTTCCATCTCCATCATTGTCAATACTATCAAAACAATTGCAGCCTTTTTCAATAGCAGGTACGAAGGTACAGCCAACAGGACAAACACCCCCATTGGCAGTGCTACGCTTATCGCAGGGATAATCCGTAACCGGAGTTTGTGCCTTTACATGCAGAACGCTTGCCAGCACAACGAACATCAATGAAAAAATAAATCTACCTGCAAAGGTTTGTTGATTTCTCGCTGTCATTAAATCAAAAAAAATCATCGTACAATTAAAACTGATCCTGTTTCTGGAGTTCCGTTAGGGCAGCTAAATACGTAATAATAAGTTCCTTCCGGAACTTCTTTTCCATCAAAGGAGCCATCCCAACCATCCACTGGATATCCGGTCTTCTGAAAAATTCTTCTGCCTCTGCCATCAAAGACATTCATTGTGCAGTCTCCCTTATTTTCGACCCCGGCTATCACCCAACGATCATTTTGAGAATCTCCATTGGGTGTGAATACTAAGGGAATTTCAAGATCAGTAGTGACAGGCTCGCACACTGTCTTTGTTGCGATGTTTTTTGTCCCAGAACCTTGACATCCATTCGCATCAACCGTGGTTACTGAATAATCCCCGGGAGTGGTAACTTCAATGGAAGAGGTAGTGGCATTGGTGTTCCATAAGAAGGAATTAAACGTGCCCGTAACAGTCAGTGTAGACGACTCGTCCGGACAAATTTCAGTTTTTGAAGCGGTAATAACCGGTGTTGCTCCTGCTGCTATGTTAATACTCTTGGTTGCAGAATTAGTACAGCCAGTGACGCCACTATAACTGACGGTAAGTTTAGGATTGAATGTTTGCGATGTTGCATACGTATGATTAGTACTTGCCAAAGCGTTGGTAGTGGCATCACCAAAATCCCATGCAAACACTTTGGTAGCAGTTGCATCAACGGTGGAAGTGCTTGTAAATGTAATAGCTTGGTTAACACATCCGGTGGCGGCCAACGTGAAGGAAGCAACGGGTGCTGTAAAAACAGTAGCAACCACTGCTGCCGTTTCCTGAGAACAATTTAGTGATGTGTTTGTCACCTTAACTTTATAGGAACCTCCTTGGGTCACGCTCAATGTGGCTGATGTCTGGCCTGTGATGTTGGCACCATCTTTTATCCATTGAAAGGAATAACCAGGTTCAGAGTTTACAGTGAGTGTTAGATTTTGTCCCTGGCAAATAGTGTTGGAGGTATTGCTGCTGGATAGAGCAAAGCTTCCAAAAGAAACAATATCCACACGCTTGATAACGGTATTGCTGGAGCAATCACCTGATTTAAGAGTAAGGGAATAATTACCAGCATTACTAACTGTGGCACCGGGTATTGAAATATTTGGAAGGTTGGATGTAAAATTATTTGGACCCTTCCACAAATAGGTTGCTCCACTTACTGTGGGAGTGGAGAGACTGAGAGCAGAGCCAGAGCAAATGGGGGCATTGGTGGTTATCACAGGATCTGCAGGCAGCGAACCAGCACCAGATTGAATGATAATTGGAGCTGATGCAACTGCACAGACAGTTCCTTCACCCTTGGCCGTTACGGTGTAAGTTGCGGCCACCGTAACATCAGCAAAAGGATCCGCGCTATTCTTGATAGAACTGAATCCATTACTCCAGTCGAATGTTACCCCGGGAATTGGAATGGTTACCAGCCTGATAGTTTGAGATGGACATAAAGTAAGTGGTGGCTCATTCAGAATCTGAGGTTTGTGACAATTTTTGTTTCTTAAAATATCTACCGAGAAAGTAGAAGGATTCGTGAATGAAGTAAAAGCAATATCCGGCTTGGCATCGCCATCAAGGTCTCCGGCCCGCACAAACCAATTCGTTTTATTGGTTGGTATACTTACTTTAGTAAACCCAACCGCAGAAATGTTTCCATTGTGCAAATAGGCGTTGAGTGTATTGGTACCCCTGTTAGGAATGATGAAATCAGGGAAACGGTCACCGTTGAGGTCACTCACATCAATTCCAAAGGGTTGGGCATCGGTGGATAAGGTAATGGGAGAGTCAAAGACAAATGAAGTAGTTGAGCTTTTATTGAGCAACACGTGGACTTGAGCAGAAAAAAGACTGGTTGCTACAATATCTAATTTGCCATCACGGTTAAAGTCGGCCGTTGCCAAATCGTTGAACTGGCCGGGTATCGTAATCTTAAAGATTGTTCCAAATGTGAAAGCCGAAAGTGTGCTTGTGTTCTTTAGGACAAAAATATCCTGACTCTGATTTCTGGTGGCTACAATGTCGGTCTTTCCATCGCCATCCATGTCCTGAAGTTCAAGCGCCAGCGTTTCTGTCGCCCCAGTAACGGTAACTTTGATCGGTGTAGAATTTATAGTCAGAATACCTCCTGCGCTTTCATTTTTAAATATGTAAAGATCATTGCTTGCTGAGTTGGCAACAACAATCTCGGGTTTACCATCTCCGTTTAAATCACTGATGGCAACCTGTCTTGCGAAATGAGTTACCTCCAACGACCGCAATAGTGGTGAAGCAAAATTTGGATTGCCAATTGTGCTTGTGTTTTCGAGTATAAATATCGTGTTAGCAGTGGTACCACTGCGGGAGGCTATAACATCAGGTTTGCCATCACCATTAAGATCACCCACGGCCAAATGCCCTGTTGGGGCATTGATATTTAAGGCAGTCAGGTTGGTATTTGTAAAACTTATGTTACCAACTGTGCTTTGGTTCATCAATAGAACCATTGTGGTTGCTGTATTTTCAAATCTAGATCCGATTAAGTCAGGCTTATTATCACCATCAATGTCTGCTGAGGCAATGTCAAAGATTGCATTGGCACTGGTTATACTAAAAGGATTAGCAAGCTTAGTTGGATCAAATCCTTCTCCGCTAAAAGCAGGCATGAACTTTAATTTAGAATTAGCGGATAACCTGCTGACCAGATTTATTACGGTAATATTTGATAATCTTGCCTCAGCAGGCACCTCCACTTCAATTGAAAATTCGGAGGAGGCGATGATTGTACCCCGTACTTGATCAAACCAAACCTGGAGTTGAGCCGGAGTTGAGCTAAATCCACTTCCGGTAATGACAATTCTACTTTTCGGGAATGAAACTTGCGGTTCAATCTTTTGAATTACGGGTATTTGTGCATACGTGCCTCCGAGCGCGAGAAGCAACATGATAAGAAGATAATAAAATCTCTTTCTCATAGGTTTAATTCTGAACGGTTAATAACCAGGCATTACGGTACATCGGCATCCTTCGGTATTTATCCCGCTCCGTTCTCGTTCTATTTATATCATCACCCTCGAAAACGTGAACGTACCAAAGATTTTTTTCCGACAGGAAGCCGTAATTGGCGTTGAAACCAGTATCAACTAGCCTGCGGGCCAAATTTCGGGCATTAGGCCCAGATCCAAACACACCGATAATGACATAATTACCAGCTAGCAATTCCTGAGGATGTTTGCCTCTTGAGATGGTTTCATGTCGCTCAACTGGCTCCTGCGGCAGTTCTTTTACAGGCTCTTTTACTTCTTCCTTCACAGGCAATTTAGGTGTTTCTTTTACAGGCTCCTGGGGAGTTTTGGTAACTTGTTTTGCGATGGCTGTTGCTGCCAGAAGTCTTTCTATTTCCCTTAATTCGGTTTGCGGATATTGCTCTTTAGGATTTAGAGCAAGAGCATCCGTATAATAAGTTTTGGCTGTTGAATAATCTTTTGCTTTGAATGCAGCATCGGCTTTTGCTACAGTTTCTTTGTATTTCCTTTCCCGCCCTGCTTCAGTATCCTTTGCCATTAATGCCTTGATCTCTGCAATTTTTTCTCTAGGATATTTTTCATTCGGATTCAGGTTGCTGGCTGCTTCGTAATCAACCAGCGCCTGTTCATAACTCTTGGAGGTAAATTCACTGTTTGCCTTTGCTATATCCGCTTCATAGGCAATTGCTTTTTCAACCTCCGTTACTTTTGTTTTAGGGTAACTTTCTGATGGTTTATACTTAAGTGCTTCCTTATAGGCAGCTTCTGCTTCTTCGTAATGTTTGGAAGCCAATGCCTTATCAGCTTTAGCGATCGCGGCATTATATTTTTCAGTCAGATCCTGTGTCTTGGTTTTCTTAACTAACTCTGTGTTTACGAATGAATATACAGGTATGGTGGTAGAGGTTTTGCTCTTGCTTTTACTTTTTGATTTTGAAGCTCCCGCTAAATAACTCAACTGCACTTCGAAGGTGGGAGCATTAAGCTCATTGATGCCTGTATTTTTCAACGAGTAGGATCCACCCACCGCGATTGAGTTATTCAGTTTGATACCGCCAAAAGCGGAAATTCCAAATTCCTGCTTTAATGATCCACCCAGCCAAACCAGATGATTGAGATGAACAACACCCGCCACCTCATATTGAGAAGGTAAACCATTATTGATCCGGTAAACTACATAAGGCTCAAATACATGTTTGTTATTAGCGAAATAAAACCGGTTGCTGGCATGCATCACCAACGCTTCAAATGGTTTTATTTCCGTAACTGTGAATGCATCTTTGCTTACGTAGGAAGGACCAAATAAATTAGGCATGGCAACACCTGCGTGAAAGGACTTTAAGTGAAGAGACAACCCTGCATTTCCAATTAACGATGCGTTTTGATTCAATAAATTGGTCAGTGCCGGATCGGTGCCCATGTTTTGTATTTTAGAGAGATCAACGGTATTCCACGAGCCTCCTCCGGAAATGCCAAACCGCAAGTAGTTAGATTCTCCTAATGAAACGGAGTAAGCCATAGTAACCAGCAGGCCGGAATTAGAAAGTATACCACGCTTATCATTGGCTGCATTTACTCCCATACTTAAGCCCGACTTGAGAGGACCATGAAAACTAAAATTGGCAACTGTTGGACCACCTTCAATACCCGACCATTGTTTTCGATAGGCGAGAAACAGGGCACCGCGTCCATCAATTCCTGCAAAGGATGGATTAAAGGAGTAAGGATTGAAAAAAAACTGAGTAAAATTACCTGTGTCCTGCGCGTAAGTCAGATTGTAAGAAAGAGCCAAAAAGAACAAAATCAAGTACTTAGCTTTTTGCATATTATTGCAGTTATAGCAAATCTACAAAAAAACATACAACCCTAAGCGTTTGCTATACGCTCATTTTATTGATCTTGTTAATCTCTAATCGGTAACCAAAGCACAGTCAACCTTATGGTTGATAAGAGGGGAATGAATTAGAAAGGATATCCGATACCCACATTATAAATGACCGGCTCTCGATTGATTCCATACGGTTTGAAAAATCTAAACTTATCGAGGACAAATCGATCACCTTCCTGACGCCCCGGATCATAGACTTTGATCCCAACATCCAGGCGGAGTACAAGAAATGAGAAGTCAAATCTCAAACCAAAGCCGGTACCAATTCCCAACTCCCTGACAAAACCTTTACCGAATTTTGAAGAACCTTGCCAGGGGGCTTTAGTCGCGGGTGATTCCGAGCTCAATTGTACTTCTCTAAATGACCATACGTTTCCAGCATCGATAAAGACTGCACCGTTTACGAATCCAAATAATTTTCTTCTTAGTTCAATGCTTCCCTCCAGCATAACCTCACCCGGTTTTTCATAACTATAATCGAACAGACCATTGCCCTCAGGATTAGTGCTGAGATCGGGTGGCGCGGTGCCCACTCCCAACCTTCTCGGGCGCCAGGCTCTCACACTATTACTGCCTCCAACAAAAAAATACTTTTCATAGGGGAGCACTTCATTATCGCTGTAGGCAAAGCCAACCCCTGTATTTATTCTGTATGCCAATAAGGTATTCTTATTGATCACCTTAGTTTTTCTTACGTCAAAACTAAATCGCAAGTATTTATAAAGTTCAAGTCCAAGATTGGTGATGTATTCAGGCACGGCCACGTTGAACAGCGTGCCACCGGTTTCGGCTTGCGCCCGGATGTAAATAGAACTCCGTTCCGTGTTACCATAGTTGTTTGGATTCCACGTCATTCCAAAAATCATACTACTTACAAACGAGGGCTTAAAAGAATTACGGAGATTATTGCCTTGATTTTCCTGGAGATCAATAAGCAAGGAATCAAACGATTGGTTAAGTGTGGATCGGATAACGTTGAGACTGATCAGGGTAAGTGAATATTGAGTGGTCTGTGTGTTCTCCCAGGTATACGTATCGGATAGGGTGGTGATTGATCGTTTGTATTCGGGGCGGTCGGTATACGCATATCCTGCCAGTAGCCTGGTTCGTGGATTGTACTTGCCTAGTTGATAGGCTCTTCCTTCTTTGAAGGGAAACAGAAATTGAGGAAATATAATGCTACCATTAATACCTGCTTCCGTACTTTTATAAAAATTGCTTTCGTCTGTTGCAGAGGCAACCCCCTCAAATCCAAACCTTCCGTTGAGCTCAATGATTTCAAGCCCACCGAATACGTTTCGTTTTTTAAAGTTGGTGCTGAAATAAGGCCCGGGAAATCCCTGAGTCACAGTCACACCAGCTTCGTTTGACCAGGAGTAACGATCCAGCGGACTGGAGAAAATATTCGTTATGAACTTGCCGTCAGAGGTGTCGTAATTAATGTTAATGAATTTAAAAATATCCAGATTAGCAAGTTGCCGCTGCGTATTAAATGTCTTGGATCGGCTATAAAGACTGTCCTTATGAATGAACACACGCTGAGCAAGAATCTTTTTACTGTACTGATTCTTAAAATAGCTGAAGGTAATATTCCGATACGTCTGGTTTTTTCGTTTCTCATTGTTTTTTGTATTCACAGCTGCATCGGTGGTGAAAATGACAGAGTCAACTTCAAATTTTTGATGTGAACTTCTTGCCGAAGGATTTTTAATTTCTATCTGCAAAGCAATGCCATGATCCTTCGTATGGCTGGTATCCACAGCAAATTCAATATATTGCCTGGTAAAATTATAGTATCCACGGTCTTTCAGAAAAAGATCAATACGCTCCCGCTCTTTATTTAATTTATCCTGATCATACTGATCATATTTTTTGAGTAAGCTTTCTTTTTTTTCTTTTAAAAGAAGTGATAGCACCTGTTCATCCGGCACCTGAAAAAATATGGAATCATAATAGTAAGGCCGGCCGGGAATAACTTCATACGTCACACTCACCCTTTTCTTGTACTCGGTTGTTTTAAAGGTTGTGGTACTTTTGAAGTAGCCTTTGGTGAAAAGGTAATTTACAATCTTATCCCGCGTAAGTAGTATGCTGGCAGAATCAAAAACGGTGGCGGGCTCGCCCCATTGCATGAAATTATTTCCGTTTTGTATTTTTTTATTCGCGGCATCTACTTTCTGTTGCCGCTTGTATTGCAGTTGGGTGATTTTTCCCTGCTTTTGAGTGGCTGCTATTTTTTTGTCAAACTTTACTTCCAGCCTTGCCTTTTTATCTATGAACTTTTTTTGATCATACCGCTTTACACCTTCATGATGCATCCATACCAATGAATTTATGGGCAGACCTAACAATCTTCGATTTACTTTTTTTACATAGAGATCTGAGAGAGGCGAAGAATTAAATCGTTTCGGGGCTTTTATTGTTTGGCGATACAATAACTTTTGATTTTCTTGGAGATAGCGAGTACCTAAACAACTGCTTAACAGCCAAGGCAGAACGAGAACAAAAACAATTCTTTTTAACTTTTTCACAATGATCTCCAAAGCCAAAGTTAAGTATATCAATTCATTGCAAGTAAAGAAATACCGGATACAGGAACAATCCTTTGTGGTAGAGGGTGCTAAAAGTGTAATTGAACTCCTACAGTCAGATTTCGAGACCATCTGGGTTGCAGCCACCGAAGACTTTATCAGGCAGCACGATAGTCAACTTCGCGCAAGTAAAGCGGAGGTGATCGCAGCCTCCAACGAACAACTGTCTTCGTTGGGAAGTTTTCAAACAAATGATGCGGCTTTGGCGGTGGCCAAAATAAAGCCCAACAGATCGCTTTCTATTGATGAAGGAGAGATTGCACTGGTGCTTGATTCAATACGTGACCCTGGCAATCTGGGCACCATCATACGCACCGCTGATTGGTACGGAGTCAAGAAGATCATCGCATCCGAACAGACCGCTGACTTCTACAATCCCAAAGTATTAAGCGCAAGTATGGGTTCCTTTTGCAGGGTGGCGATTCAGTACGTTTCTCTGATGGATTACCTTACTGCGGTACGTAAACCTATTTATGGCACATTTCTCGATGGCCTGGATGTGCATACGTTAGCCTTTTCAAAAGGTGGCCTTATTATCATTGGCAATGAATCGAACGGAATATCACCGGAAGTAGAGAGGCTGGTAAGTCAAAAGATAACGGTTCCCCGCTTTGGAAAAGCGGAGTCGTTAAATGCCGCCATCGCCACAGGAATTATTCTCGATGTGGCACGACAATCAAAGAAATGAGTTGCTTCCTTCTGCCGCTTCCTCCGATATTTTCTGGGCGTTTTCTTTCCCTAAATACCGGTCGATCAGGTAGTGGCCCAGGTAAATAAGGGGTGTTAATAGAATAGCCATCGAGAATTTATAAATGTAGTTGGTGATACCTATCGCCACGATCTGCTGACCTGAGAACACACCAAAGAAGGCGATGTATAGCACCACAAAACTATCGATGAATTGAGAAACTAACGTGGATCCGGTAGCCCTCAACCACAGCATTTTTTGCCCGGTAAGTTTCCTGAGTTTTTGAAATATAAATACGTCCACTAATTGACTGAGCAGAAAGGCGGCTAATGAACCGATAATAATTCGTTGCCCCTGTCCTAAAATTTTATTGAAAGCAAAATCCATATTGAAATAATTGCCTTCGGCATCCTGGTTGTTTGCCTCCAGCCACCATTGGGCAGGAGGGAGTTTGATCGTTAAAAATATTACAATGAATGAGTAGGTGATAAAGAAAGCTGCCAGGTAGCTAATCCTTTTCACACCCGGCTTGCCAAAATATTCGTTGATCAAATCCGAAGTGATGAATACCACCGGCCATATTACTGCACCTGCAGTTAAATTGAAATCCATGGTGAAACCAAGAATGTTTAAATGAGCAGGTTGAAATCCGAGTGTCGTTTCACCGGAAAAAATTTTCACACCAATCAATTCCGCCATGATTGCGTTGGTAAGAAAAATCCCCGTCAGGATTACAAAGAGACGATTCTTTTTTTGTTCGAGAGTCATGTGCCTCCTTCGAATGTGGATCCTTCTATCGCAAGTTCTGTGTTAGCAAAAACTTCACGGGCTTCGAGCAGCAGCGGTTCTAATTCACGGTAGCGCGCAGAGAAATGTCCGATCAATAGTTTTTGTACGCGACTCCGCAAGGCCATCTCCGCTGCTTCTGCTGCAGTGCTATGCCTGGTTTCCTGTGCTTTGTCTTTTTCCTCTTCCATGAAGGTGGCCTCATGATATAAAAGGTT
Source organism: uncultured Ohtaekwangia sp. (assembly GCA_964540915.1). GTDB lineage: Bacteria > Bacteroidota > Bacteroidia > Cytophagales > Cyclobacteriaceae > ELB16-189. The sequence goes on from CAZIOY010000072.1 coordinate 13,519, forward strand.
TATGCCGCGAATTTGTTCAATCATCTTTTCATTCCAGGCAGTGTCAGAGCAAAATGCATAGGAAAGAGACGTTTGTGCGGGTAGGGTATAGTCACTATTCAGGTACAATAGATTTCCCTTTTCATCGTGCACATCAGCACCGGTTTTAAGTAATGCAATGTGCTGCAAAAGCATACCTTCCTTTAATTTCTCCTTGTTTATTTTTCTTGGCTTCGGTTTTTCGCGGAACAGAAAACCGGCACATTCTAGTTTGTGAATAAGCGGAATGGTGTCTATGGTGAGCGCTTCATCTTCATAAAGCACTTGAATCAGCGATGCGTCAAAAGTGTGAAAAATAACAGTAAAGTTGAGTGATGATTTTGAGTACTTCAGTTGCAGTAGGATAATCTCATCTAATCCCTTTTGACTATATAGATGGAGATCATTGGTGCGTCTTTGCAGGTGCATGGAAAAGAGTAAGCCCATGAGCCCCAGATAATGATCGCCATGCAAATGGCTAATGAAGATGTGATCTATTTTATGAATGGGTAGTTGGTATCGTATCAGTTGCATCTGAGCGCCTTCACCACAGTCGATCAGGAAATGTCTGTTTTGAATACTTAGGTATTGCGAAGTAGGGAACCTTCCGTATGCCGGCAACGCTCCGCTTGAACCCAATATGGTAAGTTTAAAACTCACTTTCATTAATCGAATTGAACCTAACAAAAAAGCCCGATTATCTCAGGCCTTCAGTATAAAAATGATGAGAAGATTTTTTAATCTTCGTCTTTCATGTCTTTCTCAATCTCATGCATAAATACCGCATCAATTCCTTCTTCTACGGTAGGGAGGATATTTAACACGCTATCCAACTGAGAGATCTTGATGAGTTTCATGGTGTGCTCCGACAAACGAGCGAGAATAAAAATCCCGTTGTCTTCTTGTAGGATGCGATTACCCACCAGAAGTGCACTCAATCCGGATGAGTCGGTGTATTTCACTTCTGAAAGGTCCAGTATAATATTGCGCACGCCTTCCGCATGAAGAGTAACCATTTCTGATTTTAATTGGGGGGCAATGCTTGAGTCTAGCTTTTCTTCGTTGAGGCGGAGGAGAGTATATTTTTCTTGCTTGTCGACAGAATACTTCATAGTAATATTTTACAGGGCTAAAATTAACTTATTTTATGTAATTAACGATACTCTGCTCAATTCGTTCCAACAGGGTGTCGTAATTCACGGGCTCCAGGGTCTCCCCGGTCATTTGCTGATAGAGTTCCTGATAACGTTCAGAGATGGATCGCACAATTTCATCGGTCATTTCTGGTACTTTCTGTCCATCTTTTCCCTGGAATCCATTCTCGATCAACCATTGTCTCACAAATTCTTTTGAAAGCTGTTTTTGAGGTTCACCATTTTTCTGTCTGTCCTCATAGCCATATTTATAAAAATACCGCGATGAATCCGGTGTGTGCACCTCATCAATCAGGTAGATCGCACCATTATGTTTTCCAAATTCATATTTGGTATCCACCAATATTAAACCGCGTTCGGCTGCCAGCTGTGTTCCCTTTTCAAAAAGACGAAATGTGAATTTTTCCATTTGCACATAGTCTTCTTCGGTCACGATGCCACGGGCCAGAATATCTTCACGCGAAATATCTTCATCATGACCTACCTTAGCCTTGGTGGTAGGGGTAATAATAGGTGAGGGTAGTTTATCATTTTCTTTAAGCCCTTCCGGCAGTGTTACTCCGCAAAGTGTTCTTTTACCTGCCTTGTACTCGCGGGCTGCGTGACCGGCCAAATAGCCTCGCACAACCATCTCCACGGCAAAGGGTTCACACTTAAATCCGATGGTAACATTGGGATCGGGTATTTTAATAACCCAATTGGGCACGAGGTTTTTAGTTGCCTCCAGGTTACGGGCAGCAATTTTATTCAGCACACGTCCCTTGTCGGGGATGGCTCGCGGTAGAATAACATCAAACGCGGAAATGCGATCGGTGGCAACCATGGCCATGGTATCCCCGAAATAGTATACATCCCTTACTTTGCCACTGTAAAAACCAGTTTGGCCTTTGAACTTGAAATGCGTCTCTTCGATTGCTTGCATGGGCGTGTTGCGAATGACGCAAATTAGCTAAGGAAGTTTTTACCCTACAACTTCCTTGTAGTTTATTTCTCCTCCATGAGCAGGCCAGCTTTGTACACCAATGTCCTGGTTAATTCACCTGCTTCGCTGTACTCTTTCCATTCGTTGTGCTTTTTGTTGGCGATGTAGCTGCCCTGCTCTTTTATTTTGCCGTTGGAATAATACGATGTATAAAGCCCGTGCATGCGGTTGGATCTGTATTCAGCCTGGGAAAGCAGTTTTCCGTCTTCATAAAAGTTCTTCACAATACCGTGTATCATGTTAAACTTCCAGCTTTCTTCAGTGGCTTTTACCCCATTGGCGTGGTTGGTGGTTCGCAGCCCGTTGAGCTGACCATTTTGATAAATCTCCCTAACCGAAACGGTACTCCCATCTTCAAAATAGTAGAGCCACGTGCCATACGGCTTGCCATCGCGAAAGATTTTTTCGGAGCGCATCTTACCCGCATCCGAATATTCAGTCACCTTGCTCTCGGCTCCGCCAAGGGAGATATGTTCTTTCATTTTGACCTGGCCATTAGCATAGTAATCATAGTTGGTTCCGATGCGTCCTCCTGCTTTGTATTGATATTTATGCCGGATAGTACCATCGGCATAGTACCCGATATTATCACCGTGCAATCGTGAATTCATGAAATGGCCTTCCAGTAGTTTATGGCCTTCCTGATCGTAATACATGAAGTCGCCAATTTTCTCACCTTCTTTGATTGCGTACTCCATTTCCAGTTGGGAGTTGGGGTAATAGAGTTTATAATAGCCACTCACAAAACCATCTTTATAGTTCGCTTCGGTTTCTAATGAACTGCTTTCATAATAGGTTTTTGAAATACCGTTGGGCTGCTGATTTTTGTAATTAATTTCCTTTTGAATTTTTCCTGAGGGGTAATATTCTTTCACCAATCCATCCGGTTTACCTTTTACAAATCGGCCTTCTTGTTTTTTGATGCCAGTCGGGAAAAATGATTTGATGCTGTCAACCAGTTTGTTGTCTTGATAAAATGCCTGCTGTATGGGGATGCCATGCTCATCATAGACTTCCACGGTTCCATGGCGCATGCCATTTTCATAACTGATCTTACGAATGAGCTTTCCATTTTCATGGTATTCGTAGAAGGTGCCCCAGCGCACACCATTTTTAAATTCGCCTTCAATGGCGAGGTTGCCATTAGAAAAAAACTTGCGGTATTTTCCTTCCATGGTCTGTCCGTCTTGTGCCAACACAAAATAGTCCTCATGGATTTTTAACTCCATGGGGTCGTGATAGGTCTTAATTTCTTTTTGGGCAAATGCGGATTGCCCAATCAATAAACAGGTGATGAGAATGGCTCTAAACATCTTTTATCAAATGAAATTAAACGAGCAGTATCAGCCGATGTTGTATTATACTTTTTCGATTACAATGGCCGAGGCTCCTCCACCTCCGTTACAAATAGCGGCTACACCTATGAGGGCGTTGTTTTGTTTCAATACGTTTGTTAAGGTAATTGTGATGCGCGCACCGGAAGCACCAAGAGGATGCCCTAAAGCCACTGCCCCTCCGTTTACATTTACTTTGGAAGGATCGAGATCCAGTTTCATATTATTGGCAATTGCTACGGCAGAAAAGGCTTCATTAATTTCATAGTATCCAACATCACTCTTTTCAACACCCGCCATTTTCATCGCCTTCGGAATAGCCAATGAAGGAGTAGTGGTGAACCACATCGGATCTTGTGCGGCATCGGCAAAGCCACGGATTTTTGCGATGGGAGTGATGCCGAGTTCTTTCGCTTTCTCTTTGCTCATTAAGATCACAGCGGCTGCGCCATCATTGATGGTGGAGGCGTTGGCGGCTGTTACGGTTCCATCTTTTGTGAATACTGCCCTCAGTCCAGGAATCTTTTCAAAGTTTACGTTTTTATACTCTTCATCTTCCGCGAAGATGGTTACGTCTCCTTTGCGACCAGCAATCTCAACCGGAATAACTTCATCCTTGAATTTTCCGGCTGCCCAGGAAGCAGCAGCTCGTTTGTAAGAATTGATGGCAAAGGTATCCTGATCCTGACGCGAGATATTCATTTCTTTCGCGGTGTTATCAGCGCACACGCCCATGGCACAATGGTTGTACACATCGGTGAGACCATCATACGTTAAGCCATCCAGTAATTCACCATTGCCATATTTATAGCCGTAACGCGCTTTGGTAAGATAATAGGGGATGTTCGACATGCTTTCGGCTCCAGCGGCCACCACGATATCATTTTGTCCGAGCATAATGGATTGTGCTCCTACCATAATGGCTTTCATGCCTGAGGCGCAAACTTTATTAACGAGGGTGCAAGGTATGTTATAACCCAAACCGGCACCCACCGCTACTTGGGTAGCTGGAGCCTGACCAAGGCCTGCTGAGATTACGTTTCCAAAAAACACTTCCTGAATTAATTTCGGGTCGAGTCCTATTTTATTAATAGCTCCTTTTACGGCAATCGCGCCCAATTGAGTGGCAGATAAACTTGCTAAACTTCCACCAAAACTTCCAATGGGAGTGCGCACGGCAGAAACAATATATACTTCTTTCATACTTACTTCAGGTTTTATATTCAATAGTTGAAATACTTCACTTCAATATTTTTGGAGTGGGAGATTTTGATTCGGTTACCAATCCGGTTTACCCTTGTCTTTTGGTTTGGTCGCTTTCCGCTTATTCTGTTGAAGGTATTGAAATTCCTGGTTCTTCATGGCTTCCAATATCATCTTCGCTTTCTCTTCGCTCATCTCCATTTGCTTTAGCTTATCGGAAACGGATGGTGGTAAATCTTTCTTGTCCTGATTTTCTTTTTCTTTCTGTTCTTGCTCTTTCTGCTGCTGCTCTTTCTCTTTCTTCTCTTTGGATTCTTTATCCTGCTTTTCTTTACTATCCTTATCCTGCTTGTCCTTTTGATCTTTCTTCTCCTGATCTTCTTTGTCTTTCTGATCTTTCTTGTCTTTGTTTTGATCCTGCTTCTGATCTTTATTTTCTTCTTTCTTCTGATCTTCGTTTTTGTCCTGCTTATTAGGATCCTGCTTTTTCTGTTCTTCTTCCTTCTTCTTTTGTTCGTCAAGTTTCTTCTTCACCATTTCATAGTTGTACCGGGCATCTTCATTGGTGGGGTCTGCCTTCAGGGCTTGCTTGAAACTTGCCAGGGCTTCTTCAAATTTACTTTGCCGGTTAGCCAGCACGCCCATCTGCTGGTGAGCTACGGAACGAATTTTTGAATTGGTGCTTTGGGTGAGTGGTTGGTAGCTCTGAAACGTATTGACGGTATCGTTTGACTCGAAGTAGGCGTTGGCCAGATTGAGACGCACTTCATCTTCCGTTACACTCAGCGAATCTACGAGGTAGCGATATTTTTCAATGGCCTTCTGATAGTCACCTTTTTTGTAAGCTTCTTTTGCTTCTGATTTTAAGGAATTGACTTTGCCGATCTTACCAGGATCGACCGTGAACGCCAGCAACACAAAAGCGATGAATAGAGACTTCATATGGTAATGGTTTTTACACTAATCAATATATCCAACACCAGGAGAATCAAAGCAGCTAAAAGGAAATAGTAATACCGATTTGCCGATGCATCGACAACGCGGGCATCGCGCATCTGGCCTTCAATTTTACTGATTGTATTGATCAACTTGCTTACATCGTTTCTCGACTCGTTGATTTCAAAATACTCGCCATCGGTTTTGCTGGCCAGCGATTTTAGGGAGCTGGCATTTAATTTTGATACCACCGTGTTACCCTGCTTATCAGTTTTATAACCCTTTCCGGTCGCAATCTGACTTCCTTTTTCGGTGCCCACGCCTAACGTAAATAATTTGTATCCTTTATCTTCCACTTCTTTGGTTATTTCATTCGTTTCCTCACCAAAATCCTCACCATCACTGATCAGAACGATCACTTTCGACTTTTGTTGGGTGCTGGGCCCTTCATTATCCTCTAGCTTAGACAACGCCATCTTGAGCGGTGGACCAAAATCCGTGCCGCTGGATGGTACCAGACCTGTATTCATCGTTTCAATGAAGAGATTGATAGCATTTTGATCATAGGTGAGCGGGCACTGCATAAAAGCTTCAGAGGAGAATATAATGATGCCGAGGCGATCTGAATTGAACGCACTGGCTATCTTCTTCAATTCAAATTTTACTTTCTCCAATCGGCTCGGTTGCACATCAAAGGCATCCATTGATTTCGATAAGTCTACACACACCATAATGTCTTTTCCTACCGATTTGATTTCGCGCTTGCTGTCGCCAAATGTAGGGCCGAGCAAGGCAATGATCAGCAAAGCCATGAAAACCGAGCGAATGAATAGTTTTATAAAAACTGTTTTGTAGGGAGTATGCAGCGTTCGGCTGATGTTGATGATGCGCCCAAGATACAGTCCGTAGCCAATTAAAAAGATCAGAATCAACAATCCCTCCGTCCAACCAAATTCACGAAACAAACTCATATGATAAAAATCCTGTCAAAGTTATAAAATCAAACGTTCTTCCTTCAAATTTGCTGCCGCGATCGGTCGCAAAATAAATCCTATCTTCGAAAGGTAATGAATAGTGAAATGAATGCAATCGGAATTGATTTGGGTGGCACTAATGTGAAGGCAGTGCTCATCACTAAGCAAGGAGAAATAATAGCCAGGGAAATAGTACCCATTCGTGATTTGGATTGGAGAGGGGCTGTGCGTGAAGCGTTTACAAAAGTGAAAGCCAAAAACCCATCGGTATCTTGCATTGGCTTGGCCGCCCCCGGCTTGCCCGACCATAGCAACAAACAGATCAATTACATGCCAGGTCGTCTGGAAGGATTAGGAGGATTTAACTGGAGTGACTTCTTACAGAACGAAGTCCATGTTCTAAATGATGCACACGCAGCGCTGTTGGCAGAAGTAAATTTTGGTGTCGCGAAAGGATTTAAGAATGTGGTTATGTTGACGCTAGGCACAGGAGTGGGAGGGGCTATTCTGATTAATGGGCAGTTGTATCAGGGGGTCAATCAAAGAGCGGGCAGCATTGGCGATATGTCGCTGAATGCCGAGAGTGAGGGAATCGGATTCCTGCAGGTGCCCGGCACGCTCGAAGACTCCATGGGAAATGAATCGGTTCCTAAACGGAGTGAAAATAAATTTCAAACCACGCGTGATTTGGTGGAAGCTTATTCGAAGGGTGATGCGTATGCCACGGAAGTCTGGCTGTTGTCGGTAAAGAAATTGTCAGTGGCATTGTGTTCATTGATCAATATTCTGGCACCGGAGCAAATCGTTTTGGGTGGAGGTATTGCGCAATCCGATGAGCGCTTGTTCAAACCATTATCAGAATTCATGAATCAATATGAATGGCGACCGGATGGAAATGCCACTCCGGTAGTGAAAGCACGTTTCAATGATTTTGCAGGAGCGATTGGCGCTGCTTGCTTTGCAGTGGATCGAAGAAATAATTAAAATTATTTTGATAACAGACTTGCCGCAGCTTTATCCAGCATCACATAACCGTGTGGAATCAATTGTGAAATACTCACCGGTATTTCTTCAGTAGGTGTATCCGTTAAGCCTTTCGCGATAATGGCAGCTTTCTTTTCTCCACTGGCCATAACAATCGGTAATTTGGCTTCACGCAGATGACGAAGACCCAACGTAATTCCTAAGGATAGGGCCGTGGGCTTGCTGAAATATTTTTGTCCTACGTTTTTTGTTTCTTCCGCTAGCGTACTAACATGAGCATAGATATCGAACGAAGTGCCGGGCTCATTCATTCCGATGTGACCATTCGTACCAACGCCCACCAGCATGATATCCAATCCGCCATTGTGCGCGATTAATGAATTGATGCGGTTGCATTCTTTTTCCAGATCAGCCGTTTGAACATTGAAGTATTCAGTTTGATGAGGTTGAAGACCAAGTGGTTCAAAGCAATCTTTTTTTAGCATAGTAAGACATGAACCTGAATCATTTGGATCAATGCCTACCCATTCATCCAGACTAAGAAATGTGCAACCACTGAGATCGAGATTATTTTGATTTACTTCTTTGGCTAGTTCTTCAAAGACCCCTATAGGTGTATGGCCCGATGCCAGACAGATCAATGAATTTTTCTTTGCTTTGATAGCAGCTATAATTAGCAGAGTAGTTGCTTTGCTAAGTGCCTGATAATCTTTGAATATTTCAGTTTTCATAAAAACAAAAAACCTCCAGGTTAGGTGGAGGTTTTTGTCGGGGTGGCCAGATTCGAACTGACGATCTCTTGGTCCCAAACCAAGCGCGATACCGGGCTACGCTACACCCCGAACTACTAAATAAGGCCGCGAAGATATGAAAACATCTTTAACAACCAATTATTTTGTGATCCCAGCTGGGGTCGAACCAGCAACCTGCTGCTTAGAAGGCAGCTGCTCTATCCAGTTGAGCTATGAGACCGTAACCTTTCTTTACCTAGTCAACCTTG
>CAZIOY010000073.1:0-21938 GCA_964540915.1 uncultured Ohtaekwangia sp.
GCCATCTCCGTCTTGAGGATTCAACGTGAAGGCCGCGGAGTTACCATCCGGAGTCAGTGCCTTGTAGGCAATTTCTTTCCATCCATCATATACCCTATGATCGAGAGGTTTTTTAACGGGTGCAGCTGTAGCTGTTCCTTTCTTTTGGCTATAACCAATGCTGCTAATCAGCATCAGGCAAAGCAAGAGATATGATTTCATAAAGGTTGAATTTTCTTTGGTTGTGAAGATACGTACTGTATCAGTACAGTAAATAGTAATTTTTATCAGTGGCAGCGGCTATCTTTGTTTACCTAAACGTCTCTTTATGGAACTCACACTCACAACACCTGCTTTGTTATTTCCAACGGTCTCTTTGGTTTTATTGGCCTATACGAACCGCTTCCTTGCCGTGGCCGCCCTCATCCGCAAGCTGGCGGGTGATTATCAGCATAAGGAAGATAAGCGTGTGGCCGATCAGATACGCAATTTGAAAGTACGGGTTATACTCATTCGCAATATGCAAATGTTTAGTATTGTTGCGCTTTTTCTGAGCGTGCTGTGCATGTTTTCTTTGTTCTATGGAGAGGAGCTGATCGCTAAATATATTTTTGGTGCTTCACTGATCTCTTTATTGATTTCATTAGGAATGTCGCTGCGCGAAATACAGATTTCTACCCACGCGCTGTCAATTCAGTTACGGGATATCGCGGATGATGTGAAGCTGTAAGAATTATTTTTTCGTTAACCTGGGCTAGACATCCAGAAGAAAACGGTGGTCAGCCAACCGATGATGATTAATACAGTACGCTGATAGGTTTTCTTTTTAAACGATTCATAAAAAGCAACGAGCATGACAATAGCTAATAAAATACCGGCTGGCGCAAAATCTTCTTTTTCAAATTCAGCAATGGATAAGTTGCCATGAAAGAACATGAGAGGAGGTAACAACCAAACCAACTTGTGCAGCCTGCCCCAGTTTTTGCCCAATAGCTTTTCGCTGTATTCATTGGAGGTGAGTAACATAAACGCCAAAATGGGCACCATGATCCAGATTGCTTTTAAGGGCAACACCAAGAGTTGATCTACTATGGGTTGATCGCGTTTGAGGAAGAACAACGCGCTCACAAGGCCGTGTGTCAGCAACCATGTGCCGGCCACAATGCCGAGGTCTTTACGATATTTTACCAGCCATCTCAGGTATGGATTTTCTTTGAGGAAACCCAACCTCAACAAAGCGCCAGGCAAGAGTGTGCAGCTGAGTAAAATGGTTCCGGTTACGGCACTGAAGCCAGCAGGCTCACCTAGTTGTAAGTAGCCAAGCACAAGAAGAACCATCAATGTTGGTATGGAAATTATCCATAACCATTTTTTTAGGTCGATTGATATCATAGCGAGATTAAGCTAAACTCAAGAATAAATAAACTCACCGTGCGGTGTGCGCAATGTTACTTGTTTGGTGGAAGAACTTTCTACACGGCCAATTATTTGTGCGTCAATCCCGAAATTCTTTGAGATATCAATGACCTGCTGCGCCATGGGCTGGGGTAAATAGATCTCCATCCGGTGGCCCATGTTAAAGACTTTGTACATCTCTTTAAGTTCGGTGCCCGATGCTTCCTGAATAAATTTAAAGAGTGGAGGTATCTCAAACAGGTTGTCTTTAATCACATGAAGATTTTCAATGAAGTGCAGCACTTTGGTTTGCCCGCCACCACTACAATGCACAATGCCGTGTATGTGTGATCGCAGATTTTTCAGGATCTCAATCATCACCGGTGCGTAGGTGCGGGTAGGTGAAAGTACGAGCTTGCCCATGTTTAAAGGAGTACCAGCAATCTCATCAGTCACTTTATATTTTCCTGAATACACGAGGTTATCAGGCACGGCCTTATCGTAACTCTCTGGATATTTGGTGGCATACTCATGTGCAAATACATCATGGCGTGCAGATGTCAGTCCGTTGCTGCCCATGCCTCCGTTATACTCGCTTTCGTAGGTTGCCTTGCCATAGGAGGCCAAACCAATAATTACATCGCCTGCCTGAATAGTACTGTTGTCGATTACGTCACCTCGTTTCATCCTGGCAGTGACCGTGCTATCAACGATGATTGTGCGAACAAGATCACCCACATCGGCCGTTTCGCCTCCGGTGCTATAAATCTCCATGCCGTGTAATCGAAGCATGTTGAGGACTTCCTCTGTTCCATTAATGATCGTTGAAATCACTTCGCCCGAAATCAGATTTTTATTTCTTCCAATGGTAGAAGATAATAATATCGGCCCGGTAGCCCCCACACAAAGCAAATCATCGATGTTCATGATGATCGCATCTTGCGCTATTCCCTTCCACACAGAAAGATCACCGGTTTCTCTCCAATAGAGGTAAGCAAGCGATGATTTAGTGCCCGCTCCATCGGCATGCATGATCGTACAATAATCAGGATCTCCTGCTAAGGTGTCAGGAACAATTTTACAAAAGGCTTTGGGAAACAGTCCTTTGTCCAGGTTTTTAATGGCCTGGTGAACATCTTCTTTGCTGGCGGATACTCCGCGTTGGTTGTAGCGATCGTTATTCACAGAATAAACTCAAATGGATGTGTAAAGGTGCAAAGAATGTGTGAATTTCAGATGCTTGCTGCTAGATTCTTACTGCTGGATTTTACTTCTTATGCCGTATTAAGCACCGCTTGCCTGGTATGCGATGAGTCAATGGCTTTCAGATTTTGCTTACCAGGTTCCCGTCAATCCATTGGTATTTTTAAGTGCAGGAATTGTAGTGTTGGTTATTGCGTTCGCTTCGGTATTCTACCAGTCGATGAAGGCTGCGGTAGTCCAAGTGATACACTAAGAAATGAGTGATGTGGTAGCCTAAGCTTGAATCGTTTCAATGTATAAGTCTTCTACCTTCTTTCGTGCCCATGGCGTTTTGCGGAAGAAGGTGAGACAGGATTTAATGCTGGGATCAAACCGAAAACAATTCACGGGAATGCGTTCACCTAGTTCTTCCCAACCATAATACTCCACCAGGAAGTGCAGGATGTATTCCAGCGTTTTGCCGTGCAGGGGATTTTTAGGTTGTTCTTCTTTCATATCTACTATTGTATCGCTTCAATGGTGGAAGCATAATCCACCTGGTAGTCTTCCGGTAATTTAGCGAGCACACTCATAATTTTTTTCAGTTGTTGCTGATATAGATTGAACAATACGGTGCCTGCTATAAGAGGAATGCTGGCCTCTTTGATCTTTTCGCAGAAGTAAATGCGCAGCTCTAATTCCGTTTGCGGTAAACTTGAATACTTTATTTGTCGGTTGGCAAAGCGGAGAATTTTGCGAAGCATCTTTTTTGTGATGTATAAATTCCGACCGTCCAATTCCAGAAACAACACATCCATTTCTTCTTTTATGCTTCGGATGTAACCGGGTTCATCGTCCGCATCCGAAAGAAGGTAGGAGAGCAACTCTTTGTTTTCCTTTTTATACTTCGCCAACCGAAGGCAAATGGATTGCAGTGTATCAACATCTAATCGTTGCAATTCTTTTTTTATCTCACCGATGGTAGCGCTGTTCATGATAATCGTAGTTTGCGGAATACATCCCACAGCACAATGCCCAGGCACACCGAAATATTCAATGAATGTTTGGTGCCCAATTGCGGAATCTCCAAAGCCAGATCGCCCAATGCGATGGACTCTTCACTTACACCATGCACTTCGTTGCCAAATACGAGACAATATTTTACTCCTGGCTCTCCATAAAAAGTCTGGAGCGGAATGCTATCGGTAGTCTGTTCCACAATCACAATTTTGTAGCCTTTACTTTTCAATGATGAAATGGCTACCGCAGGACTTTCAACATATTCCCAATCCACCGATTCAGTTGCGCCCAGAGCTGTCTTTTGTATTTCGCGGTGCGGAGGTGTGCCAGTGATACCGGTGAGATAGATTTTTTCCACCCGAAAAGCATCGGCTGTGCGGAAGGCAGAGCCTACATTATGCAGGCTGCGGATATTATCCAGTAAAATGCAGATCGGTATTTTTTCTGATTCTTTGAACTGATCGACCGATAAGCGCCCGAGCTCTTCCAGCTTTAACTTCTTCATGCCGCGAAGTTAAACGGATTCTGCTTCATCTTTTTCGAATTGTTGAATCAGATCGCGAAGCTGATTGAGATATTTTTGATAAATCATCTTTTCCATCCACTTGGCAAGAAAATAACAAACAGGAGTAAGGATAATGATGGCGATCAGCAAGATTACCTGCACTTGCCATTTTTGCATCATCATGGCAACATCTGTTTCAGCGGCAAGCCCCATCAGAAAGCCGGCTGTTACGGCAAGCGGATATATAGTGAGAGAGGCTTTTCGCTGAAAGTTGAGGGTGGATATTGTATTGTCATACACCTGTTTGAGTGTGCTCTTGAGGTTGAGATCGAGTCGGAATGATTGTTGAATCTTCACTAGGGTTTTGTAATTCAAAAAAAAGAAGAAAGCATAAACAATTATCATGATTACCAGAAACGCCTTCACAATTGGCTGAGGCATAATTCCTAATAGATAGATGAATGGTATCGGACTTATTTATTTTTGATCCCTTTGATCAAAAAATCAACTGGCAGCAACGTCCTCAATACCAAAAAATATGGTTGCTTGTTCACCTGAGCCTGGTCTTTGGGTTATTAGCAATAATAATTGCCAAACGAATTGGTTAATTTGCTCAGTGAAGTATTTACTTTTATTCCATTTCGTCACTTTATCATTATCCTCGTTGGGGCAGGATCCATGGAAAAATGTATATGCCGAGTCGGCCTGGGCTGAGCGGGACAAATGGCAGAAAGCCGATGAGCTTATTCGTCAACTTACTATAAAGCCCGGAAGTAACGTGGCGGATATTGGTAGCCATGAAGGCTATATGACTGTCAAGCTTTCATCCGTGGTGGGCAACACAGGACGCGTATATGCCGTGGATGTTGAACAATCGAAGTTGGATAAACTGAAAGATCACCTCTCAAAAAGGAATATCACTAATGTAGCGTTGATAAAAGGTGATCATGACAATCCAATGCTTCCGATCAATTCGCTGGATGCAGTCATTATTCTAGACACGTATCATGAGATGGATGATCATGATAAAATTTTGCTGCATATCAAGGCAGCATTAAAACCGGGTGGCCGCCTTGTGCTTTGCGAGCCCATCGCGGATGAACGCAGAAAATTAGCTCGCGAAGACCAGGAGCGAAAACATGAACTCGGGATGAGTTTTGCGTTGGAAGATTTGCAAAAATCCGGCTTCACTATTCTAAAACAGCAAGATACCTTTGTCGATCGCTCGAAAGAGAAAGGCGACAAAATGTGGCTGATTGTTGCGCTAAAGAAATAGCCGATTGAGGATCACTTCAAAGGTCTACATCCGGAAACATTCCTGCTTTTGACTTCTAAATTGTTCGCTTCTAACTTCCGACTTCTCCCTATATTTGTCGACTATGGCAGGCCCAGCAGCAATGGATACCCCGTTAATGAAACAATACAACGCGATCAAAGCGAAGTATCCGGGTGCGTTGTTGCTTTTTCGGGTGGGTGATTTTTACGAAACCTTTGGTGAAGATGCCATCCGTGCCGCCAAAGTATTGGATATCACGCTCACCAAGCGCGGAAATGGATCGGCCTCTGAAATTGAACTGGCCGGGTTTCCCCATCACTCTCTCGATACATATTTGCCCAAGTTAGTGAGGGCGGGAAATCGTGTGGCCATCTGCGATCAGCTGGAAGACCCCCGTTTTGTAAAGGGAATTGTGAAGCGTGGCGTAACCGAGTTGGTAACGCCCGGTGTTTCTTTCAATGATAATGTACTCGAGCGGAGGCAAAATAATTTTCTTGCTTCGGTGTTTGTTGGAAAGAATGCCCTTGGGGTTTCATTTCTTGACATCAGCACGGGAGAGTATTATGCGGCACAAGGCCCTGAGAATTATATCTACAAACTCATTCAGAGTTTTGGGCCGGCTGAAATTATTTACAGCAAGACAAGCCGCGATAAATTTGAAAATCAGTTTGGTGATGAGTATGCCACCTTCGCCCTCGATGACTGGGTGTACGCGTTTGATTTTGCCAACGAGAAACTCACTCAGCAATTCAAAACCAGTACACTAAAAGGTTTTGGCATTGATGGTATGAATGAAGCCATCATTGCCGCGGGATCGATACTTCACTATCTCGAGGCTACCGAGCATAAAGACACGCATCATATTTCATCCATCTCACGGATTGATGAAGACAAATACGTGTGGCTCGATAAGTTTACGGTGCGCAACCTGGAGATTGTTAGTTCGCCCAATGAAGGAGGTGTGCCACTCTTGCAGGTGCTTGATCAAACGGTAACCCCAATGGGTTCGCGTAACCTGCGCAAGTGGATGATTTTACCACTAAAGGAAAAGCAAAGCATTGATGAGCGCCTTCAGGTAGTAGAACAATTTTATAATGACCATGATCTCACCGAAAAGATTTTAGTACACCTTCATCAGATATCTGATCTGGAGCGCCTGATTTCAAAAGTGGCGGTGGGCCGTATTAACCCGCGCGAGTTAATTCAACTGAAACGCTCGTTGAAGGCGATTATTCCTGTCAAGGAGTTACTGGATAAGTCATCATCACAGGAATTAAAAAAACTTGGAGATCAACTAAACAAGTGCGAATTTCTGCTGGAGAAAATTGAAAAGGAGTTGAAAGATGATGCACCCATGCTCATTCATCAGGGCGGCATCATCAAAGAAGGTGTCAATGCTGAGTTGGACGAGTTACGCGCTATTGCTTTTTCAGGGAAGGATTATTTGTTGCAGATACAAAGACGGGAGATCGAGCGAACCAGCATCAACTCACTGAAGATATCTTATAATAAAGTGTTTGGTTATTACTTAGAAGTAAGCAATGCCAATAAGGATAAAGTGCCTACCGATTGGATTCGCAAGCAGACGCTGGTGAATGCGGAGCGCTACATCACGGAAGAGTTGAAAGTGTATGAAGAAAAAATTCTTCATGCGGAAGAGAAGCTTCTTGTGATTGAACAACGGATCTTTTTAGAATTGGTACATCATGCTTCCGATTACATCGCGCAGATTCAGCAAAATGCCAGGGTGATTGCGATGCTGGATTGCCTGCTTTCATTTGCGGAAACCGCCAAAGCCAACAAATACAATAAGCCTGAGATCAGCGAGTCCAAGCGATTAGCCATAAAGGCAGGTAGACATCCGGTGATTGAGAAACAACTTCCGGTGGGCGAGAGTTATGTGCCCAACGATATTTATCTCGATAATGAGACGCAACAGATATTGGTAATCACCGGCCCCAACATGGCGGGTAAGTCAGCCTTGCTAAGACAAACGGCACTCATTGTATTGATGGCACAAATGGGAAGCTATGTTCCCGCGGAAGCGGCCACCATCGGCCTCATCGATAAAGTGTTTACACGCGTAGGCGCTTCTGATAATTTATCACGAGGGGAATCTACCTTCATGGTAGAGATGACAGAGACGGCCAGCATTCTCAATAACCTCAGTGATCGCAGTTTGATTTTGATGGATGAAATTGGCCGCGGAACTTCTACCTACGATGGTGTGTCCATTGCATGGGCGATTGTAGAGTATCTGCACAACCATAAAGACTTCAAACCGAAAACATTATTTGCCACACACTATCACGAGCTCAATCAACTTACCGAAGATTTAGTGCGGGTGAAAAACTTCAACGTAAGCGTAAAAGAAGTGGGCGACAAAATCATCTTCATGCGCAAGTTGAAAGAGGGTGGCAGCGAACATAGCTTTGGTATTCATGTAGCACAGATAGCAGGCATGCCCAACAAGGTAGTGTTACGCGCGAATGAAATTTTACACTTCCTTGAAAAGGATAAACACAAAAACGAATCAAAGAAAAAATTTGATGAGCTGCCAAAACCAACCACACAAATGAGTTTGTTTGAGATGGATCCTAAATCCAAAGCGATTCATGAAATGCTCGAGAAGATAGACATCAATACCATCAGTCCGGTGGAGGCGCTGCTGAAGTTGAATGAAGTATTGTCGGTGTTAAAGAAGTAAGGTTACAAATCTGTAACTTACAAACTTGTAACTTACAAACATGTAACTTACATTTATGTAATGTTAATCCTTTAAAATGACTAAAAACCCGTTTGTTTTTGGCAAAACAGTGCATCTAAGCGATTTTTGCAATCGGAAAACCGATATCGGCTTTCTACATCAGCAGTTTAATACAAATACTAACACCATCCTCATTTCGCCCAGGCGCTGGGGTAAATCTTCGCTGGTGGAAGAAGCTGCTAATCAGTACAAACAAGCGAATGTGCGGTTTGTATTTATCGATCTTTTCAAATGCCGAACGCAGGAAGAATTTTATGAAGCCTATGTTCAGGCCTTGCTAAAAGCTACTAATTCCAAAGCGGAGGAAGTCTTTCAGTTTGCAAGTAAGTGGTTGAAGAGTATTGTTCCGCACCTTTCATTTCAACCGGATTTATCCAGTGAATTCTCCGTCCGGTTTCGTTCTACCACTGGGGTAAACGAAGAAGAGTTGCTCAACTTGCCTCAAACCCTTGCTTCAAAGAAAAACATTCGGATTGTAGTTTGTATTGATGAATTTCAGAATATCGATCATTTTCCTTACCCGGTTGACTTTCAGCGTAAGCTGAGAGCATACTGGCAGCAGCATAGCAAAGTGCATTATTGCCTTTACGGTAGTAAACGCCATTTGATGAGTCAGCTGTTTGAGTCGTCTGATTTGCCTTTTTATCGATTTGGTGCTGTGCACTATTTAAAAAAGATTTCTATTGAAGAATGGATCCCGTTTGTGAGGAGCAAATTCAAGAAGACCGGAAAGTTAATATCCGAAACTGATATTCGAACCATTTGTATGGCGATGGATAATCATTCGTATTATACGCAATATGCCTTTCAGATTTTATGGTACATTTCATCCAACAAGGTAACGGCAACAGAGGTTGAAAATACATTGATGCGATTGGCGGAACAAAACGAGCTACAGTTTCAAAAAGTAATTGAGAGTCTTACTACCTATCAACTTAACTACCTGAAAGCACTGTGCGCGGGTGTGCAAAATCTGCATTCCAGAGAGTCAATTAAAACTCATTTGCTTGGCACCTCAGCGACCATTCAACGTTCCATTCAGGCACTTCTTCAGAAAGATGTAATTGATGTAATGGGATCAGAGGTTATGTTTGTTGATCCGGCTTTCCAGTGGTGGTTTAAAAGAAATTTTCTTTGAGCATGTTGAGATGGATCCTAAATCCAAAGCGATTCATGAAATGCTGGAGAAGATAGACATCAATACCATAAGCCCGGTGGAGAGGCTGATGAAGTTGAATGCGGTGTTGTCGGTGATGAAGAAGTAGATCAGCTTACACGGTTGAGATACAATGCTTTTTCAATTTCAACTCTGAGGCTGGGTACACTCAACCTTATTGGTAGTAAATTTCAATTGGGCTATTTCAAAATAAAGAATTTTTTCTCTAAATTTAATTATCCCAAAACCCTCCCTTATGATAAAAAAAATCCTACTGGGATTATTAATCCTGTTCGCAGTCGTTGCCCTTGGATTTGTAACAATGGTGTATGCCCGTTATGATCGCACCTTTGAAGCTCCTTATCCCGAAATAAAGGCCAGTACTGATTCTGCAATAATTGCCCGCGGCCGATACCTCGCTCTAGGCCCAGCTCATTGTGCACATTGCCATTCGCCAATGACGGATATGATTAACGTTGACAAAGGCGAAGTCACTTCGCTAAGTGGTGGCTTCAATTTTGAATTGCCCATTGGAAAAGTGTATGCGCCAAATATTACTTCGGATGAAGAGACCGGCATTGGAAAATTGCGGGATGAAGAAGTGGCGCGTTCATTGCGTTATGGTATTAGACATGATGGTAGGGCAATACTTGATTTTATGCCATTTTATGATTTGAGTGAAAGTGATCTCACAGCAGTGATATCGTTTTTAAGAACGCAAGCACCTGTTAAAAATCAACGACCTCAGCATGAATGGAATTTTCTTGGTAAAGCGGTGATGGCATTTGTCGTTAAACCTACCGGTGATGGCGATGTTCCAGAAGCGCCTGCAATTGATTCAACCGCGGCTTACGGAAAGTATCTTGCCACAAGCGTTGCTAATTGCCGTGGATGTCATACAAAACGTGATATGATGACAGGCGCGTATAATGGTCACGAGTACGCGGGCGCAGCTGAATTTGAAGTGATAGATGAAAGTGGAAAAATTGTTTCAGGCAAACACATTGTCACTTCGAATTTAACTCCCGACACGGAAACAGGAAGGATAAGCAGCTGGTCGCAAAAGGATTTCATTGAGCGCTTTAGAAAGGGACGGGTAATTCCGGGCAGCGCTATGCCCTGGGGGCCCTTCGGCAGGATGAGTGATCTGGAATTGAAAGCAGTCTTTAAATTCCTTGCGTCATTGGATCCTGTTGAAAATGCAATTCCGTTGGGTATTCAGGATGGAGATCCTCAATAGGAATATCAAAACCAATTGGCTTTTGTATAAGGTAGTTAAACACTTTCATCTATGAAAATCACCCTGACTTTTATACTCGTTATTGTATTTGCAAATGGGTACGGTCAACGAGTAGGCGGTCCCTGCGAAGGCTGTGAAGCTGTGTTTGAGTACGGCTCTAAGAAATTAACAAGTATTGACACGTTGCCCGATTTCAAAGAACCCGGACCAAAGCTTGAAATCAGCGGTACGGTTTATCAGGCGGATGGAAAAACTCCTGCAAGGGATGTGATTCTTTATATCTATCACACCGATCAAAAAGGAGTGTATCCACAAAAAGGAAGTGAAACGGGTTGGGCAAAAAGACATGGTTATCTCAGAGGCTGGATAAAAACCAATGCCGATGGCCGATACAAATTTTATACTCTGCGTCCGGCATCATATCCAAACACGCGTGCCCCACAACATATCCATCCGGTTATTAAGGAACCAAACAGAAACGAATATTATATTGATGAATATCTCTTTGCGGATGATCCTTATCTGGACGAAAAGGAAAAAGCAAGCCAACAGAAAAGAGGTGGTTCTGGGATCATTGCCTTAACTAAAAAGCAAGATGGAACCTGGGTGGGGAAGCGGGACATTGTTTTGGGTTTGAATATTCCGAACTATAAATAGAAATTTCTAATGGGGACTTTTCCTTACAGCTCACCCTCTTTCGCTAACTACACATTTGGTCATATCTTGCAAATCATAATTTCCTAACGTTAGGAAAACAAGATTGAACGAAGGCGGGCATTCATTACCCTGCAGACGGATGAGAGTAACTATTTATTTGATGGGCATGTTACTTGGATGTTCGTCCAAAAGAGAGTTAATGCAAGAGCAACTGAATATCTTCAATCAGTCGCCCGGCTTCAAGTTCCAGCGTGCCATTATAAATGCCGCGAATGTGACCATCCTGATCAACCAAAATGAAATGCTCGGTGTGCAGAAACTCTTGCGTAGAATTTTGAAATCCTATTTCGCGTTCTGCAAAATAGGATTGCCTTGCTAGCGTGTATATTTCTTCTTTATCACCGGTCACTAAATTCCATGAAGATGGTAAGTCATGTTCCTGGGCATATTTTTTTAGTTGTGCCACAGAATCAATGTCAGGAGTTACTGAGTAGGATAGGAACATCACATCAGGATTCTCTTTAAAAGCTTCTGCAACTTTTTTCAGGTTGGAGGTCAACTTAGGACAAATGCCTGGGCAGATGGTGAAGAAAAAATCGGCTACGTAAATTTTATTTTTATAGTTGCTGCCTGTCACCACGTTACCATCCTGATTTGTAAATTCAAAAGATGCAATGGTGTGGAGTGTATCTTTTGAAAATTTGCTTTCACCTTCCCAGTAAGGCGTGAAGTTGGCCGTGTGATAATAGGGTAAACTACTTTTCTGCTGGCAGCCAGAACAGACGATAACAAAAATCCAAATAGAATTAATGAGCAGATACTTCATTATCTTTCCATAAGGTGGCGCATGATTTTACTCCTGTAATTCCGTAGTGGCGGCCGTTACGTACTTCATAGTTGGCCCACAAATCACCTTTGTCGGTCCATTGCTGCTGAAGTCCTTCTTCCTGACCATTTTTGTAATTCATACTTTTAATCAATATGTCGTTAACTGCCCATTCTTTTCCGCTGCCTTCATATTCTCCATTCTTAAAATGATATTGCAGTCTCTTTGTTCCATTCTCCCACCACGCTTCAAACGCACCTTCTTTTTGTCCTCGCCTAAAATACCGGAGTGATTGAAGTTTACCATCAGGATACACCTGTTTGTACATACCATTTTCTTTTCCGTCAGCAAACTCCTGAATCTCCAAAGTATCGATGCCATTTTCGTGGATGGTAAATAGTGTTCCTGTAAATGGTACATCATTCACATACAGGATACCTCCGGCTGTTTTTGTTACTACTTGGTTGCGATTGATAAAGCGATCGCTTGATGCTTTAGGGGCATGACAGCTCATGGCCATCACAACCATGAGCAATATTGCATTATTGGGTAACTGTGCCAGCCGTTCCATAAAATCCACTTCCGTTGATGTAAGGATCTGCGTTGGTGATGTGGTAGTGATAGATTCCGTTAGGAAAGTCGGTGGTTACATGAGTGTGTCCATGATAGGCATCGAGGTCAGCATTGCTCACGAGCTTGCCGCTTTCGGTTGGCCCATACACTGGAAATCCGTCCAACAAAAATCCCAACAATACATTATTTCCTTTGGTGGCTGTTAAATAGTAGGGTTCTGCATGATAATGATATTGACCAGACTGTTGTGGATGGCCAAAGTGTTGATCGAACGAATTGATTTCGTTTGTTAATGGCTGACTAGGGCCTGCATATTGATTATAAAAGGGAACGCCATTGAGCGAAATGCCAATTGGCCCCAGGGGAGTAGCGCTATGTGTGGTGCTTACCTTTGGATTAATCGGAATCTTAAAGGTGAAGGTTTGGTTAGCAATTTTATTTGGATTGATCGCAAAATTTGCGTTGCTGCCATTGTAAGCTTCATATAACTCAGACTCCCACTGCGTGCCTTTGTAATAAGGACTTTTATGATCCGGGCGTCCATTGGTTTTTATATAGATGTAGTCACCTTGAACATACATATCGGTAGACGCATAAATATTCTTATACACTTCAGGAATATCTGTAGTGTCAGCAGATGGCGATGCTTCTTCATTATTGCTACAATTCAATGCAGCGAAAAGAAACAATACATTAAGCGGGATGGATATTATTTTTTTAAACATCATGATTGGTTTATTCTTTAGACGATGCACGTATTTAATTCCTTCGCGGTGGTCCATCTTTTTTAGGCTTTGGTGCGCCTACAAGCCGAATGAGTTCCGGGAGAAAGGCATTAAACTTTTCAAGTTGATCATTCCTGCACATTTTTTTCACATCCTGAAAATGTGAATAAGTGATACTCAATCGTTCTTTTTCTATTTCTGTGATTAACTGCTCCAGAGAATCTTTGCCGATACTGTTAGTTTGCAAGGTGAGAAAATAATTTTCCATGGTTAACCGGAAACGAGCATTGAGCTCTACCATTTTATTATGATGTTCGTCTTTGAGCCTCTTAAATTCAGCACGTTGGTCGCTGTCAAGTTGAAGGGCCTCTATAATAATTCTGCCAGGGGGAGCAGGCTCTGGTGCGTGTTCCCTACTTATGAAATAAAACAATACGGCTCCGTTCAACACCGTCAGAAATACCACCAGCCATGTTAAAATATTTTCCCGCTTCATATTCAATACAGTTGATAAGAAGATGTTTCAATGAGATAAGATGAATTTTCAGATATGGCCGCCCTGGCAGTTGTTTTCTGGTCCCATAGAATCAAGGATATATTGAGCGCCAGTAGTATAAAGCTTAACACAGTAGCAAGTTTCCATAACCTTGATGATGAAGTTATTTCTCCTTCCAATTTTGATTGAATTCGGGTGAATAAAAAAGGATTAGGTTCAGCACGGTTGGCTCCGCGCATGCTGTTGAGAATATCATCTTTCCAGATTTCGTTATTCATAGCTCTTTTGATTTAGACGATGTAATTATTCATTTCCTTCGGTTGGGATTAAATATTTCCAGATCCCTACGGAGATTGGCTTTTGCACGCTGCAGCAGCGATTCCACTGCTTTTTCGGATAGCTTCATGACCGCAGCAATTTCCTTTTGAGACAAATCTTCAATCTGTGAAAGAATAAAGGCTGTTTTTTGTTGGTCAGCTAGTTTGTCAACGATTTTAAATAGGATAGCGGCTTTCTCCTTATTTTCCAAAATCACTCCCGGATGATTGAAATGAGGCGTGTCGATCTGCAGTTCGGTACTTTCTCTTTTGAATAGACTGATGAGTAATCCAGATCGTTTTTTACGCTTTCGGTGACGCAAAAAATCCAGGCATTTGTTTACACTGATCCGGTAGATCCAGGTGCTGAGTGTTGATTCTGCTTTGTAATGAGTTACCGATCGGTAAATTTCAACGAACACATCCTGGGTAACTTCTTCCGCTTCTTCAGTATGTTGTAAATAGCTGAGACAGGTGTTGAAAACAGGCAGCTTAAATTTTTCAAAAAGGACTTTGAACGCGCCCTCATCACCTTCTCGTAGCCTTTGAATCAAATCAGATTCTTCCATTGGTGATTACCGTAGATGATTAGACTGGTAAATTTAGTGCGGTTGAATACGACTTTGCAAATTAACGGAGTTGCCTTTCATAACGAAATGCTTTAAGTTCATTATTGCTATCACGAAGGATAAGTAGCTATTATGAAGGGTGATTAAACGTGACTATAATTTTTATAACTTTAAAGAAAATCGGGCTGAATATGAAAAAAGTACGCTGGGGCATTTTAGGTTGTGGCAAGATCGCACGAAAATTTGCCACCGATCTCAAATTAGTGGAAGATGCTGAATTGATAGCAGTAGGCGCACGAGAGCAATCAACCGCTGCCGCTTTCGCCAAAGATTTTCCCGCTCAATATGTTCATGGAAGCTATGAGGCATTGGTAAGCAATCCGGAAGTAGATGTAATTTATGTGGCCACTCCACACGGACTTCATCATGAACATGTACTGTTGTGCCTGAAACACAAGAAGGCTGTGCTTTGTGAAAAAGCATTTGCGATCAATTATCGCGAAGCCAAAGAAATGATCGACTTCGCGAAAGCGCAGAATACATTTATCATGGAAGCGTTCTGGACGCGCTTTCTGCCGCACTATCTTAAAATGAAGGAACTGATCGCGCAAGGAAAAATAGGAACGATCCGATATTTGAATGCTGAGTTTGGTTTTATACCTACACCACCATTTCCCGCAAGGTTATATGAACCTGCTTTGGGTGGAGGGGCTTTACTCGATATTGGCGTTTATCCTATTTTTCTTGCTCTTGATTTGCTGGGCAAACCCGATCGTATTGATGCGGTGATGACTCCTGCATCCACCGGAGTAGATGAACAGTGTGCGATTACCTTCACGTATAATACTGGAGCAATTGCCCATCTATTTTGCTCTTTCGCATCCAATCTCGCTACAGGTGCCGATATTGCTGGTGATAAAGGCAGGATCAGGCTCACGCATCGTTTTCACGGACCTACTACCGTGTTTGAATATTATACCGGCATCATAGATACACGTGAGGTAATTCCTTTTGAAACGGCATCCGGCAACGGTTATGAATATGAAGCCCGGCATGTAAATGAATGTCTTCGCCAGAATTTAATTGAAAGCCCTGTACTCACCCATCAGAAAACATTATTGATGATGGAGACATTGGATAGTATCCGAAGGAAGGCGGGCATTCATTACCCTGCAGACTGATGAGAGTAACTATTTATTTGATGTGCATGTTGCTCCTTGGATGTTCGTCCAAAGAGAGCATGACTCCGCAAGAGCGTCAAGCCTATGAAGCAGAAATCAATGCGTGGCATGCCAAACGCCTGCAGGAATTGAAGTCACCAGAAGGATGGCTGAACCTCGTTGGTCTTTATTGCCTTGATCAGGGTGCCAATCCATTTGGCAGTGGTAAAAATAATCTGCTGATATTCCCGGAAGGAAAAATTGCAGAAAGGGCTGGGCTGTTTATTGTAAACAATAACAAGATTTCAGTAAAAGTATATCCGGAAGTTCTTATCACCGCGAATGGAAAACCAATTGTTGGGCAGATTAGATATCAGCCGGATTCGTTGAACTCCATAATTTTCGAAGCGGCATCACTTCGTTGGAAAATTTTCAAACGTGATTCTAAATGGTGGGTGAGCCTGCGTGATGATGAAAGCCAATTGTTAAAAACCCTCACAGATATCGAGCGGTACCCGATTGATTCTGACTATCGTGTGGAGGCAACCTTTACAAAGGCGGATTCACTGTATACCATAGAGGTCACCAGCGTGGCTGGTCAAATCACGACACAACATTCACCGGGCACATTGACATTTAATCTTGATGGAAGTGATTACCAGCTTGAAGTAGTAGAGGGTAATGAGGATGAATTCTTCATCGTTTTTGGTGATGCAACCAATGGTGATGAAACGAATGAATCCGGTAGATTTTTATATGTGAAAAAGCCGGATGCAACCGGTAAAGTAATGGTAGATTTCAACAAAGCCTATAATCCTCCTCAGGTGTTTACATCGTGCGCAACCTGTCCGTTACCATCTCAGCGGAATATGCTGGATGTGAAAATTAGGACGGGTGAAAAAATCTATCGAAGAGATTAGTAGTTGGTGGGGTTGTAAACTCTTTAGCAAAAGAATTAATTTCTGATGCAATCGATAGCTGCAACTCAATCAAAACGTCAGATCACACCTTGCTGATCAAATAGTTTTTATTTCACTGTGCACAGATCGGTTTTTTTATGGCTATTTCAGTGGCTCTAAACGTTCGTTCGCATTAGAAAATACCGATAATATAAAACGCATGGAATTAATCCGGTCAATTCGCGTTATCTTTGTAACAGATTGATTCAATAATTTCAATATAATGGTACAAGCAGCAGTTGTTCCGGAGGTGAGAAGAAAACCTAACCTGAAACAAGAGATAGCATTCATCATAATTCATTTACTTCCATTGGGAGCGTTGTGGACTGGCGCAACATTTTTTGATTGGATGGTCTGTATCTTCTTATATGTATCCAGAATGTTTTGGGTAACGGGTGGTTATCATCGCTACTTTGCTCACAAGTCGTATAAAACCTCACGTTGGTTTCAGTTTGTGATCGCATTTATGGCGCAAACTACGGCACAAAAAGGTGCGCTCTGGTGGGCCGCTCATCACCGCCATCACCATCGCAATAGCGACACTCCGTCTGATCCGCACTCGATGAAAATTTATGGTTTCTGGTATTCGCACGTAGGTTGGATTGTGGGTCCTGATTTTAAGGAAACGGACTACAAAGTGATTGGCGATTATGCCAAGTATCCTGAGTTGGTTTGGTTGAATAAGCACTACTTAGTGTCGCCTATCATTCTTGCGATTGTGGTAATGGCCCTTGGCGGATGGGTGAATGGAGGAAGTGTATTGGCCATGTTTACCACAGCCGGATTCAGTTCGCTCTTCATTGGATTCTTTTTAAGCACCGTGATTTTATATCATGCCACGTTTTCGATTAACTCGATCATGCACAAAGTGGGTACGCAACGGTATGAATCAAATGATGAATCGCGCAACAGCTTGTGGCTTGCACTTATAACATTGGGCGAAGGGTGGCACAATAATCATCATTATTATGAGACAGCTTCGCGGCAAGGATTTTTCTGGTGGGAGATTGACATCACCTATTATATTTTGCGCGGACTTGCAGCCGTTGGTTTGATTTGGGATTTGAAAGAAGTACCCAAGCATATTCTTCATTCAAAGAATAAAAAGGAGGCAGCTGAATTAAGAAAGAAATATGAAGCTCAGAGCCCACGGGGTCCGGTGTTGAAAGAAAAAATACCTACTTCTGATGAACCTATTGAAGTCGGTTAGAAATTCTATTTCTAAAATGGAATAAGGTGCTCTATACTTTGTATAGGGCACTTTTTGTTTCCTCTTTTGATGATTTTCGCCATAGTATTTCCGAGCGATCAACGTGAGATCTTCACTTTGTAATTTTTCAAAAACGTTTTTCCTTCCTTTAACTCCTTCGACAGTTGTTGCACGGTTTTGTCATTCATGACTTGGCGCAGTCTTGCCTTATAGGCTTTTATGTCCTCATGAATAGGACAGGGAAATTTATCCGAACATTCTTTTAATCCCAGCGCACAAGAATGTAAGACATCTTCTCCATCGATTGCTTTCACTATGGCGGCAAGCGGAATGGGTTTGGATTTAGGCGCTAAATAAAATCCGCCATGAGGTCCTTTTATGGATGAAATAATTCCTTCGCGCGAAAGGGTCTGAAGTATCTTAGCGGTAAAGGGTTCCGGAGAGTCTATCTCTTTGGCTATTTCTTTTATGCTCAGTTTAGAGCCATCGATACTCTTGATGGCGATGTAGAGCACAGCTCGTATGGCATATTCACAGGCTTTTGAAAACATAGACTTTGCTAGTCATACAAGATTAGTTAATAAATGTCAAGAATACGCTGAATTGTGGATAGAGAAATAAAGGATCAGGCCACCAACATGAAGCCGGATCCCTTAAATTGAAATTATCAAACTTTAACCGAGTCACTTAGAAAATGTTGCTCGTAGGCAGTTTGTAACTTCTGCTCGGCCTGGTCAAGTCCTTCAGTAATTTTATGTTTTAATGAAGAAGTTTCTTCCGCAACCTTGTTAGCCATTTCGCGGTAATAGGCGATTCCATTCATGATGTTTTCATAAAAGGTCAGGACATACTTATTGCGCTTTTGATCGACCTGTTCTTTTGCTTCATTCAGTTGTTCGAACCAATAGTCGATATACAATGAAAGTTCCTTGATAAACATGTGAGGCCTGCTTTTATCAGCGAGCACATTGGCTCTTCCATAGATGTGATCAATCATTTTGTGCAGTGACACAATTTCAGAGAAGTAGGCAATGTTGGGTCCCGGACAAATATTTACTGCTTTCAAATTTCTGAATGGCTTTAGTTTATACATTTCAACGGCAGCGTTGCTGAGGCCGATGCATAGACATTCTTTATCCAACACTTCCTTTAATTGTTTTTGATAGTCTTGCTCTGACAAATTCAACGATTGCAGTTGCTCTATTTTCTTTTTCTGATACGAATGTGATGCAGTACAAATAGGCTCGGTGGTAAACTCTGTATTAGACACCAGGAATTTTTCAGAGCATGGGCTGCCGGGCATTCCGTTTTGAATACGTTCTAACTTTTCTTTTTCACCGGTTGTTCCTTTCAGGTAATGAAAACGAACGCCCAACGGAGAATTCTTACTCAACACCACATCTTGTTCGGTAGCTTTGCTTAGTAATTGCAACGTATGATCATCCACAGTAGTGGCTTCAGGCACAAGCAAAAATGGTGTGCCCCAACCGGTGCCATCAATTTCATAATGGCGATGCAAAAACTCATCTTCTTCGTGTGTGCCAATGCCACCCTGCACCGTAATTTTCATAGAATGGGCATGCTCAAAAGCAGCTTTACCCTTGGCCACGAGCGCCTGATTATACATTGCAAACAGCTGTGTTATCAGTTCTTTTCTTTTGTTTTTGAATTCTTCAAGGATAGGTCCTAGTAAATAACCATCCGATGCGAAGGCATGGCCGCCACAGTTCAGGCCCGATTCAATTCTGAATTCACTTACCCATAGTCCTTTCTTAGCCAGCATTTTCCCCTGTATAATAGCCGAACGGTAGTCAGAGACTTTGATCACAATTTTCTTTTTAAAGATGCCAACATGGTTGGCGTCAAAAGCATCTAACTTTTCCATGTAGCTAAACAACCGCGGGTTCATGCCCGCAGAAAGAATGACCGATGAATTGGTAAGATCACTCTGTGCATAACCACGTAGGGCGGCCACGGCATCTGAACTGTCTTCCGCAATTTTCCCCTGTTCATCAGGATTGTTTTTATCCAGCTTGGTCATGATGTTAACATCAATACTTCCCGCTTCGATCTCATGCTTGAGCCAATTTTCGAGTTGTTCTTTGTCCTGTGGATTATCCAGCGCAATCATTTCCTTATAGATGTGCTTAAGTTCGCTGTCATCCGGCAGCATCTGAAAATATTTGTTTATCTCAGCGTCCGTTTCAAATGATTCGTTGCGAAGTTTTTCTACCTGATCGTTCACGATACGATTGACCAGGTTAAGATAATCGGTGATGCGCTTGGCGCGATAGTCAACTTCTTTCTTTGAAATAGGATGATACGATTCATTAATCATCGGATAATAATGACTCCTCATTTTTTCTACCAGGTTGTCTTCGATGATGGAAATGACCGAAGCGATACCGAAGCGGGCTACCTTAATGGGAGTATCGATGGTATAGGCCAAGCCCATAACGGGTATATGGAACTTGTGAAGCGTGTTGTTGATTGTCATGTGTTCTTTGTTATAAGACACAAAGATAGTGTAATAAAAGATAAATTAGTCTTTTATTAGTACTGCTTCCACAAACGGTTGAAATACTGCTCAGCGATGCTTTCTGGTATTTCCACCAGCATTAATTCATTTTCAACGCATCAACCGGATTATTTTTTGAGGCTTTGATCGTTTGGGACCCAATGGCAATCAAAGTAGATACTGCTTGCCTACTTTTATTCTGATCTCAAACTATTTACAGGGTTCATCAATGCAGCTTTAATTGCCTGAAAACTTACGGTAAGCACAGTAAGGATGATGGCGCCCATTGCGGCCCCTGCAAATATCCACCATGAAATTTCCATGCGATAAGCATATTGTTGTAGCCACTTGTTCAGGAAATAGTAGGCCGTTGGAATGGCAATCGCGCACGAGATAATGACCAGGATTACAAAATCCATAGAAAGCATTTGCCAGAGTTTGAATATGGATGCGCCTAACACTTTCCGAATGCCAATTTCTTTTGTGCGCTGCTCTGCCACAAAGGAGGCAAGACCAAACAATCCAGAACAGCTTATCAATATGGCCAGCGTGCTGAAGATGGCTGCTAACGTACCAATGCGTTCTTCCGCACGAAACTTGGCATCGTACTCTTCATCTGCAAATTTATAATCGAAAGGAGCGGAGGTGATTAGCTGATTGAAAGTAGCTTCTAATTTTGGCAATGCTTCACGGGAACTCATGTTAGGATTTAGTCGAATGTAAATCCACTCCTGATCGCGTTTCGTTAAGAAGTAAAGACAAGGATCAGTAGGGATGAATGGAGAACCTTTTAGCATGTCGTTGACGACACCGAGGATGGTAAATTCTCCATGAGCGTAACCACGGTTTAAGGTGAGTGTTTCACCAACAGGACTTTCAAGACCCATTAGTTTCAAAGCGGTCTCGTTCATGATTACTCCTGAACTATCGCTGGCAAATTCGCGCGCGAAATCTCGTCCCTCAACAAAATTCCAGCCGATTGTTTTTCCGTATTCGTAAGTAACCCGGTTAATATTAAACGTTGGATCATCCAACTCTTTTCTTTTGCCTTTCCATTCAAATCCACCGTTCCATCCCAGCGTGCTGGTAATAGAGTAGTCGGATTCAGCTATTTCCTCAACTGCACCTGTTTTCTTAAATTCATTTCGCAACACATCATACTTTCCCCTGAACTCTGGTGAACGTGAATGAATCGAAAGCAATCCTTCGCGCGCATAACCTACCGGGCGATTTTTTGCAAATTGAATCTGTTGATAAACAATGATTGTTCCGCCAATCAGACCAATGGATACAGAAAACTGTATAAAAAGATTGTACTCATGTCAGGCCAAAAAATAATTGATTGGCTTACCAGTATTTAACTGTTAAATTTATCTTACGTTAACTGCACGGTTATGGCATATCCATC
>CAZIOY010000074.1:0-20849 GCA_964540915.1 uncultured Ohtaekwangia sp.
AAGTTGCTTTGCCTTTTTTTCATGAAGCAAAAAGGTGGCAATAATTTCCCTTATATCTTGATCTTGAGCACCATCGTAATAATGACAGATCACATCAGGCCGTATTTCAAACTGTTCTATTTCGTTCATACGGCCGTCATCTTTTTAATTGCCGTATCCAATGGTAGTTTGAAGTAATGGTTTAGTAAGGTTTTCAAATCCTTACCTACAATAGCAGCTATTTCCTCTGGTGACAGTCCGTACCTTTTAGGTCCAACGGTGGTAATGAAAGTTTTTGAAGCTGTGTGGGTGGTGATTAGTTCATATTTTTTGTACTTCTTATCGTGATCAATTCCTGCTTTATTTTCACGCATTGTTATAACAGTATTAATTTTAGCGTCCTCGCAGACTTCTTTAATGGCTCGGTTAAACGCTGCATCGCTTAACTTTGGTGATCGCATACCATAGCGTTTTAAAATTTCCATGGTGACTGGCAACACTGGAATAGTTACAGGTCTTCTGTTCTTCTTCAACATCATTGAAATTTTGCCATCAATAATGCAGCTTTCATTTATCCTAACAAGGTCACTCACTCTTAATCCTGTATAGCATCCTATCAGGAAATAATCTTTGGCCTTCTGCTTCTCACTACTCTTACTTACATCCATCTTTTCAAGCAATTCCAGTTCATCCAATGTAAGGGCTATGATTTCCTTTCTGTGATTACGGATTTTAATTTTATCTACATTATAGTCCAATGTTCTAAGGAACCAACGAAGATGTTTCATTCGCTTCCCATGTGTGCTATTAGATAGCTTCCGTTTAACCTGTAAATATTCCTCGTAGGCTGTGATTACTGCTGGTAATAATTCCTTCCGTTCAAGTGAACCATTACCGGAAAGGGTTAGAAAGTCAATGAATTGATTTATTGATTCCCTAACGGCTTTCTGTGTGGATGGCATGTAGGAAAACAGGTTATGATCCATCCAGTGATTAGCCAGGGACTTAATCGTTTTCTTATTCTCCTTGTCCTTCTTATCTTTTTGAATTTGATTGTTGAGGTCGTCCTCTTTTCGGATGTTGAATTCCTCCTTTACAGAAAATGGTGTTACGATAGCTTCCCTTGCCTTTAGACGGAGGATCGCTTTGGATATCCTGGCTTTGATTCCATTTAGGGATTCCGCCAAATCACCTGATTCATTTTTCGGACATCGCTCCTTTGAATTCCAATCTTTCTTGTCAACGCGATAGCCAGTGGAGATCAATTCTATCTCATCGCGCAAATAGAGGGCTAAAAAAATAGGATCTTCTACTCCCTTTTTATTTTTCTTTTTGATAAGAAACTTAACCTTCGGTTCATCCATCACCTAAATTTACATTAGGTCAAGGTATTGGTCAAGGTTTAGAGGGTTTTAAAAGGCTTTAATTATTCAGAATATTGCTATATTTATAAAAAAAGGGGGTTTTACCCCCCCTCTGCGGTCCGGACGGGACTCGAACCCGCGACCTCCTGCGTGACAGGCAGGCATTCTAACCAGCTGAACTACCGGACCTTTTTAAAACAGGCTGCAAATATAGCGGTATGCGTGGGTTATGCAAAAAAGGCCATAGAAATTCTTCCTAATAAGATGTTTAGAAAGTCTGAATTGATTTGCTCAATCAGGATTGGTTAAGCATTGGACTTATTAAATAAATAAAATCAGGAAAGTGGAAAGAGAGAATAGAATAGAATAAAAGATAAGCCAACCTTGCGGTCTGGTTTCGCTCAAGGAATTAGATTAATGTAAAAACGAATATAATTACAATTACTAACTCAATGATCACTGCGCTTACTACGCCTTTCAAAAATAATGGTCGCTGTTCCATGTATAGTTGCGTTTAATATTTAAATTTAATCACTAAATCTCTACCGTGTAAACGAATAACGACAAACAGCCCCTTTACTCGATATTCCGCCTTAAAGCTATTTTGAAAAATCTCTTCATCTACACCGGTCATCTAACATCCACACCCTATATGTCTGTTTGTTAACACACTTGAGTCGCAAAATTCTGCCCCACCGCGAGTCGCAAAAGTATTGAATTATATTTTAATTTAGAAAACGGTTGCTGCTTTATTTTTTATCTCATAACTCCTTCTTTATCTGAATTTTGATTATGTTTAGCTCAATTTTTTTATGAATCGTCTATTCGTTGCCGTCCTACTCTCGTCTTTTGTATGCTTTAATTCATCTGCACAGGTTGTGCAATGGGCATCGAAAGTAATCCAGTTTTCTTCCGAATTGACTCCCGGGCAGTATTCTGCCCAGCAGGCGTTGGGCAAACCAAACGTGCTGCCGGCAGGTGGAAAAAGTCCAAACGCCTGGGTTCCTGATAAACCCAACAGAAAAGAGTTTCTTAAACTAGGCTATAATAATCCTATGAATATTAGGCAAATAGCCATTGCTGAATCGTACAACCCTAGTGCCCTTATCCGAATTCTGGCGTATGACGAATCGGATACTGAACACCTGGTATATAGCCTTAATCCAAGTGCCATTCCCCTTAAGGGAAGGATGCTCAATGTCTTTATTGAGCCCACTGCTTATAAGGTGATTGCCATTAAATTGGAGTTCGATGGTGCCGCTGTGCCCGATTATTTTGGAATTGACGCAGTGGCGATCACGGATTCAAACTATCCTATTATTGCGGATATCCCTTTAGCAGCCTACCTGGCAGCTGGCATCGTTATCGAACAGCTCGATGAAAATGTGAACAGTGAGTATAGCGAATACAATCCCCTCCTCTCCCCTGACGGCAAGACCCTTTACTTCAGCCGCAAAAACCACCCTGAAAATATGGGTGGTGAGAAAGACAAGGAGGATATCTGGTTTTCTGAACTGGACGAAAATGGCAAGTGGATGCTGGCCAAGAATATGGGATCTCAATTCAATAATTCCTTTCCCAACTTTGCCAATACTATCTCCACAACCCCGGATGGAAAATCGGTGATCATGGTGCTCGGTAATAAATATGTAAAGGATGGCAAGAAAAGTCTGGCAGGGGTTTCCATCAGTTCAAATGTTGGCGGGCAATGGACAAAGCCTGTCAGCCTCAACATCACCAACGACTATAATTATAATGAGAAGGCAAACTACTTCCTGACTAACAACCGCAAGACCTTGCTCATGTCGGTAGAACGGGATGATTCGAAGGGCGACCGGGATTTATACGTCACCTTCATGGGAGACGACAGTGTATGGACGGAACCCTTAAACCTGGGTACTGCGATCAATACCGCTGCCGAAGAATCGGGACCCTTTCTGGCCATTGATGACAAAACCCTTTACTTCTCCTCCAATGGCTTTAGTGGTTTTGGTGGCAGCGATATTTACGTATCGAAAAGACTCGATGACACATGGACAAACTGGTCGGCACCCGAGAATATGGGTAAGACCATCAACTCACCCCTGGAAGATCTATTCTTTAACATTCCGGCAAACAGTGATTTTGCCTATTACTCGCGTGGGGTAACGGAACAAAATACAGACATCTTTAGTGTGAAGCTTCCGGTGATCCAGTCTCCTGAGCCTTGGGTTACTGTAACAGGTAAGCTCATCGACTCGAAAACCGAGTCACCGCTTGCCGCCAAAATTATCTATGAGCGCCTGCCCGATGGCAAAGACATGGGTATCTCCCAATCGGATCCAAAAACAGGTGAATTTGAAATCAAACTGCCTACGGGATTCCTTTACAGCATTCGCGCAGAAGCCAACGACTATATCTCGGAAAGCCAGAACATAGACCTGCGCAAAATAACTGCCAACACGAAACGAGTTGATTTCCGCTTGAGACCTATTGAAGTGGTGCATATTGAAGCAAATGCCACATTCACCTTTAATAGTATTTTCTTTGATTTCGACAAAGCGGTGCTCAAGCCAGCGTCTTTTCCTGAATTGGAAAGAGTGGTTCAACTGCTGAACGACAAGCCTACAATCAACATTGAAGTAGCCGGCCATACCGATAACATTGGAACCATCCCATACAACCAAAATCTTTCGCAGCGCAGAGCCAATGCGGTGAAGAAGTTCTTAACCTCGAAGGGCATTGATGCGAGCCGGGTTACCACCGTTGGTTATGGAGAAACAAAGCCACGCGTTTCCAATGATGATGAGAAAGATGGTCGCGAAATCAACCGCAGGGTTGAGTTCAAGATCACGAGCATGTAATCAGATAGCGCTTAACTTTTGATCGAGGGTCTGAATCTCAATTCCTGATTTAGAGGGTATTTTATCCATGGCATATTCACTCAATGCCGTAATGGTAAGGGACGGGTTCACCCCCAGGTTACATGGCATGATGCTACCATCCAGGATATAGAAATTGGAATAGCCGTGCACGTTGAAGTTCTCATCTACAACGCCTTCTGCTTTCGACTTGCCCATTGGACAACCTCCTAAAATATGAGCCGTGGATGCCAGGCCAAACATGATTTCTGTAACCGCATTGTGCGGAACACCATTCACTTTTTTAGCATAGCGATACAGTGCCTCCTGCCCGATGGGAATAAAACTTGGCACCTTTTGACCCGAGTCATTCCTCATGATAAGTTTCGGCCCGAACATTCCTTTTCTCAATTTCATTTGCATCGCATTCGGCAAGGATTGCATGATCAGAAAGATGATGCTCGTTTCCGCCAACTTAAAATTGAATAGTGAGCGAAGGAAATTCCAGGGCTGCGTGATCATGTTGCCAAACATCTTCAACGTTCTGACGATGGGTGTGCCATTACCGGCTGCCATCGAAGCAAGCCGTACCATCGCTCCTGAACCATCGGGAAATTTGCACAACTCGATGTGGGTGTGTTCATCCGGATCAAAAATAGTACTGATGGCTACACCATGATTTAACTTCCGATCGGCAGAAACCACACCTGACAGCATCTCGGAGTTGGTTAAAATATTGTCCCCCAACTTGTCCGAAAGATTGGGCAATGTTTTATATACATACTTTTGTCTGAGAAGAAGATTCATCGTGCCCAACACTCCCCCGCTTACCACTACTCCGTTCGCTATAAAGATTTGCTTCTTCTTTCCGAACCACGAGGTACTTTGCTCAGTGTGGACGTGGTATTCATTATCCAGACATTCGATTTTCGTTACTAATGTTTCTGCCAGCACGCGGGCACCAAACATATTCTCGGCAAACCAGAGGTAGTTTTTATCGAGCGTATTTTTTGCGTTGTAGCGGCAGCCGACCATGCAACCCGCGCACTCGGTGCAGCCTTTGCGCAACGGTCCTAATCCCTTGAAGTAAGGATCCTTTTCTTTTTTTGAATCGCCCTGGTAAACCCCTACATAATCAACCCGGCCATAGGAAGAACC
Source organism: uncultured Ohtaekwangia sp. (assembly GCA_964540915.1). Classification (GTDB taxonomy): domain Bacteria; phylum Bacteroidota; class Bacteroidia; order Cytophagales; family Cyclobacteriaceae; genus ELB16-189. The sequence goes on from CAZIOY010000074.1 coordinate 5,342, forward strand.
CCGGCCCATGTCTTCGGCTACAGATTTCAGGATTTTATCTTCCGCATATTCTTTTGTGTACTTCTCGCTGCCCAGCATGAACTTCGCCTTCTCATAGTAAGGGGCTAACACGGATTTCCAGTCTTTAAGGTGTGACCAAATTGGGTTGGAATAAAAACTTGCTCTGGGCATCATGTGGGTGTTGGCATACACCAATGAACCACCGCCTACACCCACACCCGATATGATAAATACTTCCTTAAAGAAGGTAAGTTTTTGAAAACCAAAACATTTCAGCACAGGCAGCCACAGATATTTACGAACGTTCCAGTTGGTGGCAGGAAAATCATTGGCTTGCCAGCGTTTGCCTTTTTCTATCACCAATACAGAATACCCTTTCTCTGACAATCGCATGGCTGACACCGAGCCACCAAAGCCAGAGCCGATGACGATGTAGTCAAATTTATGAGTCATCTGCTTGAGTCGGGCGATTTACATCTTCGGCAGTTTATAACCGTTGTTGTACTTAGCGGCCAACAACGCATTCGCTTTGTCTTCATTGAATTTTCCTTTGGCGGCATCCCAACTTACCTTCCCTCCTGTTTTATAGGAGATGTTACCCATCTGGCAAACCGTTGCCACATGAGCACCATCCTGGATCGGACAAGTGAGTTTCTTAAAATCGCGACTCTTCACTGCTTGCATGAAGTTTACCGTATGCAGATCAAGTCCTGAACCTTTGTTGGGCTGAAAAGGAATCGCCTCCATTCTTTTTTCATCGGGTATCACTTCCCAGCCACCGCGCCAGAGTACAAGTGTACCATTGTTTCCGATATAAGAGATGCCGTGGTCTTTGCCGTAGTTACCATTGCTGATACTCTGCGCCTGCTCCCAGATCATATTGTAACCATCAAACTCATATACGGTAGCCAATGTATCGGGTGTTTCGTGAGCACCATCCGGATAGGCATACTTGCCACCCAATGCCACCGCTGATTTCGGGAACGATGCATCCATACCGAGCAGTGCATAATCAATTAAGTGCACACCCCAGTCGGTCATCAAGCCTCCGGCATAATCCCAGAACCAACGGAAGTTAAAATGATAACGGTTTGGATTAAATGGTCGCTTCGTTGCTGGTCCTAGCCACATATCGTAGTTCACGCCTGCAGGCACAGGACCATCGGGTTTCACTTCGATGTTGCGCATCCAGCCCTGATAGGCCCACGCTTTCACCGTGCGAATTTTTCCAAGCTTGCCGGATTTAATAAAGTTCAACGCATCTACGAAGTGAGGCATACTGCGCTGCCACTGTCCTGCCTGCACAGCCTTGTTGTATTTCTTTTGCGCGGCTACCATCACATTGCATTCATCAATGGAATTGCCGACTGGTTTTTCTACATACACATCTTTGCCTGCTTCGCACGCTTCTACCATTTGCAAACAATGCCAGTGATCGGGTGTGCCGATGACGATTACATCGAGGTCCTTATTCTCAAGCATCTTTCGGTAGTCCGCATAGGTCTTCGTCTGAATACCATTTTTGGCCAGTTCATACTTGCGAAAGTTGAGCACGTTATCATCCACATCACACAGTGCGGCTACGTTCACTTCAGGGATCTTCATGAAGGAGGTTAAGTCGGACCAGCCCATGCCATTGACACCAATGACCCCTACGTTAATTTTTTCGTTGGCGGATATCAGGCTTTTCGCCTGCGCGAATGTTTCCCATGGTAAAGCGGTGGCCAAGCCTGCTGCTACGGCTGCTTTGGTGGTGGTATTCAGAAAATCCCTGCGTGTGTGTTTCATGATGTTATGAATTAATTATCGAGGTGAAACTTATTTAATATATTTTTAAATATAAATGATTATTGTCATGAACGGTAACTATTTGGATCGAAGGTTGGTTGCCGGCATTGTGGGCGTTGATTTGTGATCGGTGATTTCCTGGGAAAAATTCTCAGCCCGGCCATCTCTTGGAAAAAGGAAATCAGGAGGAAGTTTCATTACGAAAGAGATAAGATAATAAGGATTACTGGATTGAATTTTATTAAATTACTGTCGTTAATACACCGTCATTAACTGCATCGTATGGAAAAGAAATGTTTTATTATCATGCCGATCAGCGATCCGGATGGATACGCCAAGGGGCACATCAATAGAGTTTATCAGTACATCATTGTGCCGGCTTGCAGGCATGCTGGGTTTAGTCCTGTACGGGCCAGCGATCCGAGCATCACAGACAGCCCGTTGGATATCATCAATACGATTATCGAGAGTGACATGGTACTCTGCGACTTAAGTGCGAATGACCCACATGTTCTTTATGGGTTTGCCATCCGGCAAGGAATGGGGCTTCCGGTTACGTTGATGAAAGATCTCAAGACGTACCTGACTGCCAATATTCCAGAATACGACCGGGTGGAATATGATGAATCACTTAGGATCGATACGGTACAAAACGAAATTGAAACGCTGGGTGAAGCCCTGAAAAAAACACATGCAGATAAAGCGGAGGCCAATCCATTACTTAGTCGGTTAAATATAAGGTCTGCCACATTTACAGAGCCCCAGAGTTATCCCGTCTATACCGAGATAGCAACCACCCCTGCGCCAGCTTCAGAAAAGGAAGATGCGGAAGAGAAGGAAGCACGCTTGCCGGTCATCTCACCTGTGCCGGACAATGTTGGTGAACCGCTTTCGCAAGATGAAATTGATCATCTCAAGGTAGGTGATTTCTTTTTCCATATGAATTACGGCAAGGGCGAGATACTCACGATCAATACCAAGACCAAAGACCGGCTCATGAAGGTTCAGTTTGATTCAGGATCAAAACTATTGGTGCTGGTGGCTTCCGGGATTTTTAGAAAAATTATCAGATAGCCTTACCCCTGAACACCGTGTGGGAAGAGTGGAAAAGCAAACATTAACTTTACTGAAATAAGAACCGGGTAATCTTTATGCAATATCTGCTCGACAAAGTGATGTCCAACCCCATGTATCTCACTATCGGTGTGATTCTGACTGTGGTGCTCTTCTATGCGATTTTCAAGCGCATCCTGAAACTCCTCATCTTTTTGTTTATCGCAATCATTCTTTTCCTGGTGTATGTGAACAATACCGGCAATACAGTGACCGATAAGATTGAGAAAATGATCAAGTGATTTATTGGCTTGCCTGTAATTGACGCCCAACCTGCTTATTGATGGAGAGCGCCAAATGATTGCCGCTTATTTGAAGATGTTGTACTTCGCCACCATCTCTTTATACTCCGGCATGATCTTCTCATACAAAGCTTCGTCTACTTTTTTCAGCGAATTCATTAACCCGCCTATACCCGAATCTTTCAAACTCACCCGTTGCTTTTTGATCTCTTCCATTTTGTTTCGGATCGTTGCTTCCAGTTTGATCAGTTCTCTTTCGGTCATTGATTTATTTTTTTGTAATGCAAGTTAGAGGATTATAATTCATATGGTAAAGCTTCTCCCTTTTCAAGGTTGTGCTCATTGAAATTTACCTGGCGCCCCATAACAACAAGGTTGGAAAAGATTGGTTGGTATACTTGTTGTCAAAGAACTCAGGCAAGATCGTGGATATCACCACCCGGCTTCACCTCAACGAATCAAAACTATACTTAGCATCTTCCCAGAAACGATCCAACGCAATGATTCTTGGTTTGAAGAAGGAAATCAATTCGGGCCATTGTTCTTTGTTGAAGATGGACACACCGGTCAGCTCTTTATAGATGCTGCTTAAGACTTTATCTTCTCCCACACGGGCGTGCGCTTGCCACTCCCACTCTTCTTCCAATGTAGCATGCAACAGCGCTTTCAATTCTTCGAATTGCTGAAAGTATAACTCACGTATACCGGCATCATGATGCTCCATCGAGATGGAGATGATGGCCGACCTTTGGTTCACATCCATGCGGAAGTACACATCTCTTAGCGTGGTTTTATAGTTGATCCAGTTGATCTTCATCCCTTCTGCTGAAGGCACGGGGCTCATATAGCGCCCGAAGGTAGTCCAGAATTCCTCCCGAAGATGCGATGCCTCCTGACGTTTAAACATGGCTGCAAAATAAGACAATAGAAACGAGACGCACGATGTTGGACATTAGTCGTTAGACGTAAGAGATGAGGCATATTTTTTTACAAAATCGTTAAACCTTAAAATGCTCAATGAATCTTAACTATTCTGACTCCAACTATTTTTGTCGGACGACATAGTAACTTTTTATCTTCCAAAATCATCCTGCACTCGCACAATATCACTTTCATCAGAAGGATGATTGGCGTCAGTATGTTGCCAGATCTCAGCAACCATGCCCCAACCTCCGGGCACTCCGATCAAACGATGACGCTGCCCTTGCTTCAGGCGGATGATCTCTCCCACTTGCAATGGCTGAACAGTACCTTCCTCATCGGTTTCACTCGTAACTACCCCGGCATGACCGGCAACCAATTTCCATATCTCAGCACGTCTATGATGATATTGCCACGACAATCTTTTATTTTCTTCCACCATCAAAATTTTTGGACTCAGCTTTCCGCTGATCTTCAGCGATGAAAAATCAACATCCGAAAAATACTTTTTGCTAAACACCTGTGCTTGTGATTCATCCAATACAAAAAATCCTCCCCACGGGCGGGTAAAGTCTTGTGAAACAACAGTAAATCCTTCGCTCGCCAAATAGGCGGCTACTGAAGCAAATGCTTCCGCTCTTCCTCCAGATAATGATAATTCAGAATTCATTTTATTTATTTTATAATTCTTACAAAAGTATACGAATACAGTTTTACAAACGGATTGCGATTACTTCGTAAATACTTTACTTTTCGCCTTTACGCAACCGAATGTCAGTGCCACAAAACAAAAGTAATCCAATCAAAGGAACAAATCTCAACCGGCAGATGGGTTTACTTGGATTGGCCGCCACCGGAATCTGTTCGATGATTGGCGCCTCCATTCATGTGGTGCCCTTCATGATTCAGCGCAATGTGCCTGGCATTGGACCCTATGTTCTTCCTGCTTTTCTTTTTGCAGCTGTGCCCGCTATGCTGGCTGCATTTGCTTACATCGTATTAGCATCAGCCATGCCACGAGCCGGTGGAAGTTATTTATATGCCAGCCGCTCACTGAGTCCCTACCTTGGCTTTGTTGCAAGCTTTTCACAATGGTTTGGTTTGTCGATTGTGATTGGTGTGGTCTCTTATGTGATCATTCCGTTTCTACGCGACATCGCTTCGGCAATGCACTGGAATGATATTGCACAATTGCTTGATACTGGTTCGGTGCGGGTGGTCCTTGCTTTGCTAATTCTATGGACGTTTGTCCTGATTAACATTCGCGGTGTGAAATCCTACGAAAAAACAGTGGTACCACTCATGATCCTGATGTTTGTTCTGGGAGGAATAGTCATCGTTGCCGGTTTGATGTACACGCAGGAAGATTTTGCGTCCGCATTAATGATCAAAGAAGGAAGAACAGTGCCAACCACCACCGCTGAGTTTAACTGGAACACATTTCTTTCTGCCTCCGCGCTCCTCTTTGCAAGCTTCATCGGGTTTGACTCTATTGCGCAAGCCGGTGGCGAAGCAAAGGACCCAGATCGCTCACTTCCCCGTGCAATCGGAATTGCCATTTTCAGTGTAAGCCTGTTCTATATACTATTTACATTTTCAGTATATCATGCCATACCCTGGAGCTTTGTTGCACAGGAAGCAATGACGAAAGATGTAACAGCACCTGGTTTATTAAGTTATATACTTCCTTCCGGTTGGGCAGTTGCCATTGTACTCGGTGCTGCCGTTGCTTTAACCAATGATTTGCCGGCTATGATTCTGGCTGTTTCACGATTGATGTTTTCGTGGGCCGAAGATGGCATCTTTCCTAAACGGTTAGCGGCAGTCCATCCTAAATTCCACACGCCACATCTGGCTATTTTAGCAAGCGGTGCAATGGCGTCTCTTGGAATTCTGGGAAGTCACTTTGCCGGTGATTTCTTTTTGGGTATTGATATTATGGTTACTTCCATGCTGGTGAATTTTTTATTAATGTGTGTTTCTGTACTGATGTTACCCAAACGTAATCCAGCATTAGCAGCCCAAATAAAAGTATTTAGGTCACGCTCCGTACAACAAGTGCTGGCCATTCTGGGAACGATCGCTCTTACTGGTTTTCTAATCATCCATATCACAAAAGATGTTACCTCTCATGTTGGTGCCTGGTACTTTCACTCTACTCCGGTGTGGATCATTGTGATGATCGTGGCGAGTGTGATCTTCTTTACACAATGGAACTCACTTAAGAAATCTGGTATTGACACCAAAAAATTATTTTCAGAATTACCTGCTGAATAAGACTACTCATTAAGATTTTACTTCACCTATGAATACTTCATCAAAATATTTTGAGCTCGTCCCCGGCCTAACCATTTGCCGTGCGTTAACCGGATTATGGCAGATTGCCGATCTGGAGCGCGATGGAAATAAAGTAAATGCCGAACAAGCCGCGTTGGCCATGAACGCTTACGCGGAAGCGGGCTTCACTACCTTCGACATGGCCGATCATTATGGTTCGGCCGAAGAAATATCAGGCGTATTCAAAACAAACTATTCAAAAGGCAAAGCGCAATTATTTACTAAGTGGGTGCCTAAACCCGGACCTGTAACAAAAGAAACTGTTCGCGAAGCCGTACAACTTGCACTTGGAAGATTGCAGTCAGAACAAATTGATCTCATGCAATTTCACGCGTGGAGCTATGCACACCCATCGTGGTTGGATTGTCTTTTCTATTTGCAGGAGCTGAAAGAAGAGGGATTGATTAAACACGTAGGCCTTACCAATTTTGATACGGCCCATTTACAAATTGTAGTGAACAGTGGCATTGATGTAGTATCTAATCAAGTTTGCTATTCATTGCTAGATCAGCGCGCAGCAGGAAAGATGAGTGAGCTATGTCTAAAACATAACGTGAAGCTCCTTGCATTCGGCACCGTGGCCGGAGGTTTTCTCTCTGAAAAATGGTTGAATAAACCAGAACCTCTCCTGAATGATTCGCTCACCTGGTCGCAGATGAAATATAAGCGATTCATTGATGCTGCCGGAGGCTGGGATAAATTTCAATCCTTATTAAAAACGCTGGATAGCATCGCTAAGAAATACAATGTGAGTATTGCCAACATGGCCAGCAAATACATTCTTGAAAATCCCGCTGTAGCGGGAGTCATCATTGGTGCACGACTTGGAAAGAGTGAACATATTCAGGACAATGAAAAATTATTTTCTTTTCACTTTGATGAGGATAGTAAGAAACAGATTGCGCAATCACTTGCTGGCTTAACCACAATTCCGGGTGATTGTGGAGATGAATATCGCAAACCACCCTTCCTTACTGCCTCCGGAGATTTAAGTCATCACGTAGAGAGTTTCCCTGCACCTTATCCTTCCTTTGCGGGAAGTGACGGAAGAACCAAAGCGTTGAGTGGAACAATATGGGAAGACCTTGCCGGGTTTAGTCGCGCGGTAAAAAAAGGGAATCGGATTCTGGTATCGGGTACCACTGCTACGCATGGATCAAAATCTATTGGCGGAAATGATCCCGCTGCACAGATGCATTATATCATTGATAAAATTGAAGGTGCCATTCAATCATTGGGTGGCACGTTGCACCAGGTGGTTCGCACCCGCATCTTCATACGAAATATAAATCAGTGGGAGCCCATTTCACGCGCTCATGGTGATCGCTTCAGAGATATTCAGCCTGCAAACACAATGGTGAAGGCAGAAATCATTGGCGATGAATATTTAGTTGAAATGGAAGCCGAGGCGATGGTGAATGAGTAAATTCAGTAGGCAGTAGGCAAATAAAACAATATGCAATCTGTTTCTTGCCACTTGTTTTTGCTTACGGTCTACTTTCTGGAAACTATCTCTGATCTGGTTTAGGTGGAAAATTCTTCAACACTTGTTTTATTCCTTTGCGGATATTCTTCTCAGAAAAATCAGGATTGAGTTCCATATAACTAATGGCCTGTGATTGCCAGACCATACGACTTTCCTTATTATCAGCCATGCCTATGATCACGGTTCCTTTTAAATAATTAATTACTTCCCGGTCTGTCTCAATCGGTTGATAATACACCGGTGAGTCTTCTGCCCGATGATAGATAATGGCTTGTTCATCCTTCACCGCAATGGTAAATCCCACCAGTAAGTCAGGATTATTGGAATCTTCTTTCAGCCCCTTACTTTCCAGTTCCTTAATCAATGATGTTTTTAGGCTCTCCAGTAATAAACTATCATTTAAATATTCTGGTCCATTGAATTTAAACTCACATCCTGTCATCCAGCAAAAAGTTTTATACTTTTTAAAGTCAACCGTATGATCATAGGTTTCCTTTATCTCGGTCTTGCAACCGGCAATGAGTAAAACAAACAAAATGAATATCCCAGCTTTTGTAATCTTTTTTTGTATTTTCATGTTCAATTTTACTAAAGAATCCACGGTAAAACGATGATAAAAATCATGACTATTCTGCTCTCATCACAACAGTGTGGTATAAAGCTATTTATAAATTACATGCATGGCTGTTTTTATGCTAAATAAAAGAATATGAAACATATCCTTACACTTTCACTTACTCTGCTGGTGACAACCTGCGTTTCTGCACAGTCAGATAAAACCAAATCAGATTTTAGTTCGCTTTCGTGGCTGGAAGGAAAATGGACGAGGTCAAACATTAAAAATCCAGAACGCACTGCGCTTGAGTTATGGAAGAAGACCGGTGAGTATGAACTCACAGGCCTGGGCGCCACACTGAAAGGAAGTGACACCGTGTTTGTGGAAAAACTGAAGATAGTAATCCAGGGAAATGAAATTCACTATGTAGCCGATGTTCCTGAAAATCCTAACCCGGTTCACTTCGTGTTTACAAAGATTGGCCCGAACCTTTTCATCTGTGAAAATCCCCAGCATGATTTCCCAAAGAAGATCGCCTACCAATTGGAAGGATATACGCTGAAAGCGGAAACCTCGGGTGACGGAAAGGTTCAGGAGCTTGTGTTTGTAAAAGCTAAAAATTAAAAAGCCCCGATTTTTCAACCAGGGCCTTTCTGTTTTTTTTCGGAATGTAATTAATCAACCCACGGCACTTTGGAAGAGCGGTAGAAATCAATTCCTTTCGCTTTCATCCTGGGCCCATGGTTTGCAAGCCTCACTTTATACTCATCCCAACTGCGGCCTTCGGCCGGAGACCATCCGATTTCAGCAACACCTGGCAAGCGTGGAAACAACATGTATTCAATATCATCCATGGTAGCAATCGTCTCACTCCACAACGGTGCTTCCACACCGATGATATCACTTTTCTCAATGCCTTCCACGCGCGTGGCCGGATCCCAATTGTAGGATTCATCTACTTCAATATAAGCGGCCCAGTGTAATCCCAGGCGGCTCGTTGAATCATACTGCATATCCAGATAAACTTTCTTTGAGGGTGACATGATAATCTTTGCTCCCTTGCTGGCTGCTTCCTGAGCATGTTCTTCCGAAGCCCAATGCTGCGCAATTGCATTGACATCAATTTTGGCTTGAGCAATTTCTTCCCATCCAATCATTTGCTTGCCATTGGCTTTTACGATATCAGAAAAACGGTTGATGAACTCAATAAAATCCTCTTTCTTCGTTACGTGTGCTTCATCACCACCAATATGTATATAAGGGCCGGGTGTTATTTCTGCCAGCTCGCGTACTACATCATTGACAAATTTAAATGTGGCAGGCTTATCCAGTCGAAGCGTACTCCATCCTACTTCGATACCGGTGTATAATTCAGTAGGCTTATTCTTGCCATCCAATATACCTTGTGTGGTGAGGGCCCCTTTAAATATACCTTCCAGCGGCACTTTGGTGCCACCATTAAGTTCTCCATAGGAAGCAAGTGCTGCGTTGATATGACTGGGCATATCAATTTCGGGAACAATGGTCACATAACGACTCGCTGCATAGGCAACGATATCTTTGTATTGTTCCTGAGTATAATATCCACCCTTCCCTCCACCTACTTGTGTACTTCCACCATGCAGGACAAGATTGGGCCACGATTTAATTTCAATACGCCAACCCTGATCATCAGTCAGGTGAAGATGCAGGATATTCATTTTGTAAAAGCTGATCAAATCAATGTAGCGCTTCACATCTTCAACACTAAAGAAGTGACGGGCCACGTCCAGCATAGATCCGCGCCATACATAGGTGGGATAATCGATGATGGTTCCGGTAGCGATCCGGTAGCGGTCATTCAGAGTATTTGCCTTTACAAAAGGAACAAGTTGCAAAAGTGTTTGAACACCCATGTACACCCCGGCAGGGTCATTCGCCTTTATGGTAATCAGGTCTTCGGTGATGGTTAGCTCATACCCTTCTGAACCTACTTTGGCATCCGCTCCGCCCAACACCAGATAAATACTACCTTCCTTTGGTGTGCCGGCAGTGGTCTCTACTTTATTATTGAATCCCGTAATAGCGTTCAATTCGGTGGAAAGCATATTCCCGATATTGATGAGATCTTCATTTTCGCCTTCAACCAAAATACGGGAGGTGCTGGTAAGTCCAAAACCTTTTCCCGAAGCCACTACTGAAACCGGTTTGGGTATGATGCTTTCTTTTGTGAGGTCGGTGGGTGGTTCATTGTTGCATGACTGGAGCACGCCCATGATGGTGCTCACAATCAGGAGTGGAACGATTCGCAGGTAGAATTTCATAGAATGGTTTTGTTAAAATTTCGAGGGCGAATCTAACTAAAAATCAGGTGCCAAATTGTGACAACTATCAGGGGGTGCATTTCAAATTGTTGCGGAGGTTTACTGATTGATCTAAGCCCGAAAGGCTGGAATAGTTATAGAAAAACAAAGCCAAGCAACCATCAAACTCCGAAGGAGTGGCATTATGTCACCCTTTCAGGGTTTTGATGCAATGATCATTGTATTCTACAAAAATATCATCCCTTCGGGATTTTATTTGAATGCCGCCACAATTTGAAATGCACCCCTATCAGGAATGGTTAAGCCTTTTTGCACTCTACGAGCCAATCCCATGGATAAGGATCCTGTAACCACGAAGGCGGGAAAGAAAGTTCTGTGCTCCAGTCATACTCCAGCTTCCGGACAGCGGTTACTTTCAATCCTGTATCTCGAAAAACAACTTGAATTTCCGGCTCGGTGTAGTGTTTGGTAGGCACACCATCGATGTGCACAATGCCTTGTACTATTTCCCGCTTATTGCCTTTGAAATAATGAAACTCATGGGCAGGAATATCATCCGGCTTCACCCCTTCCCTGCGATATAAATCAATCAGCCGCCAGGAAGAAAACAGGGCAGAATCCAAAGACGGCAACACGATCAGCGCAGTGCCTCCCGGCTTTAAGGCACGGTGAATATTCTTCAACATGACAAGATTCTTTTCAATCACGGGAAACATGATCACATTACAACAGAAAGCAAAATCAGCAGGTGGTAGTACAAGATTTTTCTTTGTTAAATCCTGTTGCTTTAAATCAATGTTAGTATACCCACGTTGTTTAGCTTGCTTCAGCAACCCTTTAGAAATGTCGAGCCCTATGATATGTTTGAACAGAGGAGCCAGGTAGGGAAAGGATTTCCCATTGCCGCATCCAAAGTCAATCGCTGTTTTATTTAACCCTCCGTGTTTCTTGAAATACCTGGGCAGTTTCTTTTTTTTATCACTCTGAAATACATCAAAGATTTCATCATTGTAGCTTGGCGCGATGCGATTCCAGTGAGCCCTTTCATCCATACTCAATTTATTAACGTTGAACTTTAAGCTTTAAACTTTAAGCTTTAAACTTTGAACTTTGAACTTCTTCATCATATTCTTTCGTCAATGCCTTGATAATCTCCCTCATCGGGCGGATACTATGAACATGCTCGATTGCCGGACCGGCACACCATACGGTTTTATACGTAGCTCCAAATGCCGCCTTTTCAACTTGCTTCATTCCGCGATAAGCGATAATCATCTTCACATATTTCTTCAGCGTTTTGTTCTTATTTAAAAGCCGTTCTAAAAAATTCGCCTTCGTTCCCATTTGTTGCACATAGGGTGTGTTGATGACCGTTAAAGCCGAGCCCGAAAGTTTGGTAGACATGACAATATCTTTTTCACCATAATCCACCATCGCTTGCTTATATTCGGGTGAAATATCCGCTTCATCACAGGCAATAAAGATCGTTCCCACAGATGCTCCCGCTGCACCCCAATCCATAACATCCTTTAAATCCTTTCCGTGGGCAATTCCCCCAGCTGAAATAACAGGTATGTTGCAATTTGCAGTAAGCAGCGTAACCAACTCTTTGGGTGAAATTTTTCCGGCATGCCCTCCTGCCCGGTTGTTTACGGCAATGACCGCATCAGCACCCTGACTTTCTACTTTTTGGGCATACGCCAGATCTACTACATCGCAAAAGACTTTAATGCCCAATGGCTTGCACTGATCAATTACTTGCTTTGGGTTGCCCAGCGAAGTAATAATAAAATCCACTTTAAGATCAATCAGTGTTTTTAACTGATCTTGGTATTTGAGATTGGATTTATTCACGATCAGGTTAACACCGAATGGCTTTGACGAAAATGCTTTTATCTCTTTGATGGCGGCACGCAACTCCTCATCGCTGCGATAATTCAACGCTGGAAAAGCAGCCGTTATTCCATTCGCCAGCGCAGCCTTAATCATTTTTGTATTGGAGATCAAAAACATAGGCGCCACAATTATTGGATAATCAATGCCTAATAGTTTATCAAGGGTAGTGGTATTCATGGATTGCGGTCAAACTAAATTTCAGGAAGATTGCAAAAAAGAAGCAAAGTAAAAAGCTGCTATGAAACCGTTGACCATTAATCCTACTTTGTCATGTTTCATCCTTACGGGATTCAAAATTTATATTCTACCCCAATTCTATCAACATATAGTCCATACGTAACTGCATAGATGCCGATAGGCATCCGATATTGGTAGAAATCCGGCCAAACGTTTCTAGTCAAAGTGCCATCGTTGCGAAATATATTAAACATGACAAAGTAGGATTAATTCTTTGTTCTCTTTTTCGTCATTTTTAGTGTTGGTACAGCAAGAATAAAGAAGTTAAAATCCTTTTCATGATGGTGGATGGACTATTCATCTAAAACAAAAGTACGGTTAGGATACCCATACATCATACAACAAACACGACATCGTAATTACCTAAATCGGCATGCAGCCGCAAGGGACATTTAGTTAACCGATTTTGAAACAGGTCGGGCGTACTACCACAATCTGCACTAAATCAGTCATCCCTAAAATGTGTGAATTGTGTAAGTTATTCCATTTACTATGCAACATGGATATCCTTAGGTATTGTCACCTTTCCGGCAAGATTATAGTAACCAAGCCATGCAATTTTTGTAAATTCACCTAATTAATAGAAAAAATGCTACTTAAAAGTGTAAACATCCTGCTTGCCGATGACGATATAGACGACCGTTCTTTCTTCACAAACGCATTAGAGGAAATACCGATCTCCACAACACTTGCTTCTGTTGCCGATGGCGAGCAATTGATGACCTACCTCGAAAAAAACAGAGAGCGCCTTCCGCAAGTTTTATTCCTGGACCTCTCCATGCCACGCAAAACCGGATTTGAATGCCTCGCTGAGATAAAGGCAATGGAAGAGTTTAAACACATTCCGGTGGTTGTTTTCACAACGTCATTTCCTTCCAATATAACCTACGAGGAAAAAATGATAAAAATCCTGACTGACATGGGGGCAGACTTTTATATCAGAAAGTTAGGCGATTTTGAGTCATTGAAAAAGTCCATTCACCAATCACTCATTAAAATTAGCCAGAAGCCATTAGTCAATCAGACGAATTAAATTAATGCAGAAAACTGAATAACCAACTTTAAAATTAAATCGATATGCAATCAAGAAACATACACATACTCCTGGCGGATGACGACAAGGACGACTGCGTCCTTTTTGAACGGGCATTAATGGAATTATCCATCTCTGCAAACCTTAAAATTGTCAATAATGGAGAAGAACTGATGCAACTGCTGACAACCGAAAATGTGGAAATTCCAGATGTACTTTTTCTCGACATCAACATGCCACGCAAATCAGGCACTGAGTGTCTGGAAGAAATGAAACAAAATGAAGGGCTGAAAAATATTCCCGTAGTAATGATATCCACCGCAAAAGATCAGCAAAATATAACTCGACATTTTAAGATCGGTGCCAATGTTTATATTCATAAACCAAAAGATTTCTCACAACTCAAGCAGATAATTAAACATGCGCTTCCCATATCCACCCAAGAAAGTGATCGTAAAGGAAAAGTAAATTACCTTCTGAACGCATGAAATCGGAACGCGTAGATATAATGCTTGCGCACCAATACAATTGCCTCTTTTTTGATCATGCATTGAAGGGACTATCTATACCTTCCAACCGTAAAATTGTAATGGATGAAGAAGAACGCATGCACTTGTTGACAGATAAAACTACGGAAGTGCCGGCTATGTTTTTTCCAGCGATGAACATGCCGGGTAAATCAGACACAACAAATAATTCACTACGCCCTATCAACCGAAGAGCTATCTACAAGTAAATTTAAATACATTCTAACGCATGAAAACACAACCCTTGAATGTACTGCTTGCGGACGATGATATCGATGATTGTCTCTTTTTTAAACAAGCGCTGACCGAGTCGATGCTAGACGCTCATCTCACCACGGTGCATGATGGTGAACAACTCATGGATATCATCAAACGGGATGAAGCACTGGTTCCTTACATCATTTTCCTGGACCTCAATATGCCTCGTAAAAACGGCCTTGAATGCTTAGTTGAAATAAAACTTAATCCACATCTGAAAGCTATTACTATTGTCATACTTTCGACCTCGTTTGAGCAGGCGGTAGTAAATCAACTTTATGATCATGGTGCACACTATTTCATTCGCAAGCCCGTTGAATTTTCTCAATTCAAAAAAATAATAAAACAGACATTCGGCAAACTACTATCAGCCAATAACCATTTGCAGCCTTTACGTGAAAACTTCGTACTTACTTTACAAAACAGTTTGGCTATTTAATTCCTGTCACTAGCGATACAATAGATTAAAAAAAGATTTTTAACTCATCGAATATGGATAAGGATAAGGAAACAATAATTAAGGAAGAAGAATTAAACACGGTCCGCAGGGCACTCGCCTTGCAAAATGAAGAAAAGGAAAAAAGGGCTGCCGAATTAGGAATAGCCAACAAAGAATTGGCATTTCAAAACGAAGAGAAGGAAAAACGAGCCGCAGAGTTAATCATTGCCAACAAAGAATTAGTATTTCAAAACGAAGAAAAAGAAAAACGAGCTGCCGAATTAGGTATAGCCAACAAAGAATTGGCATTTCAAAATGAAGAGAAGGAAAAACGAGCCGCAGAGTTAATCATTGCCAACAAAGAATTAGTAT
>CAZIOY010000074.1:20949-21030 GCA_964540915.1 uncultured Ohtaekwangia sp.
AAGAAAAACGAGCTGCCGAATTAGGTATAGCCAACAAAGAATTGGCATTTCAAAACGAAGAGAAGGAAAAACGAGCCGCAG
>CAZIOY010000075.1:0-13504 GCA_964540915.1 uncultured Ohtaekwangia sp.
TCAATCCATCAAAGCGGCTACCTCAAATCCTGTCAATTCGCTCCGATATGAATAGGTAATTATTCGCCACTGATCAAAATCTTATCAGGATTGGTTCACTGATAACTATTATTTCCGCTTTCTCTTAGGTAATTTACTCACCTAAATTCTGCCTATGAGAAAGCTTTTTTTATTTGCCGCGCTGAGTATTTGTTTTCACGCAGGGCAGGCTCAGTCGTTCGACCCAAAACAGTTTTCAAACTTAAAATTTCGCTTTATTGGCCCGGATGGCAACCGAATGATTTCGGTAGCCGGTGAGCCTGGAAATCCAAATGTATCATATTCCGGAGCTGCCTCTGGCGGACTTTGGAAAACGGATGATGCCGGCATTACCTGGAAATCAATATTTGATGACACCGAAGATTCTGCCATTGGGGCGATTGGAATTGCTCCATCTTCGCCAAAGCAAGTATGGGTGGGAACGGGTGAGACTTTTCTGATTCGCCCTGCTCATGCAGTAGGTAACGGTGTTTATAAATCTTCTAATGCAGGCAAGACCTGGAAGAATATGGGTCTTGAAAAAACCTATCGCATCAGTCGTGTGATCGTTCATCCTACTGATACGAATACTGTTTATGTCGCTTCTATGGGACATACCCACGGACCGCAACAAGAGCGAGGTGTTTATAAAACCACGGATGGTGGCAAAACCTGGGAGCGTGTGTTTTTTGTCAATGAAAACACAGGGTGTTCTGATCTGAGTATTGACCCAAAGAATCCGGAAATACTTTATGCTGCTATGTGGCAAGCGGACATTCGCACCTGGAATTTACAAAGTGGAGGAGAGGGCAGTGGAATCTATCGAACCAAAGATGGCGGCAAAACGTGGGAGCCACTTCGCAATGGACTTGAAAGTGGCCCAAATCATCCGGTAGGAAAAACTTCCGTGGATGTTTCTTACACCAATCCCAAAAGAGTGTATGCACTGGTGGAAGACACCGAACCAAGACTTTATCGTTCGGATGATGGTGGTGATAGCTGGAAGCTCATGCAAAAAAATCATTCGATGGGACAACGTGCAGGCTACTATACCCGCTTACGTGTTTCAACAGCCAATGAAGATGAGGTGTACACGATTTGTGTGGGGATCATGAAATCCATTGATGGCGGAAAATCGTTTGTCAAAGATTTTAATCAGTGGGGTCCGGGCGGAGATAATCACGACATGTGGTTTGATCCGAAAGATGGCAACCGGATATTATGTGCACACGATGGATGTTTGAACATGACCTACAACGGAGGTAAAACATGGCGCAATATTAATTTACCCATTGCGCAGATGTATCACGTGGCTGTGGATGATCGCGTGCCGTATTGGGTATATGGAAACAGACAAGATGCGTGGTCGTATCGTGGACCAAGCCGTTACTTAGGTGGAGGGAATATTCCATTAGGAACCTGGCATGGAGTAGGAGGTTGCGAAAGCGGTTTTGCTCAACCTGATCCTTTTGATAATAATATTGTATGGTCGGGATGTTATGATGGTGGTTTAGATATTTTTGATCTCACCACCATGCACTCGCGCGATGTGCGTGTGTGGCCTCAAACACAAATTGGTGCAACTCCGGCTGATGCAAAGTATCGCTGGCATTGGAATTTTCCTATGGTACTTTCCAAACATGTGAAAGGAAGAGTATGGGTGGGTAGTCAGTATGTACATGAAACCAATAATGGTGGTCAAGGTTGGCAGGTGATGAGTCCAGATCTGACAACAAATAATAAGGCCCATCAGCTAAATTCTGGTGGTATGGCAAGCGACAACCTGATGACCTGGGATGGAAGCACACTGTATTCGATGGCGGAATCACCGGTGAAAGAAGGTGTACTCTGGACGGGCAGCAATGACGGGCAAGTGAATGTTACACAAGATGGTGGTAAAACGTGGACGAACGTATCAGACAACATGCCGGATTTACCTACATGGGGTACCATACGGCATATTGCCGCCTCGTATTTCGATGCCGGCACCTGTTATATTGCAGTCGATGCCCATTATGTGGGAGACTTTGGTTCGTATGTTTATAAGACTACAGACTTTGGAACTACCTGGAAACGTCTGGAAATAAATCTACCGGCTAATAATTCAAACTTTGTTAATCAGATTAAAGAAGATCCTGATAAGCAAGGGTTGTTGTGGATGGGCACCGAGAAGTCACTATACTTTTCTCCTGACGATGGTAAGAATTGGATTCAATTAAAAAACAATCTACCACCTACTCCAATATTCGGAATAGAAATACAGCGCAATTTTAAGGATCTCGTTATCGCGACTTATGGAAGAGGAATTTACATACTTGATGACATCACACCGATTCGTGAGTTCAGTGAGCAGGTTCAAAATTCGGAGGCGCATTTATTTTCTATGCGCAAGGCCTATCGCTTTCAAGCCATCAATGGAATAAAAACAGATGACAGTTATGTGTCCGGTAGAAATCCGGAAGACGGAGCTGATATCAATTATTACCTGAAAGAAAAATCAAAAGACTCTGTAGAGATTGTTGTGCTTAATGCGCGCAATGAAACTATCCGTAAAGTAGCAGCCACTAACAAGCCAGGAGTGAATCGCGTGTGGTGGGATCTGCGCTTACAACCCTATGAATTGCCGAAGTTACGCACACAACCTAAAGGAAAAGAATGGGTTAAATTGAATGAAAAAGGTGAGCGCGACATGTTCATTTTTGATTTGGATATTGGCCCCGGACAAACACCGCCTATGGTTCCTCCGGGTGCTTACACGATAATATTGAAAGTAAATGGGAAAGAGTATAAGCAATCGATCAATGTATTGAAGGATCCCAATACAAAAGGAACGGAAGCTGAAATTCTAAAGCAATATAGTTTTGGAATGAAGATTTTCGGTTCAGTAAACACTACGCTGCAACTGATTGACGAGATGGAGAAAATGCGGGCTAGCTTGGTCTTAAAGAAAAATGATAAGAAAGCGGCCCAGTTAGAAGAAAAGATATATCAGCTGGAAGCTGCTCTCCATGATGTGCACCAGACTGGAGCCCGGATGGATATCTTCAGAAACCCACCGCAAGTGCTGGAGCGACTCTTTGCGATGGCGAAAGAAGGGCAGATTTCGAGCGCGGATGCTCCACCTACCGATCAGCAGCAGCAGGTGTATCAGATAGTTTCGGAAAGGCTGGCAGAAGTGCAAAGCCAGTTTGAACTGATTAAAAAATCCCCTGAAATCAAGCGGATTGAAGGAAAATAACTTTTTAATGTTAAGTTTTTTTAACCTTTTGGTAATGCAGGGGTAACCTAATAAATTGGGGTGAAATACAAAGTTCTATGGAAAAATTAGTTTTAAAGGGTAAGAAAGAAATTCGTTCGATTTTAGCGGATTCAATGCATCAAACGGTCAAGGCTCTGGGGGTGACCAAGTCAAAAAATAAAACGGATAAGTTGATTGATAAATCAGCCAAAAGAATTGCCGAATTAGTAGTTGATCAGGTGAAAAAGGATTCAAAAAAAATTAAGCGTGTAAAAGAAAAGAAGGCGAAAGCGCCTAAGGCTAAGAAAATCAAGAAAGTGAAAAAGACAAACTCTTGAATTGGAGACGGCCTAATGTAAACCAGACCTAATTGGTTGGGGCCTTCACAAGGCCCTTTTTCTTTTGCAGAAATTCAAAGAGTGAAACGTTCATTAGTAAAAGGAGCATTCCATAAAAAGTGTCCTCCACAGGAATAGTTCCTATGCGAACGCCCAGATTTTCAGCATCATTGTACCAAACCACCTGGTCTTCAATGCCCGTGCCCGTGAGTATTCCGTTCACAATGAAAAATGGGATTAGAATAAATATAAAGGCGACATAAAATTTTCCGAGATAGTCACTTTTCCAAACCCAACGGTGCAGGTTAAGAAATACAGAGGCCAGAATAAAAGTCACCGAAGGATACCACCGATCGAAGAAGATTACGGCCATAAAAAAGAGAACCCCAGCAAGGATATCCGTGATTAAATCTTGCTGCGCACGACTCATTCTCCATGTGATGAGATAATTCACCGCCTCATAGGTGAATACGCAGGCATAGGGAATGCAAATGAAAAATAGAATCTCTTCGATGGGCAGTGATAAAATATAAACCTTTGTCAGGTAACGCGGATTAAAACCCCAAACGCCCATTTGTGTGAACCACTCATCCCATAAAATAAAAAAGATAGCAGGAAGTAGAATTGCCAGCCATAGATATTTCCACTTTTTTGAAAAATTGTATTTTGGATAAAAACTAAAAACGAATGGAAACAGAATGGAGAAAAAATCGATGGCGAGATAAAGGTACTTCTGTTCCAAGCTTAATTACTTTTTACTTTCGATTTTATACTTACTACTTATATCTATTGCGTATCCTGTCTTTTCTCCTTCATCGTGAATTTTTTAGGTTCAAATTTTTTAGGAGCGTATAAAAATCCGAAAGCTTCGCAATCTTCTTTGGTGTGCCTGGCGTGATGTATGTAGTGGGCATGAATCATGCGCTGTAAATATTTGCTCCGCTTTGCCGGTCTCCATTTTATCCGCTGATGAACGATAATGTCATGAAATACGAGATAAAACAATCCATAGAAGAAAATACCGAGCGCAACGGAAAATAAATAGGGGCTTTGATAAACGGATGCTGAAATGATAAATAAGGCAATGGATGGGATGCTGAACACCACCGCGAACAGATCATTTTTTTCAACGGCATGATCGTGCACGGTGTGGTGCGATTTATGCCAGGTCCATAAAATCCCGTGCATGATGTATTTGTGTGAGAACCATGCTACAAACTCCCAAAACAGAAAGGTTCCTACCGTAATGAATGCACAAATTAAAATCACCTTCCAGCCCATACCCATTAATTCTTGTCTCTTTTAAAATACGCCTCTAATACCTTGTAGCGGTGTTCAAAAATACGATTTACTTCACGGCCAACAAAAAGCAAATGGGCTAGCCGGCCAAGCGGCCCCAAAGGTATTGCGTAGTTTACTTCATCCGTCATTTCAACTCCTCCGGGCACTTCTTTAAAGTGGTGCTGATGATGCCAAAGAGCATAGGGCCCGAAGCGCTGTTCATCAATAAAGTGAAGAGGTTCTTTTACTTGTGTGATTTCCGTTACCCAATGCACCTTAATGCCGGGTAATATACTGACCTGGTAGCGGATAATTTGTCCGGCATATGCCTTGTCGCCTCCGGAAATATATAAAATCTTAAACCCCATGTGCTCGGGTGTTATTTTAGCTAGATTTTTAGGGGTTGAGAAAAATTCCCAGGCTTCCTGAAGCTTAATAGGCAGAAATTGCTTTCGTTGGAGATTGTAAATTTTCATGTGCCATTTAAACAATTGATTGGACGAAGAGTTTCCAGGCAGATTGGAATAATTTGTAAGTGGTCGCGGTCTATCAAAAAACAGTTTCAAATGTGATCCAAAATCCTCATTTTTAGCTATTATCCTACTACTATGAGATTTGCTATCGGATTTTTAGTGCTCTATGTTTCTATCATTGGGATTTCTTTCACCGGGTGTCAGAAAAATAACTCTATTGCGCTTAGCCCTGACTCGGTTGACTATAACATTCACATCCGCCCGATTTTATCCGACCGGTGTTTTAAATGCCACGGCCCTGATGCCAATCAGCGCAAAGCAAATCTCAGGCTCGATACCCGTGAGGGCGCGTTGGCGGCCTTGAAAGATAATCCGAATGCCCATGTCATTGTTCCGGGCGATGCCGATCAATCAGAAGTTTTTTTACGCGTATCATCATCAGATACCTCAATCCAGATGCCACCGCCCAATTCCAATTTATCGCTCACCAAAAATGAAATTGATTTAATTGAGAAGTGGATTGAACAAGGCGCGAAGTATAAACCACATTGGTCATTCATCCCCCCGGCTCAAGCAGAGCTTCCTAAAGTTGAAAAGGAAGAATGGCCATCGAATGAGATTGATCATTTTATTTTAGCCCGGATAGAAACAGCGGGTTTAAAACCCAATGAACCTGCTGACCGTGAACGCTTATTAAAAAGAGCGAGCCTGGACATTACCGGATTGCCACCATCCATAGAAATGCAAAATCGTTTTTTGGCTGATCGATCCGATACTGCTTTTGAGAAAATGGTGGATGAGTTGCTAGCCCAAGCGCAATATGGGGAACGCATGGCGGTGTATTGGATGGATGTGGCGCGTTATGCCGATTCGCACGGTTATCAGGATGACGGACTGCGAACGATGTGGCCGTGGCGTGATTGGGTGATTCATGCTTTCAATAAAAATTATCCTTATGATCAGTTTGTAACCTGGCAGTTGGCCGGTGATCAGTTGCCCAATCCCACCAAAGAGCAGTTGCTGGCAACAGGTTTTAACCGTAACCATAAAATCACACAGGAGGGAGGTATCATTGATGAAGAGTACCGGGTGGAGTATGTAACCGATCGCACCAATACCTTTGGAAAGGCTTTTCTTGCACTTACCTTTGAGTGCGCGCATTGCCACGATCACAAATATGACCCGATCTCGCAAAAAGATTATTATCGGACTTTTGCTTTCTTCAATAGGGTTCCTGAAAAGGGTTTAGTCGGAGATATTTCATTGGCTTCACTGGCCGATCCCCCGAAAATAAAAATCACCACTGAGGAAGTTCAAAATATTCTCACGTTCATCAACAAAAGAGATACGACTCCCGTGGAGGTGATGGTGATGAAAGATACTACCTGGAAGCGCCCCACGTACATACTCACCCGTGGTGCTTATGACGCCCATGGAGAAGTCGTGGACATTGGAATTCCCTCTGATATTTTACCGTATGATTCAAACGTGTATGGTGCCAACCGGCTGGGTCTTACCAAGTGGTTGTTCGATAAAAAGAATCCATTGACTGCTCGCGTTTTTGTAAATAGAATATGGCAGGAATTTTTTGGAAGAGGCCTCGTAAAAACCAGTGGCGACTTTGGCATGCAAGGCGAAATGCCTTCGCATCCTGAGTTGCTCGATTGGCTTGCTGTAGATTTCAGGGAGCATGGTTGGGACGTTAAAAGATTAATCAAGCAGATCGTGACCTCATCTACCTACAAGCAATCTTCTGCCTTGAGCAAAGAAAAATTAGCTACCGATCCCGATAATATTTTAGTAGCAAGAGGTCCACGCACACGATTAACAGCTGAAGGGGTTCGTGATCTGGCTCTTGCCAGTAGTGGATTAATGGTAAAAGAAATTGGCGGACCGAGTGTGAAAGTATATCAGCCGAAAGGTATTTGGGAATCATCCACCTCCGGGCGCGGAGTGCTTGCCCGTTATGTGCAGGATCATGGAGACAAATTATATCGCAGAGGATTGTACTCTTTTATCAAACGCACCGTGCCACCTCCAGGCATGCTCGTGTTCGATGGCAGCAACCGCGATCAGTGCGAAGTAAACCGGATGAGAACCAACACGCCACTTCAGGCCTTGGTGCTATTAAATGAACCCTTGATGCTTGAGGCGGCCAGGGTTTTTTCAGAACGCCTGATGGTGGAACGATCCACGGTAGAAGAGAAAGTGAAGAAAGCATTTCAGTCTATTGTTTGCCGTCAGCCAAAACAGGAAGAGTTAACCATGTTGCTTCAATATTTTGAGGAGGAGAAGAATGCATTCAAGCAATCGCCAGACAAGGCAAAGAAATTTGTTGCTGCAGGGGAGTATCAGCATGAAAAAATTGATGATGTGATTTCACTCGCTGCCCTGATGCAGGTGGTGCAAACTATTTATAACCTGGATGAAGCCATTACGAAAACGTAAATAGGAACGAGTTACAAATCAACGAAGTAAGAATTTTGATTTTTTAAATAATGAAATTTGAATAGGGTATGAGCAAAGAATTTATCGATCATCGCTTTCACATTACCCGCAGACACTTTTTAGGTAAGGTGAGTTTAGGTTTGGGCTCTGTCGCATTGGGCTCGCTATTGATTCCCGACTTACTTTCAAAATCAGAAAGTCCAATACAGGGATTAGGTCTTCCTCATTTCGCACCGAAAGCAAAACGCGTGATCTATCTTTTTCAAAACGGTGCTCCTTCACAGTTGGAGAGTTTTGATTACAAGCCGATGCTCAATAAAATGATGGGTGAAGAATTACCTGCGTCTATACGAATGGGACAGCGCCTTACGGGTATGACGGCAAATCAAGCGAAGTTTCCATTGGTGGGATCGCATTTTAAATTCAATCAATATGGAAAGTCGGGAGCATGGGTGAGTGAGATGTTTCCAAACATTGCTAAAGTGACGGATGATATTTGTTTCATTAAATCGATGCATACGGAAGCGATCAATCATGATCCGGCACTTACGTTTATGCAGACTGGTGCGCAGCAAGGAAACCGCCCGAGTATGGGTGCGTGGATGAGCTATGGTTTGGGAAGTGAGAATAAAAATCTTCCTGCCTACTGCGTGTTATTATCACGTGGCCGTGGAAACGGACAAGGAGTATATTCAAAATTATGGACCAATGGATTTTTGGATAGCGTGCACCAAGGAGTGCAGTTTAGCAGTAGTGAAGAGAGAGTATTATACCTGAAAGATCCGGAAGGACGTGATCGTGCTGATCGCAGAAAAATGCTTGACAATCTTGCTCAGCTCAATGATTTGAATTATAAAGAGTTTGGTGATCCGGAAATACAAACACGCGTGCAACAGTATGAGATGGCCTATCGCATGCAGACCGCTGTTCCTGAATTGACAGATCTTACCAAAGAGCCCGACAACATCATTAAAATGTATGGAGCCGATTGTCTCGTGCCCGGAACCTACGCAGCGAATTGTTTGCTGGCGCGAAAACTTTCGGAAGCGGGTGTGCGATTTGTTCAATTATATCATCAGGGTTGGGATCAGCATGGAAACATGACCGGTGAGATGCCTTTGCAGGCGCAAGACGTAGACCGATCCACAGCAGCTCTGATTATGGATTTAAAACAACGGGGTCTTCTTGATGAAACACTTGTAATCTGGGGTGGTGAGTTTGGTCGCACAAATTATTGCCAGGGAACATTCTCGGCAGAAAATTACGGTCGTGATCATCATCCACGCGCTTACACCATCTGGATGGCAGGGGGAGGGGTGAAACCGGGTATTACCTATGGAGAGACGGATGAGTTTGGTTACAATATTGTGAAGGACCCTGTTCATGTCAATGATTTTCATGCTACGATACTTCATTTGATGGGACTTAACCATGAGCAACTTACTTACAAACATTTAGGAAGAAGATATCGACTCACCGATGTTGCTGGAAAAGTGGTGGAGGGGATTTTAGCCTAACGTATTTCATGCAAAGAATATCCCGTATTTCTGTCAACCTGATTTTCTTCATCCAGGTTCTACTATTGTTTCTTTTAATCTTTGAAGATAGAATTGAATTGCCGGCCTGGCTTCAGGTAGCAGGGCGCATGCACCCCATGGTGCTGCACGTTCCAATCGGTATACTCATTTTGCTTTTTGTATTCATGATGTTCAGAAACACGTTTCAAAAAAACCAGTTTCGAAAGGTCATGTTGCTATGTCTGGTGTTGGCTGCTTTATCAGCATCCGTTACTGCGCTGTTTGGTTTTTTTCTCTCTATTGGTGGAGACTATGGAGCTGATGCACTGCAGCAACATAAGATTAGCGGAGTTGTACTGAGTTTACTGACTTTTTTTATTCTGGTATGGTATCAAAACGTGAAGAAAAGTATGATTGTTCTTTACAGTTCTGTGGTGTTTTCTATTTTGGTTTTGTTGCTGACAGGTCACACAGGCTCCGTACTCACGCATGGCGAAAACTATGTACTGGCTCCGGTTACTAATAAGCCGGAGGAAACAATTACCGTTGAGAATGCTTCACTATATAGGTTGGCAGTTATGCCGGTATTTGAACAGAAATGTTTCTCCTGCCACAATGAGTCCAAAGCCAAGGGTAAATTAATAATGACCTCCATCGATAAATTTAAGCGAGGAGGAAAAAATGGCAAAGCATGGATAGAGGGAAACCCGGATTCCAGTAGAATGATTAACTATATTCACTTGCCACTGGAACATGATGATCATATGCCACCCGATGGAAAGACACAATTAACACCTTTTGAGATTTCACTATTGGAGGCATGGATACAATCGGGTGCTGATTTTGAAAAGAAGATGAATGATTTCGCGGAGGGTGATACGTTGAGGATGTTGGCAACTTCACAAGTAAACGCAAGAAGCAAAAATGTGGCCACTGTAGTCTATCCATTTAAAGCTGTTTCATCGGAGGTGATCAGGAAAATGAACACACCTTTCAGAACGGTCTTTCCACTGTATCAAAATAGTCCTGCGTTACATGCCGACTTTTTTGTGAAAGAGTCTTTTCAGTTACGCTCACTGGAAGAGTTAAACGAAATAAAAGATCAGCTCGTAGTTCTTAACCTTTCGAAGATGCCCGTAACCGATGCCGACTTAACCCTCATCAGTCAGTTTAAAAATCTGGAAAAAATTAATCTCAACTTCACGACTATTAAAGGCGAGGGACTGACTAAGCTGAAATCATTAACCAGTCTTGAGTCAATTTCTTTATCAGGCACTTCGGTTACCAAAGATGCTTTAACTGCTATTCTATCACTTCCTGCCTTGCGTGAAGTTTTTATTTGGAATACTCCGATCAGCGAAGCGGAGAAGGTTGAATTAGAGAAAGCATTTCCAAAAACAGAGTTTATTCACACGTTGTTTAATGATACCAGTCTTCTGGCACTAAGCATACCGATATTGGTAAATGAAGGCATCCTTAAGAAAGGAGACCTTCTTCAGCTAAAGCACACCATGCCGGGTGTAGCCATTCGATATTCATTGGATGGAAGTAAGCCAGATAGTATTTCAAGTGCCACGTATGATACGCCAATCTCGGTAAGTGAAACCGTGAAGTTAAGGGCGTTGGCCTGCAAAGACGGTTGGTATTGTAGTGATCTCTTAGAAATCACCTGCTATGTGGAAGGACATACGCCTGCGCAAGTTACTTTGTTAAAGCCGGCCGATAAACAATATCCGGGTGAAGGTGGCAGCAGTTTAACCGATGGGCGAAAAGGATTCACAGATGTGCTGAAAGAACCTTCATGGTTAGGCTTTCGCGAGAATGCATTCGAAGCAGGTTTTGATTTTGGAAGTAAACCTCCAGCGATTAATAAGATTGTATTGAGTTATGCCGACAATTTAGGTGGATATATTTTTCCTCCTACTGATGTTGAAGTGTGGGGTGGTGCCAATGCGAAAGAAATTAAATTAATCAAATCAATAAAAGTAGAACAACCCACTGCGCATCATCCTCAAAGTATGGAGGCGCTTGGAATTTCATTTGAATCATCCAGCTACTCGTATTACAAAGTTGTTGCGAAGCCAGTGAACAAACTTCCGCTATGGCACGGTGGCAAAGGACAGAAGGGTTGGTTCTTTGTGGATGAAGTGTTTTTCTATTGATATATTCCAGTAAGTCGTTCGATATTTAAAAGTTTAGTACACATCACTTTCTCTAAAGTATTTATTAAAAGAGTCCTGACATTAATAAATAAACTATATGAAGTTATCATTATCTGCGATTGTAGTGTTCGTTTTAATTTTCCCTTCGTGCTCTCCGAATGAGAAACATGATTTAGATGCATGGAAGAAAGAAATCATTGATATAGAACATGCTTTTGCTGCTATGGCAAAAGAGGAAGGTGTCCCTAAAGCCTTTCTTTCCTTTGCTGCGGATGATGTGGTTTTGCTTAGAAATAATAGCCTGATAAAAGGCAAAAATGACTTGAGGTTGAGCTATGAAAAAAGTTTGACTTCGGGAGCGGGATCACTCACATGAGCTCCTGATTTTGTAGATGTTTCTTCTTCTGGTGATCTCGGTTACACTTATGGAAAGTATGTCTATACGTCCACCGATTCAATAGGAAACGCTACCACGAACGAAGGTATATTTCATACTGTGTGGAAACGACAGCACGATGGTTCGTGGAAGTTTGTTTGGGATTAATTTCAGAATTTATTCGTCACAATATTCTTTGCCATCTTTGGGAAAAGAATTCCGTGGAACGGTAACATGAGGTACCAGTACACGCGACCCCACAAACCCAGTGGTTGAAAGGTAGCGGTTTGATGAAGCATGCTCTTGCCATTGCTTTCTTTTATTTTGAATTCCAGCCACGCTTCTCCGGGAAGTTTCATTTCCGCGTAAAGCAGTAATCGACCAGTTGCTTTATCGGCTAACAATACTCTCCAGAAGTCAAGGGCATCACCTGGCTTTAGATCAACTTCACTTCTGCGTCCTCTTCGCAGGCCTACACCACCTACCACTTTATCCAGTACTCCGCGTATGCGCCACAGCCAGTTGCCAAAATACCAGCCACGCACTCCGCCAATGCGCCACAGGTTTTCGATTACTTCGTTTTTATCTCTCTCGAAGGCAATGATCCGTTTATCAATGAGCACTCCATGTTCGGGCACCTGTCGGTTATCCAGGAAATTGTTTTGCATCGTATCCTGAGAGATCGCATCCTTCCAACTGGATATGATATCCTTCTGACTGATTTTATCGAATGCCAACCGAAGCGCTTCTTGATAATGAAGAATTTTTATCGGAACCACCTGTTGAATGCGGGTGTCGTTACAGATCACTTCGTTTTTCATGCTGGCTACGAGTGTGCGCGCCAATGAATAGGATGTGGACGTAACGAAATACAACCACAATGAAGATAGTTTAGGAGAAAGCACGGGCACGGTGATGATCAGCCGTTTTAGGTTTCTTACTTTGGCATAGCCTAACAACATTTCTTTGTAGGTGAGAATATCCGCACCACCAATATCGAATGATTGATTATACGATTCCGGCTTTAACAAGACTCCTTGCAGATATTGAATCACATTTCGTATACCGATCGGTTGACATCTTGTTTTCAACCAGCGCGGAGCAATCATCACCGGAAGTTTCTCTACCAGGTCGCGAATGATTTCAAAGGAAGCACTGCCAGAACCAATAATAATTGCGGCACGCAGTACAGTAGCAGGAACTTTTGATGTCTTCAAAATATCTTCTACATTTTTTCTTGAAAGAAGATGACTCGATAGTGCATCATCATTGACAATACCACTCAGGTAAATGATTTGTTTCGCAGTGCTGCGATTAATGAGTTCTACAAAGTTCTTCGCTGAGTCGGATTCGATTCGCGTGAAATCTTCGTGGGACGAACTCATCGAATGCACCAGGTAATAGGCTACCTCAAAATCGGTAGGAGCGGATGCCAGCGTTGATCCTTTTGAAAGATCTCCTTCCACTACTGATATCTTTGCCAGGTCTTCTTTAGAAAAATCATCCCAATCAAACCTACGCTGATCACGCACCAGGCAAATCACCTCATGACCATCGGCCAGTAATGCAGGCAGTAATCTTCGGCCAATGTAACCGGTGGAACCAGTGAGAAGTATCTTCATTTTTTTGGTTGTTAGTTTTTAGTCGTTAGTC
>CAZIOY010000075.1:13604-20680 GCA_964540915.1 uncultured Ohtaekwangia sp.
TTAGTCTTGAGTCCTTAGTCTTGAGTCGTTAGTTTGAAACAAAAGAGATTTTGGTAAGTGCAGTTCTCAAATCGATTACTCACGACTAAAGACTAAAGACTCAAGACTATTTACTCACTACTCCCCAACGCTTCTTTGTATACCTTCAATACTCTATCCCTCGCAAACTTATGATCAACGATTGGTTTAGGATAATCCTTTGTTTCCAATTCAGGTACCCACTTCTTGATGTACGCGAGTTTGGGATCAAATTTTTCTGTTTGTAAGGTAGGATTAAATACGCGGAAGTAGGGAGCCGCATCGCAGCCTGAGCTAGCTGCCCATTGCCAGCCTCCGTTGTTAGCAGCGAGATCGAAGTCCAATAATTTTTTTGCGAAGTAGGCTTCACCCCAGCGCCAGTCGATGAGCAAGTGTTTAGTAAGAAAACTCGCAACGATCATGCGCACGCGATTGTGCATGAAGCCGGTGTTGTTCAACTCACGCATGCCGGCATCAACAATAGGATAACCGGTTTTTCCTTCACACCAGGCTTTAAATTCTTTTTCATCGTGACGCCACGGAATGTGATCATAGGCGGGTTTGAAGGCATGATTTTCAACCTGTGGGAAGTGCCACAAGATCATGTGATAGAAATCACGCCAGATCAATTCATTCAGCCATACTTCATTTTTTTTCTGCGCGAGTTGAGCCAGCTTACGAATGCTCACGGTGCCGAATCGCAAATGCACGCTGAGTTTGGTTGTTCCTTCAATAGCAGGAAAATTTCTTTGCTGATCGTATTTCTCAACGATGGATTGTTTGATCATGCGTTCCGGAAACGGTAAACCTGTTGATTCAAATCCTAATTCTTTCAATGACGGAAGCGGTTCTGCTTTTATTTTTTTGAATGACCCGAAATGACTTTCTGTTGCGTAGCTCTTGAGATGTGCGGGAGTAATCAATGATTTCCACTTGCGACTATAAGGCGTAAAGATGGTGTACGGCTTGCCATCATCTTTGGTCACTTCTTCTTTTTCAAAGATCACCTGGTCTTTGAAGGTCTTGAAATCAGACCCTTTTTCAATTAGAATATTTTTGATGGCTTCATCCCGCTGACGTGCGTACGGTTCGTAATCATGATTGGTGTAAACCGCTTTTGGTTTTAGTGACTTGAAGATCGCTATCGGATCGCCATGAAACACAATCATCGAGTTTCCCAATTCTTCCAACTGCTGTTGCATCACCATGAGAGCGTTGTGAATGAACTCAACCCTTCGATCGGCCTTCTCTTCAAGTTTATCAAGAATAGAAGTGTCGAAAATGAAGATGGGTACTACGTCTTTGTTTTCTTTTAGTGCATGATAAAGCCCCGCATTGTCTTGCAGGCGCAAATCTCTGCGGAACCAGAAGACGGTGCAATCTGGATCAATAACTGAACTATTTTTTTGAACGTAACACTTCAATTTCTTTTTCGAGTTGATCGATGGCTAATATTTTTTCTGCGTACAATTTAAGATCTCCTGATCGTTGTACGTGCATGGCCTCTTCGAGCAATTTTGCCCGTTTGGCTTCCAGTTTTTTTACTGGGTCTGATTTGAAGAATGTAAACATGACTTTATAACAACCAAACCGGCTTTTGGTTCAGAAGTCTTGAAGGCTCAAAAGCTGGAATTGGTAGGTTTGAGGATTTAGTTGTTATGCTTCAACGTGATCACCACATTTCCCGTCTTTTCTCCCGTTTCCACATAGTGAGTAGCCTCAATAATTTGCTCTAGCGGATAAGTGCGATCAATCACTGCTTTGTATTTTCCTGTCTCAATCAGCTCTTTAAAAAACAGAATGTCTTTTTGGCTATCGGTGGGGATGGGGAATTTCACTCGTTTGCTTCCGAGCAGCGGTGTTATCAACGGCAAGAAAACATTCTGCCATCCCGGACCGAGTTCGGTTGAAAAATACACGCCACCGGGCTTCAGTATTTTTTTGCATTTGAAAAAAGTACTCTTGCCAACGGCATCCAGCACAACATCAAACAGTTTTTCTGTGTTCGTAAAATCTTGTTGGGTGTAATCAATGACTTCATCGGCACCAAATGATTTTACTAAGGAAATATTTTTAGTGTTGCACACGGCTGTAATTTCCGCACCGTAATACCTGGCGAGTTGCACACTGGCCGAACCAATGGAACCCGATGCACCGTTGATGAGTATTTTTGGGTTCTTACTAAAATCTATTTTGCGGATGTAATTGATGGCCAACATTAATCCATCACACACGGCAGCCGCTTCCTCAAACGTCATATTGGTGGGCTTGATGGCGATGGAGCCTTTTTCAGGAAGACAAACGTATTCCGCATGTGTACCAAACTGATAGGTATTTAATCCAAAAACAGGATCACCTGGTTTGAATGAAGTAACATTTTTACCAAGGGCTTCAATGACTCCAGCGAACTCAGTTCCTAAAATAGTTTTCTTTGGTTTGAAGAGACCACCGACTACGCGCACAGCAAAATATTCGGCCACCCGAAATCCGGTGTCGGTTCGATTAACGGTGGTGGCATGTACTTTTACAAGCACCTCGTTGTCTTTGGGTGTTGGCTTCGGCACTTCTTTCAGTTGAAGTACTTCGGGTGGACCGTATTGGGTGTAGACGCTGGCTTTCATTTATTCTTATTCTTGAAATTAATAAATCAACACTGATGTTAGTGATATTTTTCTATTCCCAGCCAGAATATAGTATTTCTTTATCATAGGAAAGAAAAGGTGTCTGTTAAAAATATCATTAACGGATGTTTTACTGCTTAAGTTACTATTTTTCCGATTAGTTCACTTTCCAATCAAAGTACCCAGAACAGAAAACTCAATCGATAAAGGAAATGCTCACACTTTTCAATCTTCTGTGGGTTCATAAATATAGAATCTCTTCTTAAATGACAAAAAGGAAATGAGCAGGAAGACAGCGACCGCTATCCAGATCATTTTACTTAAAACCAGCATAAAGAAAATCATGAACAACCAAAACAAATAAGTAACAAACTTATCCGGGTCGCGATGGGGTTTAAACAAGTAACTGTGAATGGTAATAAGGAACGCACTTGAAAATGCAGGCAATAACAACAGTTGAATGATGGAAAGTCCTTTGCCTATGCTGCCGGTGAGTAGCAGCAGCTCGGGTATCATAAGCAATGCATAAAGGAAAAAGTAAGTCGTAAAGGTTGCGGCTCTGGAGATGGGTAGGCTTCTTGTCCAGCTCAGTGATTGATCTTCAAATACTTTTAGTTTGTTAATCAGATACGTATGCGAGAGCAAGGCAAACAACCACGTGATACCAATGATTCTGAAATCATCTCCTGCTTCCAGCGTTTCTTTGATGATGTAGATCAACGTCAGTGAGAATAATTTGCTGAGCATAACGGCTGATTTTTCCTCTTTGAAAAGATAACCGGCATAGATGCCGAGCTGTGTTCGCTGATACGGTAATGTAAGCGTTGGCAAGGTGATGCGAGCTGCGATGTGTTTCTTGCGTAAGGTATAGTTGAGTGCCCATGCATTCATCAACCACAAAGCGAATTGAAAAAGGAACACGATGGCAAGACTGATATAAAACTGATGTTGAATGCCAAGGGCATAGATCGCGATCGTGTAAACAAACACGGGAATAAAGGTGAGAAAACTGATCAGGAAAAAACAGAAGAAGCTTTGTGATGATGGCATCACAGCAAGGTGATGAAGAAACAGATACGAATCTTCACCCGAAGTTTTGAGCAGGAAGTGAAGTGATTTGAGTTGGTAGAATAACCAGATCGTGAGTACAATCAATAAAAATATTCCAGAAGTCAGCATACCATAAATTAATGACTGATGATAGAAGACAATCTGGGTAGATTCTACAATGCCAAACATTAGAAAGAAAACGAAGAACAATAGTCCTGCGTGATTCTTATAGAAGGGCATCACCAGCGCCTTGACCATCAGATGAAGAATGGCTTTCATGATGTAACAAATTGTGCTATGTTATTTTCCACGACAATTTTTCCATCGGGTTTAAACTGATCTTCCCGAAAGGGTTGATGAGAGCTGAGCAGAAAGGAAGTGCCTCGTGCCTGGCGTTCTTTGATGAGTGAAAACAATAGCGGAAGGAAAATATCCTCGAGCGTGATCAGTGGTTCATCCAGCAGAATGAGTTTGGTGTTGCCTATGAACGTGAGCAGCAATGAAAGTTTTTTATTCATCCCGCTGGAGTAAGTGCCTACGCTGTAATCCAGGAAACCGCGCACACCAAAATAATCTACCAGCGCCTGCATACTTTCTTCCTTTTCGTTGCGCGTGTTCTGCACAAAGCGAATAAGATCCCACCCGGTGACGAAGCCCGGAAATACAGGCTCTGCTTCCGCAAAGGAAACCTGCTGCCGATAGGCCATTGGATTTTTAACTAAGTCCGTATTGTTCAATTGTACAACGCCTTCAAACGGGTTGATGCCGGCCAGGATTTTCATCAGGGTAGTTTTGCCCGAGCCGTTATTCCCTTTGATCCAATAGGCCCCATAGGGAATGGTGAGTTGTGGAATCTCAAGAATGAGGCGCGATCCGTAAGCCTTTTTGATATCGGTGAGTTGGAGCATGATGTAATTACTTGGAGGTGCTTACGTAAACTTTGGTGTTAAGTTAATAGAAAGTCGTGGCCCATGGAAGATAGGAGGGGCTTCGAAAAATGGATTTAGGGAAGATAAGATTTTCCTCCACTCAAGATAAGATATTCAATACAGCAAAAAAGCCGGTGATGTGTGGATTGGGAGGTTAAGTCTTTCAAGTAAAAAGTAGTAGTAACGAGGATGGAACCGGGATAAGGTTTATATTTAAGATGACACTATTGTACGCTACCTCAAAGATGTAACTGGAGCGCTTGCCGGGGAAGCAACAATCTTACTAATTCGATCAAATAAGCATCAGTTTTCCCTATATGAAATCATTGTTAAAAATTGTATTCCTACTATTCTGTTTTATCAAAATAGGTCAGGCACAAGAAAAAGCAACCTTATTGAGCCCGGGCATGTTTGGCACCCATCAGCAAATACCTTTGGCTGAACTCGATGGCTGGTTATTTCATTCTGGAACCAATCAAGAATGGGCTGATGTGGATTTTGACGCTAGTGCCTGGGAAGGACTTAAGCCGGTGCAACTATCTGTAGAGATAGCTGATGAAAATGGCCGGGTGGAAGGCTGGTTCAGACTGAAACTAAAGTTGGATAGTTCATTTGAAAACATTCCACTTGGCATAAGCCGAAAACTGTGGGCGGCATCTGACATTTATTTAGATGGTGTATTAGTTCAATCTTTTGGCAAAACGGGCAATCCATACGAAGCGTATAATCCAATTCTTAAATATGCAAGCCCTATTCCCCTAGTTCCCGGAAAGGAACATCTTCTTGCTGTCCATTTTGTGGATTATGAGACATTGATAACTCAACGGGAACTAAGACTTAATCCTCACAATCTGCGCCATGTTATCATGATTACCGGTCCTGAATTCAATAGATCGGTCACAAGCAAAATAAAGGAAACGTATATACTGGGGGCTGTCAGTGTTTCTGTTTCCGGTTTGCTGTTCTTCCTGTTTTTGGTATTGCTCTTCCTGAATCCTGCTCAGAAAATATTTCGGCTGGCAACGGTTCTTACCCTCGTTGTTTTGTTAGCGGCATTGGGAACTTATTACGGATTGTTTTACGAGGCATCTTATTATTCAGAGAAAGTCATTTTTCTTATTACGAATGGGTTATCACTACCGGTCATGCATGCCTTTACACTTTTGATTACCGAGTGGGTGCTGAAGAAGAAAATTTCATGGATAACAATTTTCATTTTGATCGTAATGCCGATTGCCAGTGCATTGGGCCATGTATTCAATATTTCATGGCCGTTTGGATTGGTGGAAGCAATCCTGCTTGGATATTTTGCCTGGTTGGTGATCACTTCCTGGAGTAAGATCAAAAAGGTGGAGTGGACGATAGTAATCGCTATGACAGTACTTACCTTGGGTTCCTTGGTCTGGGTTACGCTCCATAAATATTCACCGGATCGTTTTTATGATTATGAAAACTTACTGAAGGCAATTGTTTTATTGAGTGCACCTATTTTACTTCTTCTGTATGTGTCTCTTAGCTATAAGGAAATTTTGGTCGAGCGGGAGTTGGAAGCCGTAAAAGTGATTCGGATTACAGAGGAAAAGAAAGAGTTATTGGAGCGCCAAAATGAAATACTCGAAGAACAGGTTAGGAAGCGAACTCAGGAGTTGGAAAAGTCCCTGACCGATTTAAAATCCACCCAATCCCAACTCATCCAATCAGAAAAAATGGCATCACTGGGAGAACTCACCGCAGGCATTGCGCACGAGATTCAAAACCCACTCAACTTTGTCAATAACTTTTCGGAAGTAAGCAATGAACTGATTAAGGAGATTCAAGACGAAAGACATAAGACAAAAGACAAGCGCGATGAAGGGCTCGAAGATGAACTGTTGAAAGATATTGCGCAAAATCTGGAGAAAATAAATCACCATGGCAAACGTGCGGATGCGATTGTTAAAGGCATGCTGCAACATTCGAGAAGCAGCAGCGGAATAAAAGAACTCACCGATATCAATGCTTTGTGCGATGAGTACCTACGTCTCACTTATCACGGCTTACGGGCAAAAGACAAATCCTTCAACGCGGAGATGAAAGCAGATTTTGATTCATCACTTCCAAAAATCAATGTCATACCACAGGATATTGGCCGGGTGATTTTGAATTTACTTACCAACGCCTTTTATGTTGTCAACGAAAAAAAGCAGTTGAATATATCTGGATATGAGCCTATGGTTACAGTGAGTACAAAAAGACTTGGCGATAAAGTTGAGATACGAGTCACCGACAACGGCAATGGCATTCCTCAAAAAGTAGTAGATAAAATCTTTCAACCATTCTTCACCACCAAGCCAACAGGACAAGGAACGGGATTGGGTTTATCATTGAGTTATGATATTGTAAAAGCACATGGTGGGGAGTTGGAGGTGGAGACAAAGGAAGGGGAAGGGAGTACGTTTATTATTTTGTTGCCTTTGTC
>CAZIOY010000076.1:0-20654 GCA_964540915.1 uncultured Ohtaekwangia sp.
GGACACAGACCTTGGATTTTAAAATTTTAATGAAAGATGGCATCTGTTTTAAGGAATACATTTATTATTTGTTGATGGTCTGTGAGGTCACAGACCTTGAATTTTGGACACAGACCTTGGATTTTAAAATTTTAATGAAAGATGGCATCTGTTTTAAGGAATACATTTATTATTTGTTGATGGTCTGTGAGGTCACAGACCTTGAATTTTGGACACAGACCTTGGATTTTAAAATTTTAATGAAAGATGGCATCTGTTTTAAGGAATACATTTATTATTTGTTGATGGTCTGTGAGGTCACAGACCTTGGATTTTGGTCACAGACTTTGGATTTTGGACACAGACTTTGGATTTTGGACACAGACCTTGGATTTTTCTATTTGTTAATTCTTGATTTTCCTGCCCACGAATAACCAACCACAATCAATAATTTATTATGCTGCTTTAATCTCCTTCTTCTCCTTAAAGAAGAAAATAAAATATACCATTACACCCACTGCAATGTAAGCGGGTACAAACCAAATTTCTTTCCACTGATGCACACCATCGGTCGTGTAATAATCCGTGGCAAATCCTGAGAACCAGGTGCCGATAAACATGCCCACACCGTACGTGGCGAACGTGAACAAACCTTGCGCTGCATTTTTGATTTTCTCTCCTGCTTTCTTTTCGGTGTACATATAACCAGTCACGAAAAAGAAATCATAACAAATGCCGTGAAGGATTATGCCCGCATACAACATCCATAAGTTCACATCTGCATTGCCATAGGCAAAAAATACATAGCGGAGAATCCATGCTGCCATTCCCAGCAACAACATTTTCTTAACTCCTATGCTATTGAATAAAAATGGAATGGCGAGAATAAATATCGCTTCCGATACTTGTCCTAAAATCATTTTACCTGCCGCGTTGTCCATACCCACTTCATTTAAGAAGAGGTTGGCAAATCCGTAATAAAATGAAAGTGGAATGCATACCAGAATAGCGGCAATGAAGAAAATCAAATACGGCTTGTCTTTAAAGAGCACCAATGCCTCTGTGCCAATCGCGCTGGTCGCTTTCGTCTCAGGCATTTTCCCTTTGGGAGGGGTGTGCGGCAATATAAAACTGATGACTCCTAATGATAAGGAAGCGATAGCTGCCATTTCAAACGTATAGTGAGTTTTTTCAATGCCCAGTTTACCGATCATAATCCCCGCTACAATCCAACCCAGTGTGCCAAATACACGGATCCACGGAAATTGCTTGCCCGGATCTGTCATCTGCTGAAAGGCGATGCTGTTAGAAAGTGCAATGGTTGGCATGTACATTAAAGAGTAAACAACAATCAACCAATAGAAAGTAGTGTTGTCCGTGATTTGCGTAGCCATGTAAAGTAAAACCGCTCCCAAAATATGAAGTACTCCCATGATGCGTTGGGCGGCAAAGAAACGATCGGCCACCATGCCCACAAAGAAGGGAGAGATCATGGTTGCAATGGCCAAGGCGCTGTAGGCCGCACCAATCTGCACACCACTCGAATGCAGAAACTCTGACATGTAGGTGCCCATTGTCACGTACCATGAACCCCAGATGAAATATTCCAGGAGCATCATGAGCGATAATTTGGTGAACACAACAGGTTTCATGGGCAGAAATTTAATATGCGAAGAAAGATAGAAACGGATTTACTAATTACGAAGTGCGATTCAGGATTTTATCTGAACGGCAATCTCAAATTCATCCTGCAAAAAATTACTTCTCGAAGGGGCGGTACTTAGACTCTGTGAAAATTGCGCGGGCATCTTTCACCTTCATTAACTGCGGAAGCGTAAGATCAGAATTTTTTTCGGCATATTTATTTACAATCTGCCAACCCACCCAGGTGCCAATGCGGCCCGGAGCCTGATCACCAATTTCATAGGTTTTGGGTCGCTCAGCAATGTATCGCTGCTTCATTTGCTGCGTGATGGAATAAAAAGCTTCGTCCTCCACCATCTTCTTCCAGATCCTATCCTGGTTAGCACGGGCTCCCGTCATTTCTTCGGCTGTATAACCAATAAAAATACTATCTGGCACGCAGGGCATCATGCGCTTGGCAAAGTAATAGGCCTTTCCATAAGTGATCATATCAGCCAGCACCGTGTGATCACTTAAATCGGTTTCATTATAACGACCATCAATACCGTATAGTAGCATGATGGAGGGCACAATAAAATTTTTCTCATACCTGCGCAGCATGTATTCATACATGTTGGGCCGATAGTGTGCTCCTTTACCGAGATAATAATCAAGCCCGATGATAATTAATGAATCACTCAGAAAGAGATCGCTTTCAAGACCCGTGATTACGGTTTGCACGCGCGGAATTTGAAAATCAGGGTAATACGATTTCAGGTTCGTGAACGCTACCGTAAGTTCTTCTTTCAATTGCGCTCCATCTCCAAACACCGTCTTCGTTTCCATTAATAATGTGTCGAGATGCGCATTACTGAACCGGTTGTATAATTCATTGATAAATACCGAGTCACTTGGATAGGCCTGACGATTGAAGAAATAATCGCGCATGGTGGTGTTGCGCGAAAAGAAGTCCACTAACTCTTGCTTGCTTTTAATTGCCGGCAGAGCATCTTCCAGTGATTCGAACTGTAAATCAACGGTAATACCCTCGGTGTTGGGCGCATACGCACATTCTTCCTGCACCGTATTTCTGCATGAGGATAAAAAACCTGCGAAAAGGAGAAAAACAAACAACAACCGCATAGCCTCTGAATATATTTTAATGTTGCGAATATGTGGAGAAAATCCCTGTAGAACAACGAGAATAATCATGGATTAGTGGACACATGAAATTGCAATTCTTACCTGATATGCGGAATTTGCATTCCTAAATTTTTCACCGTGGCATCTCAACCAAAACATATTGCCGTGGCCGGAAACATCGGCTCCGGAAAAACCACGCTGGCAGAAAAGCTTGCAAAGCATTACGGATGGACTCCACTCTACGAATCGGTAGATCACAATCCTTACTTGCGTGATTTCTATGATGACATGACACGCTGGGCATTTCATTTGCAGATATATTTTCTCAACAGTCGCTTCAACCAGGTGAAGCAGATCCGCGAAAGCGAAAAGACCATCATACAGGACCGCACCATTTACGAAGACGCCCACATCTTTGCTGCCAACCTGCGCAAGAGCGGCCACATTAACGAGCGCGATTATCAAAGTTACCTCGATATTTTCAACTCCATGATCAGTTTTGTTCAACCTCCCGATTTACTGATTTATTTGAAGGCCGACATACCCAAACTGGTGCAACAAATTCAAAAACGCAATCGCGATTTCGAATTCAACATCAAACTGGATTACCTGAGAACGTTGAACGAACACTACGAAGAGTGGATTGGTGGATATAAACTGGGCAAGTTGCTGGTGATCGATGTCAACAAGATGGACTTTGTTGAACGCGTAGAAGATTTTTCTGAGATCGTTGGGAAGATTGAACTTGAACTGAACAGCTTGTTTAGTTGATCCACTCGCTTTTATTAGAATTTGTGTTCTGTTGAATTTTCTATTTAATGATATAATAAGAATCCGCGTATCCCGCAAAAATACCA
This sequence comes from uncultured Ohtaekwangia sp., assembly GCA_964540915.1. Classification (GTDB taxonomy): domain Bacteria; phylum Bacteroidota; class Bacteroidia; order Cytophagales; family Cyclobacteriaceae; genus ELB16-189. The sequence continues at coordinate 3,603 of CAZIOY010000076.1, forward strand.
ACACCATTGACGATGTTATTATATACCTGCACCGGTTGAGCAAAGGGATCTCCCTGCGTGTTACTCTGAAGAGTGCGCGAATTATGATACTTGTAAAACGCTTCGCTGGCATTGGTTAAAACAACACTTGCCGTAAGCAATTGGTTTCTCCATGGGTTATATGTAGTGACCTCAATTGTAATTTCTTTTCCGTTGAATTTTGTGTCAGAGATAAATGCTTGGCTGGTTTCTCCGGTTAGATCTGAAGTGGTTTGGTAAAGCGGATAACTCATTGTCAATGTGTCGATAACCCACTCTTTTGTATCCCACCTTTGATATTTGCGTATCTCTTCGGTAGTCAGGTGCAACTGGTAATAATTTGTTTCAATGGGGTCTTTTATAGTTACATTAATGGCGAGTTCCCCTTCGCTCAGAGTATCTATAGTAACATTTGAAATTGGAACTGCCCCTATGGCTTTTGCCGTTGAGAAGACCAGCTCCTGATCGGGAACTTTTACGTTGATGGTATATTGTTTGCCAACTTCTGGTTTTTGATCGGACACAAAGTTGCCCCTGCCTTTGTTCTTAAGTGTAGTCACTAATACCCCTTTCTCATCTAAGATTGAAACCTGGGCTTTTCCAGCTTCTTCAATAAATGGCTTCCTATCTAAAATATGACGGCTCCAGGAAAGAGAGGCCGTCCAAACACTATCCGGATTAAAGAATGCATTCACCACTAATTTTGGTTTTTCTATTGGGATGTTCACATCAACAACCATTTCGCATGCAGCGAAAACCAAGAGACTTATGCTGATAATAATCCGATGGCCTGCTTTCATAAATTTTAAAATTTAAAACTGTAGGTAATGGAAGGTATGAAGGGGAACAAACTGTATTGAACAAACTTTCTGTTGCGATCGCGGTCGTAAGTGAGGTCCATAAAGAAAGGGTTTTGCCGGCTATAGGCATTGTACACTCCCAACGTCCACTTGCGCTGGCCCCATTTTTTGTCTTTCCAAAAGCTGAAGCTAAAATCCAAACGATGGTAGCTGCGCATGCGAAAATTATTTCTCGACTCGTAATACCGGATGGGTTGATTATAGTAATTGCCCTGCATGGCAGTGGCGGCACCGTCATACTCTGCCGTGGGCAATGTGATGGCGTTGCCTGTGCCAAAGACCCACGCCATAGAAAAATCCATGCGCTTGTTCCACGTGTGGGCAAGCACCACGCTCATATCGTGCCTGCGGTCGTATTTATAAGGAAACCATTTTCCGTAGTTCAGTTCTTCAAACTGACGGTTGGCCCATGAGAGGGTGTATCCTACCCATCCCGAAAGGGAGCCCTTCTTTTTTTGCAAGAGCACTTCGGCACCATAACTTTCGCCTTTGCCGTTCACGGCCACTTTGTCCTGCCAGTCTTCTTCCAGGTTTACATAACTCGCCCCGTCCTTGTACTCGATGAGGTTACTCATTTTTTTATAGTAACCTTCAATACTAAATTCAAATTGATGCCAGGTTTTGGCCAAGCCTATTGCCACTTGGTTTGCTTGCTGCGGCTTTACCTGCGAGGTGCTGGGCACCCATAGATCGGTGGGCAACCCCAGGCCTGCATTGGTGAGCAAATGAATGAACTGCGTCATGCGGGCATACGAAGCTTTGAGTGAAATATTATCACCCAATAAAAACCTTGTGGAGATTCTGGGCTGCCACGATGTGTACCATCTGCCCTCTACGATAAAAGCAGAAAAATGGCTGCCGGTATTTATTTTTAACCGGTCGCTCAGTTTGATATCATCTTCAACATAAACGGCAAATTCATTGGCTTTTATATTGGGCGTGCCAAAGAGCGTGTCGGGCTCCACGTCCGACCGAAATGAATATACTCCCGGGGAAAATGTGTGGTCAATTGCGTTAGCGCCAAACCGCACATAGTGGTTGGGTTGTGGCAGCCAATCAAAATCTATTTTCGCGGCCCAGTCTTTGATGCCAGAACGATACTGATCTTTATAATAATTTTTTTCGGTGGATGTGGCCGTGGTTATTTCTTCTTTGTACTCGCTGAACACATCAAAGCGGTAGCGGCTATACGTAGTGGTGAGGTTGGCAAATAATTTTGGCGTGATGATTCGGTTCCACCGAAAGGCTGTGATTATGTTTCCCCATTTCAAACCAAACTCTTCATCATAATCGGTGCGCTCGTTTCCGTTTACATAGAAGTCTTCATAGCGGGCATACGCCTTATCATCGCCCAGGTAGGCGCTTGCATAAATTCTGTTTTTGGGGTTGATGACATGGTTGACCTTCATGTTAAGATCATAAAAAAAATATCCGGCCACCGTTCCTTCCGAAGTTGCTTTGATGATGGGGCGCGCCAGTAAATCAATATACGTGCGCCTTGCCGAAATCAAGAATGATGTTTTGTCTTTTACAATCGGGCCTTCCACCGTAGCCTTTGCGGCAATGATGCCCACTGATCCTTCGCCTTTTATTTCCTTCATATTGCCCTCCTTCATATTTATGTCAATCACCGAAGAAAGTCTTCCCCCATAACGAGCGGGGAATCCTCCTTTTATCAAATCGACATGATTGATGGCATCCGCATTAAATACGGAAAAAAAACCAAAGAGGTGCGAGGCGTTATAAACGGGTACTCCATCCAGCAAAATCAGATTCTGATCTGGGCCTCCTCCCCGTACGTAAAGCCCCGAACTTCCTTCATTTCCTGATTGTACCCCTGGCAATAGTTGCAATACTTTCAACACATCAACTTCTCCCAGAAAAGCAGGCATGGCCTTTATCTGCTCAATGGGAATATTAATGGTACTCATCTGATTGATTTCGTGTATGGGGTCTGCTTTTGAAGATTCAATAACAACCTCATCGAGAACATTTGACACAAGGGAAATGGACAAGGAGGTGTCATAGGCAAGAAAAAAGGCGATACGCTGTGGTTGGTATCCTACATAAGAAAAAGAAAGCACAATGCTGTCCGAGTTTTGAGTCAGGCTATAAAAACCATGCACGTTGGTGGTAGTGCCCGCTTTCGTTTTTACATTTATAGCGGTTGCCCCAATTAGGGTTTCACCGGTTGCGGCATCCTTTAGAAACCCACTAATGGTAAATTTCTGTGCCCATGAGACGACTGATGTTAAAACAAAAAAGATAACGATAAAACGCATGCGTTTTTGGCTAACGAAATATAACCCTACGGTAGTATATTTTAATTAAAATATTGAAAAATAAATGAAAGCACTTACCTTCCACGGCAAACACAACATTCAATACGAATCGATTCCTGATCCTGAAATACGTCAGCCTACGGATGTCATTTTGAAAGTAAAAGTCTGCGCTATTTGCGGATCAGATTTACATGCTTATCACGAACATGAAAAAGGTCTTGATCATGGCACCGCTATGGGTCATGAGTTTTCGGGAGAAATCGTTGCGCTTGGAAAAGAAGTGAAAATCCTTCGCGTTGGTGATCTGGTGATGAGTCCGTTCACCACAAGCTGCGGAAATTGTTTTTACTGCAAGATTGGCTTAACGTGCCGGTGTATTCATGGGCAATTGTTTGGCTGGCGCGAGCACAATCACGGACTGCATGGTGGTCAGGCAGAATACGTGCGGGTACCATTGGCTGATGCGTCTTTGATGAAACTGCCAGAAGGCATTTCACTGGAAGAAGGATTGTTGCTCGGAGATATTTTATCCACCGGTTTTTTCTGTGCGAAGCAAGCTGAGATCAGTCCTGCCAATACGTATGCGGTCATTGGCTGCGGCCCCGTGGGGCTCTTGGCAATCTTAGGGGCAATTGAATATGGCGCTGAAAAAATATTCGCCATTGATACCGTGCCGGAACGATTGACGATGGCGCAAAAGTTCGGAGCAACGATAATAAATACAGCTCATCAAGATGCCATTGAGATGATAAAAGATGCAACCGAGGCACGCGGTGTCGATGCCGTCATGGAGGCGGTTGGCAATTCAGCAACCAATCGGTTAGCCTATGAATTAGTTCGACCCGGAGGGATTATTTCAGCCGTTGGTGTTTGTAGTGATTTGCATCTTCCTTTTTCACCCACCGATGCTTACAACAAAAACCTCACTTATAAAGTAGGTCGCTGCCCTGCGCGTTTTATGATGGAGCAATTGGTGCCCATGGTGCAACAAAGGAAATACAACATCACGTCCATCATCAGTCACCGGATGAAGTTGAGTGAAGGTGTGCATGGGTATGATATTTTTGCGAATAAGAAAGATGATTGTTTGAAGGTGGTGATGGAGTTATGAATTTTCTAACCTTCTAAAATCAATGAGCTTGTCCTTTCGCTTGGAAGTAACTAATTTTATTCATCATGAACACTAAACAAAAATATGAATTGATTGAAAAGCTTGTCCTTTCAAAGGATGATGATCTGCTCATGCAAATTAAAAGAATCATTGATGGTAATGAATTAACGTTATGGGATGAAATGAATCCTAAACGTAAGGCATGCATTCAAAGAGGACTTGACTAATCTCACAGAGGCATTGGAATTGTGCATGAAGAAGCCATGAAAGAGTATCGTAATAAACTCAAGAAATGAGAGTCATTTGGACACCCGAGGCCTGTGAAACATTTATTTCAAATGTCGATTATCTTTTGATTGAATGGGGTGATCAGGTTACTACTGATCTTCTGGATAGGGTAGATCATGTCGTTGAGAACATAAACTCGAATCCGGAAATTTATCCACTTATTAATAAAAATGATCAAATCCACAGATGTGCGGTGGTGAAGCAAATCACGCTCTACCATCGTGTTGTTTCTACCAAACAAATCGATTTATTGACCTTTTGGAACAATTTCCAAAATCCAGAATATCTTAAGCTATAACGAGCATGACTTCGCGAAGAAAATTCATAAAAACAGCAGGACTCCTTAGCGGACTTACGGCTATGCCTTTATTAAGTGAAGGATTCTCTCCCAGCGAAAAATTTTCTCCTCCGGATTTCCGAAATGCTTCAACCGATGATGAACTGTTTGCGATGGTTAGGAAGCAACTTCTCGTTCCTGCGAATCGAATTTATTTGAACACTGGCAGTTTAGGCCCATGCCCGGTGCACATCATTGATGCCATCCACGCAAACACACGACAACTGGAAATGAATCCCGTTGGAGAAAACTGGGGACCGCTGGGTAATCAAATGGAGTTGGTAAGAAAGAAAGTCGCTGACTTCATTCATGCCGATGTAGAAGAAATTGTGCTCACCCGAAACACCACCGAAGGCCTTAACCTGATTGCTCAATCCTTGCAACTCAACGAAGGTGATGAAATCATTACTACTACGCAGGAACACGATGGGGGTGAGGTTGGGTTGGAGTTCCTCGTGCAAACAAAAGGTGCAACTCTCAAAAAGATTGAACTTCCTATCCCAGGAAATAGTGTAGAAGAAATAGTGAACACCATCCGGCAAAGCATCACGTCCAAAACAAAGTTGGTGATGTTGAGTCATGTGAACACCATAACAGGATTGCTCATGCCCTTCGCGGAGATCGCAAAAATTACGCAGCCAAAAGGAATTTATCTGATTGCCGATGGAGCGCAAGCGCCCGGACTGACCAAAGTAGATGTGAAAGCATTAGGGGTTGATGCCTATGCGGCCAGCGGCCACAAATGGTTGATGGGGCCGAAGGAAACTGGATTTCTTTATGTGAAGAAAGAATTTCAGGCGAACGTGAAGCCCGTATTTATGGCTTCCGGATTTAGTGTTTACTCCGCCTCCTCTGGCACGCGCAATGTTGCAACGATTATCGGGTTGGGCTTAGCCATCAACTATCACACGAGTATTGGCACTGATAAAATTCAGCAGCGCACGTTACAAGTAAGAAACTATTGCCTGGCTGAGTTGAAAAAAATAAAAGGACTTAAGGTAATCAGTCCGGAAGCGCGATCACTATCAACCGGCATCGTAAGTTTTTCACTGGATTCGGTAAAGAATGAAGACGTCTTCAATAAATTAAACGATCAGGACATCATCGTGAAACTTCTCACACAACACAATGGCATCCGTATCTCGTGTCACCTGTTTGTTTCCAAAGAGGATATTGATAAGTTTATTAAGGCGTTGAAGCTGTTGTTATAATGTGCAAGCTTTCATTGCAGAAAAAAATTATCCTCCTCCATATTTTCGATCCAGTTGTACTCAATTTCAAAGGCAACCTTTCGGGCAAATTCAATTCCATGAATATCGGCCAAAAATCCCAAGGTCATATCCATGCCGGCACTAACTCCAGCCGATGTATAATACTTTTCATCTTTTGTCCAGCGGGCTTTTCTAATCCAGTTAACTTGTTCTCCTTGAGTCATTACCCAGTCAAAAGCTCTTTTATTTGAAGTGGCTCTTTTGCCATCCAATAAACCTGTCCTGGCAAGAATGGCCGTTCCTGTGCAAACGGTAAGCACAAATTTGCTTGATAATGAAAGGTCTTTGACCTGACTGATAAATGGTTTGTTATCAACTTCTCTTCGTGTGCCGTATCCTCCTGGAATGAGAAAGATATCATAATCGATTTTTAATGTATTGATCTTTTCAGATTGAACAGCTACTCCATGATTATTCTTTACAAGTCCGCCCGTTTCAGAAAGAAACGAAATATGATAATGATCTTTCAATCGCCCGAATATTTCTACCGGACCAAAAACATCCAGCGTTTCAAAATCATCGAATAATAATATGGCTACATTCATTTTGAATCCTTAAAAATCACTGCCCAACCATAAAAACTGCATTAGAAAAAATCATCTTACCGTTTTCCCAGAATGAGCGAAACATAGGATTATCGGCCATATAAATTACATTGCCTTTACCTTTGTCTTCAACGCCAAACACCATGGTGTTTTCCAGTGCCTTGTTAATCTTCACCCCGGCAAAACCCATCACTGGTTTTTGTTTGCCTTTCAGAATGCCCACATTCCAGCCTTTTTCGAGATACGTGTAATGTTGTGTGTTCGTACGCAGTGAGTAATAGGTATCGCCAAGGCCAAAAGCAAGCGGATGTGATTTGTCCAAACTTACTTTATAGATCGCACCAAAAATGGCGTTAGAAAGTTGTTTGCGTTCTGCATCTCCGTATTTCACCGGTCCCTCTTTCTCCTGTTGTTCTTTCGCGACTTTCTCTGCCTGCTTCTTTGCATCTTCGGTGGCATACTCTTTCAACCCAAAACCTTTTTTGTCAGCAAAGGCAGACGTGCCTCCTGCAATCAAAATCAAACGACCTCCGTCATTTACCCAACGGTCTATAATACCCAACGTTGCTTCATCAAATAATCGATAGCTTCCGTCAGGCACAATCAACACATTGTATTTCCACAGATCCACATTTCGGAAATAGTCAGTGCCTATCACCGTTACCGGATAATGAATTTGTTGTTCGAAGAAATGCCACACTTCACCATGAGCCAAGGAAGATGTCTGATCACCACCGATCAAAGCAATTTTGGGGGGCTCCAGGTAATTCACATCGGATGAGCCAAAGTCAGAACCCTTATCTACATAACCGGTTGTTGCGGTGTGAATTTTTCTGCCCAATGCCTTTGCTGCGGATTGAACCACGTTATCAAAATCAGCAACGCCCTCGTTGTTTCTACGCGTTACGATTAACGACCCCGGCTCAAAGTTTTGTCCATCGAGCGCAAATCCCTTTTCACTCGAGCGCACCTTCACACCCTTCTTCATCAGGGCCGCCAGAAACTCCACATCGTTCAGACTTTCGTAGCGGAAGAGATACGCATAGGGTTTATTTGCCACGGCCTCATTCCCTACTTTCTTCGCCTGGTATAGTTTGGCAACGGCAATTTTTTCATTAAGTGCAAAGGCTTTCAATCCGTAGCCATAAATTAAATTCCAGGCGGTGATATCGTATGTCATGGAATCGGTGAGTTTGGATTGTGGCTCGAACACGGTTGTGATAAATCTTCCTTTGGGTTGATAGATGTTTACAACAACATCATCCGTAGTTAAGGAAAAATTATTCTGTGCCTGTGTTTGATAATCAAATCCTTTAGCTGCACGACCTGCTGACGCATGGCCATACTGAATACTATGCGAAGAAAGCCATGAGGTAAGTTTGTTCAGTTTATCCGCATTGTTGTCTCCTTTAATTACATACGTCTTGTAAGGAACAGAAGGCGTATTAATCGTTTCTTTAAAATACTTTTCAAACTCATCGACTAATTTATTAGCATTCATTGATGACGCTTCGATGGTAGCCATGCCCGTAGTGAAGTGATGCGTTAGACGATCTTTCAACGTCATGGAGTCACCTTCGTTCGTGGTTACTGTAAGTCCTGCTCCAATGCCTCCTTTTTCATAGGTCATGCCAATGGCTCCGCTATAGGTTGGATACGTATCGCCATAGCTGGGATAGTACAGATCAAAGCGCTCTTTTGTAAAATATAACCAGCCTTGCTCATCAAAATATTTTGCATTGTTTCTTCCGATGGTGTTTTGAAACTCTCGCTGCCAAGGGGTAATCACTTCGTGAAGAGGCTCAGCAGCAGGGGCGAAGTAGTATGGATTGTTATAGCCTTGCTCATGATAATCCACATGTACATGCGGCATCCATTGATTGTATATTTTTATGCGATGTTGCGATTCAATTTGTGTTTCCCACGCCCAGTCGCGATTCAAATCAAATAAGTAGTGATTGGCTCTTCCGCGTGGCCAGGGCTCTGCGTGTTCACGTGCCTGCGGATCAGGATTCGGAGGGTTGTTTCCATTTTGGTTAAAGAAATTTGCAAAGCGATCGCGGCCATCCGGGTTGATGCAGGGGTCCATAATCACCACTGTGTTTTTCAACCACTCTTTGGTTTTGGCGTTATCCGGATTCACCAACTCATAAATCGTTTTCATCGAAGCTTCCATCGAGTTTGCTTCGTTGCCATGCACGTTGTAGCTAAGCCAAACAATGGCCACTTTCGTGGAAGGATTGCCATCCGCCATGCCCGCACGTTTTAGATTGTCTTGTCGTATCTGTTCTATGTTTTTGAAATTCTCTGGTGAGGCGATGATCGCGTAAATCAGCGGGCGATGCTCATAGGTTTCGCCATACTGCATCACCTGCACATTCGTTTGTGCCTCATCGACCTGCTTAAAATATTCTACCATGCGATGATGGCGTGTAAAACGATCACCCAATTCGTAACCTAAAAACTCAGCCGGTGACTGAAGTTTGGCTTGAGCGAATGAACCCAATGAAATGAAAAGCGTAAACGCGGTGAGAAGGAGTTTCTTCATACTTATAAATTAAAGGCTACAAGGTGTACAAAAATTATTTCTACCTCAACAGCTTTTTGATTTGCGGAGTGTGATGCGTGATGTGCTCTCCGAAAAATTGCAACGCCTGCTGAATATTAAGCATGCCAGCAACGGGATGTTTGTAAACTTTTTTCTTGAGTTGGTCATTCTGAAAGCGCTTCAGTACTTCTTTTAATTCGGTCCTGTTTTTCTCCCAGGCTTCCTTCAACTGCTCGGATGTTTGGTACGTAGTGGTATTCTCTGACACTACTTTGGGAGCTTTAAATTTTAAAAATGGCAATCGCTGCGAAACAACCAGCACCATCATTATTACATCCTCCCTGAGTCCGGTGTCGGGTGCTTCTTTAATACCCATTATTTTTTTGTTCAGGTACATAACTGACAGTCGCTCGGAAGAAATGATATGTGACAGCACCTGGGCAATTGACCATTTCCACTCGGGATGGGCATGTAGTTCTTCATTGGAGAGAGTCGCTATCAAACCCAACACATCCTTTCGTTGCGTTTCCAGTAAATCAAATACGTGAAGCAGTGAGTTATTCAAAGTCTTTTGGTTTCATATAAAAGTAGGAAATTTTAAGTTGGTGAGATCAAATGCATTTTCTATTTTTAATGACCCATAAACCAAACCCAATCAACATGAACACTAATTATGCAGGCTTCTGGCTACGACTTGTAGCTGTAATTATTGACGGAATCATCATTGGCGTAGCACAATCTTTTATCATTGTACCCTTGTTAGCGGCCGTAGGGTTTGGTTTTGCAAGTGGTGCTGAAAATATGGATTTCTCAGATCCTGAACAGTCCGCAGGAATGGTTGCCGGATTAGCGGCACTGATAGGCGGCTACTGGATTTTGGCCATGTGTATTCAAATTCTCTATTTCAGTTTCATGGAGAGTTCAAAGAGCCAGGCGACCGTTGGCAAAATGGCACTGGGTTTAATTGTCACTGACCTTAATGGTGGTAAGCTTGATTTCTCCAAAGCATTGGTTCGCAACCTCTGCAAGATAATTTCCAATTTTACTTTGTTGATTGGCTATATCATGGCTGGCTTCACCGAAAAGGGTCAAGCTTTGCATGATATGATTGCTAGTACGCTGGTGGTTAAAAAGTAAAACAGTTGTGCACCAACTGTGCAGGACAGCTAACACAAAAACTGAATCCTTCCTTTTTTCATTTCAATATGTGCCGGCAAAAGTCCGGCCAGTTCACCTTCTGTTTCAATCCAGGCTGGATCGGGCGAGGTAAGTGTTATTTCTGTGGCGGTGGAGTAGATAACGCGAGTGCCGGGCACTATCTTTTTCATTTTTATCGTTAACAGAACATGAAGAAACTTCATCAGCGACATGTCGATGGCAATAAACGTTGAAAATATTCCATCATCTGGTTGCGCTTCCGGTGCGATGTAAATTTTATTGCCAAATGATTTTCCATTGGCGATCGCCACCAGTCGGGCACTTCCCTTCCAGTTCCAGTGGGGCGTGTGCACTTCAAACCTTTCTGTGGGGTGAGTGAAAAACGTATTCAATACACTGGCGTAATAACGAAAGCTGGTTCCCATCCATCGCGGCAAACGCTCCAGTCGATGTACGGTGGCCGGGCCCATTCCTAAACTGCACACGTTGATGAAATATCTTTCAACGGAACTTCCATCCTTATCGAAGCAGGAGATCTTTCCGACATCCACCGGCTTTGGGGTATTCTCTTCAAGAATTTTTATGAGTTGTGATAGATTGCCCGACACGCACATCATGTTGGCAAAATCATTCCCTGACCCAAGTGGAATAATGCCGAGACCGGGGAGTTTATTAGTTAACGTAGCTTTCAACACACCATTCACCACTTGATTTAAGGTGCCATCCCCACCGGCAGAAAGAATTACATCAAACCCATTCATTACAGACTCAGCCGCAAGTTCAATAGCATGATTGGAAGATTGTGTTTCAAAAACCTCCACGGAAAATTTTTGTCGAAGCGGGGGAAGAATCTGATGATAGAATCTTTTCTTCTTTCTTGAAATGCCGTTGAGGATAATGGCGATTTTCAACGTGTTAGCGGGCGGTTATTTACAGCTTTTCTTGATGGTGGCTTTCGCATCGGTTGAGCCCAGTTCCTCGGCATGCTTCAAATCCAGGCAGCCATCATAATTATTATTCATCAATAGCTTTATCAATCCACGCTGATAATAGGTTTCCGGATCACCCGGATACAGCTCAATGGAAAAAGTATAATCTTCTACCGCACCGGCATAATTTTCCTTTTCAGTTTTACTCAGCGCCCGATTATCATAATACACCGGATTCGTGTCATCCAACTCAACCGCTTTGGTATAATCGGCAATGGCACCTTCATACTCTTCCATGGTGTGTTTGAGTACACCTCTCAGGTTATACGTTTCCGGATCAGTGCCTTCCAATTCAATTGACTTGTCGTAATCCGCCAATGCGCCTTTCAAATCTTCGGAAGCCGTCTTGGCCAATGCTCTGTTTTCAAATTTGAATGGATCTTTTGAATCCAACCGTATCGCTTCATTATAATCGGCAATGGCCTTATCAAAGTTTGACGTGTTGTAAAACGCTACGCCCCGATAATTATATAAGGTTGCATCCGCTTTGTCAAGCTCGATGGCTTTCGTGTAATCATCAATGGCACTAACAAATTCCCCAAGTTCTGATTTTACAAGTCCACGATTGAAATATTTATCGGCATCCGCTGGCCCGAGTTCGAGTGCCTTGGAGAAATCGAAATACGATCCTTGTAAATCTTCTACATTATACTTGGCAAATCCACGGTTGGTATACGCATCGGCATAGCGGGGATTAAATTTGATGGCTTTATCCAGATCCAGAATGGCTGAGTCATCGTCACCCAAATTAATTTTTGATTCTCCACGCAGGTTCAAGGCTTCGGCATAGGTTGAATCAATCTCTAAAGCAAAACTAAAATCACTGATGGCCCCATAGTAATCCTGCAAACCCATGCGTGCTTGCCCACGCAAGGAGAGAGCCCCCTTGTTTTTAGGATTGGCATCTATGATTTTTGAAAGGTCGGCTTTGGCACCCGTAAAATTCTTTGCATCCAGTTTTTTTCTTGCAGCGTCAAGGGTGGCATCGGTCTGCGCCAAAGTGAAAACCGGAAGTAAAAGAAAAATTATTAGAAATCGTTTCATACAAGGAAGTTCGTCTTAGCAGGCAAGTTAGCAAGATTTGCTTTAATTATCCTGACGTTTTTGTGATGTGCCGCTCCACACATTTTTAAAACCTCTTTACGGGATAATCGTAAATTGCGCTATTAATTATGATACGCATGAAATATTTTGTCTCCCTTCTTTCACTTTGCCTTGCCGGCTTCATCACATGGGCGCAGGAGAAACCGTTGGATATGAAGATGGATTTTGAACAATATGATCCACCATCCACCCTGAAGGTGGAAGAGCACAAACTAAAAAAATCCAAGTTCCCCTTTATCGATATACACAATCACTATGGCAACATGAACACAGCTGACCTGAGCGAGCGCGTGAAGTTTATGGACCAATTGAACATGGGCGTGATGGTAAACCTGAGCGGAAGGGGTTTCAGAAGTAGTGGCGATCATCTTGAAAAATCATTTGAGAACATCAGCAAACAATACCCCAACCGGTTCCTCCTCTTCACCAATGTTGATTTTATGGATATCGATAATCCGGAGTGGCCAGCCAGAATTACTAAACAACTGGAAGACGATGTAAAGCGTGGTGCGAAGGGTTTGAAAATTTATAAAAACCTGGGCATCCACATGAAAGACAGCAAGGGCAAACGCATTTCTATTGATGATCCGCGCATCGATCCGATCTGGGCAAAGTGTGGGCAACTCGGCATTCCTGTTTTAATTCACTCAGCCGATCCCAAACCTTTTTGGGACCCAATCGATAATCAAAACGAACGCTGGCTTGAATTGAAAACTCATCCCGGTCGCAGGTATGATGAAACGTTTGCCCGCTGGGAAACTATCATTGCTGAACAACACAATGTGTTTAAGAAACATCCGAAAACAAAATTCATCAATGCCCATTTAGGTTGGTATGGTAATGATTTGAAAAAGCTAAGTGAGCTGATGGAAGCGTATCCTAATATGTACACTGAGATAGGCGCGGTGATTGCGGAGTTGGGTAGACAACCCCGTGCAGCAAAAGCATTCTTAACGAAATATCAGGATCGCGTGTTGTTTGGAAAAGATAGTTGGGTTCCCGATGAATACGAAACATACTTCCGTGTGTTGGAAACGGAGGATGAATATTTCCCGTATCACAAGCGCTATCATGCCTTCTGGAGAATGTATGGCATTGGCTTGCCGGATGAGGTTTTGAAAAAGATTTATTATAAAAATGCGATGAGCCTGATTCCGGGAATTGATAAGAGTTTGTTTCCTAAGTAAAAATAAATGAACCACGGAGTCACGAAGAGCACAAAGTTACACGAAGAGAATAGTGTAATTTTATGAGTTGGTGACTTAGTAGTTTAAAAAAAATATACCATGAAAAAATTGATAATCTTCCCCCTATTTATCTCTTTGATTTTTGCGCAAGCGCAGAAAAAAGAGGTGCTTACCAACGCACAAAGTTTTTTAAGCACACTCACGCCCGAACTAAAATCGAAGGCTCTATTTTCATTGGATGATGCCGAACGATTTAACTGGAACTTCGTACCGATTCAACGAAAGGGAATTACCTTTTACGATTTCACCCCGAAACAGCGTGACGCTGCCATGACGTTATTGAAATCTTCCTTAAGTGAACAAGGATATCAAAAAGCAACGGCCATCGTCAACCTGGAAAATATCTTAAAGGTGGTGGAGAATCGTGGCGCTGACGATCATTACCGTGATCCTATGAATTATCACTTCTGGGTATTTGGTACACCCGATGAGAAGAAGCCCTGGGCCTGGCGCTTCGAAGGTCATCATGTCTCATTAAATTTTACGTTGCTCAACGGAGAGATCGTTTCTTCAACCCCTTCTTTCTTAGGATCAAACCCTGGCATTGTTAAAGAAGGAAGCAGCAAAGGCATGGAAGTATTAAAACAGGAAACCGATATGGGTTTTGCTTTCGTGAATTCTCTTTCCGTTACGCAGCGCAGTACTGCATTATTATCAGAAACTGCCCTCCCTGAAATCGTTAGTGGAAATAACCGAAAGGCGGTGCTGCTCACACCAGCAGGATTAGGTTTTAAAGAAATGAATAAAGATCAACAAACTTCTCTTTTGAAACTGCTAGATCTGTATGTAAAAAATTATGCCTTTGGGTTCAGTAAGAAGTTGATGGAGAAAATTACGAAAGCGGGTATTGATAATCTGCACTTCGCCTGGGCAGGAAGTTTACAACCGGGAGCCGGACACTACTATCGCATTCAGGGTCCTATGTTGTTGATTGAATACGACAACACGCAGAACAATGCCAACCATGTGCACACCACCATACGCGATCTCAATGATGATTTTGCGGAGGATATTCTGCGGGAACACTATGCGAAGGAGCATAAATGAGTTTATTCCACGCAAGCTTTAGGTTGATTTACTTTGCGCACTTAGCGTCTTTGGGTGCAAAAAATAAGAAAGTATGCTTTCACTAAAAAACATTCACCACATCGCCATCATCTGTTCCGACTACGAAGTCTCCAAAAAATTCTATGTTGAGATTTTAGGCTTGAAAATTCTTGCTGAGCATTATCGTGCAGAGCGGCAATCTTACAAGTTGGATTTGAAATTAGGTGATCAGTATGTGATCGAGTTGTTTTCATTTTCTGATCCACCCAAGCGGATCAGCAAGCCTGAAGCTGCAGGTCTTCGTCACTTGGCATTTGCTGTGAGCGATATTGAAAAAGCCATTCAACACCTTAACGAAAATGGCATTGAGACGGAACTCATTCGCGTAGATGAATTTACCGACAAACGTTTTACCTTCTTTTCAGATCCCGATGGATTGCCGTTGGAGTTTTATGAGGAATAAGTGTTAACTACTCCGAAAGACTCAATATTCCCTTCTCCTTCGATTCGAGTATTGATTGTCCCATCAGATATTGATCCACAGCACGAGCCGCTTCACGACCTTCACTGATGGCCCACACCACCAGTGACTGACCTCTGCGCATATCTCCGGCTGTAAAGATGGATTCAATCGAAGTTTGATAGCGTGTTGCTTTTACATTGCCACGTTCATCGTAGTCTACCCCAAGACGATCGAGCAAGCCATTGTGTTGTGGATACATGAAGCCCATGGCCAGCAAAGCAAGTTCGCATGGAATCGTTTTTTCCGTTCCTGGTGTTTCACTGAAACCGGGAGCCTTGCCGGGCTCCGCTTTCTTCATTTCAACTTCAGCAATTTTCAATGCCTTCAGATTGCCTTGCTCATCGCCAATAAATTCTTTGGTAACAATCGACCACTGACGCTCGCATCCTTCTTCGTGTGAAGTCGAGGTACGCAGGATCATCGGCCAACTTGGCCAAGGCATCGTTTCTGTTCTGTCTTTGGGTGGCTTCGATAAAATTTCAATTTGAGTTACCAACTTTGCACCATGACGGTTGGATGTGCCCACGCAATCTGATCCCGTATCGCCTCCTCCAATCACCAACACATTTTTTCCTGTGGCCCAGATTTCTTCTGCGTTTACTTTCTTGCCACCTACTCTGCGGTTTTGTTGTGTAAGAAAATCCATCGCGAAATGAACGCCTTTAAGATTTCTTCCGGGTATCGGCAAATCGCGTGGCACGGTTGAGCCGCCACACAATAATATAGCATCAAAATCTTCTTTCAGTTGCTCGATGGATAACGTCTCTCCTATGTTCACGTTGGTTTGAAACTTCACGCCTTCTTCCATCATAAAATTGATCCTGCGATCGAGTATCTGCTTATCTAATTTGAAGTCAGGAATTCCATAGCGAAGCAATCCACCGATTTCATCCGATCTTTCAAACACGGTAACAAAGTGACCAGCATAATTCAATTGTGCTGCTGCAGCCAATCCCGCAGGGCCAGAGCCTACAATAGCAATTTTTCTATTTGTTCTTGCGGTGGGGATTCTTGGTTTTGCATAGCCATCCTGAAATGCTTTTTCAATAATTGATTTCTCAATGTATTCAATGGCAACTGCAGGTTTATTGATGCCGAGCACACATGATGTTTCGCAGGGCGCAGGGCAAATGCGACCCGTGAACTCTGGAAAGTTGTTTGTAGAGATTAAAATCTCATAGGCCAGCTTCCAGTTGCTCTGATATACTGCATCATTAAACTCAGGAATGATATTGCCCAGCGGACATCCGTGATGACAAAACGGAATGCCACAATCCATACAACGTGACGCTTGCTTCACCGTGATTGATTCGTCAATCACAGCATCTACTTCATTATAGTCGCTGATGCGCTTTTTTGGATCGCGCTTTTTTGGTAGCTCTCTGTCCTGCTCTAAAAATCCTGTTGGTTTTCCCATTGCGTTTTCTAATTATCCGTAGTCTGTGTATTCTGTCTCCGTGATCTGTGTCTTCTATCTCCGTGGTCTGTGTCTTCACAGACCACAACTTAGTTAAGAATATTTTTAATCATGGTCTGTGTGGACACAGACCATGGGCTTGTTTTCCCATTTCGCTTTCTAATTATCCGTAATCTGTGTCTTCTATCTCCGTGGTCTGTGTCTTCACAGACCACAACTTAGTCAAGAATATTTTTAATCGTGTTCTGTGTTGACACAGACCATGGGCTTGTTTTCCCATTTCGCTTTCTAATTATCCGTAATCTGT
>CAZIOY010000077.1:0-20310 GCA_964540915.1 uncultured Ohtaekwangia sp.
CCTCCATCGAGTATATCCGGGTCCGCTATCAATCTCCATTCATTCAAAGAACGTTTGTATGTCAAACCGAGCAATTAAGCTCTCATCAAAATACATCGTGGTTAGAAACCTTTTCAATTGCTCTAAACTATTGTTCAGAGCCCCTTATTTCGTTTTGGGAGTGCAAATGTAGGTGCAATAATTACAGATTGCAAATGCTACCTGAATATTTTTTCTAATAATGCAATTATTTAATGATCGTCTGGGACCTATCCGGACCCACCGAAATAACCGTTATCGGAACTTCAAGGGCTTTTTCGAGGTATTGAATATATTCTTTTAACTCTTTTGGCATGGTTTCATTTGAGATGCCAACCAAGGATGTGTTCCAACCCTTTAATTCTGTATAAACAGGGGTGATTTTTTGGGTTATATATTCATAAGGGAGGGTCTCGGTGATTGTTCCATCACTCAACCTATAATGTGTGCACACTTTAATACTAGGAAAAGTATCTAGCACATCTGCCTTCATCATAAGCAGCTGAGTAACACCATTGATCATAATGGAATACTTCAATGATGGCAAATCAATCCAGCCACATCTGCGAGGTCGGCCAGTGGTGGAGCCAAACTCGTTTCCCTGCCTTCTCATTTTTTCTCCTTCTTCATCGAGCAACTCGGTAGGAAATGGACCACTGCCTACACGCGTACTGTAGGCTTTAAAAATTCCAAAAACTTCTCCAATGCGACTTGGAGCTACACCTAAACCGGTACAAGCACCTGCTGTTACCGTGTTGGAACTTGTAACAAACGGATAGCTTCCAAAATCAATATCGAGCAGTGAGCCTTGTGCGCCTTCCGCCAAGACGGAAGAACCTTTTTTCAATTCATCATTGATAAAGTATTCGCTATCAATCAGATTAAATTCTTTTAAGAAAGAGATCGAGTCAAAAAACTGCGCTTCCAACTCAGGCCAATTAAATTCGATGGAATGAGACTTCAATATTTCAAAATGGATATCCACCAATTTTTTGAACTTGGCGCTGAAATTATCCAACAAAATATCTCCTACTCTTAATCCCTGACGCCCAATCTTATCCTGGTAGGAAGGACCAATTCCCTTTAAGGTTGATCCTATCTTATCAACACCTTTTGCTTTCTCATAAGCCTGGTCCAATAATCGGTGGGTTGGAACAATCAGTGTAGCCTTTTTCGAGATGAATAAGTTAGCCTTTACATTGAGATTGTATTTACCCAACTTTTCGATCTCAGCTTTGAAAACAATAGGATCGAGTACCACTCCGTTGCCAATAATATTTCTGGTTTTCTCTCTGAAAATGCCGGAGGGTATCTGATGAAGAACATGCTTGATTCCATCAAACTCTAATGTATGACCTGCATTAGGTCCACCCTGAAAGCGCGCTACCACATCGTATTTGGGAGCCAGCACATCCACAATTTTACCTTTACCCTCGTCTCCCCATTGAAGACCTAATAATACATCTACTTTCATTGATCAGAATATTTTCACGTACCGCAAAGTACGGTAAGCTTGTTTATCTCTTTACTTATTTTTTCTGAATACTTCGTCTTCCGACTTTATTGTTTGAAAGATGGCATTCAATTTTGTGATTATCAGAAGTTTCTTCACACTTTCTGATGGATTCATCAAATACACTTCACCGCCTTTATTGCGAAACTTAGTCAATATGGTAATCAAAACTCCGATGCCACTGCTATTGATATACCTTAAATCTGAAATATCAATAATGCAAGTGGTGACCTGATGGCTGACAGCCTCATTGACTGCACTCACCAGTTGGGTGCCTGTATCTTCACCAATTAAATCACCTGATATTCTTAATATCAATGATTTACCTTTAATTTCTTGTCCAAAATTCATGGCTTACGGTTTTCGCAATTTTTCTTTGTACAGGAAGCATATAAAATCAAGGAGTGATGCATCACATTAAAATGCAGCAAATCCTCCACGGTGTTTTGAATTGTTTGAATGCGCGGATCACAAAACTCAATCACTTTGCTACAATCCGTGCAAATCAAATGATCGTGTTGTTTAAATCCATAGGATTTTTCGTATTGGGCAATGTTCTTACCAAACTGATGCTTGCTTACCAGATCGCATTCCACCAGGAGATCAAGTGTATTATAAACGGTAGCGCGACTTACCCGATAATTCATGTTTTTCATATTGATGTAAAGGGATTCTACATCAAAGTGACCACTTAGCGAATAAATTTGCTCCAAAATGGCATATCGCTCCGGGGTTTTTCTCAATTGCTTATTTTCCAAAAAGGCTGTAAAAATCCTCTTTACCTCTTCAAACGCTTTTGGATTTAATGCCATGGATAAAAATTACGGACAAATATAGACAGATTAGCCATTATTGTTTCTAGAGTCGAATCGGGTAACCTTCACAACGCCTTCTACTTTTTCAAGTTTCTCGATGAGCATCTCCAAATGACGGGTATCGTTCACGTATAACATAATTTCACCGCTAAATATGCCCTGATCAGTCTTAAATGAAAGGGAACTCATATTCACCTTCAATTCTTCAGAAATCACCTTCGAAACATCATTGATAAGCCCCACCCTGTCGGTACCAATTACTTTTAGACCTGTCAGAAAAGCAACTTCATGCTGGGAGGTCCACTTTGCTTTGATTACACGATTGCCATGATTAGCAAGGAGTTCGGTGGCGTTTGGGCACGTAGTGCGATGTATCTTGATGCCTTCATTTACCGTCACAAATCCAAAGACTTCGTCTCCTGGAATGGGTGTGCAGCATTTTGCCAGTTTATAATCCACTACATCCATGTCTTCTCCTATCAGCAGAATGTCTTCGTAGCGACCCTTTAACTTATTGATTTCCTGCTCGATCCTTTTTACATCAGTGATTTCAGAGTGTGCTTTATTTTTAAGTGGTGAGGATGGCTTGAATTCTTTAAATCTCTTGAAATCATTAACCGTGATCAATCCTTTGCCTACGCGATAATGCAATTCAAACTGAGAGTTGACTTTGAAATAATCGCGCATCTGTTCGTAAATACGACTGTTCACATCAATCTTTAACTGCTTCGTTTTGCGGAGTAAAATTTCTTTTCCATCGTCTGCAACATTGCGCTTATCTTCTTTTAGTAACTCTTTGATTTTTGATTTTGCTTTCGGGCTGATTACAAAACGTAACCAATCTTCATTGGGCTTTTGTTTTGAAGATGTCAATATCTCAATCTGATCTCCATTTTTTAACGTATGGTTAATGGGCACTAACTTTTGATTGACTTTTGCCCCGATGCACTTTGCTCCGATATCCGTGTGAATATCAAACGCGAAATCAAGTGCTGTTGCACCGGTTGGCAATGTCTTCAACTCACCTTTGGGGGTGAAAACAAATATCTCTTCATTAAAAAGATTTCCTCGAAAATCATCTACAAACTCCAGGGCCGTTAAGTCTTGTTTTTCAAGCAGCTCGCGCACTCTCACCAACCATTTTTCCAGATTCGATTCGTGACTGGATACGCTGTCTTTATATTTCCAATGTGCCGCATACCCCTTCTCTGCAATTTCATCCATTCGCCTGGTGCGAATTTGCACTTCAACCCATTGTCCATTTTTTGCCATCACCGTAGTGTGAAGAGACTCATATCCATTTCCTTTTGGTGTACTGATCCAATCACGCAAACGATCTGGATTAGGGGTGTAATAATCGGTTACGATAGAATAAACCTGCCAGCAATAAGATTTTTCCTGCTCGAGGGGAGTATCGATGATGATCCTCACGGCAAACAAATCATACACTTCTTCAAAAGGTATGTTTTGCTTGCGCATTTTATTATAGATGGAAAAAATTGACTTCGGTCGACTTTTGATTTCGCATTCTACTTTAAGTTTATCGAGTTCATCTTTAACCGGTTGAACGAATTGCTTAATAAACTTATTTCGGGATGCCTTGGACTCATCTATTTTATTGGATATGTCGCGATAGACCGGATAATCTGTAAATCGCAAATACAAATCTTCCAACTCTGTCTTGATGGCATTCAGACCAAGACGATGTGCGAGCGGAGCGTAGAGATAGATCGTTTCAGAAGAAACCCTGAGCTGTTTATTGCGCGGCATGCTTTCCAGCGTGCGCATGTTGTGGAGACGGTCGGCCAGTTTTATTAAGATAACCCTCACATCCTCCGACAAGGTGAAGAGCATTTTGCGGAAGTTTTCGGCTTGTGCCGAGGTTCCATATTCAAATACGCCCTTGATCTTGGTTAGGCCATCAATGATTTTGGCTATCTTCTTTCCGAAAATCTGCTCCAGGTCCTTTAACTGAATATCAGTATCCTCCACTACATCATGAAGCAAAGCTGCCACGATGGAGGTGGTTCCCAAACCAATTTCCTCCACGCAGATTTCAGCCACTGATAGTGGGTGAAAAATATAGGGTTCACCCGACTTTCTGCGCATTTCCTTATGAGCTTCCATGGAAATGGTGAAAGCCCTCTTAATCAATTTGGCATCACCTTCATTAAGAATAGGCTTCGCCTTGCGCAAGAGTCTGCGATATCGGTTGATTATTTCTTTCCGCTCTTCTTCAACATCAATTACCACGGGCCAGCAGGATTTAATCGGATTTTTTGAACAGTACTTTAATCATAACGAATTATCTCTAAATTTGCACTCCCTTTAGTAAAAAAACGTGTTTTTTTAATTTAAATAAGGGAAATGCGGATGTGGCGTAATTGGCAGCCGCGCCAGACTTAGGATCTGGTGCCGTGAGGCGTGGGGGTTCGAGTCCCTTCATCCGCACTAATGTTGAACCCTCCTTTTCGGAAAGATAATCCGGCAGGAGGGTTCATTGATTAATAACTGCTTTTGGCAGATTGTCAGATTTAGCAATATTAAAACACGCATACCTTGAATATTACATTAGACAAACAAAGCGCGACTGACGGATTAATTAAGATCCAATTGAGCGAAAGCGATTATCAACCCAAAGTGGATGAGAAGCTAAAGGACTACGCACGCAAGGCCAATATCAAAGGATTCCGTCAAGGGAAAGTGCCTGCTGGGGTAATCAAAAAGATGTTTGGCAAGTCGGTGCTGGTAGAGGAGGTGAATCATCTTGTGTCGCATTCGGTTTCCGACTACATCCGCGACCAGAAATTAAAAATATTGGGTGACCCCATGCCTAACCAACAGAAAGGCTTTGCCATCGACTGGGAAACTCAAAAAGATTTCGAATTTGAATTTCAGATCGGATTGGTAGAGGATTTTAAAGTTGACCTTTCGGACAAAGTGAACGTTAACGCTCACAAAATTGAGGTAGATCAGAAAGTAACCGATGAAACACTCGAAGACCTCAAAACCCGATTTGGCAATACAACGAATCCAGAAGTAAGTGAAGCCGGCTGTAATTTATATGGTGAAATCTCAGCAGGAGCAGAAGAGAAAAAAGGATCCTTCATCGTCATCGATAAAGTTGCCAAGGAAGAACAGAAGAAATTCATTGGCGCGAAAAAAGACGATGTCATCGAGTTCGATATCGAAAAGACATTTGATGATAAAGCAGCCATCGCCCAGGCATTGAATATCTCTGAAGAGGAAGCCAGCCAAGCAAAAGGAACGTATTCTTTTGCCGTTACCAACATCACCAAGGTTGAGCCTGCCGCCATCAACCAGGAGTTGTTTGATAAGGTGTTTGGGCCGGAGGTTGTGAAAAGCGAAGAAGAGTTTATCGAAAAGATAAAAGCCACCATTGGCGAAAACTACAACCGTGAAACCGAACATTTACTGGATCACGAAATCCAGCATTATTATGTTGATCACACTACCATCAACATGCCTGATAATTTTCTGAAAAGTTGGTTGATCAACACCAGCAACGGGCAGGTAACGGCTGAAATCCTTGAAAAGGAATTCAATACCTACAAGGATTCATTGAAGTGGGATCTTATTAAGAATAAGATCTCTGAAGAGAAAGAAATTAAAGTTGAAGGTGACGAAGTGCGTGCAAAGGCCAAGCAATTTATCATGGATCAATTTGGCGGGCCAGCCATTGCAGCACAACTGGGAGATAAATTGGATGATATCGCCAACAATTACCTGTCCGGTCAGGATGGTAAGGGAGAAAACTTCATGAAGATTTACAACCAGTTGCGCCAGGAAAGAATCATGAAGGTGATTAAAGATTCCATCACTCTGAACGAGAAGAAAGTGAGTCTGGAAGAATTTAAAAAAATCGCTGCCAGTCATCAGCATTGATAGGATCAGAACCTTTAACCTCAGTATTCGGTTATGGGAAAGCCTCATTGATGATGGGGCTTTTTTATTGAATATTTCTTACTAACATTGAGGAGTAAACAATAAAAAGGCGGTTAAATCCGTCTATTTACCAAGGTTATTAAATCAACTTACTTTAGATACTATGTCACAATCCAATGAATTCAGGAAGTATGCCGTGCACCATTTGGGCATGAGCGGAAATGCATTAGACAGCTATGCAAAATATGTAAACGAAAATCCGTACACTGTTTCGGCCATGACACCCAATGTGGTGGAAGAACGTCAGATGCGTGCCACCGTTATTGACGTGTTTTCACGCCTCATGGCTGACCGGATTATCTTTTTCGGAACTGCCGTGGATGACTACGTGGCAAACGTTATCACCGCTCAGCTTTTGTTCTTAGAGTCGTCCGATCCTAAAAAGGACATCATCATGTATATCAACAGCCCGGGTGGGTCGGTGCATGCCGGGTTAGGCATTTATGACACCATGCAATATGTAAATCCGGATGTTGCCACCATCTGCACAGGGCTTGCTGCCTCTATGGGCGCAGTTCTTTTAGCGGCCGGAACGGCAAAAAAGAGATCGGGGCTACCTCATTCCAGAGTCATGATTCACCAACCATCCGCAGGGATGCAAGGAACATCAAAAGACATGGAGATTTCACTGAAGCAGACCATCGAATTGCGTCAGGATTTGTACACCATACTGGCTAACCATTGCGGTCAGACATTCGAGAGAATTGAAAAAGACTCGGACCGTGACTATTGGATGAGGGCCAGTGAGGCAAAAGCGTACGGCCTGATTGATGAGGTGCTGGAGCGCAAGAAATAATTAGGAGCTAATATCCCTGATCACCAATTAGCCGATTAGCCAATTAAATTCTATATTTTTGCAGATCAATTGGTTAACCGGCTAATTGAGTAATTATAAAACCACTAAAAAATGGCTGAAGTAATCTGTTCGTTTTGCGGAAGAAATAAAAAAGATGTGGATCTGATGATTTCCGGCATCCATGCCCACATTTGTGACAAGTGCGTTACGCAAGCCAGCCAGATTTTACAGGAAGAAAAGAAAAATAAAGTGGAAGCCGGTGCGCTGCCAAACTTCAAATTGATCAAGCCCCGCGAGATTAAGAAGTTTATGGATGAATATGTGATCGGGCAAGACGAGGCAAAGCGTGTGATGGCGGTGGCCGTCTACAATCACTACAAGCGACTTATGCAGCGCAAAATGGATAATGACATCACCATTGAAAAATCAAACATTATCATGGTTGGTGAAACCGGAACTGGCAAAACTTATTTAGCTCGCACACTAGCTAAAATTTTACAAGTGCCTTTTTGTATTGCCGATGCCACGGTTCTTACAGAAGCAGGCTATGTAGGCGAAGATGTGGAAAGCATCCTCACCCGCCTATTGCAGGCTGCTGATTATAATACCGAGGCTGCTGAGCGAGGAATCGTTTATATTGATGAGATTGATAAAATAGCCCGTAAATCTGACAATCCTTCTATCACCCGCGATGTAAGTGGTGAGGGAGTTCAGCAGGCCCTTTTAAAATTATTGGAAGGAACTTCGGTCAATGTTCCGCCTCAGGGTGGACGCAAGCATCCGGATCAAAAAATGATTTCCGTAAACACGGAAAATATTTTGTTCATCTGTGGTGGAGCTTTTGAGGGAATCTCCAGGTTGATCGGAAAGAGATTAAATACCCGTCCTTTAGGATTTGCTACCAGCCCTGACAGTGTCAGTCCAAGTGATGTGGACAAGGACAACCTATTACAATTTGTAAGCGCGCAGGATCTGAAGAGTTTTGGATTGATACCCGAACTCATTGGTCGCTTGCCTGTTGTGTCCTATTTAAATCCGCTGGATCATAATGCTCTTCGTAAAATTCTGACCGAGCCAAAAAATGCTTTGGTAAAACAGTACAAGAAACTCTTTGAAATGGAGAACATTGAAGTAGAATTCAAAGAAGGAGCACTGGATTTTATTGTTGAAAAAGCGGCTGACTTTAAACTTGGAGCCCGAGGCCTTCGGTCCATCTGTGAAGCCATCGTAAACGATGCCATGTTTGAGATGCCCTCTGATAAGACAACCGACAAACTGGTGATCACTCGCGCTTACGCGGAAGAGAAATTCAACAAATCGCATTACAGCAAACTAAAGGTTGCTTAGTTATTTAAGTGTGAGGTGTTCCGTTATTAGTCTGGCCGTATTCTCTGAAGCCGATCCTGTATTTAGTACTTCATATAATTTTTTATATTCTGCCTTGACCGTAGACACATGTGCCTGATCCTGTAAAAGTTTAAACAGCTCAGCTTGTAGCAATTCTTTCGTGGCGTTGGTCTGGATCAATTCCCTGATCACTTCCTTACCAGCAATTAAATTCACCAAAGATATAAACTGGACTTTGACCAGGCTGCTCGCAATCAAATACTCCAGCGCGTTAGTTTTATAGACCACCACCTGTGGCACGTTGAATAGGGCCGTCTCTAGTGTAGCAGTCCCAGACGTAACGATGGCTGCATGGGCATGACTTAATAAATCATACGTCTCACCTTCTACAAATTTTACGTTCGATTTACCCTTTAGATCCTGGTATAAATCTTCAGGAAGATTACTAACAGCCGCCACCACAAATTGAACATCTTTATTGGCATCTGCGATTTCCGCCATTAGCGGCACGATCAACTTCAATTCAATTTTTCGACTACCCGGCAAGAGCGCGACCAATTTCTTCTCCAATGAAATTCCATGCTTCGAAATGAAATCCGTATTCAATTGAAAGGTCTTGGTGGCATCCAATACCGGATTGCCAACATAGTCAACCTGAAAGTCATACTTCTTATAAAAATCCTTTTCAAATGGAAGGATCACAAACATGCGATCGACATTCGCCTTGAGTTTCCATGCACGACTTTGATACCAGGCCCATACTTTTGGAGGGATATAATATAAAACAGGTATGCCCCTGCTCTTCGCGAACATGGCTATCTTCAGGTTAAAGCCTCCATAATCAATCAGAATAATTGCATCTGGCTTGAAGTCAAGAATATCTTTTTTGCAGAATGATATGAATTTGAAGATTTTGAAAAGACTTGTTGCCAGAGAAATGAATCCCATGAAAGCCAACTCGCGATAATGCACCGACAATTTCACCCCTGCTTGCTGCATTTCTTCTCCTCCGAAGCCGCGCAGCTCAGCGTGAGGATCATACTTACGAAGTGACCTCACGAGATTACCTCCGTGCAAATCACCTGATCGTTCACCGGCTACGATGTAATACTTCACTAAACGTTAGTTGATGATTCGCCATAGTACTCCACGTAATTGCGGGGAGTTTCAAACAATCGGATTGAGTGAAGTGTTCCAAACTTGCTGATGGAAGAAATCTTAGGAGCTAATATTTTCCAGATCTCCATCACCAGATTTTCGCAACTGCCCAGCTTATCCTTCATGAAATCTACGTCAAGATTCAAATTCTTGTGATCCAGCTTATCAATTACCTCCACCCTAATGAGCGTACTTAATTTCTTTAAATCGATCACAAAACCAGTATCAGGATCGGGCAATCCCTTTACCGTTACGATCAAATCAAAATTATGGCCGTGCCAGTTTTCATTGGCGCACGGACCGAATACTTCAATATTCTTCTCCCTGCTCCAGGCCGGATTATACAATTTATGGGCTGCATTAAAATGCTCTTTTCTGCTGACGTGAACCATAATTAAATAAGAACTGATGGCAAATATACAATAGTAGAAAGTCAGGTCACAGTATCTGGTTTTATGTAAATTGCCTCAAAAAAGAGGTATGATCGTTGTAACAGGGGCAGCCGGTTTTATAGGTAGCTATTTAATTCACCGGCTCAATCAAGATAGTTTTAATGCCATTATCGCAGTTGATAAATTCGACAATGAAGATAAAAATAAAAACCTGGTTGAGTTAAAATTAAAAGAACGAATCGATCGCGATCAGTTTCTTCCATGGCTCGATAAAAATTATGAAACGATAGAATTCATTTTCCACATAGGAGCCCGCACGGACACCACAGAATTTGACACTGCGTTACTTAACAAATTAAATACTCAATACACCAAAGACATTTGGACAAGGTGCTGCCAATACCAGATTCCGTTAATCTATGCTTCATCAGCTGCCACCTACGGCCTTGGCGAAATGGGTTATGATGACGATGAAACCAAAATCCCCCTCTTGAAGCCACTTAATCCTTACGGTCAATCAAAACAAGATTTTGATGTTTGGGCCCTCGCACAAAAAGATAAACCATTCTTTTGGGTAGGATTGAAGTTCTTCAACGTGTATGGCCCGAATGAATATCATAAAGGCCGCATGGCTTCAGTGATCTGGCATGCCTACAATCAAATTACGAAGACCCGAAAAATGAAATTGTTCAAGTCGCACAATCCTTCTTTCAAAGATGGAGAGCAAATGCGGGACTTTATCTATGTGAAAGACGTGGCGGAAGTTTGCCTGTTCTTCATGCACCATCGTAAGAATTCAGGGATTTACAATCTGGGATCAGGAAAGGCCAGGACTTTTGTAGATCTGACAAAGGCAGTTTTCAATGCCCTTAGTAAAAAGGAAGATATTGAATTTGTAGACACCCCTGCCGATATACGTGACAAGTATCAATATTTCACAGAAGCAAATATGGAGAAGATAAAGAAGATTGGATACTCAACCCCCTTTACCTCGCTGGAAGATGGCGTGAAAGACTACGTTAAAAGTTACCTTAGTTCACATCCAAAAACCTGATAATCTCAATCAGGTCAGCTTGCGACTTTATCTTAATTTTTTTCTCTTTTGCAAAAGCTTCTATGCTTGCTGCTTGCTCAGGGAAAGCTTCGAGAATGGATTTCATAGTCGGTTTGACATCCTTTGATACGCCATCCTCATCAATGACAAAGTATAGAATTTTTGATTGGAAACTTTTCTGGGCACCCGAGGTGCCATAGCCAGAAACATTTTCTTCAATAAATGAGTTTTTATATTTTCTCAATAAGGTGAGTTTACCTTCGAAGAGAAGATCAAAATAGCTGAATTTAGGAAAACCCTCCACGTTATAGGCCGCAGAAAATAAATGTTTGACAACTTTATTGGTGGTTGGTTCTACATAATTTAACGTAAACTTTGGATACATGCTCGCACTTACTTCAAAGACCTGTCCCTGCTGATTCAATTCAACCTACCGTACAGAGAAATAAAAGTGCCCACGCAATTTTCATTAAAACAAATTTACACGATCTATAACAAAGAAAGCCCTGAAAAAGTCAGGGCTTTCTTTATAAAAAATTTGAACTATTTTTTAGTAAACGTGTGTGAATTAGCGTCAAATAGAGCACCGTCTGACTTTCTGTTTACTTTATACGGTACCACGAATGAATAGCTACATGCATCATAGGTGCCTTGAGCTCCGGCCGATACCACATAGGTTACGCCACCCATTACCACATCCTGAATTGGTAGTGATACTTTGTTAGAGGCAGGATCTAATACGTACTTTACACTTCCTCCAAAATCCCAGAAATTATTAATGATAATACTATTTACGTTCGCAGAATCTGCAGCAACCACATTATCATATTCGCCATAACCCCGTTCATTCATATTATATGTTCCTACAAAATTGGCCCTATTAAATGCACAAAGGGTACGGATCGAGCGTGTGAATACACCATACTTTGAACTAACCGTTGCGTTAGCATCGTTTTCTGTGAGGCTAAACTTCAGCGTCCATATCTCTTCAGGCAAAATATTATCATCAATTACTTCAAAATAGATGAAGCCAAAGCTGCTGTTGGCAGGAATGGTCACTAAATTGGTAGTAATCATCGCATAGTGTGTGCCTGCAACTGCGGTGCTGGCAGGATCAATCGAAAATGTTACATTAATTGGAGTAGTCCTTTGTGGTCCAACCAGGTTAACACGGATTGAATCTTTGATGCGTTTGCCATCGGTAACGCGGTTGTAGGATTTACTAATATCTGAAACGGTAGCCGTGGTTGCTTCATTGATTTCGAGAACGGCAACATTATCCAACAGCATATCTGCTCCTGGGTCGTCATAGCATGCTGATACAAAAGCCAGCAGGCCAACGAACATAAATAATTTATAAATAGATTTCATTTTCATGTTTTTCACAATTTTAATTTTTGCTTCAGACTAGTATAAATAATAACAACTCAAGTAAATTGGCCAACCTCACGATCGTTTTGTTTAGCGTTTTGATTTTTTACCCTATAAAATTTTGAACTCTATTCTTCTGTTAAGTTGACGATTTTCGTCAGAATCATTGGGCTTCAGTGGTTTTTGAGCGCCAAATCCTTTCTGCAAAATTCTAAGTGGATCAATACCCTGCTTTTTTAAATACTCCGCCACCGAAGAAGCTCTTTTGAGCGATAACTGTTGGTTGTACATCTCCGTGCCGGAATTGTCGGTATAGCCACTTATTTCTATTCTAACGGTCGTATTCATCTGCAGAAATTTTACAATCTCAGTTAACTCAGTAAGAGATTGTTGTTTCAACTCAAACTTATCCACATCAAAAAAGATATTGTTGAGAATAACCGATGCATCCTTTTCCACCGGCCACAAGTAAACATCTTTTATCACCTGTTTAGTTTCATCCGTCTGAAGATAATTAAAATGTAAACTTTGAAAGAGGTAGGAAGGACGCATAACATACAGTGCATATTCGGCACCACCCGGAAGCACCATCAGGTATTCTCCGGAAACAGAATCTGACTCAACCACGGATACTCTCTTGTTGCGCTGAATATCAAAAAGCTCAATACGCGCTCTTAGTGGAATATTCTTCCTGGCATCAACCACTTTTCCTTTCAACACATTACCCTTCGTAACTAAATCTGGCGGAAGTTGTATCTTATAAAGCCGGCTTCTATTTTTACTTTCCTCTTTGGAATAGTAGGCAGTGGCTCCATCATTGGCTACAATAAAGGAATATTGATCCTGATGATCATTTAATGGTTTTCCGAGATTGACCGGTAAAGCCCAATTGCTTTCCTTTCTATCAATTCTATAAATATCATAACCCCCAAAACCCGGATAGCCATTGGATACCACATACAGGGTTTGATTATTCACATGGATGTAAGGTGATATTTCATCAGAGGGAGTATTAATAGAAGCGCCTGAATTGACTGCCTTTGTCCAACCTGTTTCTTCGAGCGTTGAATACCAAATATCATATCCGCCACGCCCACCCGGACGGTCGGAAACAAAATAGAGTTCACGCCCATCTGCCGAAAGTGACGGCTGAGCATCCCATGAAGCACTATTTATTGACGGTCCTAAACTTTTCGGTACCGTCCAAACATTTCCGGTTTTTCTGCTTTCAAACAAATCACAGCCACGCTCTCCACACACGGTAAATATTAAATGTCTTCCATTGGCTGAAATCGTGCATGCACCTTCACGCCTGATGGTATTAATATTATCGGATAATGAAACAGGAGAACCCCACGAGCCATTTGCATTTTTCTTAGAAACGACCAAATCTTCATTATCATTTCTGGGACCTCCAAAGCGTGCTGTAAAAATTAATTTTGATTGATCGGCTGTGACAACCGGAAAGTATTGCATTGGATATGCATTCACGGTATCGCTAAGCACCGTGATTTTATACTCCATTACTTCTTTTTCATGAGCGATGGCATACTCCGCTTGCAATTTCCACAGAGCAACCTGAGTCATTCTTTTCGGGTCTGCTTTTTCCTGCTCCAAAAATCGTACGGCATACTCAATTGCGCTTTTATATTGACCAAGTCGTAATGTGGTTTGCGCAAGTTCGTAGAGATACAGTTTACTTCGCGTTACGTTTTGTGCGAGGGTAAGTCCCTGTTGAAAATACTCCACTGCCTTTTTCAGGTCATCCTGAACCCGGTAAATCTGGGCTAATCGAAAGTAGGCCTCTTCAAAATTTTTATCTTTTTCTATTGCCTCTTGAAGAAGCTGAATGGCTCTGTCATATTCTCTTCGCACACGGTAATTATCCGATTCGGTATACAGCTCAATAGCTTTATTGTTTTTGGTGCTCAAGGTTTGAGCATCCGAGATGAGACCTCCTGCCAACAAAAGAATCAAAAAGACAAACTTTATTTTATCCATTAAGCAAGTTAATAAAGATTACAACGTCAAAACGCGAAAAAGAAGTGATTGTTATGTATCTATAAAATTGACTCGATGGAAATCTCATTGCCATCCATACCCAACATAGCATTGATTAGCTTGGTGGATTGATAATAGTTATAATTGTCTACGGTAATATCTGCTTCTACGATCTTTCCCTCATCAAGCAAATATTGGCGCATGGTGCCTTTCAACAAATAATGCTTAGGGGTGTGCCAGGCATCATCCTTTTTGAAAATGACATTAGCATAAAAGGTATCTGTGATGAATCCGTTTTTCACAATCAGGATATCATCAGCATCTTCTCGTTGTTCGTAAAGCTGATGCAACGAAGAACGATCCTGAAGTTTATGATCGTACGTAATCGTATTGCTATGAACGAGCCTCAACGACCGTACGGGACTAATTATATAAGGAACAAATTCAATCTTTTGGATTTCCGTATCATAAATGACCCTGGTCTTGTATAGACCTTTTGAAGGAATTTTCATTCCTGTAAGGAGAGTGGTCAAATCACTCCTGATCTCCCTTTTGAAAAGATCACGTGTAGATTCCTTCATCCTTTCTTCATGATAAGAAAGGTTGCGAAACACGCCATCATTCAAATAAATTGACTCAAGCAATGGGAACATAGATCTTTTGAATTGCTTCTATATATTCTTCTTCCGCATGACTTTGCGCGGTTATACCTCCTCCACTTCTAAAATATGTATTTTTTCCTTCCTGTTGGATAAATCGAATAGCAACACCGCTATCCAGATTTTCACCATCAAAATAACCAAATACGCCTGTATAATATCCACGCTCCTCTCCTTCTGCTTCGCTAATGATCTGACACGTTTTTTTCTTGGGCGCACCGCTGACTGAGCCGGCTGGCAATAATGAAAACAGAATATTGCCCAGGTGCGATTGAAAGCGATCAGGCAGATCACCCACAATTTCAGAACTTACCTGAAGTAATTTTTTATCGTGTGCAGCAATTTCTTCTACATAGCGAAATCGGGAAATTTTTACGTGAGATGCCACCTGACTTAAATCATTTCGAATCAAATCAACAATGGTAATGTGTTCGGCTAGTTCTTTTTTATTTGCCAAAATAATCTCTCTCGCGTTTTCTATCGATGCATCAATGGTTCCCTTCATGGGATAGGAGAATATTTTCTGATCCCTGATTTGAATGAATATTTCGGGTGAGAAAAATAGGAATTGATTTTGTAGCCAACATTTGTATTTCGCCTGACTTACATAAAACAATTCCTGCAGTGAATGATTTATCTCAATCTCCGATTTGATGGTAAGGTTAACCAGGAAGGAATCTCCCAGCGATAAATGCTTATAAACCGTGTTGAATTTATGCTCATATTCTTTCAACGAAATTGGATTCGTTGTCAACTGAATATCTCCACCGATTTGTTTTGCATTGGGTGCATTAGAAAATCCATTTATGGCGAATACCATTTCATCAGAATGAACCTGATCCATGGTCCATGCCATCGGCTTCTTCCATTCAAAATCAATCAAAAACAAAAAGGGGACTTTATGCTGTCCCCATGTGTTCAATTGTTGCACAAATTCTTCTGCCTGCATGAATTACTTATGGGATATCCATATACTTATGAACCTGCAACGATATCTTCCACCGTGGATCTTTCTTTACATACGCAATGATCAACGGAAGAATATCCTTTTCCTTCGACCACTCGGGTTGCAAATACAATTCACATGCTGGCCTTACTTGCTTCGCAAAATCCTCGGCCCAGGCAAAATCGTTTTTGTGAAAGATGACTACTTTAAGTTCATCTGCTTTTTCAGGAACAGATGGATGAGGTGGCTTAAATTTCTTTGGTGAAAAACAAATCCAGTCCCACTCGCCCGTTATCGGATATGCACCGGATGTTTCGATATGTGTTCTTAAACCTGCTTGTTTCAATTCATCCGTAAGGGCCGACAAATTGTGCATGGTTGGCTCTCCGCCCGTTACCACTACAATGTTACTTCCGCTGGCGCTGGCTTTCTCTGCCATTTGTTTCACCTCTACTTTCGGGTGCGCATTCACATCCCACGAATCTTTTACATCGCACCACACACAACGCACTTCGCATCCGCCCAAGCGTATGAAATAAGCTGCGCTTCCCTGATAAAATCCTTCTCCCTGAATGGTATAGAAGTCTTCCATCAATGGAAGTGAATTCAACATTTCAGATTTCAAATTCAAAATTTCAGGGATTACGTAATTCCGTTGCGCGCAACGTATTCAACAATAATGAAGCAATCGTCATGGGGCCAACACCACCGGGAACCGGAGTGATGTATGAAGTCTTTGGTGCAACTTCCTTAAACTCCACATCACCTTTAATACCAAATCCGCTTTTATATTGTGGGCCTTCCACGCGGGTAGTGCCAACGTCAATGACCACGGCTCCTTCTTTCACCATATCGGCAGTGATTAAACCAGGTTTGCCAACGGCTGATATCAGTATATCGGCATGGCGGGTAAACATGGCAATATCTTTTGTAAACTTATTGCAAATCGTAACCGTGGCTCTGCCTTCTTCCACCAGCATCATACTCAGTGGCGCTCCCACCAAACGACTTGCCCCCACCACCACACAATTTTTTCCTTCTGTAGTAATGTTATAACGCTTCAGTAATTCCATCACACCAAAAGGCGTGGCCGGAAGTAATAATGGATTCTTTGATATTATGCTTCCAAAGTTGCGATTGGTGAAACCGTCCACATCTTTGTCGGGTCTGATTTTTTCGGTGATGCGCTCAACAGAAATGTTGGGTGGCAGCGGCAACTGAACAATAAAACCATCCACATCTTCATCACGATTTACCTGATCGATGTGCTTCATCAACTTATCTTCGCTGATCGTATCGGCAAAGCGCATCATCGTGTAATGAAAACCAACTTCCTTGCACGCTTTTACTTTATGATCAACATACGTTTGACTGGCACCATCATCGCCCACTAATATGATAGCCAGGTGTGGCACTTTCTTTCCTTCTTGTTTGCGAATGACAACCTTGTCGGAAATTTCTTTCTTGATGTCTTGCGATACCTTGCGGCCATCGATGATCGTATACGTTGCCTGAACCGTGTTAATCTCACTCATAAATCACGCACTATTTTTACTTGTATAGTCAGCCCGTTTATTTTGATATTTCTTGTCTAAATCATGAAGTTGAACTTCTGCATTCCTCAATGCAATTTCGCTACATTTAAGCATTTCCAGTAACTGATTTCTCATTGCATCAATTCTCTTTTGACCGGGATTTGTAAGCTCATCCATATCCATTAACTTTCAAATTAACTTATACGTATTCCGTGCTTAAGAATCTCATGAGCCAGTGGGTTGGATTCATTAAAGTCTTTGTTTAAAAAAGCATGCGGCTCAATTCTCAAATCAATATCCCTGCGCAATCGCACTAAATCCATTTCATTGTTGAAAGTGAATTGCTTTTGATCTATTACAACGGCAATATCAATATCGCTGTCAAGGTGAGAATTTTCCTTTGCAAAGGAGCCAAAAAGGTAAGCACTCTTAACTGAAAAATGTTCAGAAACGGATGACAAGAATTTTTTGGCAATCTCTAAAGCTTCTCTTTTAACCATAGTCTTAGCATTTTGATTTTTTCAATCCATTCAATCGTAAATTCCGGAGTACAAATATTTCTAAAGTCAGATTTATAATCCTCATATCTCGCTTTAAGGTTGAAACGCGTTATTGCCTCCAGCCAGTCAGCATGTTCCTTGCTTGTTTCCAAACGACATTTTTCGGCAAGGCGTAATAAGTCATGTGTAAATAAAGGATGTTCGCCAATTGCTTTTATATAATACGCTTTTAACAATTTCTCAATCACCAGATGTCCTATAAATAATGACCAGGAATAGTCCTTTGATGTAAATAAATGATTCGTAGTCACCATATCTTTATCCGATTAAGCAACCCAAAATTCCATTAACTTCTTTCTGTCTTCCATCATTTAAATAGCAACAGCTACTCAATCTTCAATACGGCCATAAATGCTTCCTGTGGAATCTCCACGTTACCAACCTGGCGCATGCGCTTCTTTCCTTTCTTTTGCTTCTCCAACAGTTTGCGCTTACGCGAAATATCACCACCGTAACATTTTGCCAACACGTTTTTGCGAATGGCACTCAATGTTTCGCGTGCTACAATTTTTTGCCCTATGGCAGCTTGTATTACCACTTCAAACATGTGGCGTGGAATAAGTTCTTTCAATTTCTCACACAACTTTCTTCCCCACTCCTGCGCTTTGCCACGGTGCACAATCGCTGATAAGGCATCAATCTTCTCGCCATTCAACTGCACATCCAACTTCACCATGTCACTTTCGCGCCAATCGATTAAGGTATAATCCAAAGACGCGTATCCTTTCGAAATGGTTTTCAATTTATCGAAGAAGTCAAACACGATTTCGGCCAGTGGCATTTCAAATGTTAACTCCACACGATCGGAGGTAAGATAATTTTGATTCTTGATCAGCCCACGTCTATCCATGCACAAGCCAATGATGGGACCTATGAATTCTGATTTTGTAATGATCTGTGCGCGAATGAAAGGCTCGTTAATAAAATCGATGGTAGTTGGGTCTGGCATTTCAGATGGCGCATTGATTTCAATGGTTTTTCCATTGGTCAAGGTGGCTTTGAATTGCACAGAAGGCACGGTGGTAATCACCGTCATGTTAAACTCGCGCTCCAGACGTTCCTGGATAATCTCCATGTGAAGAAGGCCAAGAAATCCGCAACGGAAACCAAAGCCTAAGGCAGCGGAAGTCTCCGGCTCCCACACCAACGATGCATCGTTGAGTTGAAGTTTTTCCATTGACGCTCGCAACTCTTCAAACTCTGAAGTCTCTACCGGATAGATACCGGCAAATACCATCGGCTTCACATCTTCAAACCCTTTGATGGCTTCACCGGGATTGCTCACCAGTGTAATCGTATCTCCTACCTTTACTTCTTTTGCTACTTTAATTCCGGAAATCAAATAACCCACATTGCCGGCACTGATCTCGTTTTGAGGAAGCTTGTCTAATTTCAACACGCCAATTTCATCGGCACCGTATTGCTTATCAGCATTTACAAATTTAACCAGGTCATTCTTGCGCAAGGTTCCATTGAACACACGGAAGATAACTTCAATGCCCCGAAAGGAATTGAACACCGAATCAAATATCATTGCCTGAAGCGGAGCCTTGGGATCGCCCTTTGGAGCGGGAACCCGTTCAATCACCGCCTTTAAAATTTCTTCAATGCCTTTGCCTTCTTTCGCACTGGCCCTCAATACCGAACTGCGATCGCAACCAATTAAATCAACGATCTGATCGGTCACTTCATCGGGCATGGCAGCGGGCAAATCAATTTTATTGAGCACCGGAATGATTTCCAGATTATGATCGACTGCCAGATATAAGTTTGAAATAGTCTGGGCCTGAATGCCCTGGGCAGCATCCACAATCAACAAAGCGCCCTCACAAGCGGCAATGGAACGCGACACTTCATACGAGAAGTCAACGTGGCCGGGTGTATCGATCAGGTTGAGGATGTAGTCCTTGCCCTCGAATTTGTAAGCCATTTGGATGGCGTGAGATTTAATAGTAATTCCTTTTTCTCGCTCCAGGTCCATGTTGTCGAGTACCTGAGCCTGCATTTGGCGGCCCGTGAGCGTGCCTGTGAATTCTAGCAGGCGGTCAGCAAGTGTACTTTTTCCGTGGTCAATGTGCGCTATAATGCAAAAATTGCGGATGTTCTCCATTCCCGTCATTTCTTTCGATCGATTTAAAGCGCAAAGGTAGCCAAAAATGAGGGTTTACAAATGAGTTTG
>CAZIOY010000078.1:0-19937 GCA_964540915.1 uncultured Ohtaekwangia sp.
ATCAAGAAAGCAGATTGGAAGTCTCTTCGGCATCAATAACAATGTCGTCTTCACCAACCTCATCAAAAGGATTTTCAAGATGATCCTGAATATTGTCAAGACTCACCAGGATGAAGCTATATAACACAGGCATTACATATTCCAGCGACAAGGAAAATTCCTTTACCATACTGGCAAAATAGGGTCCATAAAGAATAGGGAATATGTATATGAACACTTTACTATAGGTTCTGAGGGTAATGGGCGTACGATAATTATGGATGATCTTCATATTATCAAACGCAATAATGATTTTACTCACATACTGACTTGCTCTGGATATTTCACCACTTTGTACACCATATTTGCGAAAATCCATGGTTAACAAAGAAAGTCTAGAGAATAGCTGATACATTTTCGCTTCGCTGTCTACCCAGTTATCTCCTCGTGAAGTTTTAAACATATCTTTCATGAGCTTCATCATCTCATGAATGATGTCCTTGGTTTGGTTAGCTAAATCATGATTTTTATCTGCTGACCAATCACGGGCAGCATAGTATAGAGCCACTGCATGCCCTTTGAAATCAGCCAGGCGCTGCAATGCAGTTTCCCTTCTCGCATAGGCCGAGCCAATAGAAAAAACAACCGGGAATACGATGGCAACACCCACCAACATATCAGGAAACTTGGCAGTGAGCCCATAATAGTCGCATAAATAGGTTGATAAAACGGCTAAGGCAGTGATGATAAATGTCTTGTAATTGATGATGAGTGAAAAACTTCGAAAAATCCGTTTCATTGTTAAATATTAAACAGACGAATTTTCAGAAAAGTGACGAGATTACCAAATTGTAATCCGTTTATTAAGAAATAATGAACATGATATTTGTCATCTCTATTCTTCAAGCACTTCTACCTCCACCCGTACATTTCTCCGGGCCTTGTCACTATTCTTGTCATGAAGCATCCGGCTACCGCCCCATGCTTTGGTTTCGATACGATTGGAGGCAATTTGGTTTGCCACCAGCCACTCTTTTATCGCAATGGCTCGTTGATGAGAAAGTTCCTTTGACGAACCCGAACCTGTTACTACATCGGGGGTTAGCTCAAAGAAATTTTTACTCGAGCCCATGGAAATGATCTTTCCTTGGCCGTTCCCATTGGTGTGGCCATGCAGCTTGATGCGATATCCCGGGCTGCTTTTCATCATGTCCAGCAACTTATTCAATTCATACTTTGAATCAGGAAGCATAACAGCGGCATCGTTGAAGAAATAAACATTATAAAGAGTTTCAATGTCACCCTTATGAAGTCGGGCAAGATCAAACCTGATTACATAGTGATCTTTATCCCACTCAACATAATCCGGAAGGCTGTCTTTTAATGTTTGAGCGCTGAGATCATGCTGAACTTTCCTAAATCCAAAGGAGGAGCCAATCAATGTTACCTTGCCGCTATTTGTTTTTGGATATGGTATCGACACCAATTGATTCGCTTTTTCTTTCTTCAATAAAGCCGATCGATCGGTATCAATGATTTCTACTTCTCCGTCTATGGCTTGACTATTAGTAGGATTGTACAGATAAAACGAGACTAATGCCTCGGTAAGAGTGGGCGTATCTTTTTTCACTTCCCCGTTTACTTGAATTTCAACTTTCTGCGAAACGATTTGCTGTTTCTCCTCTTCCTTTTTTACTAGTGCAA
Source organism: uncultured Ohtaekwangia sp. (assembly GCA_964540915.1). Classification (GTDB taxonomy): domain Bacteria; phylum Bacteroidota; class Bacteroidia; order Cytophagales; family Cyclobacteriaceae; genus ELB16-189. Next base: position 1,684 of record CAZIOY010000078.1, read on the forward strand.
TTATTTGTTCCTCTTTTTTCTCTTCAATGACTTTCTCTGGTTGAGTTACCTCTTTTGCTGGTTGCGACTCTGCCTTCACTTCCGCTGCTATGGGAGGATTATCCTTAATGATCCGAACCCATGCCTTCTCAAAGCCCGCTTCCTTGCGAGTAGTTAGCATCTCGCGAATCGACTCATCGAAGTCAGAATAGAAATCCAGGTATACATAGTAGAAGTTGCGGGCCAAATCGTATCCATACTTAGAATGTAAACCACTCTTATTAAGCTTTTCAGAATAGTCCACCATATACTTTTCCTGGCCAACCCGATACGCGGCCACCACAATGTAGTAGCCCTTTGTTAACGCCTCGCCTTGAAATGGTTGCTGGCCTGCTGAAATAAATGTATACCCTAGCAATGCCAGGATGAAAGCACATATTTTCATAGCTATAGATTTGGTTTACTAAATATCACTTAAAAACATGAATTTTACAATCATGACAGTGAGAGTCAGCTAATTATCGTCCTCAAAAAACCATAACCATAGCCAATCATCTGAACAATTACAGAGGGGATACTCAACAGCGTTACTTGTATAGACCCTGTGGATATAAAACAGTCTACAGCAACCAACAAAACGTAAGCTCCATAAATAATGGATAACAAAATCGCCCAGGCTGGAATGAATAAAAACAAAACCTGTATGGTCAATAGCCCCAACAGGAAAAAAGCCGGAAGCCAATGGGTGATCTTCACTTCTCCCGGATGTTTGCGCCCAACCAGAATTCTTCCTTTTCCAAAATTTGAAACCTGCTTGAAAAACTGTAGTAGGGATGTTCGCCTTTTATGATATACAAATGCCTCCGGAATAAGTGTGATCTTAAAACCTAGTTTCCTGATCCGGATGCTTAATTCTATATCCTCCGCAAAGCGATCAAAATGAAAACCTTTTGTCTTATCAAAGACCTCGCGACTGATACCCATGTTAAAACTCCGTGGCTGAAATGATTTTTGCTTTCCACCACGAATACCTCCGGTAGTAAGGGTGGACGACATCGTGAATGCCATGGCCTGCTGAAGGGCAGTGAAATCTTTCATACCCCGGTCCGGGCCGCCCCATGCATCTGCCTTTTCATTTTTTAAAAACGCTTCTACTGTTTCAAAGTAATGAGGTGGAAGAATACAGTCACTGTCGAATACCACAAAGTACTGACCTCGTGCTTTTTCAAAGCCAAAATTTCTACTTGGGCCGGGGCCTGTATTCGGTTTAAAAAAATATTGAATCGAAAGCCGGTTGGCGAATTGCTCAAAAACTTTCTCACTGGTGATGGTGGACCCATCCTCTACCAGCACTACTTCAAAATTCTGAAATGTCTGTCGGGTCAGGCTTTCCAACAGTTCGGCAACTTCCTGCGGACGGTTATACACCGGAATAATTACCGAATAGGTTGGCTGACTCATGGCTGCAAAAATAGTGATTAAGACGGATTACCCTTTGGATATTCTCTTGAGTAAAATGGCTTTATAACTCATCATCCTTTTCTTACCTTTCTTGAAATCATACATTATGAGAGTCACCACCACTTTTATCGTTTTGTTTCTGGCATTTAATGCCTTCGCCCAAACGAAGGATTATGCCAACGACACCAAGACTATCGAATCTACCATTACCACATTATATGAGGTGATCTCTGGCGGGCCGGATGTTCTGCGGGATTGGGACCGATTCAGAAATCTGTTTAAACCAGAAGGGCGCCTTATACCTACCCGCAAAGACGACCAGGGTGATCTGATCATTCGGGCGCTTACACCCGAAGAATATGTTCAATTATTTTCATCGCGAATACCTACGGGTTTTTTTGAGCGTGAACTAAGTCGAAAGACGGAGGAGTACGGAACTGTTGCACATGTATTTAGTACGTATGAAACCAAAGAGAAAAAAGAGGGGCCTGTAACCAACCGTGGAATCAACAGCATTCAACTTTTCAAAGATGAAGACCGCTATTACATTGTGAATGTTTTCTGGTGTGCCGAGAGCATGGGATTTGAGCTACCCAAAAAATATTTATCAAAAAATTGATATGGTATTGAAAAGTATAAAAATCGCGCTACTCGCTCTTGTCACTATTCTTGTATACCTGTTGTTCGCTATTTTAATTCCTTCCGGAATGTTCAAAACAATTGAACCTCATTTTGAAGGAAGTATTACCTCCGTTGAATTACCGATATCGGGACCTGAGGATATTACTATCGACCAGAAAACTGGCCTTGCTTTTATTTCAGTGGATGATCGAAGGGCAAACAGGAACAGCCCCGGTAGTATAGAGGGTGCAATATTGATTATGAATCTTACTGATTCCCTGCCGGTACTTCGGAATGTTACACCGGCAACCCTCACTGATTTTCATCCTCATGGAATATCACTCTGGAAAGATCAGGTTGGCCGCACTTTTCTATTTGCTGTCAATCACAGCCAAAACAACACTGCACATTTTGTTGAAAGGTTCGAATGGAAAAATGATAGCCTGGTGCACCTGGAAAGCATAACGGATAAAGAGCTCATGACCAGTCCGAATGATGTTACCGCAATAGGTGAACGATCATTTTATGTAACCAATGATCATGGGTATAGCGAAGAAGGTCTTGGGCGAACGTTCGAAGAATATCTTCAGCGAAAGATTTCCTATGTAAATTATTTCGATGGCAGTTCTTTTAAGAAAGTTGCCGGCAAAATAGCGTATGCCAACGGCATCAATCATTCTGAGGATTATTCAACGATATTTGTGGCCTCTCCCACCGAAGGAAAGGTCATGATTTATGATCGCGACCCGATTACAGGAAGCCTCACACTCAACGAGGAAGTCGATGTAAATACCGGAGTGGATAATATCGAGTTGGATGAAGCTGGATCTCTTTGGATCGGATGCCATCCCCAACTGTTAAAATTTGTAGCCCATGCTGCTGACCCTGCTAACTTCTCACCATCGCAGGTCATTAAATTGACCCCGGATAGCTCGGGCCACTACCAGGTAGAAGAAGTTTTTTTAAATGACGGAACTTCGTATTCCGGATCAACGGTGGCTGCCGTATACAAAAATAAATTTCTCATTGGGTCGGTCTTTGAAAAGACAATGCTTGTTTGTGCCCCCGATAAAAAATAGAATTACATCAAATGGCATTTAATCCCATTCATGAAATCTAAACTGTCAAAAAAAATATTTAAGTGAAACGAATTAAGACTATTAAAATGAAAAACGTAGCCGCATTACTCTTTCTCCTGATTCTTTTCTCTTCTGTTCAGGCACAACGATCTAAAAACTCCAATCTCGATGAAATCGCTTACAAGCATGCCGTCAACTCTTTCAAAGAATTTTATGAGCTGCTAAGTCTGAGCAATGATGCTCACTTTCCGCAAGACATTGAAAAGAATGTGCAGTGGTGCGAGACCGCATTTACAAATCGCGGGTTTACGACTAAAAGACTGAACACGCCCACCGTGCCTCTTTTGCTTGCCGAGCGAATTGTTAAAAATGCAAAGAAGACAGTGCTGATATACTTGCAAATTGACGGTCAGCCGGTGAATCCTACCCAATGGGAACAAGAGAGCCCATGGAAACCAACACTCAAAGAAAAAGATGCTGCTGGAAAATGGCATGCCATCGCCTATGAGCGATTGTATGAAGATCTGAATCCGGATTGGCGCATTTTTGCACGCGCTACTTCCGATGCCAAAGGTCCGGCTATGGCATTTCTCGCCTCACTGGATGCATTAAAAGAGTTGAAGTCAGAGCCAAACTTCAATATGAAAGTGATTATGGATTTTGAAGAAGAACTGGGTTCACCCAACCTGCCTGCAGCCGTATCGCAATACAAAACTGAATTGGCTTCCGACATGCTTATCATTTTTGACGGACCACGTCATGTTAGCAATCAGCCTACACTCAGTTTTGGTGCTCGTGGCATTTGTGAAATCACACTTACCACGTTTGGTCCGCGTGTTCCCGTGCATAGCGGCAACTATGGAAACTATACACCTAATCCTGCCATGCGTTTATCAAAGTTGCTGGGCTCGATGAAAGACGATGAGGGCCGGGTAACCATTCCCGGATTTTATGATGGTATTGTACTCACCGATGAAGAAAAGAAAGTATTGCAACAAGTACCGGATAATGAAAATGAGATCAGAAAATTTCTAGGCATAGCTGAACCCGATAAAATCGGAAACAATTTTCAGGAATCGTTACAATACCCAACACTGAACATTCGCGGTATGGATGCCCTGTTTATTGGTAAAGAAGCACGCACGCTGATTCCCGCTACTGCCACGGCAGAAATTGACATTCGCCTGGTGCCAACCAGCAATGCAGAACGTTTGATTGGGCTCGTTAAAAAACATATTCAGGATCAAGGCTATTATCTAGTTGACAGGGAACCAACGGAAGAAGAGCGCATGAAGTATCCAAAGATTGCTGCTTTCCAATCCAGCATTTCCTATGGCGCCTTTCAAACTCCCTTTAATTCTGAAACCGGCATCTGGTTAAGCAAAGCGATGGTCAGAGCTTTTGGAAAAGATCCCATCAAAATAAGGATAACGGGTGGATCAATTCCTATTTCGCCCTTTGTAGTGACGCTGGGGATTCCGGCCGTGGCAGTGCCCACGGTAAATGCCGACAATAACCAACATGCTGAAAATGAAAATATCCGCGTTGGCAATTATATCGATGGCGTGAAAACGTTTTTGGCGATTATGCTGGAGAAATTATGATTATTGATCCACTGATATTTTAGTTAAAATTTACATTATCAAATAGTTAAAAAATAAAAATATGATTTATATTTACAAATAATAAGTATAAATTATATTTATCAGACATGGGAACGTTCACCAGCACATTACCCGACAGCTTGCTTCAACTGCTTACAGAAAAGGCAAACGCTCTTTCTGTGCCTAAAAATAAATTGATCGAAAATGCACTGAGGCTCTACCTCGAGCATCTGGAAAAAGCTGAATATATCAGATCGTATAAGCAAGCTTCCACAGACACTGATATTATGCAACTTGCTGAAGAAGGTATGGAAGATTACCTGAAGCAACTGGATTCATGAAACAAGGTGATATCTGGTATGCCGACCTCAATCCAGTTAAAGGCAGTGAGCAGTCAGGAATAAGACCGGTAGTACTAATCAGCGGCAATCTGTTAAACCAGTATTTAAACATCGTTATTGTTGTACCTCTCACTTCTAAGATTAAAAAATATAAGGGCAATCCTATTTTAAGTCCAACGAAAGGAAACGGTTTAAAAATTGAATCTGAAATGCTGATGTTTCATATTCGCTCCGTATCAAAAGACAGACTGACAAAGAAAATCGGCATTATTGAATCTTCTGAAATTGAGCGCGCGGTAAAAACACTGAATGATATTTTAAAATATTAACATACTCGAGCTGTATACATAGGACTCCCCCACAATCTTTTATCAGAGCCTGAGATTTTTATTTAAATGGATATTCCAATTTAAACCCTCATAGGCTATCTTGCACCCAATGGAGAACTTCGTTGTTTCAGCGCGTAAATACCGGCCTTTAGGATTTGAGGAAGTCGTTGGTCAGGAGCATATCACCACCACGCTGAAAAATGCAATTGACAATAATAAGGTAGCACAAGCCCTTTTGTTTTGCGGCCCGCGCGGTGTGGGCAAAACCACCTGTGCGCGTATTGTAGCCCGTATGATCAATGGCTTCGAAGAAAAAGCAGAGGTTAATTCACTGAATATTTTCGAGCTGGATGCCGCCTCCAACAACTCCGTGGAAGACATCCGCAGCCTGATCGATCAGGTGCGCTATCCACCTCAGTTCGGAAAATTTAAGGTGTACATCATTGACGAGGTGCACATGCTTACGGCCCAGGCCTTCAATGCCTTTTTGAAGACGCTGGAGGAGCCACCTTCGTATGCCATTTTTATTCTGGCTACCACCGAAAAGCACAAGGTGATACCCACCATCCTTTCGCGCTGCCAGATTTTCGATTTCAACCGCATCCAGGTTTCTGATATTGCTCGTCAACTAAAAAAAGTAGCTGACCGCGAAAAAATTAAAGTAGAAGACGAAGCATTACACCTGATCGCTCAAAAAGCAGATGGCGCTTTACGCGATGCTCTTTCGATTTTCGATTTGATGGTTACGTTTTCATCGGGCAACCAGGTAACCTTCAAAGATGTGCTCAGCAACCTGCACATTCTCGATTACGATTACTACTTCAAAATAGTGGACGGTTTACTGACCGAAAATCACACGCAGCCTCTCATAATCTTAGATGAGATTCTAAAAAAGGGATTTGACGCTCATAACTTTATTGTCGGTCTTAGTGAGCATTTGAGAAATCTGCTGATCTCTCAGGATGCCCGCACGGTTACACTCATGGAGGTGCCGGATAGCACAAAGAAAAAATATCTTGAACAGGCAGGAGTATCATCACCCTCTCTTCTACTTTCGTGGCTGAACATTGCCAGCCAATGTGACATTAATTATAAGAGCAGTAAAAACCAGCGTCTGTTGGTAGAGTTGGCTCTGATGAAGATGGCCCATATCCACGAAGTATTCAATGGATCCACCAATCTTGCAACAGCCGAAGCTGGATTAAAAAAAAAATTGAATTAAGCCCGGAAGCACCATCTCAAATCTCCCTAACTCCCGCAAAGCAAGAAGCCATCAAAGAAGAGGTAGTTGCTCCACCTATCGAGGTGGTTGCCGAAAAGGAAATGGCCGTTCAAAAGGTAATACCGGCAAAAGAAAACTCCAGACCCAAGACCACGATTAACCTGGGCAACATATTAAAACCACAGGTCAAAACAGAAGAAATCAAAGAAGAAAAAAAAGGTTCACCCAGTAAAAAGGATGAACCCGTTGTAGAAAGTAAAGTTCGGCAAGTGTGGAAAGAGTATGCCGAGCAAAGAAAAAATCAGGTGGGTGAATATCATATACTCAATCAAACATTCACATTAACAAACAATGTGATCACCGTTCTTCTCAACAATCCTATTGAAGAGCCGATGCTTCAAGGAATGAAATCTGATTTGGTGGGCTACCTGCGTGAAAAACTAAACAACAGCACCCTCCAGGTTGAGGGTGAGATGCAACAAAATAACACGAAGAGAAAAGCCTACACCAACAAAGAAAAATTTGATTATCTGGTAGAGAAAAATCCTCTTTTGAAAGAACTGCAGGAAAAATTAGGACTCGATCCGGATTACTAAACTTTAAGCTCTTATTAGAATTTCTGAATTTTCACAGCTAAAAAATTCCATGGCCAAAAAATGTCGGGTTAGTTCTACACTTTCACATAGACTTTCTTCTTGTCCATAAAGTATCCTACCGCCCAGCAGGTGAGCATGATCCATAGGGCAAATCCGAGAGATCCATTATAGCCTCCGAGCGTTGCTCCAAAAATAGTCGAAGCGATCCAACTGTAGGCCGACTGCTCTCCCACTTTAAAGGTGAAAAGTAAAATCACAAACACTTCAGATACCAGATAAATAAACAATGTATTCTTTCCGAATACTTCAAAGAAGTAAGTCCATTTAGTCTTCTTCGCTATATCGATAATAAATACAAGAATGGGCAATACCAATAAATCTATCCCTACCGTGTGCAACACAAATGAACTCGTCCACAATTTTTTATTGATCGGGAAAAACAAATCCCACCACAATGCCATAAACACGAGTGCACAACCCACCATCATCATCTTGGCGAGGGTTTCATAGTTCTGGCCATTTTTCTGCAGATATAAACCGGCTAAATAGCCTGCAATAACATTGACAATAGAAGGCAGCGTGCTCAATAATCCTTCTGGATCAAAGGCAATGCCGTCACCATGATACATGTGGTTTTCACCAATCAAAAAGGCATCTAACTTCATCACGGCATTCCCTTCCAGCGAAAGATCACCGAAGGCTCCCAGCAAAACGCGATATAGAACAAGGGCGATCAAACTAAAAATGAGAGCTCCTTTTACTTTAAAATAATGAATAATGAGTGATGCGAAGAAATAACACAGTGCGATGCGCTGAAGCACGCCAAAGATGCGGGTTTCGCTTAGTGGCTTAAGGTGACCATTTTCAAAAAATGGGAACCAGTACATGAAGAAGCCCAGTAAAAATATAATAAGCGACCGTTTAAAAATCTTCTTTAAAAATTCCCCATCACCCATCGACTCATATTTCGGTAAAGCAAAACTCATTGAGTTGCCCACAACAAAAAGAAAGGTAGGAAACACCAGATCTGTAAGGGTGAACCCATGCCAGTCGGCATGTGTTAATGGCGAGTAGGTGGTTGTCCAACTGCCGGGTGAGTTAACGATAATCATCAGGGCCACATCCATACCCCTGAAAACATCCAACGACAAATATCGGTTTTTGAGTTCTTGCATGGCTTATCTATTTACCCCTCAATGTATACTGAAAATCCAATATTCTAAATTTCATTTTTTACCCAGCACATCAAACATTCTGGTGTATTTGATGGTGAGACTGCGATTGCTAATGTAACCATATTGATACACTTCATTATACACTACGAATAACCCAGTGTTGGCCTGCTCGAGCAAACTAAAGCGAATATTGGCCGACCACAGATCGGCCGAGCTATTGTATTGAATAAAGCTTTGAAGATTAATTCGTGGTCGAAATGAATATGAAATCCGGGCGGCTAAAATGCTCGCTACAAAATCTCCGGTAGGTAAGTTCACATCATTTACAGCAAGGCTTACCTCGGAGTTGAACTTATCTCCCACGCGCATACCAAGAGCCAGGCTGTTTATATAACGAGTGCCCCCAAAAGATCCTCCCAATATGGTGCGTGTGCTTACATAAATTGGCTTACTTGGATTGGTAATTAATACAATTTGCGCCTCCTGATGATTGTAGGTATCTGCCGGCACCCAAATATCCTTTGAGATTTCAAAAGGCATCACTACGCCTTCAGTCGTAAAATTAATTCCAGTATGTATTTCAAGTCCATTCACCCAAACCCAATGGTTGTCAACGTGAAGAAAACTGGTCTCTAAAAAATTGTCAAAATTCCAATAGCTGCGATACGATACATGGGGTCTTAATTCCAACAATCCATAGCGGCCATTCATGCGCACTTGTTTGAAGATAAGAACCTCGGGTTTTCTATAAGCCGACCGTAACAAAAATCCAACTTCAGGATTAAAGCCTTCACTCACCTGCTGATATGAAAAATTCAATCGCAAGCCATTCCATTCATAGTTTGCCTGCAGTCGATACGCATCAGTATTAATAGAATCGCCTGGCGTAAGCGTCTTAGAATAGAAACCAAACAACTGCGCCTTTTTGCCAAATCCCCATCTTCCATCTGCTGCGAGTGTGCGGTTATAATCATTTTCCAACTCTCCCACCCCTGCACGGTTTACAAACATGCCACCAATGTAAGAGCGCTGCGCAAACTGATGACTCACCCGGGCCACCGTAAAATTATTTTTCTGTATGGTGGTGATATCACCCTCCTTCACATCATCGGTGAACATATTCAAAAAACCAAAACTGGTATTATTTACTTTGCCAGAAAGCCTGCCTCCGCCAATGATAGGCACTCGCTGGCCTGATGCATCGAGCCCGATCTTACGACTGAAAAATAAATCCACTTCACCCGGGCTGCCTACAGCAAAGAAGCCGGCATTCTCAAGAAAGAACGGGCGCTTCTCCGGGAAAAATAAATTAAAACGATCCAGGTTGATCTGTTGCTGATCTACCTCCACCTGGGCAAAGTCGGTGTTGTAAGTCAAGTCCAAGGTTACCGCAGGGGTGATGCTGTACTTCACATCCATACCTGCCGCAGGACGATAATCTGTTTCAGAATCGGGTTGCGTATAATCACGCGTAGTTTGTCCAAGTATATACGGTATCAATTTCAGGTTGCCGGGGCTTTGCAGATTCAACCCGGTGAGCGTGCCCGCCAATGAAAGCCGCTTCATATCAAATTGAATCGGTAGTGCTGCCCAGTAAGCAATCTCATTTGTTTTGCGAATGTTGCGTTGAAAATTTATACCCCACACCTCGTCTTTGCCAGAAGCAAAACGAAGTGTTCGAAGCGGAATGGCAAACTCAGCACTCCAACCAAAATCACCAGTAACACTCCTCACTTCCCAAGAGGCATCCCAATTCAGGTTGAACCCCCCCACCGTTCCGCTTTGCATTCGATTATTGGTATTGTTCCCTTGTCCTTCATTATCAACTTGTGCATCGTACTCAATACCGATAGGATTCGTGCCAAACAAAAATCCATTTTGACTATCGTGATACGTGTCGAGAATAAAAAGAAAGCTATCAGTATTATCGAGTGTGGCATCTCTGCGCGCATCTGAAACCACCAGTTTATCGGGTTGCTTGTCATAGCAAACCACAGACAAATAAAATGTATTGGCGGTCAGGCCTATTCTTATTTCTGTTTTTTCCGTTGCCGGGAATCCCGAGTTAGGTTTGTTCTGCCACATTTCATCGATAGGCTTAATCACTTTCCATATCTCATCGTTCAACACCTCACCATCAATTTTCATTTCCACCTCCAAAGTGGCTGCCTTTGCGGAAGGTCGCTGTTTCACATCCGGCATATTGATCACCGTCTGAGCAAAAAGTGGTTGAGCACAAATCACAAACATGCCAAGGGTTAGACTGAAGATGAATCTCACGGTAATCTATTTTTTTCAAAGATCATGTATTTTGGTTTTACGCGACAACATACATCCGGTTCATTTACTTTAGTGGTAACCAGCACAGACCAATGGTAATAGCTTGAGTGCCCGAAATATACCTCTATTCAAAAGTTGAAATCCTAATGCGTAGTAGGGGAACTCATGAATTTACAATCTCAATGAGTATATTTGATTTACTAACTGATTCACTTTACCTCCACATTATTTCCTGTTCAATGAAATTACTGTTGCTCTTATTTTTGATGACCTGTAAACGGTGCTTATCATTCGCAAAACGGAGAAGGAATTATCTGGTATTTGAAAAAATCGAAACGCAATATAAAAATTGCCACTATTCACGTAGCCGAACGGTCTGATATCGAAAAACTAGATGACGAAAATAAAAAGGCGGCTGACTTTATCATCTGTGTCCCAAAAGATATGACCAAAACGTATTGATATAATCATGAACCAGCGATTGGCACATATCACTTTATTGGTGGATGATTATGACATGGCAATAAAGTTTTACGTAGAAAAATTAAACTTCCGACTGGTTGAGGATACCCTGTTGAACGAAGCGTTGGGTATTAGTTGCTCCAACGGGTTCAGGTGAATGCTGTTTGCTGCTTGCCAAAGCTTCCAACGAAGAGCAAAAAAGTAGAATTGGAAATCAAACCGGTGGCCGTGTATTTCTATTTCTCAACACAGACAATTTCAAAAGGCACTTTGATCATCTCAAGGCACGGGGAGTGACCATTGTGAGAGAACCTTCCGTAGAAGTGTATGGTACAGTAGCTGTGTTTGCTGATTTGTATGGAAATCTCTGGGATCTGATTGAGCCTATACAGAAGTAAGAAGTGTACAAAACTGATCAGTGAACTGTACAAAAACGGATAAGGATATCATTGGTAGAGGTCTAAATTCAATAAAATCAAGGATTATATTTTTGGCTTTGCCTTTGCAGAAAGAGTAAATCAAAAATCAAACTATGAGAACTTTTATTGGACTGGCACTGTGGTTTATTCTGTTTGTTATTTGCTGGCCGGTGGCACTCGTTATGCTATTTCTCTTCCCGTTAGTTTGGCTGTTGTTACTTCCTTTCAGGATCGTTGGGTTTACAATCGATGTAGTCTTTAGTATCATCAAGGGTATCCTATTATTCCCTTTCAAACTGGTGAAGGCTGTTTAATCTTTAACCATTGTTTTTTTGGATTTTCTAGCTGTATCTATTTAGATTGGTGTTGACTTATAACACTTTAATCAAACTAAGATGTAAACTCTTGCTGCCTTTCGAGCTCTTGCTCGCGCTTGCGCAATGATTTGTCTAAAACAAATGTCCCTATTGGGATTAATGATGCACCCAAAGCCACTAAAACATAAAACCAATTCCATGCCATCGCTTTGATGGCCATCAGCACAGCCACGATGTAGAGTATAAATAATACACCATGAATCCATCCGGTAATCTTCACCACCATGGGCAGATCCAAATAATATTTCAGAGGCATGGCGATCAGGAGGAGTACGAGAAAAGAAACACCCTCTATAAATCCGATTATTCGTAGATTACTTATTCTGTTTTTCATTTCAGGCCGTTACTTGAGCTTCATAAATGGAAATAGTACGGTCTTGTTTCATGGTATGATAGCCAATGTAAATAAAAATGATCCCTAGCAATTCGGTCACATACAATACTTCGGTGTATCCGAACTTGGTAAATGATCCACCAATGCCTGGCAGCAATCCACCCACGGCAATAAAAATATTTCCAATGAAACGGCTCTTGAATTGAACGTCCCGGCTATACCGATAGGCAGAATAAATTGCACCCCCTACTAAAAAAATAAACGCGTAAATATTCACAAAGGGAGTAATCAATCGCACATTCTTCCACACCAGTACTTTTCCGGTGAGACGGGTAGGCTCAACCAACGAATAATCTATTGGCGAGAGAAGAACCAGTATCGAAGCGATAACAATAATTGAAACCACCACGTACATCATTACGTTGGCTGTTCGCTTTTGAAAAATAAGATACACGGAACCCTGCGCCAATGGAAATCCTCCCAGCAAAGCGCCCAGGATATACCATGATTTGAAGACCGGCTCACTCCACTGAAAAATCCCGACAATACTTTCGGTTAATGTTCCCAGTCCATAGCATAGGACACCGATCATCCACCAAAACAAATAAGAGGGTTTGTTTTTAAATATCCAGTGGTCGTAAAGGATTACAAAGAAAATAGCTGAAAGAATTGTGGTAACAATCGGAATTTTATGAATGAACTCAATCATGGCTGAGATTTAAAAATTGATGAGAAGAAAGCATTGACCTTCTTCTCATCAGAATTGAATACAATTAATTAATTAAATGTTTTCGTATCATTTGGTTGATATACATAGCGGAAGGTGTAGTAGCGAGCCGCGTTAGTGGAGGTTGGACTGGCCGGTGCATCCTTGTAATAGCTAATGATTTCCATCTTGGCATAACGACCCTCCGAAGTTTTCACTACAATCACTTTTCCTGCTGTTGGACGATTTACCATAGCAGCCCCATCGTACGTGTACCACCCTTGTCCTGATCCTGTAGGGATCGCCAAATTAGCATTCGGTGCTCCGGCAATCGGTGCAGGGTCATTGTCTGACTTATATCCGGCATCAGGTGCGGTGTTGAGTTCGTCAAAAATTCCACTCACAATTTGCGCTTGTGATGTGCCCGGGCCGCTAGTTGCACTGTTTACAATAATGGTTGTGCCGTTAAATCCAAGATCCCACTTATTGGTGGCGCTATCTGTATTCGCAATTATTCCACCTGTTTTAAAACTGAAGAGCGTAAATTTTCTAGTGAGGCCGGTTGGCTGGCCGGTGCTTGGATTGAAGCCTGTGCCCGGGTCAGCCGCTAAATTAGAAAATGTTGTTGCTACAACGGGAAGTGGTTCATCGTCTTCACTGCAGCCTGTGAAAGCAATTACAAAACCTACCAGCACTACTAAAGACAAAATTGATTTCATTAAATTCATGGTTTATATAAGTTAATTAAGGTTGAACATTCTTCTTTGAAAAGGAATAACTAACACTGGCATAGTACAATCTCCCCGGCAGGTTGGGAATGAGCACAGGCTCGGTATAATCAAATAAATTGTCTACACCCACCTGAAGGCGCAGTGAGTTCTTGATGGTTTTGGCTGCCGAAATATTTACCAAGGCATAACCCTTTACAAATTCATCATATATATCGAGTATGGAATTACTATTTGTATCAGATGGGGGAATTACTTCACCTTGAATATTGCCCCGTATATTGCCAATGCCGTATCTACCGCGATAAATCACACGCAGGCTTCCCTCCCATCCACTCGGTTTGTGATCATAAAAAAGTTTTAGGTTACCCATGTGTCGTGAGCGGTTGTATAAACCAAAATATTCACCCGGCTTCAATCGCTTTGTCACCAGCGTAGTTGGATCGCGCCAATACACTTCACCGGCTTTCACTGCCTCGGCTACATCTCTGTCTTTTGCGTAGAGTAATTGATATCCTGCAGAAAGATTGAGATACTTCATTACTGGATATGAAAAATTGGACTCAACACCTTGCGTATAGGCGCGCAAAATATTTCGGTAACTGTAAATACTTTGACCTGAAGTAGTGATGGCTACTGCCTGTGTTTCAATCAGGTTATTGATGCTGTTATGAAAAACATTGAGATCCATCTTCAGCGAAGGAAGCACTTCGATGTTGGCTCCGGCATTGATGGATACAGAACGCTCCGCTTGCAAATTGCCCAACACCGCGGGATCAAATAAATAGGTTTGTATCTGTCCTGCTGCATCCAATTCTGCCAGACGATCGATTGCCACTTCGGTGCCTAAAACACTATAACCACCGGCTGCCGAATTGTTGAAATTGAAATACAACTGGCGGAAGTCAGGGGCTTTAAATCCAATACCCCCGCTTACTTTAAAAGTTACTTTTTTATTGAGTTCATACCGTGAAGAAAGCTTCGGGCTGAACTGGCCTCCGTAAATGCTATTGTAATCATATCGGCCTCCAGCTATTACCGATACTTTCTGCATCGGCAACCACTCATATTGAAAAAATCCGTAACTCGTTTCCTGATATCTATTTTCTTCATCACCATAACGGGAGGTTTGCACCATCTCTTTTATATAACCTCCACCGATTGTTAAAATGTTTTTCTCATTAAAAAAATATTCGGCATTCAATTCTGGGCGCGTGAATGACTGTGTGAAATCATCCTGATAATACCGGCTGCCATCGGTTTCAAGATTCAAGTAGGTTTCCGTCTGGTAATGAGTTGAATAAAACCGAGCTATGGCTTTTAGTTTATCGGAAAAACGGTGCGTGAGTACCGGGTTAAAATTCCAGTCCTGTGTATTGCCATTACCTGCCGTGCGAATGCGACTACCATTTGATTCTACCTCAAAGCGAAATACCTGGTCTTCATTAAAGAATCTGCCCGCCACGCTGATATCCGTAAGGGGACTAAACTTATAGGTGATCTTTGAATTGATCGTATAATTGGTGAATGGTGAAACTGTTTTACCAAAGTTTTGAGGAGAGAGATCATAACCATCGGTGTGGTAACGATTTCCATATAGATATACGCCCAATTTCTTTTTGGTGAATCCAACATCGCCATTAACATCAAGCGTGTTGTTCGTGCCATATCGGATGGCCGCGTTTACCCTCGTACCCTGAGGTCGATCCGTAATAATATTGATTACTCCGGCCAATGCATCAGAGCCATACAAACTTGAAGAAGGCCCCTTAACAATTTCAATCTGTTTGATATTGCCCACGGCAATGCGACTTAATTCAAGCGAACCCGTGTAGCGACCAATGATCGGCTCACCGTCAATTAATATTAACGTATAATCCGGGTTAAATCCTTGTATCTGAATGCCATTACCTTGTGCATTCACCTGGGGCACGACCACCAGGCCGGTCTGCTCGGTAAGAACATCATTGAGACGCAAGGAACCCATGGTTTTGATTTGGTTCTTTGGAATCAGGGAAACCGGCATGGGCAGTGAACCCATCGTTCTTTCGTTGCGGGTGGCCGTTACAATCACCTCATCCAATTGCTTAGTGGCGATTGTATCTCCATCAACAGGATTATCCTGTGCAAAGCAGGTCATCGAGATCAATGTGAGCGACCCAAGTATCCATTTAAGTGATGAAGGCATTTTTTTCACGGATGCAAATATTAAAATGGCTGGTACCAAAAAATACCCTAAAAAGTATAATTAATAACAAATGGGATCTAAAACGATTTATTTACAAAGAATGGGTACTTTTGAACTAAAACAGCTGAATTTGGTTATCTGGGGATGTGACTTTTGTCATTTTTAAACCAAAGCGATTCGTTATGGAGATAAAGGAAATAATAAATACTCAAAAAAGTGAACTCAAGACGTTGCTGGAACGGGAAGATATAACCCTTCAAACAGCCGAAAATAAAGGCGAAGAAGAACTCGTCTTTAAAAGCCAGGTGAACAAAAATATTATTCACTTTTACTTCTGCCTTGAGGGTTCCGGTGTTTTTGCCTTTGGTCCGCATTACAGCCGGCCCATAGAAAAGCAACGTAATTATTTCTTTTATAATCCTGATATGGATTTGCCGTTTCAGCTAAAGCTTGCCGCGCAAACCAGGATAGTAGCATTCTCCATCAAACTAGAGAGTCTCCATAAATTGTTTACGCATGAGGCGCTGCCGTTTCTAAAACCGGAAAACGCAAAAACAAAGCTCTATGATGAACGAGAGATTCCAACCAGTTTGCAAGTCGTTTTAAATCAGATTTTCACTGTCAATTTGAGTGAGAGCGCTGAGAAAATCTATTATCATGGTAAAGTATTAGAAATACTGGGATTGTATTTTTCTGATAAGAAACCGGATACGGAAGCCTGCCCGTTCTTAAATGATCAGGAAAACGTGCGCAAAATAAAACATGCCAAAGAGTATTTGCTCAAGCACATGGATGCTCCTCCGGGATTGAAGGATCTCGCCAAAGTTGCCGGATTGAATGAATATCAATTGAAAGTCGGGTTCAAGGAAATTTATGGTAATACGGTTTTTGGTTTTCTATTGGATCATAAGCTGGATCATGCACGCGTATTGCTTGACACATCAAAATTTCTAGTGAATGAAGTTGCTTATCAAATTGGCTATGCTAACCCCAGTCATTTTATAGCTGCTTTCAAAAAGAAGTATGGTGTTACGCCTAAAAAATATCTGATGAATCTATCACGGAAAGGATAGTCAACGCTATTTATTCAAATGGTAGTTATCGTAATCATCCGCGGGTGTGGAAACCAACGCACCATAGCTGGTTTATCATTACTTCATTAAATAGCCCACGGTTACAAAGAAGGTTCTTCCATCAGCAGGCAATACTCCAGGGCCGGGATATCCACCGGCTCTTCGTGTAAAGTAATTTTTATCAGTCAAGTTATTGATTCCGCCTTTTAGCGATAAGCCTGATTTATGTTTGTAGCCTGCTGTCAAATCTAAAATTGAATAAGAAGGTATTAACCCATTTTGGCCATTCGCGGTAGTTGCAACGGTATTATTTGCATCAGTGAATAATTGATCCGTATAACTATACTGAAGAGTGGTAGAAAGTCCCTCGTATATATATGTTAATCCGGCTCTTAAAATATGCTCAGGAGCATATTCTACTTTCTTGTCTTTATAATTGGTCTCGCTCAATTCGTTATTGACAATGCTCACAACTTTAAAATTATTATAACGGGCATCATTGTAAGCATACGAAGCAAATACACTTATCTCTCCCCGTTTTGATGAAGAACCGGCTGCTTTCGTGAAGTTGATTTCTCCAAAAGCTTCTACGCCATTGGATGCACTGCTGCCAACGTTGGTTCTTAAATTGTAAAATGTTCCATCTTCACGCTGTTGTTTTATGGTGCCTACACGGTTGTCATATAATAAATGGAATGCACTTACATCAAACACGAAATAGTCTTTCAGGTTTCCACGATAACCCAAGTCTACATTAAGCCCTTTGGCATCTGTCAGGTTGGGATCAATGACATCTGTCGTTGGTGGTGTTGTAAGGTCTGCAAACTGCACTGGCCGATAGGATTGAGTTGCATTTCCATATAATTTGGAAGTATTGGATACTGCGTACTCCATCCCCAACCCTCCGATCAAAAAACCGCGGCCCCGCTCCTGATTTTGTAAATAGATGGGACTTCCATTTGAAACACCACTGTATCCGCTGGCTTCTGCATGAATATACTCATAGCGGATACCCGGTATCACAATAAACTTTTCCGTGATGCTAAATAAATTCTCAGCAAAAAGGGCGGCATTCTTACTGCCGTAATCAATATCTCCCGTCCAGGTAGTTCCATGCTCTAAAGCAATACTATAATCACTTCCGGTGCTTCCTTTACCTCCGCGGTAACGCAAGGTAGTGCCAGTATAAAGACGTATGCCTGCACTCAGATTGTGCCCTAACCTGCCGGTTTGATAGCTGTGAAGATACCTTGTTTCAAATCCATAGTTTCTATAATTAT
>CAZIOY010000079.1:0-19631 GCA_964540915.1 uncultured Ohtaekwangia sp.
GTTAAAAGTAGAAAGTTAAAAGTCAAAAGTCAAAAGTAAAAAGTAAAAAGTTAAAAGTTAAAAGTTAAAAGTAGAAAGTAGAAAGTAGAAAGTAGGACCATTCAATACTAATATGAAGATATCTGATTACGCTGTAAAGAATTATCAATTCACGCTGGTGATCTTTCTGATGATTATTGCATTGGGTATTACCACCATCCTCAACATGCCACGCTCGGAAGATCCGGAGATGAATCCTCCGCAATATCCAATTGTCGTAGTGTATCCAGGCACGAGTCCGAAGGACATGGAAGAGTTGGTGGCAGAACCACTCGAAAGAAAAATTTCAGAACTCGAAAATATCAAGCAGATAAAAACCTCGATCAGCGATGGCGTGGCTGTATTATTGGTAGAATACAAATACGAAAGTGATGTAGAAGAAAAATATTCGGAGCTGGTGCGCGAAGTAAATGCCTTGCGCAATGAACTGCCTCAAAATATTGCCAGCATTGAAGTGCGCAAAGTAACACCTTCCGATGTGAACGTGCTCCAGATAGCCCTCGTGTCTGAAAATGCTTCGCGCGATAAAATGGAATACTATGCGGAAGATCTGAAAGATCAACTGGAAAAAATTAAACAACTCAAGAAAGTAAAAATCCATGGACTGCCCGATCACATCGTGCGCATCGACTTAAAGCTGGAGAAGATGGCACAGATGCGCATACCGCTCGAAGCGGTGATTGGCAGTCTGCAAAGTGAAATCGCCAACATTCCCGGGGGCAATGTGAATGCCGGCACCAAATCATTCAACATAAAAACCAGCGGTAACTATGCCAACATGGATGAAATCAAAAACACCATTGTGTATTCATCCAACAATAAAAACATTGCACTGGGAGATATTGCAGCCGTCTATGATACCTACGAACAAGAAACCCATATCACGCGACTGAATGGCTACCGAAGTGTGTTCATCACGGCCGCACAAAAGTCGGGAGAGAATATCACTAAGACACAACAACTGTATTTACCCGTCATCGAACAGTTCAAAGAAAAACTGCCCGCGAACATAGACCTGGTGCATCACTTCGATCAGGCCTACAATGTGAACAAGCGCCTAAGCGGGTTGGGTGTCGATTTTGTCATCGCTATTTTACTGGTGGCAATTACGCTCCTGCCGCTTGGACAACGGGCCGCCATCATTGTGATGATCTCCATTCCGCTTTCATTGGCAATTGGTATTGTGTTGATGAATGCCCTCGGCTACAACCTTAACCAACTCAGCATTGTGGGGTTGGTGGTTGCCCTCGGTTTATTGGTAGACGACAGCATTGTGGTAGTTGAAAATATTGAACGCTGGATGCGTGATGGGCACTCCCGACTTGAAGCCACGCTGAAAGCTACTCAACAAATTGGCTTAGCCGTGGTGGGTTGCACCGCCACATTGATCATAGCATTCCTTCCGTTAGTATTCCTGCCCGAAGGTTCCGGTGAATTTATTCGCAGTCTGCCGATGGGTGTGATCACTTCGGTGCTGGCATCCATGGTGGTGTCACTGACTATCATCCCATTTTTATCAAGCCGCCTATTGAAAGAAAAACACGGTCACCCCGATGGCAACCTGTTCATGCGCGGATTGAAAAAAATCATTCACGGAAGTTATTCCAAACTGCTCGACAAAGCCTTAGCGAAACCCTGGTGGACCATTGCTGTTGCGGCTGTTATTTTCATCGCCTCGTTACAACTTTTTCCGGTGATTGGCTTCAGCCTCTTCCCCGCCAGTGAGAAACCGCAGTTCCTCATCGACATCACCACACCGTTGCAATCCAACTTACACTATACCGACAGCATCACCCGACAAGTAGAAAATGAGTTGAGCATGCATCCGCAGATTACTTACTTTGCCACCAATGTGGGAAAAGGTAATCCACGCATCTATTATAATGTCATTCCGGAAAATGAACGCACCGACTTCACGCAAATCTTTGTACAGTTGGAGGAAGAAACCTCTACCCAGGAAAAGATCGCCCTCATTGAAGAACTGCGGGCCAAGTGGACACCGTACCCGGGCGCGAAAGTAGAAGTGAAAAATTTTGAACAAGGTCCTCCCATCAATGCACCTCTTGAAGTGAGGCTCTTTGGTGACAACCTCGATTCGCTGCGCATGCTTGCCACGCGTGTTGAGAACATGCTTCAGCAAACTGAAGGCACCATTTACATCACCAACCCGGTCGCTCATTTGAAATCGGATATCAAAGTGGATATCAATAAACAAAAAGCGCAGATGCTAGGTGTGCCTACCGTAACCATCGACCGCACCGTGCGACTGGCCATAGCCGGCTTGAATATTGGAAAATTCTCTGATGACTATGGTGATGATGTGGAGATCTTGTTAACAAAAGGAAACACTGGCACGCCTACTCTTGATGCGTTTGATAACCTCTATGTAAACAATCAGCAAGGTCGTGCCATACCGCTCACGCAAGTGGCCAATTTAAAACTCGAAGCATCACCCCTTAGCATCAATCACTTCGACAAAATCAGGATGGTATCGGTAACGGCTTATGTAGACAAAGGCTACCTGGTGGGCAATGTAGTCAATGATGTGATCGCCAATATGGAAGCAATGAAGTTACCGGACGGATATAATTATGGCATGGGAGGCGAAGTGGAAAGTCGTAAGGAATCGTTTGGTGGTTTTGAGAAAGTGATTATCGTTACCATCTTCTTATTCATTGCTGTGCTTATTCTCGAGTTCGGAACATTCAAGAGTACGCTCATTGTGCTATCGGTGATTCCGCTGGGCATTGTCGGTGCGGTGATCGCTTTGTTACTCACGGGCAACTCACTCTCTTTCGTGGCGATCGTAGGCTTGATTGCCCTTGCCGGCATCGAAGTGAAGAATACCATTTTGCTGGTGGACTTCACCAATCAACTTCGTGAGCAGGGCAAACCGTTGGAAGAAGCGATTCGCGAAGCCGGTGAAGTGCGCTTTCTCCCGATCATACTTACTTCGATGACGGCCATTGGAGGTTTGTTGCCAATTGCTATTTCTACGAATCCGTTGATCTCGCCATTAGCGATTGTACTGATTGGTGGACTGATCAGTTCCACACTCTTATCACGGGTAGTGACCCCGGTGGTGTATAAATTGATCCCGCCAAGGATCACTGTGAAAGTAGAATAAGCGTGTTGAAAATATTTCTAAGGCTTGAAGTCCACTTTGCCAGTGAGCGATTCAACCGCGCGCGCTGTGGAAAATAGTACACAATGCAGGAAGCAATCCTGCTCAATGCCTTTTAAATCTGTGTTTTTCCGATTCACAACCTACTTTAAGATGGGGCGTAATTTTTGAACCGTTACGGTAAAAAAATATGAAAACGAAAAAAATTGTAATAGCCAGTATGATAAGCTTCCTTACGCTGGTTACCTGCTTCACTACACATGCTCAGGAAAAGGTATGGAGTGTTGGACCTGAAGTGGGAATAAGTTTATCTAAGTATGGCAAGGATGCAAGTGCCAATGAATTTAAGTCGGGTGCGATCGGGGGCATTTTCTTAACCTACAGCATTCTGAATACCTATGCGATCACCACCAAACTTTTGTACTCGCAGAAGGGCGCTTCATTCAAATCGAGTGACATAAAGCAAACGCTTAACTACATCGAGGTTCCACTCATTGGCCGGTTTTTCCTTAACAAGGAAGGCAGTTTTCGTCCTAATATTTTTGTAGGCCCTTCCTTCGGCTTCCTGGCAGGTGCAACCAATAAAGTTGGCAGCAACAATCGCGAGCCCATTGAATCCTATGAGAACATCTTTAATGGATTTGATTTTGGAGTAACCGGTGGACTTGGCCTCAACTTCCTGATTTCAACGGAAACCTATTTTATTATAGACGCCCGCTACACACACGGTCTCTCAGACATTACGAAAGCGGACGGAAATGTTAACAACAACTCCTTTGGGGTATCGGCCGGCCTTTCATTTGGTTTTTAGAGATTACCATTGTTAAAACTACTTCCTTCAGGTCATTGGGCCTGAAGGAAATAGCGCATTAAGAAACTACCACGCGGTTCAGGCCACCATACCTTTAAAAGAAATGGTCTACCTGAAAGGCCACTAAAAAAATCCCGTAGTAAATAAAAATTTCAGATTTTATCGACATATCCGCTAATTTAGGATTATGAAGATACTAATGCTGCTCTCTTCCCTCCTTCTTCTGGTGGGTTGTTCTCCTCCCGACACACAGATACAAAGCTACCTCCATGAAGAAGTGATTAAACTTCCTTCTATAGAGGGTAAACCTCACTATCTGGCATCACCTTTTGTCACTGCAGGAGATCGGGTTTATATGGTAGGTTTTCAGGATGGAAGTTTTCCAGATCTGGGCTGGCACATTGATGGTGAGATGGGTGGCGTGTGGGATCATCCCATCAAACTGATGGATGGGTTTGCTGCCAACATCAAAATAAAAGACAGCGATGACTTCATTTGCCTCGATAAAGCAAACCAGTTTACCAATTATCCGATGGCGAATAGCCATCACTTTTCATGGGATAAGGAAACTATTGAAATTGATCGCATTCAATTTATTCCCGATGGTGTTGAAGGAGCAATTGTAGAATTCAGGATTGCCAATCACGGAACGCAAAGCAAGGATCTCATTTTTTCATTCACAGGTATGACCGACCTGCGGCCCACCTGGCTGGGTGATCGCACCAATATGATCGATGCTGAAGATGAGATTACCTTTGATGAAAAACTATCTGCGATCATCGCAAAAGACAAAAACAATCCTTGGTATACCGCCTTCGGCTCACTCTTAAAAGCTACCACTTTTTCTACAGAACCAGCTGACTGCAAAACCACCGAAAGAAAAGGATTGGGCAAAGATGCTACACTTTTCTATTCACTTACTGTAGCGGCCCATGGAGAAATGACTATTCCATTTTTCATTGCGGGCTCCTACCAGTCGGAAGCATCGCTTCGTTCGACCTATGAAATATTGAAGACACAGGGGAAGGAAAAGTTAATCCGGAAAATAGATCGCTATAAAAAAATAGACAGCACTTCCCATCTCACCATTCCCGATAAAAACATTGCGCAAATGTATGAATGGTTAAAGTACAATACTGATTGGCTTATACGCACTGTTCCGGAACAAGGCATAGGTCTTTCCGCTGGCCTGCCGGATTATCCCTGGTGGTTTGGGGCAGATGCCACGTATTCCTTGCAGGGTGTGCTGGCAACCGGTGATCATCAACTGGCAAAGAATACGATTCTTCTATTGCATACACTATCACAACGAACCAATAACAACGGACGCATCATTCACGAAGTGTCAACGAATGGATCCGTCTATAATCCGGGCAACATCAACGAAACCGCGCAGTTCATTACGCTGGTAAATACCTATTATGCCTGGACAGGCGATAAGGAATTGGTAACACAACTTTATCCTGATCTGAAAAAAGGAATGCAGTGGCTGCTGGATGAAAGAGATCCTGACGGCAATCATTACCCAAATGGCAGTGGCATGATGGAAATACCCGGATTAGAATCAGAACTTGAGATGATTGACGTTGCTGTGTATACACAACAGGCACTCGTGAGCATAGCCGAACTGGCACGAGCTGTTGGAGAGAATACCGCTGCGAATGATTATCAGAAACTGGCTGATGAACTAAAAATAAAAATCAATAAAGAGTGGTGGCAGCCCAATGAAAATTCTTTTGGGGATTTTCGAGGAACCGTGCAAGAAGCAACACCCATTCTCGCAGCCGCAATGATCCGCTCCGATACGCTTGGAAAGTCGTGGGCGGTAGCAGAATTGAAGGAGACGCAAAAGAAAATGAAAAAATACCCAGCCAACCAACGAGTGCCTCATGTCATTTACCATAACTGGGTGGTAAACACGCCTCTTGAAACCGGTCTGGCCGACATGGACAAAGCGAAAGCTGCACTTAAAAAAGCGAAGAGGTATGAAAATCCGTACGGGGCTTTTGTCACGGGCATTGACCGAACAGACGAACCCGACAGTGTTGTTTTGAAATCGAGGAAGAAAACATTTTCTTATATCGGTGCCGTCATGACCTTACCCACGGGTGTGCAGGCCGTTGCCGCAGCCCGCTATGAAGAACCGGATGAAGCCTTGCAATACATGACAAAGCTTCACCAATCATTCAGTTATGCGCTGCCCGGATCGATGTATGAAGTGTCGCCCGATTTCGGAATGATGACACAAGCCTGGAATATTTATGGAGTGGCTGTTCCCATTGTGAATTATTTTTTCGGCATACGACCGAAGGCCTATGAAAAGAGTATTTACCTCTCACCTCGTTTACCCACATCATGGAAAGATGCTGCGATTGAACACGTGAAGGTGGGCGATAATGCGTTGAGCCTTGCCGTCAGCTACAAACCTGAGTATAAAGAATACCACATTCAACAAACACACTCAGACTGGACGGTCATGATCGATACTAAAAATGCAAAGAAGGTGTTGGTGAATGATCAGGCCATAGATCTTACCTCGATTAAGAACAACAGACTTCATCTGACAGGATACGAAAACAAGGTGCAGATCTATTAGGTCAGGGGTAGAAGCAGTGTGACCTGATTCTGTAATCCGGTTTAATTGTTTTATAACAGGTCGTCCATCTGCGATATGACCGGTTACGATAGAAAGCATGGAAAGTCCTGCCGATAATTGTATTTTGCCGCATGCAAATTACGATCACTCTAATCATCATCATCATTACCACAGGCATCAGCTTGTATACCATGCAAAAGCCATCAGTATTAAATGGCTTGATGATGAACCCCTACCTGATCACAAACCGCGGGCAATATTACCGGTTAATCACTTCCGGTTTTATTCACCGCGACCATATGCACCTGATCTTTAACATGTTCTCTTTCTATTTCTTTGGAACACAACTGGAATACATTTTCAGTGAAATCTTCGGAAGCCTGGGCAGTGTCCATTTCATTGCGCTCTACATACTGGGCATTGTAGTGTCAGATATTCCTACTTTATTGAAAAACCGTAAAAATGAACATTACAATTCGTTGGGCGCATCCGGTGCTGTGTCAGCGGTGGTTTTTGCGTGTATTCTTTTTTTACCATTGAGGGATATTTGTTTGTATGGGGTACTGTGTTTTCCCGGAGTGGTATTAGGTTTTGTCTACCTCGCATATTCTTTCTACAGTTCAAAAAAATCAAAGGATGGCATTAACCATGATGCCCATTTATACGGAGCCTTATTTGGTGTTGCCTATTGCCTTATATTTTATCCTGACTCATTAAGAATATTTCTTGAACAGATGGGTGAGTGGAAATTACTTTGAGAAGTAGGTCAAGCTTTTCATTAATCAGCGATTGAGTTTTTCAAGGCGCACAGAGTAAAATCATAATAAATGAATAGTTGCCGTTGCTCAGTAATCAATCTAATTTCTCGCTTGTTCTACTTATCCATTTCTTGATCAACCAAGGCCAATCTTTTTATTATAGAATTTGCAGGTAAAATCGTTCCGGGCGAGAGCACCGCGTTTGCACCGATTTTTGAATGGTCACCAATTAATGAACCAAATTTATCCACACCGGTATCAATTACTTGTGCGTTGTGGTAAACGTAAATTCTTTTGTCCAATTTGTCGTTGTGATGATTGGCCGTCAGTGCACCCGCTTCAAAATTTACATTGGTGCCAAGGATACTATCAGCGATGAAATTGAAATGAGCGATACTGCTTTTAGCAGAAATGATACTGGCTTTGATTTCACAACCGGGACCAATGGTAACTGATTCACCTAGATAAACTCCACCGCGTAAGTACGCATTCGCTCCAATAAAACAATTGGCGCCAATTACTATTGGCGACTTTAACACCACTCCCCTTTCAATAATGGCAGACGTATGAATGGCAACACCCTCCGAAACAATATAGCTCTCGTCCAGTTGCGAAATAAGATCTTTCAAAATAGCAGGAAGAGTTTTTGTGATCTCCCAGGGAGAGCTACTCATTTGTTCAGGCAAAGGAAACTCTTTAATGAAATTCTGAATCGATATCATTCCTGTTTCTTCCCTCCTCATTTTTCTTAATACTTTGAATAGAAAGTTACGTATCGACTTGGTAATTGTATCCAACCCGTGTTCCGTAAACCGGATCTTCCGTGTTATCTTTTCGTGCACGGAAAACATGCGTAATAGTAAATTGCCTATCTAAAACAGATTCTACACCTATTTTCTCAATGTGAATTCTGACCATTTAAGTTATGAAATATTCCGCTCGTCACATCATCCTGTTTATGTGTGGCCTCCGGTGGGGTTAATCGGTTTTCTCTTGTGCTGAATATTCTTTGCATTCAAATTATTACCGTGTTGTTATCAGATTTCTCTAAATTTAGATGCATAAACCTGAAGCGTGAAGAAAAACTACTATTTACTCGTACTCATATTTGTCATCTTTTTTGCCATCTCCTTTTTAACCAATATTCTGGGTGCTATCAATCCAAATGTAAGTGATAGCTTTTCCTTAAATGGCGTGATGACCGGCTTGCTCCCGTTTTCTTTTTTTATTGCCTATGCGTTGATGTCCATTCCTTCCGGAATGATTGTTCAGAAATATGATGAAAAGAAAAGTTTAGCGTTTGCCTGGATACTCGCACTCACGGGTGCGCTCGTGTTCTCTCTCTTTCCTTCGTTTCCTGTTTTTTTAGGTTCCTTGTTTTTGATTGGTTGCGGCATGGCGTTGTTGCAGGTGATCATCTACCCGTTGCTGAGGGTGACAGGAGGAGAGAAACATTTCGCCTTCAACTCGGTGCTTGCGCAATTGGTTTTCGGGGCGGCTTCCTTTATCAGTCCATTTGTGTA
Source organism: uncultured Ohtaekwangia sp. (assembly GCA_964540915.1). GTDB lineage: Bacteria > Bacteroidota > Bacteroidia > Cytophagales > Cyclobacteriaceae > ELB16-189. Next base: position 8,852 of record CAZIOY010000079.1, read on the forward strand.
TTCCTATCTGGTTACTCACCTGGGCGATCCTACCTCCAATCAGGGACCCTTCATCTCATTTATTTCATACCTGACACCCGCTACACTTTCCTGGGTATCCATTTATTGGATTTTCAGTATCGTGAGTTTTCTGATGATCACGATCATTCTATTTTCTCCCATTCCAAAAGTGATACGCAACGAAGACGAAACCGTTGGAGCCTGGGACACACATGTGGAGTTATTTAAACAGAAGAATGTCATCTTGTTCTTTCTTGGAATATTTTCGTATGTAGGCGTAGAGCAAGGAATCTCAAACTGGATCTCTGAATTTCTAAGAACGTATCATGGATTGAAACCTGAAGTGGAGGGGTCTGCTACCGTGGGTTTGTTTTGGGGAATGATGACAGTGGGTTGCATTCCAGGAATGGCTTTATTAAAAGTGATGGACAGTAAACTCGTGCTGCGCATTTTCACGATCGCAGCCATTGTCATTTTAATCGGCACACTTTGGGGCAATGCGAAATTTGCGTTGTTTGGTTTCCCTGCCCTTGGCTTTTGTTTGTCGGTGACGTATGCCATCATTTTTTCTTTGGCGCTGAACAGCGTTTCAAAATTTCATGGTTCGTTTGCCGGAATTCTTTGTACCGGTATTGCCGGAGGTGCTATCATTTCTTTGTTGATTGGGAAACTAAAAGACCTGATCGGGTTGCAACCGGGCATGATGATTTTATTTATACCCCTGCTATACATTCTCAGCATTAGCTTTTGGGCCAAGCCCATTGTTCAGAATGCTACGATTGGAAAAGATAAATGAATTGAAAAGACTATTCGGGTTGAGGTTTATCGAAACATCAAGAAATATCTGGCTTACAGAATCAAATTTGAGCAAAAGCATTATCTTCATATTTGTTATAATTTAAACTACCCACTATAAACATCATGAAATCATTTCTTACCATCGCTCTCCTGTTCATCTCTTTTGGTTTGTCGGCCCAGCAGCCTGACGCCCGGTATTTTGAGATGCGTATTTACTTTTGTTATCCGGGACGCTTAGACGCATTGATCGAGCGCTTTCAAAACAACACAACAAGAATTTTTGAAAAGCATGGAATGGAGAATATTGGTTATTGGCTTCCAACTAAAAATGATCAGAATGCACTCTACTATATTCTGGCATACCCCAGTAAGGAGGCGCGCGAAAAATCATGGAACGCTTTCTTTGCCGATACGGAATGGAAAGAGGTAGCCGCCAAATCAGAAGTCAGCGGAAAAATTGTTGAATCCGTCACTTCTGTTTTCATGAATGCTTCAGATATTTTACCCAAAATAAATGCTGCTTCAGCCGGCAAACAACACGTGTTCGAACTTCGCACCTATAGCTGCCTGCCCGGAAGACTGCCTAACCTGATCACACGCTTCAAAGACCACACGTTGAAGCTGTTTGAAAAGCATCACATGGAAAACATCGCCTATTTCATCAGCGAAGAAAAAGAAGGTCAATCCAAATTAGTTTACCTGCTCGCTCACAAGAGTGAAGAAGAAGCAACTAAATCCTGGAATGCATTTCGAAATGATCCCGTTTGGATAACTGCGAGAGACGCTTCTGAAAAAGATGGCAAGATTGTAGAGAAAATTGAGTCTGTCTATCTCAAACCATTGAGTTTTTCAAAGATTAAATAGTCGAACGATTTAGTCTGACAGATTCCTTACCTGATATCAACCCACCAGTTGGAAAAGGTTTGGGTGCTGTCATTCAGATTTATCAATTCACCAATAATGGGAGTTACCAGTGGCACGTTGACGCTTTTGTTGAATTCAGTAATCTTCACGAGTGGTTCATCTCAGGCGTGATTGGCCAAAGCGAATTTAGCGGAATGACCAGGAAATAATCGTTTAGCATTTAAATCCCGGGACGCTTGCAAAACTTCTTCGGGCATCATGTGAATGTATCTCCAGCTTTTATCATACTGGCCATTTTCTAAAATCACGAGATCAGACGTTCCGAACTGTCCGATATAGGTTTTGTAAAACGGGGCAAGGGTTAGAGGTATTAACAGAAGCAAGAAGTATCCCAGATATATATAAGACTTTTCCATAGAAGTTTATTGTATTCGGCATGAGCCCTCATTAAACCCTTTAGTCCAAACACGGTAACTTTTTTCGGCAAGCATCGTGCTTCGGACTTTTTGCTTACCCGCATTGATTAGAATTGAAAATTGTATGATTTGCATGCTTTGATCTTTACTGTTTCTATTTGAGCTATTAAAAAAAATCAAAAACCCAAAACATAAAGCAACATCCTTCAAACTGTAAACAAGATCAGTCTTGTATTTTTAAAATGCTGGTCAATCAAACAGATTACTAAAACCACAACTCATCTTTTCAATATGGGAAACAAACTTCTATCAATACCCGGTATTACTTTCAATGCATTTTCATAATACACTTTTCGCAGCACAGAATCCGGTAGTTCCAACCCATACATCTTCCAATGTGCGTGGCGCTTGCGGTAGTAGTCAAAATATTCATCACCTGTTTCCAACACGCGGAAGTAGATGTAATATTCTTCTTTTTTGTAAGTGTCTTTTCCAAACATAACCCTGTCCTGATATTGAATCATCCAGGCACGGGCAAATCTGGGCTGGCGGCCCAACTCAGCAAGCACGGCTCCCAGCTCGGTATAAACATTAGGCAATTCATCAAACAATTTTCCAAGCCGCGCCAGGTCATTACCAAACCATCCGAGGTGTGCATTGATGAACGTTGTTTCCGGATGTTTACGAAACACATGATGCTGCTCGGCCATAATTTCTTCGAACGTTGGATATTTCTTCGGATCACGATAGCGATCGGGCTCCTGCTTCAACTCCAGCCAGCGCTCATTATGTTTGTCTTTCGGATTCCAGAATGAATTGGGCTCTCCCGAATGAATCAACACCGGTATACCCAACTCACCGCACTTCGCCCAGACAGGATCCAGCCTTGGATCATCAACGGCAATACGTCTTCCTTCATTGTCTTTGTCGGTTAATCCTAATCCCTTGTATACCTTCAAGCCTTTCACTCCTTGCTTTACTCCTTCTTCCAGCATGGTAAGCGCTTCTTCCGGCCAGCCTTCATCGTCCAGTTTTTCAAAGTTGATATTTAGAAAAATCACAAACCGGCTGGGATGATTTTCATTCACATTATCCAGCGACCACTCGAGCACCTTTCCGCGAAAGCCGCTTAAGTTCACCATCACGCCCATGTTCAATGAGTCCATCTCCACCACTAACTTATCCAGACTTTGCACCGGCATAATCCATTGGTGATTGTGCACATCAATGAAAGGAAACTTAGCGTGAGTGAGTTTATGCTCCGGCACTTTTAATGTGGAGACTGGCTCATACTCCTCCACGTCCATTACATTGAGGCGGTATTGAATTTTACCAACGCCCCAATACACCACAGCCAGAAATACGAGCGTCATCAGTGGAAACAAAATCCACTTCCTTTTTGAAAAAGCCATGAGTAGATTTCTCTATTGAACGGTGATGGGCACTCTGATCAAAAGGTTGTCCCAAACAAAATCCATGTTTATCGCTTCTGCTTCTTTTCCGAAGTTGATGACGAATTTTTCTGTCACCTCAGGTATTCTGGTAACTGGCACATCCACTTTCAATACATCCAAAGAATAATCAGGTTCCGCTACGCCAAAAGCAACACCTGCTTCGCTATTGAGAGAAATCTGAAACGTATCAGCACCCGGCACGGCATACATGCGATAGGTGCCTGCACTCACCGGCTTGCCGGCAAAGGTGATATTTTTACTGAAGGTTATATCCGTTCCCGCATTCGCACCCAGTCTCCAGTATTTACCATAGGGTTGCAGGGCTCCATCCTTCTCTTCTCCAAAAATTACCCTTCCCTTTTTGGATGGCTGAGAATAAGAAACGCTGATGTCAAGTCCCTGATCACTGAATGATGCACTCGTGGGCGGACTCTTGGGGAACAATAAACCGTAGCCGATAAAGCCAACAAACACAAGAAGTAATAGACCTAAGCCGATAAAGATTTTCTTTTTCATGATGATAATGGGGTAAAGGTTATTTGAAATGTGAATATACAAACTCAGAACGGAGTAATAAAATGAATGACACCACCTCAATACGGTAGCTTGCTTGAATACAATAGGCGGAGAAAGTAATCATCTGCGCATAATTTCATATTCTTCCCATCAAACAATACAATTCTTATCCTTACTTTTAGTTGAACACTATTTTTACATACGCATCTTTAAAAATTAACCTGACTTTTACAATGGAAACTCCGAACCCATTTATTGCTGCGGTCGTGCAAGCATCTCCCATTTTTTTCAATAAGGCACAAACTGTTGATAAAATTCAGACGTTGGTTCATCAGACTGCCACTGAAAAAGCCTCGCTTATTTTATTCCCCGAAGTTTTTATTCCTGGCTATCCACGAGGTTTGATCTTTGGTACTGCCGTTGGCGGCCGAACACCCGAAGGAAGAGAAATGTTTCTTCGCTATTGGGAAAATTCTATTCAAGTACCCGGAGCAGAAACAGAACTGCTGGCACGGTCCGCTAAACAAGCAAAAGCCTGGCTGGTAATTGGTGTTACAGAGAAAGATAAAATCAGCGATACGCTTTATTGCACGTTGTTATATTTTTCTCCTGAAGGTCATCTTGTTCACAAACACCGGAAAATAAAACCCACGGCTGCCGAGCGGATCATCTGGGGCGAAGGAGATGGCAGTGATTTAAACGTGCTGGATACTTCTCTCGGAAAATTAGGAGGACTAATCTGTTGGGAAAATTATATGCCCCTGGCCCGCACTGCTTTATATCAGCAAGGAATTGAAATCTACCTTGCGCCTACGGCAGATTGTCGTGGCACGTGGCAATCTTCAATGGAACACATTGCCTGTGAAGGCCGATGCTTTGTGTTGGGATGCAATCAGTATCTCACTAAAGAACATTACCCGGAGGATTTGAAATCAAAATTATCAGAATCACATCCCTCGCTGCCAAGTAGTGGCGGGAGTTGTATCATTTCTCCAATGGGAAAACACCTGGCGGGACCACTCTATGATCAGGAGGGAATTATTACCGCAGAAATCGATCACCGCGAAATCATCAAAGCGAAGATGGATTTTGATCCGATTGGTCATTATGCACGACCTGATGTTTTTGAGTTGAAGGTGAAAGGAAATTCTAATCAAAAAGAGTCAAAATAAAAGAGACTTCAGCTTTTAAAAAGTAACCGGGGGCCATACACAACGGTGAGTAAACTCAGATTAACCATCAGCCTGGATCGCTTAAACCTTCATCTTTTATTTTGTTGATAGTGATTGTATCCAGCAGCTCTGATTGCAGCCCCAACAAGGGCGGGAGTATCGTGTATGCTTTTGACTATCTGCGTGAGCGTATTCTTCCTGTTCTGTAGAACAATTTTATTCAATCGGTCAGGAAATTAACTTGGCGGGGCACTCCTCCTTTTATCAAGTTGTGCCCGTTGCTCCCTTTATAAATGCGAAGATCAAGGAAGCGCGTAGTGGCGCAAAATAAAATCACAGTTTCTATGCGAGCTTATCGCTTGTGTCGAACTCTTGATAAAAAAATAGCCACATGCCTGAAGCATGTGGCTTCTTTATGCGTTTATCCAAGGGAACGCGTACTGCGCGTTCCCTTGGATAAACATTATCAATCGCGCCAGCAGTCGTTCGATCGGGCGATGAGAAAATTGGGCGCGAAACCCCGGTGCAGGCAATGAGAAGCACTCGACCCATTTCAATGGTTTCATAAAAGCACCATCAAAAGCCTGAGTTCAATATCGGAATACCCGATATTTGTTTTTCATGGCTAGCCCTATTCCCTAACCTGGGATTGACCGGATAGGGTTTCAACAGGTACAGCATTCTTACAAAAATCGCTATGGTAATTCGGTGATGATTAAATCCTTATAATATACTTCCAACTTGCCTCCGCCATGAACCTGAAGTCCGATGAGACCCTCACGCGGAAGTGTGGATTCTGGTTCCAAATAGTCAACCGTTTTTACCCCGTTGAGATATACTTGTACGTGACGATCCACACAAAGGATTTCCATGTCGTTCCAATCATTCCCCTTCACCAGTTTTGACAGGACAAGAGAATCGGGTGCCATCAAGGTTTTATTACGCCTTGATTCATCGTACAGGCTGCCCCAATACCCAGGGCCTACATCGGCCTGATATCCAATCATCTCGTGGGCCGGGTTCACTAATCGCTGACTGCGGAACTGGATGCCCGCATTGATGAATCCCGAATTCGCAACCAGCTTAACCTTAAGCCTAAGGTTAAAATTTGCATAGTTGCGTTTTGTGCAAATAAAGTCATTGTGAAGTACTGTTTGGGTCAATGAACCACCCACAATGGCGCCTTTCTCTACGCGCCAGGTGTGAAGTGTATCCCCTTCCCAACCCCGGAAAGTCTTTCCGTCAAAAAGCGGGTGGGGTTTCTGATTGAACATGCCTGAAAAGCTTCCAAGCAGCGTCAAACAAAAAATCGCGCCACAAAAAAGTAATCCTGTTCGATAGCGAGCCATAGGGTAAGAGTTATATTTTGACTTAATGTACTGAAATTCCGCACCACTCATACTACATGTAATAACCGAACTTGATGTCCCTCGGCATTGCTGGTGCTCTTCACGTAAAGAGCACCGACAAGGGCGGGAGATATCTGATTTAATAATCGTTGAAGCCTTACTGCCTGAAGATATTAAAAAAAGAATAGTAGCTGGTAACTCGTGCCACTAATTTGCTTAATAAAACATGAAAGTTGCGTATATTACTAAGGTGATTTTCAGAAGTGCGAAATTCTTGTGTGACCTAAACATTCGTTTAAACATACAAATATGAAAAAAATTATCATCCTGTTTTGTGTTGCTCTAATGGCCTGTAACCAGGGAAAACAAGAGCCTCCAATCGAAATTGCCGACCCTAAATACATTGACCTTTCAAAAGGTGTGCTCATTGCGCTATGTCAAGGTGATCTGGAAGGATTTATTAAACCCTATTCACATAACGCAACGTATCGGTGGAATTATGGTGATAGCCTGGTTGGCCGTAAGGCTATTGTTGATTATTGGACAGAAAGAAGAAACAACGTAGTTGACACGATTACCTTTAAGAATGAGATGTGGTTGGCTTTTAAAGTAAATGTTCCTCCTAAGCATATGAAGCCGGGAGTAGAATCCCTAAATCCTTTACACGCCTTTACTCTTAACACATGAACAACCTTATAACCTATAGAGTGTATCGCACTGTTCTTGCACTGCTTGCGGTAGCTACTCAAGCTTTTACACAACAAAAACCAATGGTGTTGTGGTATGATAAGCCCGCCTATCAGCCAGCGTTATTTACCTACGAAGCAAAAGAGTTTAAGAATACATTTCATTTTGAAAAAAAAGGATGGTTTGAAGCACTGCCTGTTGGCAATGGTCGGCTTGGGGCGATGGTTTTTGGTGGTGTGTTTAATGAAAGAATACAACTGAATGAAGAAAGCCTCTGGGATGGCTACCCGCGCGATGCAACCAACCCAGCATCCGCAAAGGCCCTGCCGGAAGTACAAAGATTAATGTTTGAAGGAAAAAATGATGAGGCTGAACAACTAGCCTCTCGCACCATGATGGGCGTTCCGCTAAATATACAGCCTTATCAATCGCTCGGTGATTTATTTATTGAGCAGCTACATGCACCCAAAGATACTATCTACACCAACTACAAACGGTGGCTCAATCTGGACTCTGCTGTTGCCGTAACGCAGTTCACGCATAATGGAATTAATTATCGCAGAGAAGTTTTTGCCTCGCACCCAACCAATAGCATCGTTATTAAAATCTCTTGCAGTAAACCCAATGGGTTGGACTTGCGCATTAAATTAATGCGCGAGAAAGATGCCACAGTTTCGGCCTCTGCCACAGACCCCTTTTCTATACTCATGAAGGGAAAGGTAAATTGCCTTGACGAAAAAACAGGAAAACCCGTTGGGATGAGTTTTTCATCCCAAGTAAAGGCAGTTAGCAAATCGGGTAAAATATCCGTTGCTCAAGACGGAACAATGACTATAACAAAAGCCACAGAAGTAGTTCTGCATATTGCCGGAGCAACAAGCTATGCCGGAAACGATCCGCAAAGTAGCTGCGCTGAAATAATTCAGGAGAGCCATCAGCAGCCAATGGCAGTGTTGGTCAGCGAGCACGTAAAAGATTACCAATCACTATATAATCGTGTTACAATAAACCTTGCAGAAGATTCAAACCCAAATGAGCTACCGTTGAATGAGCGGCTAGCAAGGTTGAAGAAATCGGGTTATGAAGATACGTATCTTTCAGAGTTGCTTTTCCAGTATGGAAGGTACTTACTCATCGCTACTTCCCGTCCCGGAGATCTTGCTGCGAACTTACAAGGTATTTGGAATCAGAGCATGAACCCACCCTGGAGTTCAGATTACCATACTAATATCAACCTGCAAATGAACTATATGGCTGCTGAGGCGGTGAACTTGCAAGAGTGTTTACTCCCTTTGTTTGATTTGATTGACTCCTTGGCAAAACATGGACAGCCTACTGCCAAAACTATGTACAACGCACGCGGCTGGGTAGTGCACCATCTCACGGATGTATTTTGGCGCACCTCACCGGTGGATGGAGTAGTAGGCGTATGGCCGATGGGTGGAGGATGGTTGGCACATCATCTGTTTGATCATTATCTTTTTTCGGGTGACAAAGAGTTTCTAAAAAATCGGGCTTATCCTTTAATGAAGGGATCCGCACAATTTTATCTTGATTTTCTAAAGCCAATACCTGTTGGCCTGCCCAATGCCGGCAAATTAGTAACCAACCCTTCGCACTCGCCCGAAAATGCTTTTGAGAAATCCGATGGTACACAATTTCAATTTACGTATGGCGCCACCATGGATATGCAGATATGCCACGAGTTATTTACCAATTGCTTGCTCGCCATTGCCGACTTAAGCACAAAAGAAAAATCATTTGATGCTGCCTTCAAATCAGAATTGGAAAAAGCATTGCTAAACCTTGCACCGATAAAAATCAGTCCTTCTACTGGAGGAATACAAGAGTGGGTGGAAGATTACAAAGAGATTGAAATAGGCCATCGTCACATTTCTCATTTATATTCTTTGTTTCCAGGCAATCAAATAAATATTAAAACTCCAGATTTATTTACGGCAGCACGCAAAACGTTAGAGCGCAGACTTGTCGGGAACCCTAACGCAAAAATCGAAGAAGCGAAGAACAGATATCAAAGCTATGGCAGTTACTTGAACGGTGAAAGCTTTGGTGGCTGGCAAAGTGTGTGGATCAGCATGATGTGGCTGCGGCTGGGCGAAGCTCAGGAAGCGTACAAACATCATCAGTACCAATTGAAATATGGAATGCATCCAAACTTTTTTGGTGGGGCTGCGCAACTGGATGGCACGTTTGGCTCCACCGCAGTAGTTGCCGAAATGTTATTGCAGAGTCATGCCGATTATATCAGTCTGCTGCCGGCTCTTCCAAAACGTTGGACAACCGGAAGTGTAACTGGCCTGCGCGCAAGAGGTGGTTTTGAAATAGATATGAAATGGAAAGAAAATAAATTAACGAATGGAAAAATCGTCTCAAGAAATGGAGGAGTGTGTACGCTGCGAGTAGAAAATTCAATAAAAATATTCCTTAATAAAAACGAGGTAAAAATTGAAAGAAGGAATAAGGACGAAATTATTTTTTCAACAAAAAAAGGCGCTACCTATACTTTTTTAGCAAACTAAATTCATTGATTGCGGCTTCGTAAATCTGTTTTATTGACTATCAAATATAATCTGCTGCGGGTTAGGCGACCCGCAACAACAAAAAGGTAACTCTGCGTAGAAAGAATGGCGTGGGGTGCATTTCAAATTGCCGTACTATTTAAACAATTCCTTATTGACAAATTATAGAAGCGTGTCTTGCTATCTGCTGCCACTTGCCTTTTTTCTTCATCCAGATATTTGTAAATCGTCTTTTGTAAATTTGTCCTGCCTTGGCTCCGGGAATGTCGTTTCTTGAAACAAAGGTTTCGTATCCCATTGTAATTACAATATCTTTTTGAAATTGCATTTGTTCAATCACTCTTTCAAAAGTGCTATAGTCAATCATGCCTGATTTTTGGGTCTGTAGAACGATGTTTCGGTTGCCTGAAATATTGTTTCTTGGATTGTTAACCAAAAATTCAGGCGCCCAAATTTGTTTGAGCGTACTAGTGTCCGCTCTTAAAATTGCCATCACAACTGCTTGTTCCAATTTTCTCATTTCAACTTCTGTTTTTGCTGTGGTTTGTCCATTAGTCACAAGAGTTGATATTAGAAAAGCGATTGAAAGAAAGGATTTTCTCATAGTGATACTGTTTTAGTGGTTACTCATGTTTTTAATGTCATTGATGTGTAATGCTGCCCTTTTGTTATTGTTGGTCAGCGACCAACACTCCAGCTATTTCCTTCTTTCATTTTGCCAAATCGAGTTCACTTAGTCTCTTGCAGGTCAGGCGACCCGCAACAACAAAAGGCAGAGTATCGTCTATTTTCAAATGCCCATCCAGCGCAGCCTGCTTCACAGAATCCACCTCTGTAACCATCTACTTCTTCACCACCAGAAGCTCTATCTCTTCCAGCGTCTTCCCTTTTGTTTCAGGTAAAATAAACCAGATGACCACGAAGCCAACTGCACAAATCAAACCATAGAGCCAGAAATTATTTGCCCATCCTAAATTTTCCTTG
>CAZIOY010000080.1:0-16081 GCA_964540915.1 uncultured Ohtaekwangia sp.
ATGTAGGCCCCAGAGGCGCACCCGGTATGCCCGAGATGTTGAAGCCTACGAGTTTAATCATGGGCTCTGGTCTTGGAAAAAGCGTGGCCCTCATTACCGATGGAAGATTCAGCGGGGGCTCGCATGGTTTCGTGATTGGGCACATTACTCCGGAAGCATTTGATGGCGGATTGCTGGCGTTAGTAGAAGATGGCGATTGGATTGAAATTGATATCAGGAAGCAACAGATCAATTTGCTCGTAGATGAGAAAACCATTGCGATCAGAAGATCACATTACAAAACACCGCAGCCTCGCGCTACCAGCGGTGTATTATTTAAATATGCGAAACAAGTAAAAACAGCTGCCGATGGATGCGTTACTGACGAAGACTGAAGAAAAAACAGTGCTGACTGAGAAGGAAAAAATAACAGGATCAGAAGCATTGCTAAAATGCCTCGTAGCCGAGAACGTGAAAACTATTTTTGGTTATCCAGGTGGTGCTATCATGCCCGTGTATGATGCATTGTATGGTTATGCCGATCAGCTTACTCATATATTAGTCCGCCATGAACAAGGTGCCATTCATGCTGCACAAGGTTTTGCGCGTGTATCGGGCAAACCCGGTATTGTGTTTGCCACTTCTGGCCCGGGTGCAACGAATTTGGTGACTGGTTTAGCTGATGCGTTGATTGACTCAACTCCGTTGGTGTGTATCACTGGTCAGGTGTTCGCTCATTTGTTGGGTACCGATGCCTTCCAGGAAATTGATGTGATCAATACCACCATTCCTGTTACCAAGTGGAACGTACAAGTAACCGAAGCAAAAGATATTGCAGGTGCTGTGGCCAAAGCATTTCACATCGCTACTAGCGGAAGACCGGGTCCGGTGTTAATTGACATCACCAAGAACGCACAAAACGAATTGTTTGAGTTTGACGAATACAAGAAGTGTGATAGCATTCGCACGTATAAACCCAAACCGCAATTACAAATCAAAGAGATTGAAGCTGCTGCAGCGTTGATCAGTCAGGCGAAGAAGCCATACATTTTAGCAGGTCAGGGAATTTTGCTTTCAGGAGCATCAAAGGAATTGATTGCTTTCTCTGAAAAGACAGGCATACCCGTAGCAAGCACGTTGTTGGGTTTGGGAGCCTTTCCAACGGATCATCCAAACTATGTTGGCTATTTGGGAATGCATGGCAACTACGGACCAAACCTCAACACCAACCAGTGTGATGTATTGATTGCAGTAGGGATGCGTTTCGATGATCGCGTAACGGGCAACGTGAGCAAGTATGCCAAGCAGGCAAAGGTGATTCATATTGAAATTGATAAAGCTGAGATCAACAAAATCATAAAAGCAGATATTGCAGTTCATGCAGATGCAAAAGAAGCATTAGGTTCATTAATTAATCTGGTTGAGCCCAATAATCATTCTGAGTGGATAGAAAGTTTCCGTGCTTTAAACAGGGAAGAATACGAGAAAGTAGTACATCACGAGTTTAACTCGACCGGTGAGATAAAAATGGGAGAAGTAATCAATCATCTTTCTAATCAAACGAATGGCGAATCGATTTTAGTAACCGATGTTGGACAACATCAGATGGTAGCATCTCGCTACTATCAATTTAAAAATCCACGCACCAATGTTACCTCAGGGGGTGCTGGCACGATGGGCTTTGCCTTGCCAGCTGCGATGGGAGCGAAGCTTGCGATACCTACACAGCAGGTAGTAGCCGTGATTGGCGATGGTGGTTATCAAATGACGGTACAAGAATTAGGCACTATCATGCAGTATAAAATCCCAGTGAAGATTTTAGTATTGAATAATAATTTTTTGGGTATGGTGCGCCAATGGCAGCAACTCTTCCATGGCAAGCGCTATTCGTTTACTGAAATGGTGAATCCAAATTTTGTAAAACTGGCAGAAGCCTACTCTATTCCCGCAAGGAAGGTGGAGAAGCGAGAAGAATTGCAAGATGCTTTGAAAGAAATGCTGGAGGCGAAGACCCCTTATTTCCTGGAAGTGGTAGTAGGAAAAGAAGACAACGTTTTCCCAATGGTGCCAGCCGGAGCCGGTGTCGCAGATGTATTATTGGAAGCACCGAAAAGTAAATAGAAAAAATGAAGCAGGATTATACATTAGAGCTTGCTGCGGATAATAATTTTTCTGTATTAAACAGAATCATCAATATTCTCAATCGCAGAAGAGTGCGCATCAAAAAGTTGATGGCACATGAGAATGAAAATGATTTTCGAAGAGGTGGTGTGATCATGTTATTATTCACTACCCCTGACTTGATTGAAAAAATAACTGTGCAACTTGAAAAACTTATTGAAGTAGATAGTGTAAAGGTATATCAGGGCAATAGCGAGTACTTCGAACTGAGCGAGAAAATTGTAGATGTAGATTAACAAATGGACTTTATAAAATAACAACGAATAACTAACAACTAACAACCAATTAATATGGCAAAGATCAATTTCGGAGGTGTATGGGAAGAAGTGGTAACCCGCGAGGAGTTCCCCATGGAAAAAGCACTCGATGTTTTAAAGAATGAAACCATTGCAATTATCGGATATGGTGTGCAGGGCCCTGCGCAGGCATTGAACTTGCGCGACAACGGATTCAAAGTAATCGTTGGTCAACGCAAAGGATCCAAAACATGGGACAAAGCCGTGGAGCACGGATGGATTCCGGGTGAAACATTATTTGATATCGAAGAAGCTGCTAAACGCGGAACCATTCTTGAGTATCTTCTTTCTGATGCAGGCCAGATTACTTTGTGGCCAACCATCAAGCCATTCCTTACCAAAGGAAAGACATTATATTTCTCACACGGATTTGGTATCACGTTCAAAGAGCAAACAGGAATTATTCCTCCAGCTGATATCGATGTAGTTCTTGCAGCACCAAAAGGTTCCGGAACTTCTGTGCGCAGATTGTTCTTGCAAGGAAAAGGTATCAACTCAAGCTACGCAGTTTTTCAGGATGCGTCTGGTAAAGCAACAGAGAAAGCAATTGCGCTCGGTATTGGTGTTGGCTCAGGATATTTATTCCAGACTGATTTCAAGAAGGAAGTGTATTCAGATTTGACAGGCGAGCGCGGAACGTTAATGGGCGCTATCGCTGGTATCTTCGAGGCACAGTACGAGGTGTTACGTTCAAAAGGACATACCCCTTCAGAAGCATTCAATGAAACGGTGGAAGAACTTACTCAATCATTGATGCCATTAGTGGCTGAGAATGGAATGGATTGGATGTATGCCAACTGTTCAACCACAGCACAGCGTGGAGCATTGGACTGGAAAAAGAGATTCAAGGCTGCAACACTTCCTGTATTCCAGGAATTATACGATAGCGTGGCATCTGGTGCCGAAGCAAAACGAACAATCGATACATGTTCTAAGCCTGACTATCGCGAGAAGCTCGCTGAAGAATTGAAAGAAGTTCGCGAAAGCGAATTGTGGCAAGCAGGGGCAGCGGTAAGAAAACTGAGACCTGAAAAGGCAAGTGTAGAAGCAAGCATGATAAATTAGACATAAGCAGTAAGACATAAGTAGCAAGCACCAGGAGAATCAAAAAGTCTTGCGTCTTGATACTTATGTCTTATGTTAATCACATATGAAGACGAACACCATTCAGAATTTAAATATCAACGCTGCCTACGAAGTCCTTAAGTCGGTTGTGCTTAAAACACCATTGCAGTTTCATCGCAAGCTTTCTGAAAAATTTGGTGCTGAGATTTATTTGAAGCGCGAAGATCTTCAGGTTGTTCGTTCGTATAAAATCCGGGGTGCCTATAATTTAATTAGTAGTTTAACGGAAGAGCAGCGTAATCGCGGAGTGGTTTGTGCCAGTGCGGGCAACCATGCACAAGGTGTTGCTTTCTCGTGTAAGTTATTAAATATCAAAGGTGTGATTTACATGCCGGCTATCACACCGAAGCAGAAGATCAACCAGGTGAGAATGTTTGGAGGCGATAACATTGAGATTGTATTGATTGGTGATACGTTTGACGATTGTCAGATGCATGCGTTAGAATTTACAAACGCAAACAATATGATCTTCATTCCTCCTTTTGATCACATTAAAGTAATGGAGGGACAAGGAACAGTTGGAAAGGAAATTTTAGAAGAACAATCCAATATTGATTTTGTTTTCGTCCCCATAGGTGGTGGTGGACTTTGTGCGGGCTTGGGAAGCTATTTTCAAACGTATTCGCCACAAACTAAAATTATTGGTGTTGAGCCTACGGGAGCTCCTTCTATGAAGGAAGCGTTGAAAGCGGGTAAGCCCGTTGTGCTGGATTCAATTCAGCGATTTGTAGATGGTGCTTCGGTAAAAAAGGTAGGTGATCATACATTTGCCATTTGCAAAGATGTGATTGCCGACATGTTACTCGTGCCAGAAGGCAAAGTGAGTTCTACCATTCTTCAACTTTATAATGAAGACGCGATTGTAGCGGAACCAGCCGGGGCATTATCGATTGCCGCACTTGATCAGTATGCGCCCCAGTTAAAAGGCAAGAAAGTGGTCTGCATTTTGAGTGGTGGTAACAATGACATTGACCGCATGCAGGAAATCAAGGAACGTTCATTATTGTACGAGGGTTTAAAACACTATTTCATCGTTCGCTTTGCGCAACGGCCGGGTGCATTGAAAGAATTTTTGAATTACGTTTTAGGTCCTAATGATGATATCGTTCGCTTTGAATATATTCAGAAGCATAATAAGGAATCGGGTCCCGCTTTAATTGGAATAGAAGTAAAATCAAGAGAAGATTTTACTTTGTTGATTGAGCGCATGGATAGCCATAAACTCAATTACACACTCGTGAATCAAAACGAGAACTTGTTTGAATACCTGGTGTAGATGTATGATCCGCCATACCATCGTATTTAAATTAAAGTATTCAACAGGATCTCGTGAAGAAAGTAAATTTTTGAATGCTGCGGGGAAGCTGTCGTCCATTCCGGGAGTGCATCACTTTGAATGCCTGCTTCAAACCAGCAAGAAGAACAACTTTGAGTATGGCATATCGATGGAGTTTGATACAAAAGAAGCCTACGAAGATTACAATCAGCATCTAGATCACGTTGATTTTGTAGAGACTTTCTGGATACGCGATGTGACCGACTTCCTGGAGATTGATTTCGAACCACTTCCATAGCTATTGCTGAAACAATCGTTTGAAAGTCCTCATAAATAACTGATTCGAAATATTTCGTTTCAATCCGTATCTTGTAACTATAATAATTAAAATTATGGCACACGGATTATTGATTGATATGGATGGAGTAATATATGGTGGTGACACGATGATACCGGGAGCAGATGTATTTGTCGCCCGACTTCTCAAAGAGAAAATCCCTTTTATGTTTATGACCAACAATAGTCAACGCACACGCCTCGATGCGGTACGCAAATTGGATAAACTTGGTATAAGGGTTACGGAGAATCATGTTTACACCAGCGCTATGGCTACCGGAAAATTTTTGGCGAGCCAGATCCCCCAAGGAACGGCTTATGTGCTGGGTGAGGGAGGACTACTATCCAGCTTGCATGAGAACGGAATTTCACTGGTGAATAGTGATCCTGATTTTGTAGTGTTGGGTGAGGGAAGAAATTTCACATTAGAAATGGTGCAGCGAGCAGTGGATATGATTTTGGCCGGAGCGAAATTCGTTACCACGAACCGTGATCCTTCACCAAAGAAAAAGGGGTGGGATAATTTAGGTATTGCTTCTACTACGGCAATGATTGAAGAAGCAACGGGAATAAAAGGATTCGTAGTAGGAAAGCCCGGCCCGGTCATGATGCGCTCCGCACGCAAGGCATTGGGTCTTGAGACCGCTGAGACTACTGTGATTGGGGATACGATGGATACGGATATTCGTGGTGGTGTGCAGATGGGCTACAAAACTATTCTTGTGTTGAGTGGCATCACCAAGAAAGAACATTTGATTCGTTATGCCTATAAACCGGATATGGTAGTGGACTCTGTCAATGAAATTGCCCTGCCATTACCGTGGTGGCAATCTGTGTCTAACTAAACCCCCTGCGTATTCATTCAATAATAAGATGCTTCGCATTTCAGTTATCGCAACATTAATAGTACCATCTATATCGGCAGCGCCATCACAATCATTCATCAAGACTTCTCAATTGTGAGCGTATCTAATTCGAATAGCCTTACCGATAGCGTTACGTATATAAAAAAAAGTAATTCAACCTTCGGTCATTGCCATCTGCATTTTGATGTAACAAAACTCAGATAGCGCTACCAAACACTTGTAAGCAGTATTCTTTTTTTTTCTTTAAAATTGATTGATGAATAGCTAATCATTTTACATATTCGTGTGTTATTTGTCAACCTATATTGATGACCCAATAACCAAACCTAAACCTATGTTAACTGCCTCGACTCTGTCGGGGCAGTTTCATTTTAAAGTGTTTTGAACAAACTAACGATTGTTGTGAACGAGAAAAAACCAAAAACAATTTTTGAAAAAATCTGGGACAGTCATGTGGTAAAACGTGCTGAAGGATATCCGGATGCGTTGTTCATCGATCGCCATTTTATTCATGAAGTAACTTCACCACAAGCATTCGATGGCTTGAAGAAAAGAGGACTTCAGGTATTTAATACAAAACGAACCACCGCTACGGCCGATCACAATGTTCCTACCAAAGATCAGCATCTTCCAATCAAGGAAGCTTTATCGCGACATCAGGTAGAAACACTTCGCAAGAATTGTAAGGAGTTTGGTGTTGAGTTGTATGACCTCGGACATCCTTATCAGGGAATTGTACACATCATCGGACCAGAGTTAGGGTTAACCTTACCGGGCATCACCATTGTGTGTGGCGATAGTCATACATCTACTCATGGTGCGTTTGGAAATATTGCTTTTGGCATTGGCACATCCGAAGTGGAACAGGTGTTGGCAACACAATGCATCTTGCAATACAAACCCAAGACCATGAAGATCGAAATCAACGGTGCGTTGGGCAAGGGTGTGGTCAGCAAGGATATTATTTTATACATCATTTCGAAAATCTCAGCCAGTGGTGCCACTGGCTTTTTTGTTGAGTATGCGGGGGATGCGATCAAAAATCTTTCGATGGAAGCACGCATGACCATTTGCAACATGAGTATTGAAATGGGCGCTCGTGGCGGATTGATTGCACCAGATGAAACCACATTCAGCTATATCAAGGGTAGAAGATTTGCTCCCCAGGGAGAAGCTTTTGATAAAGCGGTTAGCGAATGGAAGAAGTTAATTACGGACGAAGGAGCGTTGTATGATACGGTATTGACATTTGATGCATCGGATATTGCACCCATGATTACGTATGGAACGAACCCCGGCATGGGAATGAAAGTGACCGATCGCATTCCCAACACAGAAGAGTTAAAAGAAACCAGCGAGCAGGCTTCTTTCAAAAAATCGTTGGAATACATGGGCGTTGAGCCCGGATCAAAATTACTGGGCAAATCTATTGACTACGTTTTTATCGGAAGCTGTACGAATGCCCGAATCGAAGACCTGCGAGCCGTGGCCTCCATGGTGAAAGGAAAAAAGAAAGCTGAAAATGTAGAGGTGTGGGTAGTGCCTGGATCGAAGCAAGTGCAAGAGCAAGCAAAAAAAGAAGGACTCGATAAAATTTTTGAAGCAGCCGGCTTTGAATTACGCGATCCGGGTTGCTCTGCATGTCTTGGCATGAATGAAGACAAGATCCCAGCGGGCAAATATTGCATCAGTACTTCAAACCGGAACTTTGAAGGACGACAGGGCCCCAAATCGCGTACATTTTTAGCGAGTCCATTAAGTGCTGCTGCTGCTGCGATCACAGGCAAAGTAACAGATGTAAGAGAATTCATGTAATGATTGTTCGTTAATGGTTCTTCGTGAATCGCGAACAACTAACAACGATCAACAAAGAACGATTAACAATAATGAGTAAAGACAAATTCACGATACTAAAATCAACAGCGGTTCCTATTCCTGCTGAGAATATTGATACGGATCAGATCATTCCCGCACGCTTTCTAAAAGCAACAACGCGTGAAGGGTTTGGCGATAACCTGTTTCGCGACTGGCGCTATGACAGCGATAATCAACCGATCAAAAATTTCGCACTAAATAATTCTTCTTACTTGGGAAAGATTTTGGTGGCAGGGAAAAATTTCGGATGCGGAAGTAGTCGCGAGCATGCGGCCTGGTCTATTTATGATTATGGTTTCCGCGTGGTGGTGTCAAGTTTCTTTGCGGATATATTTAAGAACAACGCATTGAATAATGCCGTTTTGCCCGTGGTAGTGTCAGATGGATTTTTAAAAAATTTATTGGAAGCGATTCAGAAAAATCCTTCTACAGAAATAACAGTGGATTTAGTGAATCAGATGATCAGCTATGATAGTCAAAGTCAGAAGTTTGAGATCAACGCGTATAAGAGAGAGTGCCTTATCAACGGATATGATGATATTGATTACCTGTTTAGTTTGAATAGTGAGATTAGAGAATTTGATTTAACTCATTAATAGCTTCGAGCTACTAGCTGTGAGCTGTGAGCTTCGAGCTTTGGTTTTCTCGCAGCTCATAGCTCGCGGCTCGCAACTAAAAAAATGGATAGAGATGAATAAGAGAATAGTGATACTACCCGGAGACGGAATCGGCAAAGAGGTTACTACCGAAGGAAAAGGTGTGTTGAAGAAAATTGCGGAGATCTTCGGTCATAAATTTGAATTTGATGAAGCCGTTATTGGTCATGATGCCATCGAAGCAACGGGCAATCCATTGCCTGAAGAGACACTGACTAAATTAAAGAACTGCGATGCGATTTTGTTCGGAGCAGTAGGTCATCCAAAATATGATAATGATCCAACACTCAAGGTAAGACCGGAACAAGGATTATTAAAGATGCGCAAGGAGTTAGGCTTGTATGCCAATCTCCGTCCTATAAAATTATTTGATGAGTTGTTGGAAGCCTCCAGCATCAAACCTGAAATATTGAAAGGCTCCGATATTTTATTCTTTCGTGAGTTAACGGGCGATGTATATTTTGGTGAGAAGGGAAGAAAGGATGATGGCAACACGGCCTACGACCTGATGATCTATCATCGCTATGAGGTAGAGCGTATCGCACACAAAGCATTTCAGGCAGCACGCACACGGAAAAAGAAAGTTACTTCCGTTGATAAAGCCAACGTGTTGGAGAGTTCGCGTTTGTGGAGAGAGGTCGTGCAGGAGATAGGAAAGCAATATCCCGATGTGCAACTCGAACATCAATTCGTTGATTCAGCAGCCATGAAGCTAATTCAAAATCCAAGAAGCTTTGATGTGGTGGTAACCGGGAACCTTTTCGGTGATATCCTTACGGACGAAGCATCACAGATAGCCGGCTCCATGGGCATGTTAGCATCAGCATCCGTAGGGGATAAGGTTGGATTATATGAACCCATCCACGGAAGCGCACACGACATCACCGGAATGGGTATTGCGAATCCATTGGCTTCTATTTTATCGGCTGCCCTGCTGCTGGATATTTCATTTGGAATGAAAGAAGAATCTCAAGCAGTGATCAAAGCGGTAGAACAAACACTGAAGCAAGGATATCGCACAGCAGACATTGCCGATGCAAAAACTCCGAAGGATAAAATTTTGAATACCCAGCACATGGGTAAGCAAGTGGTAAATCAACTTGAGAAAGTAACTAACCAGGTATCCGTTTCAACGAACAATTAATAACGAACAACTATCCACCAAATACTATGGCACAGAAAATTCAAATCTTTGATACAACACTTCGCGATGGCGAGCAGGTTCCTGGTTGTCAATTGAAGACAGAAGAGAAGATCATCATTGCCAGAGAGCTTGAGTTGCTGGGCGTGGATGTTATTGAAGCTGGCTTTCCGATTTCGAGCCCCGGTGATTTTCTTTCGGTGGTTGAAATTTCCAAAGCGGTGAGTGAGCCGGTAGTATGTGCATTAACGCGTTCTAAAAAAGAAGACATTGATGTGGCCGCGGAAGCGTTGCATCATGCCAGGCGTGGAAGAATCCATACCGGTATCGGATCGTCTGATGTTCATATTAAACATAAATTCAGAAGTTCACGCGAGCAGGTGCTTGAGCAAGGTGTGTGGGCAACAAAGTATGCGAAAGCGAAAGGATATGAAGTTGAGTTTTATGCAGAAGATGCGGGTCGCGCGGATTTAGTATTCCTTGCTCAGTTAGTGGAAGCAGTAATTGCTGCGGGTGCTGATGTAGTAAACATTCCGGATACCACCGGTTATTGCCTGCCGAATTTATATGGCAAGCGCATTCAATACCTGATGGAAAATGTGAAGAATATTGATAAAGCCATCATTTCGGTTCATTGTCATAACGACTTGGGTCTGGCTACGGCCAATACGATTGCAGGATTAAGCAACGGTGCCCGCCAGGCAGAAGTAACGATCAATGGAATTGGTGAGCGTGCCGGAAATACTTCGCTGGAAGAAATAGCGATGATCTTGCAAACACATAAAGATCTTGATCTTTATTGTAACGTCAAGGCTCATAAGATTTATGCGCTTAGTCAGTTGGTGTCTAGCATGATGCATATGCCGGTGCAGGCCAACAAAGCGATTGTAGGCAAGAATGCATTCTCACATTCTTCAGGCATACACCAGGATGGTTTTTTGAAGCATGCAGAAAACTATGAGATTATCAATCCGGCCGATGTAGGGGTTCCTTCTTCCTCCATCGTGCTGACTGCCCGAAGTGGAAGAGCCGCTCTTAAGCATCGGTTGGAGTTGTTAGGGTACAGTGTGGCGGGTGAAGATTTAAATACCGTATACGAAAGTTTCCTCACCGTGGCTGATGAGAAGAAAGAGGTGAATGATGGCGATCTGATCATGATTGCCACCAGCATGCCAGTGCTTTCCAAAATGCCCTGATAGAAAAGTATTATTTAATTCGAAAGGCTTTTCATAACTTCACCTTATGAGAAGCCTTTTTAATTTTCTGGTTTTACTACTCCTTGTAGTTTCCAGTTCCGTTGTATCCGCGCAGGAAATCGGGTTGCAGTTGTACAGTCTCCGAAGGGAAATACCAAAAGATGTTCCGGGTTCCTTGGCACTTATAAAAAGCTGGGGAATAAAAGAGATTGAAGGTGGTGGCACCTACAACATGACTATCGATGAATTTAACGCCCTATGCAAAAAGAATAATCTAAAAATGGTCAGCATCGGTGCTGACTTTAACGAACTCGCCAAAGATCCTGCCGCAGTTGCTGCCAAAGCCAAACAATTCGGAGCCAAGTATGTGATGTGCGCCTGGATTCCTCATAAGGGAACAGACTTCACGTTGGCGGATACTGAAAATGCCATTGCTGTTTTTGAGAAAGCTGGTAAGGTGTTGGCGGAGGCAGGAGTGTCGTTGTGCTATCATCCCCATGGATATGAATTCCGACCACACGAAGAAGGAACGCTTTTCGATCTTATGGTGAATAAGTTAAATCCCGCGTATGTAAATTTTGAAATGGATGTATTCTGGGTAAAGCATCCCGGGCAAGATCCGGTGGCGTTGTTAAAGAAATACCCCAATCGCTTTCCACTCATGCATTTGAAAGATCGCAGGCCCGGCACAGAGGGCAATCAATTTGGAACTGCTGATGATGAAACGAATGTAGTATTAGGAACGGGTGATGTGGGTATCGCAGCCATCATGAAAGAAGCCCTCAAATTGGGTGTGAAACACTTCTTCATTGAAGATGAATCAGTACACGCGGTACATCAGATTCCACAGAGTTTGGAATTCCTTAAGTCATTGAAGTAAGTTGAAATCGCCTTCAACCTGGAAGAGACTCATGGTATGAAAATCAACTGGCTATTTTATGCGGTCTTAAAGAAAAATAGTTAATGCATGAAAACAAAAAATATTAAACAGACGGTGACATTTCAGGGTGCACATCCAAAAGATGTTTATAACATGATCATGGATGAAAAAATCCACAGCGCCTTTTCAGATAGCAAAGTTAAAATGAGCATTGAAATCAATGGTAAGTTTGAACTATTTTATGGCTATTGCACCGGTTTCAATATTGAGTTGAAGGAGGGTAAGAAAATCATACAGGGCTGGCACTTTAAAGAAGACGGCTGGCCAGAAGGTCATTTCTCTATTTGCACCTTTGTATTTGAGAAAGTTCCAACGGGAACAAAGCTCACCTTCATCCAAACTCATATACCCGAACATAAAGTAGAATCATTGAAAAGCGGTTGGAAGCTCTATTACTGGCAACCAATGAAAGCTTATCTTGCCGGTAAGCAAGCTAAATAATTTTTTCTCTGTGGTTATTGTATTTTTTACCGCTGACGTCACAGAGTGCAAGGAATTACAAAAGTTTTTATGAGAATTAATTCATGATCAAGATTGGAATAATTGGTTTGGGTGACATCGCACAGAAAGCTTATTTGCCGGTCATTAGCAATAGAAATCTGGAGGTTCACCTGTGCACCAGGAATGAAGACACGCTGCGACAGGTGGGCGCTCAGTATCGATTCAAAAACCTGCATCGGAATCTTGACTCATTAATTAACAGCGGTATCATGGGAGCATTCGTCCATACGGCTACGGCTTCACATGATGATATTGTGGAGGAGCTACTGAATAGTAATATTCATGTGTATATCGATAAGCCGGTTACGTATGATTATGCTTCCACGGAAAAACTTCTTGAACTGGCAGCGAAGAAAAACCTGATTCTCACCGTTGGTTTTAACAGGCGTTTTGCCCCGTCTTACCAAAGCGCAAAAGAATTATCCAACCCGAACATGATCATCATGCAAAAGAACCGCAAATCATTGCCGGGAGATGTGCGCACTTTTATCTTCGATGATTTTATTCACGTGATTGATACGCTACTGTATCTCTTCCCTTACCCGATTCAAAAAATACTGGTTAATGGGATGAAAAAGGACGACCAGCTTTATCATGTGGTGTTGCAGTTACTGGCAGCAGATGGCACCACTGCGATGGGCATTATGAATCGGGATAGCGGAACTACAGAAGAAAGGCTTGAAGTCTTTACTCCAAAGGGCAAACAAGTTGTTTATAATGTATCAGAGGTAGTTATGCATGAGGACAAGCATGAGAAGAAATTAGGCAGTAGCGAATGGGCTCCTACTTTATTCAAGCGTGGATTTGAACAAATCGTAGATGATTTTTTACAGGCGCTTGCCACCGGCAAGGAGCCGGCCATAAAAAAGCAAGATATCTTACATACCCATAAAGTATGTGAAGAAGTAGTAGCGGAATTAAGCAGGCTGTAAATTCTGTAGCAGGAAAATTATCCACTGGTGATTTTGGTTATTACCGTCTGTGGCATGCTGGCAATTTTGTGTTTGACATAATCGAAACCTACAATCCCCGTTTTACCAATGGCTACTTCCCTTCCGGACAACTTATTACTGATGCGATAGAAAAAATCAAATCCGTATTTGTTGAAATTCGCTGCAGCAATTTCAATTTGCAAGGTGTCTCCTAAGAAGGATTCCGTTTTGTAAACGATCATGGCATCGGTAACGATCTGGCCGATGAAACCCTCCAACTTCACTTCACTCTCAAATCCCATTGACCGGTAAAACAAAGTCCGCGCCTCTTGCATGAGTGTGAGTATGCGGTCATTGCCTACATGGTTTCCATAGTTCAGGTCGCTCACCCGCACCACTATTTCGGTGGTGAAGTGGAATTTTTCGGGAAGTTGTATTTCAATGCGCGACATCTCTTTTAATTTTTTGTATAATTATAAATTAATTGCCCAAACCTACTGAGGCTTTATCAATTATCTTTTTAAATGTTTAGAAAAAGTATTTTAATTCTCTGGTGGAGAAGGCTGAAGAAAGCCCTGCTTATTCTTTTCGTTTTTCAGTTTTTCTATATCATTGCATTGAAATGGATTAACCCACCGATTACATTGACTCAACTATCGGATTGGGTAAGCGGCTATGGATTGAAAAGAGACTACGTGGATTTTGACGAGATGTCGCCCAACATTCGGTTAGCGGTAATGGCATCCGAAGATCAGCTCTTCCCCGATCATAATGGGTTTGATATTGCGAGCATCAAAAAAGCGCTTTCTGGTAATAAGAAAAAAAACAAACGGATTCGTGGAGCGTCAACAATCAGTCAGCAGGTGGCGAAGAATGTTTTTTTATGGCAGGGGCGCAGTTGGTTTCGAAAAGGTTTGGAAGTGTACTTCACGTTTATGATAGAGTTGGTATGGAGTAAGCAGCGGATTTTAGAAATGTACCTGAACGTGGCCGAGATGGGAAAAGGAATTTATGGTGTGGAAGCGGCTTCTCAAAGTTATTTTAAGAAGCCAGCAAAAAAACTCGCTCGTACAGAAGCAGCCATGATTGCAGCCTGTTTACCTAATCCGAAGAAGTACACGGTTAAACCCCAGTCGAGGTACATCGCGCGTAGATATCCATGGATTGTTACACAAATGAATAACCTGGAAGGTGATCAGAACATTGACCAGTTGCTCAGGAAGCCAGAGCCGGTGAAAGAAAAGAGGAAGAAGAAAAATAAGTGATCAGTTTTATTCGTTTAATGTCACAATAAATATTGAGTCATTCCGGGCAAGCTTGATTATCTTGATTAGGAAAGATTCTTTTTCAAGTTAAGTGAACTGTTATACCGAATGGGGCGACCCGGAATCCCGTGACATATGAACGGCTATAATTCATAGCACGAATTCCACTTCAAGGGTGTCGCGGGTCTCGATCCTCGCTGTGGATGACAGCTTGACTTTGACTCATCATCACTCATTTTATAAACTCTTCCACAAATACAGCGTAGCATATGCTTCCCATCCTTTGTACTTTTTAAAAATCCGTTTTACCTGATCCAGTGTGGGTTTGGATTTCATGCCTTTCAGATTTTTGATGGCATTGTGAATGCCGACATCTTCCAACGGAAAAGCATCCGGGTAACGAAATGTTTTCATCAAGGCATAGTTGGCTGTCCAGTTGCCGATGCCTTTGATCTTCATGAGTTTTTCTTTGCCTTCACTTAATGATAAATGTTGAAGGAATTCTTTCGTCATCGCACCGGAGGCAAATGCCTGTGCAATACCAATCGTATAGTTTGCTTTCTGTTTGGAAAACAGCAGTGCCAGCAATGATTCTGGAGTGAGTTGCGACACGCGATCATATGAAGGAAACAGAAAATACTTTTGTCCTTCCAGTTCGATGACTTCACCAAACTGTTCAACAAAGCGTTGCTTTAGTGTGTAAGCAAACGTGAGATTGATTTGCTGTCCCAATACGGCCCACACCAATGACTCAAATAAGTCCGGCTGACCAACAATCCGATAGCCATAGTATTTTTTAATCAATGACCCGAGGAGTTTATCAGTTTCAACCATTTTATAAAATGGTTTCAGGTCGGTGTTGAGATCAAACCATTCGCACACGTATTGTGAGACAAATTTCTTTTCAGATTCAGCAGGTTGATGATTAAGGAATTCAACCTTTAAGTCGGAGTTGTCTTGTTGGATTGAGAGTAGTAGTTTTTTATCGCCTACCCGCAGCGCCTTAAAAACATTTCCGCCATCAACACGGTGAAGTAGTTCGCGGGTAGAGCGCTCCAAAAAAGAGCACGCTAGCTCAAAACTAAATTCGGTGGGTGGTGTGATCCGGATTGCATTCACGGCACGAGTATAAACTAAAATATTCGACTGCTCAATGGTTGGCAGATGGTTAGCAAGAATCGGGTTGAAACTCTTTCATTCAAATGGAACATTTGTGTAAATTTTAAAGAATGAATTCAGAACTTCTTATTCAATCGCTGCCCAAGCAAGGGTATGCGTTACTTCCGTCATTACTTTCCCCGGATTTGTGTAATCGTCTTATTGAAAGTTACAATGATTCACAACTCTATCGCAAGACCATTGAAATGCAACGATACCGTTTCGGACAAGGTGAATACAAGTATTTTCAATATCCCTTGCCGGAAGTGATTCAAAAATTGAGAAGCATTCTTTATCCACCACTTTCGGTGATTGCCAATGAATGGGCAAGCCATCTGAATACAGGCTTTTCATACCC
>CAZIOY010000080.1:16181-18880 GCA_964540915.1 uncultured Ohtaekwangia sp.
TGTAAGGAGAAAAGTCAAACCCTGCCCACGCCATTGATCTTGCGCTATGAACGTGGTGGATTTAATACCTTGCATCAGGATCTCTATGGCGAAATATATTTTCCCTTCCAGGTGGTGATTGTGTTGAACCAGGCCGGTGTTGATTTTTCTGGTGGTGAGTTTGTGATGACCGAGCAGATACCCCGCGCTCAATCCAAAGTGATGGTCATCCAACCGAACCAAGGAGAAGCCGTGGTGTTCACGACTCACTCACGACCGATAAAAGGAACCCGTGGGTATTATCGGGCCAACGTGAAACATGGAATCAGCGAAGTGAAATCAGGAGAACGCTATGCGTTGGGGATTATTTTTCATGATGCATCATGAAATGCATTGGCTGCAGATTCGCAGTGTATCTTTAATCAGCGAATCTGTCGCTTTAATTTTCGATACATGATAAAGCAAACATGGATAACACCAATTCAATTGAGAAGTCTGATCCGATCTGGTACGATGACGTTTGCGGGTAATCAGTGTTTGAAAATTTATGGTACGTTGCACTGTGCATCGGGCAAACGCATGAAGCGCGACCATCGTGTTTTCTTTGCGGATGCAGCGGCTGCGTTGGCGGATGGCTATCGCCCTTGTGGACATTGTATGAAAGAGAAGTACCGTGTGTGGCGCAATCGTTTTTCTTTAAGATAGAGTTTGCCGGTGCATGACACCTGCAAAGTCGGGATTTTGCCGATTTGCACCACAAGGCTATATACTTTTTTTGTGTGTGGTGAAGAAGAAGTTCAACATTCAAAACAATGCCTGCATTTAATTTTGAATGTTGAACTTGCTGGCTCCCAGCCAGGTCTTTAATTTTGAATGCTTAATGAATCGCGTCTACTTCCTCCGCAGCGTGAACCTGTATATCAATCGCTTCGTCATTCAAGAAATTAATAAGATCTTTATTTAGTTGCTTGCGGTTGGTATAAAATAAACCATGCGGCTCACCACCATAAACAATAAAATTATTCTCCTTGATAAGCATTGACGATTGTGTGCCGGTAGCGGTCATGGGCACCGTTTTATCTTCATTACCATGAATGATCAACGTAGGCACGTTCACGTTTCGCATTTCATCTCTGAAATCAGTTGTAGCAAAGGCGTGTGCGCATTCCGTGGTTGCGCGGGGAGAGGCCAGCGAACACAACATGAGGTAATATTCCAACAACGGAGTGCTTAATGGATAATTGAAAGTACTCATACCAAAAAATGTTTTTCCAAACTCCTCTAAAAAACCAATCCTGTCGTCTTGCAGTTCCTTGACCATGGTATCAAATACTTCTTGTGGCACGCCCTCGCGGTTGGTTTCTGTTTTTAACATGTAGGGAGTGACCGCTGAAATTAACACCGCCTTGATAACTCCTTTTCCTTTATGCCGGCTAAAGTACCGAACCACTTCACCACCGCCCATCGAAAAACCGACCAGTGTAATCTTATCCAGTTGCAGGTGATCAATGATGGCTTTCAGGTCATCGGTGAGCGTGTCATATTCATAGCCATCCCAAGGCTGAGACGATTTTCCAAAACCACGCCTGTCATAAGCAATAACCCGATGACCGCTATTCACTAAATCCGAGATTTGATATTCCCACATTTCCTTGCTCAACGGCCAGCCTGAAATCAAAATCACCGGGTTGCCCGTTCCATAATCACTGTAACTAATTTTAACTGGGTTGCCCGCAGCGTCTTTTCCTGTTTCAATGTAATTCATGAGTTGTCTGTTAATTTATAAATATCAGTTCTTTATCCACTACTAATGGTTGATCTCTTGCACAACACTAAAGCAAGCGGCTTCACATTCGCGGCAAACTTTTGCACACGCAATGCAGTGCTCATGTTCTTGCGCTTCGCATTTATTGGCACAGGCGTTACACGCATCGCCACATAATTTAAGCAGGTCGTTATCCAGCTGCCCATCCTCCACCACATTAAGGCATGCGGTGGCACATTCTACACACAATCGTGCACATTCCTCCAATCCATCTTCCCTGCATTGCTGCGCATTCTCTGTACATACATCGGCACACCGCTGACAGAGGTCAATCACTTGCTGATCTGTTTCATGAGTTTTCATAAGTATTTTATTTTAGTTGTCTTTTATTTCACCATGTCCAATTCTTAGTAAAAAACATGCCGCAACCAAATCGGGCTAATCGTAAGGATAAACAAGATTGCGGTTGTCGGTGCGTAGATAAGAAATGACCTGTGTGGAATGGAATACCCAAACCGGAACGTCAGTATCCCACACGCAAACTCAGTAACTTTGGTCGTTTATGTGGACGAAGTGGAAGCAATCAATATTGTTTGGTTTCCCTGTCCCAATGTGCCTAAATAACAAGCACATAGATTTTGATGGCGTTATCAACTGATAACGAACTGCGAATTTGCTCTTCGACCCGCAATGTGAAACAAGAAGCAATAGTGTGGAGGTAACGTTGATAAGGTTACGTGGTTTGCCGGTGAAGAACACCGGCAAAGGCGGACGGAAGCTAGAGTGTGTAGCTCATGTTGATAAGATTAGGTGTTTTGCCGGTGAAGAACACCGGCAAGGGCGGAGGAGAAGTCCGAAGATCGCAAATGTTAAAAGTGGTCGTCTCATTTTTTTCATATTACCCATAACGGTTTGTGTTTATTGCGTGCTGGGCTTTCGAAGCCGCGTCCTGTCC
>CAZIOY010000081.1:0-18659 GCA_964540915.1 uncultured Ohtaekwangia sp.
CCGGTTTGATAGCTGTGAAGATACCTTGTTTCAAATCCATAGTTTCTATAATTATCTACATCCACGGTACGCGTGTTAAGTTGTCCGGTAGCTGGATTGATAGCATCTTCAAGTGCTATCCCTCCGCCAGGCAAAAACCCAACACTATTGCGGTCACCACTAATGTTGAAGAATTTCATATTCAATCGCTGGTGCTCATTGATCTTAAAATCTCCCGTTACTGCGGCAGTTTGCCATGCAAGATCAAACCAGTTGCGACTTCTAAGACTTTGCCTTGGATTCTGATTGAATTGCTCGTCAGTAAGTCCACCCGGCTGCTGACTTAACGAATGCCAACGGGTGAATTCAGTGGTCAATGAAAAACGATCCGAAAAATGATAGGTCAATGTTCCTGATCCGGTATTGCTGTTATAGCGATTGTTATCCCGCCAGCCATCTGCACTGCGATGATCAAAAAATGCGTAGTAGTTAACCTTGTTGGTTTTGCCACCAATGGCATTATATGAGTTTATTAATCCGTTGCTTCCTATTGTTTGATACGTTTCTACATGCAGCGGTTTTGTAAAATCACTTCCATTTTTTAAAATGTAATTGATCATGCCACCAATCTGCGGTCCATATTGCAAGGCGCCATGTCCTCTCACAATTTCGATGCGCTGCACCGATTGAAGTTGTGGATTATAATAGGCCTCGGGATAACCATAAGGATCGGCAGAAATATCATAGCCATTTTGACGCACATTAAATTCCCAGGATCGATTAGGACTCAGTCCCCGGGCTGCTACATTAATCTGAATTCCACTCCCCTCATTCTCCCAGATAAATATCCCCGGCACTTTTGCCATTACCTGACGCATGGTATTGGTGACCACATTGCCATTCACATTGTTTAAAACAACTAATGCGCTTTTCTTACCTGCATAAATGCTGGTGCCGACAATTTCAGGGAGCTGATGTATATCTGATCTACTGCTTTGTCCTACGATAGTAATTTCTGAAAGGATTTTAGCCGGTATGGAATCCTGATCTTGAGCAATTAATATATTGACTATCAGAATATTGAATATAAATAGTATTGACTTCATCTGGGATTTGGGATCTTTTTTTTATTTAGACTTATTCTAAATAATGGGGCAAATATAGAATCCTTCCCCTAACCACAAAATGATTTATGACACTATTTTTCTTTCATTTCGAAATGAGATTGTTTTCAATAGCGCCTACGGGATGTGCTTCTGCGGGGTGCTGACCCAAACAACATTCCAAAAACACCTCGCACCAATTCACGACCAATTTGTTTTGTTACCGGTGAAGCAAGAACTTCATCAAAAGTGCTCTTCTCCTTTCGAGCTGGTTTACTTTCGGATTTTGCTTCCTCCTTTTGCTTTACGACCTTTTCCTCTGCTTTACGAACCGCTTGCATTTTTTCTTCCAGCATTTCAAACGCACTTCGCGGATCAATGGCATCTTTATACTTCTTGTTGAAAGATGATCCATCCAGTTGCGTCTGATATTCTTGTTGCGAAAGTGGTCCCATAAAGGAAGACGGTGGTGCCAGATGGGTTACCACCGTTTCGGTAGGAATACCTTTCTCGTTTAACACCGTAATGAAAGCCTGACCGGTTCCCAGTTGAGTGAACTGTTGTTCCATGTCATAATATTCTGATCGCGGGAATGTCTTGATCGTTTCTTTCAGTGCTTTTACATCGTTCGGAGTAAATGCTCGGATTACATGATGCACGCGATTACCTAGTTGTGCGAGTACATTAGCCGGTACATCTTGAGTAACCTGGGTGCAGAAAAATACTCCCACCCCTTTTGATCGGATAAGGCGAATGATCTGGTCGATTTGATCCATAAAAGCTTTTGGTGCATCCCTAAAAAGTAAATGGGCCTCATCAAAGAAGAAAACCAGTTTCGGCTTATCCAAATCACCTGCCTCCGGCAAGCTTTGATACAACTCTGCCAGCAAGGCTAACATAAACGTTGAGAAAATGGCAGGCTGACTTTGCACATCCGACACATTCAATAAACTGATCACTCCACGCCCATCCACTTTTTCGAAGATATCATCTATATCAAAAGATTTTTCTCCAAACAACTGGTCTACTCCCATCTGTTCGAGTGCAACAATCTTTCTTAAGATGGTACTCGCTGTCGCGGATGATATCTTGCCGTAGTCGCCTTTTATTTCGGCTGCGCCAACTCCTTCGGTAAGGTAGTCCAGTACTTTTTTCAAATCGTTCAGATCAACAATAGGCAATTCTTTATCATCTGCATATTTGAACAGAATCATCAGCACTCCACTTTGCACTTCATTTAATTCAAGTACTTTACTTAAAAGCACAGGACCGAATTCAGTAACGGTTGCACGCATCTGCGCTCCTAACTTTCCACTGAGTGAATATAATTCCACCGGGTAGCCTGATGCGGTATATTGAATACCTAACGCTGTGGATCTTTCTTTTATTTTGTCATTTATCACTCCCTCTTTTGCCATTCCTGAAATATCTCCTTTCATATCAGGCATAAACACGGACACACCAGCAGCAGAAAGCTGTTCGGCCAGCAATTGCAATGTTCTGGTTTTACCTGAACCGGTGGCACCTGTAACGAGGCCGTGCCGATTCATCATTTTCAATGGAAGATTCACTTTAGCATCAGCCAGAATTTCGCCCTGATAAATACCCGCTCCCAGATAAATGGAAGATCCGGCAATTGAATATGATTTAGTAATCGATTCGACAAATTTCTCTTTTGACATAACGTGTATTTTAATTCAATTTAAAATATCTTTTTACAATACTCTGTTTTATAATTTCTTTTTCAACAGCCAATCTGTCTGGGCATCGTCACCCATCCAGAAAACATGTTCCGAAAACTTTTCAAATCCCCATTTGCTATAGAAATTCTGAGCCTTGAAATTACGTTCCCAAACTCCAAGCCATAACCAATCGTATCTCTTTTCCTTCGCATAGTGTAACGATGCTTCCATTAATAATTTACCCACTGATTTTCCTTGCACTTCTGTGAGCACATAGAGTCGTTGTAACTCAACCCCATTCATGCCCAATAGATCTGCCACTTCATTTGATTCACGTAGACGTGAAAACCCCACCATCTTTTCATCCTGGCAAGCAAGAAACAATTTAGAATCTGGCTCAGTAAACTCCCTGTTAAGGGTTGTTAAATTATATGATCCTGAAAAATAGGCTTCCATGTTTTCCGGTGTGTTAAAAGAGGCAAAAGCATCATGGTAGGAGGATATGGCAACTTCCCGTAGTTCCGGCATATCGTTACGTTGTGCTAGGCGAATTACAATCATACACTACGAATATAAAAAAACCCCGCACAGGCGGGGCGTTCAATCAACTAGATTATTGAATTATTATTTTTTCTCTTCAAAATTCTGGAATGAGTACGCAATGCCCAGGGTAAATGCTTCCGCCAGCTGAACTCCACTATCCTGATCATAATCGTAAATCAGAATACCGCCAAGGCTTACGTTCATAAACTTATTTACTTTGGCTGTCAGTGCCAGGTCAAGTCGATGGTCAATCGTCTTCGCTTCCAGGGTTTGATAGTTGGCAAACATTACATACCTCCATTTCAAATTCAAATTCTCCGCAATGTCTTTGTCAAACTCTGCCGCCATTTGAAATGCCAGCCACTCAAATCGCGTACTTTCTCCCACTAAAACACCATAGGGTTTTACAGGATCTACCGCATCAAATCGACCATTATTATCAGCCACGATGGTTACGCGGGGAGAAAATGGAGAGAGTGTCAACTTAAAATAATCCACGGGATGATATTCAAAACCCGAGGCTGAAGTAATAAAGGCAGGAGCGAAAATATCTGAAATGAGGGTAGCCACCTCTACGCCATTAACATCCTTATCATACTTATAGCCTTTTGCAAACTGCGATAGAAAGTTTATCGAAGTAGTCAAACTCCACTTCTTATTCAAATCATGGCCTACTTTGGTTTCCATATAAATCCGATCAAGGGTCTTGCGATAGCCCTGGCCCTCGTTATTCACCATACCATAGAGAAAGTCAAGTTGATTATCCCATGAGGTTTTGTTCTTCTTGTAACTGGCTTTATAATTCATCAATGCATTTAAGCCAAAAGAATTCACACCACCGGCTTTCCAATTGGAAGAAAAAGAAGACTGGTTTACATTCAGACCGGTTCTAAAAGATTTCTTCCAATACGTGGTAGAATCTACCCGAATTACTTGTGCCTGAGACCACGTTGTTATAAGCACGAACATAGCAATCAAGCCGACCTTTGCTAATAGTTTTGATTTCATTAATATAAGTTTAACCAGGGGGGATTAAATGTTGTTTAGCCTGATTTCATCCAGTGCCATTTCCGTAAGGGGCTTGGTGATGAATTTGATTACGTGATTGTTGTTGACGATCTTATCGATATCACGCTTATTATCTGAACTTGATAAAATAATGACCTTGCTTTTATTTTTTACCAGTTCATTGAATTTTTCAAACTCATAAAGAAATACGAATCCATCTACAATGGGCATGTTGATATCTAAAAAGATGATGCTCGGTATTTGCTCAGGGTTATTTTGATGTTCGCGCAAATAATCCAGCGCGCCTTTTCCAGAACTCTTCACTTCTACCCGTCCTGAAAATTTCGTAATCTCGATGATCCGTTTACTGATAAAGTTATCAGTATCATTATCATCCACCAATAAAACAAGATCAATAGATTTCAATTCAAAATTTATTTAACACGCACCACACAAAATGGACGATAAGTGCAAAATTATTGTTTTTTACCACATCCTAAACTTTTTCGAAATTCTCCTTTAGTTAATCAAAATCGATTTTATGGAAATCTTAAAAAAAATGGTGATTATTTGATCAAAATCCGCAATTTCTCGCCACGAGAAAGAGAAAAATCGCTTTTTTCATTCCAATCCATGATCTCCTTAATGGTGACATTATATTGACGCGCCACACTATATAATGTATCAGAGGGCTTTACTTCATGTGTAACCCATGCTTCGCCTTTGTCGGCAGGGAGTTTTGCTTCAGTCTGAATGACAGGTGTTTCAGAAGGGTTTATGGTACTAATTTGTTGACCCGGCTTAAGACCTTGTGTTATATCCAATTGATTCCATTCCAGAAGTTGGGTTACCCCTACGTTATATTTCTTTGCGATAGAATACAGGGTTTCACCGGGAACCACAACATGAGTGCCTGACTTTTCACTGGCAGTAACCAGCGGATCATTATTTGAAATCGTTGCTATCTCTTTATCAATGGATACTGACACAGGCTTATTGGCAACTATCACCCCGGATTCACCTGGCTTCGCCTCCCAATCAAAAAATTCACCCTCTTCTGTTTGAGCAACTACTGCTTCCGTTTCGACCATTTCTTCAACTGGTTTTTGCACTGGCCTTCGTGCACTTAACCAAACCACTTCACCCGACTTCATATCTTCATCAGTCCTGAGTCGGTTCATTCTCAAAATTCTTTTTAGGACAACCCCATATCGTTGACTCACTAACCATACATCTTCGCCATCGGCCATTGTATGGGTAAGTGTGGCGGATTTATTTTTCTTTTTGCCGGTAAAATAAAATTCCCCTACCCTTATTGAATGATTGGCAGAGATGTCATTGAATTTCAAAAATTCACTTAGACTTATACCGGCCCTCGCGGCAATGGTTGCCTGATTTTCATTTGGCAACGCCTGAAGGGTCATTACCCCATTGATTTCCTTTTTAACAGTCCTGTCTTTGTTTGAAATGGATTTATCCGTAGAGGTCGTATTCGAAACCATCAGGGTATTAAAATCCGCCATGAATTTTCCTTTAGGAAGAACCAACGCATATATCCTGTCGTCAGGAATAGTGCCTGAACGAATCCATTTATTATTCTCTCTCAGTTCAGCTTCTTCTATTCCCAATTCCTTAGCCAATGCACTCATCTCCTTTTTTTCTTTCACTTCATAAACCTGAATCTTCACCTGGGGCTCGCCCTTCACAGCATCTTCAAATGCCACTTTATGAGCAATGAATTTTTTCACATACCAATAGGTGTCAGAAGTGATCTCCATGTGTTTCGCGCCATTGAACTCATCACCCACCACCCGCTTTACACCGCCTGTTCCCATCTGGTACGCCTGTAACGCAAAGAGCCAGTTGTTAAATTGATAATTGCTTTGCTTCAAATATTTGGCGGCTCCACGACTGGCCGAAATAATATTCATCCGTTCGTCAATCTGTTTATCTACCCGCAGGCCCATTTCCATGGCCGTAAAATCTTTAAACTGCCAAAAACCAACCGCATTTGAAACGGACACGGCATCGGATATCAAAGCGCTTTCCTGTAATGCCAGGAACTTGAAGTCATCGGGCAAACGCTCCTCGGCAAATATTTTCTCGATCAATGGGAAGTAGGTTCTGGCGCGCTCCACCTTGATTCCAAAATATTTGGGGGACTTTGTAAGTGCGTCCACATCTTTTTGAATTTCGCGCCTGGCGTCATCACGGATGGTGAGCGTCATGTCTGCGAAACGCATCTTATGGGGCACTTCAGGAGTTTGTGCGAGTGAGGCAGTAACTCCAAAAAAAATGAGTGCGACTGCTAAAAATCTCATCACTGGCAAAGATAGGTAAAAGTACGGAGTAGGTAAACAAGTAGGTTTCAAATCTTCCTGATCATCATGATGCCATCCCGAATGGGAAGCAAAAGATTTTCTACGCGTGGATCGTTCATCACCTTTTGGTTGAATTCCAACAAGGCGCGTGTGTCCTTATCGGGTTTGGGCTTAGTTACCTTGCCACTCCACAGAACATTATCGGCAAGAATTACTCCACCGGCCCGCACTTTGTCGAAAACCAGGTCATAGTATTTCGAATAATTTTCTTTATCGGCATCGATAAACACCAAATCAAAAATACGATCCAGTGTGGGAATGATGTTGGCTGCGTCACCAATCCGGTAGTCAATCTTTTCGGTGAGTCCTGCTTCCTGAAAATAGCCTCTCACACGGCTTTCCAATTCTTCGTTCACATCGATGGTCACTAACTTACCACCGAGGTTCAAACCCTCTGCCAAACAAATTGCCGAATAGCCGGTGTAAGTGCCGACTTCCAAAATATTTTGTGGTTTAATAAAATGACTGATCATGGAAAGAAATCGCCCTTGCACGTGCCCCGACAACATGCGAGGCATCATGACCTTTGCATTCGTATCGCGCGTTATTTTTTTTAGCAACTCCGGTTCAGCCGAGGTGTGGCCTTCAACATATTTTTGCAGATCGTCAGGAAAGAAATCCATGCTATTTAATTGGTTCCATGATCAGGTAACTCAATCGCTTTTCATTAAACATCTCGTTGGCTAATTCCTGAAGTTGCAATGCCGAGGTGCTTTTTACACGATCAAAAATTTCCTCCAGAGAAGTGACGCGCCTCTGATCCAACAGGTTGCGAGCCATCATCATCATGATGCTGATATTGTTCTCTTCGGCCATCGCAATCTGACCCAGAATTTGTTCTTTGCTGGACGAAAGTTGCTTTACCCCCAGGGGCTCATCGCGCAGTTTTTGTAATTCCAGTTTCACGAATTCAATACTTTTCTTCATCTGTGAAGGTTCTGTGCCAAATGAAATCACAAACAAACCAGTATCCGTGAAGGGAACAAATTGGGCACCGATCGAATATACAAAGCCGTGCTTTTCGCGCAAAGCAAGATTTAAACGAGAGTTCATTCCAGAGCCTCCCAAAATCGTGGTGAGCATATAGAACGGACTTCTCTTTTCGTCTGTAAAAGAATAGGTGGCGCGCCCCATAGCACAGCGTGCCTGCTTTACAGGTCTTTGCAGTGTCACATGCTTGGGAGGACAACCAATAAACTTCGTTCTTTTAATCCTCGATGTGGACTTTGGTATTCGGCCAAGATGTTTCTCTGCCAGTTCAATTACTTTCACCATGGAGATATTGCCCACACACGAGAATACCACCTTGCGTGTATCGAGATGTTCCTTTACAAAGTCAGTGAAATTCTTTCGTTTGAATGAACCAACGGTTTTCTCTGTTCCCAGAATATTCATGCCCAGCGGATGCCCGGAAAAAATAACTGAATCAAATTCATCTTGTAATGAATCTTCCGGATCGTCATGATACATCGACATCTCTTCCAGAATAACCTGACGCTCTTTATCAATTTGCGTTTTGGGAAAGATGGAATCAAACGTAATGTCAGTGAGCAATTCTAATGCACGTTCAAAATATTCATCGCGCAATGAAGCGTAGAAAAGAATTTTTTCTTTGTCGGTATACGCATTGAGCTCGCCCCCGATGGATTCCAGTCGATTTATAATGTGAAATGACTTTCTTTTGTGCGTGCCCTTAAAGGCCATGTGCTCCCAAAAGTGAGCGATGCCCTGATTAGCAGTGGTTTCATCTCTACTGCCAATATCCAGCATAATGCCGCAGTGCACAATCTTGGAAGTGGTGATGTGATTATGAATAACCCGTATGCCGTTCTTCAGTGTATAGATCTCGTATTCTCTCATAGTAGACCGTAAAATTAAGCTTAATCGGGGATTAATTTTGTTCCAAGCCCGAACAGAAATGACCGCAAGCGGGCACGTTGCTTGACAACCCAACCTGATTTTTTGTAAAATAGTAGATATTAACGGCACAAGAATTGAAACATACCCATTCATAATCTCTAACCTATGGAAACGCAAAAAGTTAAAACCTGCTTTACTATCACCTTTACAAACGATCAGTTTAATCATGCCAAATCGTATGTGGATGACATGAAGAGACACCCACAACGCGTTTTCTGGAGAGGCAAAGAAGGCAAGTCGGATGATGAATTAATTGTTGAGCAAATTGCCCATCGCATACTTTCTGGATTCTATAATACCGATGCATACCAGGCAAGCAACCATATTGTGAAGATGGAGAGCATGACCTCTACCCGATAATTTCAAATTAGAAATTTCAGATTTCAAATTCGTTACAACAGGTTATTCAATCAGAAATTTTTGAACCTGAGATGTTAAATCAAATCCGATCCAGCACTTTCTTAATCAAATTATCTACGATCTTATGCGGGTCTTTTGAGAATTTGGTCTTCATGCGATTGGCGATAATCGCGTTGGCGCTGAGCATTTCATGACCCATTAATTTACCAAAGGCATAATAGGCAGAAGTTTCCATCTCAAAGTTGGTGAGCCAGAAGTCGCCCTTGTGAAAGCAATTCAGGTCTTCCAGCAAATTAGGGAAACGAATGGGTAAGCGAAGAACTCGTCCTTGTGGTGCATAAAAGCCAGGGCACGTAACCGTGTTTCCTTTAATCATATCATTGCCGGCAATCTGATCGCGCAGGGTTCCAGAACCCCGTACTACATAGGGCATAAAGGGAAGTCCGGTTTTGCGATGAATGTCATGGGCTAGTCCTGCCTCCACATCATCCATCGGCAAATCATAAAAGCTCAACAGGTTATCCAGGCCAACCGCATAATCCGAAACCAAATGTGACCCAACGGGAATATCTTCCTGCAGTGAACCCGATGTGCCAATGCGAATGATCTTCAATTTCTTCTTGCGCGATTTTGGTTCACGCGTTTTCAAATCGATGTTGGCCAAGGCATCTAGTTCTGTAAGCACAATCTCTACGTTATCCGGACCAATGCCTGTGCTGATCACGGTAATGCGCTTGCCTTTATACTTGCCCACGTGCGTGATGAACTCACGCTTGTTCATTTCAAATTCAACTTCATCAAAATATTTACTCACTGAATAAACTCGCCCCGGATCACCCACCGTAATGATAATATCTGAAATATGTTTGGGCAACAGATTTAAGTGATACACACTTCCATCTGGATTTAAAACAAGATCAGTTTCGGATATTTTAGCCATGACGAGATACTGGTTACTGGATACTAGATAAGATACTGTTTAGCTCTTTATTTTTTGTGCCGGATTTCCAAATACCATTTCACCTGGCTTAACCGCAGCAATGACTACCGAACCAGCACCGATACGCGCACCTTTACCAACGGTTACTCCTGATACGATGGTTACGCCTGATCCGATGAACACTTCATCTTCGATGATCACGCCTGCATTAATGTTGCTACCAGTACCTACCTGAACAAAATTTCCAATAGATGCATCAACACCAATGGTAGTGCGGGCATTGAGGATACAATGGCTGCTCATGGTTGAGCCCGGTGCCAGGTATACACCGTAATCAATGAAGTTACCATGTCCAATGGTAGCCTTTAATGAAACTACGGATTGAGAGTGAATCGCATTCACAGGTTGCATCTTTCTTACTTCCTGCAGCATCTGCACTAATCCCTTTCTCAGTTTATTATCATCAACTGCCACAAAGGCCTCGCATTTCTTGCCAATGAGTTTTAAGAATCCATCGTTGTCGGTATCGCCCAACACGACTACTTCATCAATTTCTGTGTTATGAAGTTTTTTGTCGTCATCTAAAAAACCATATACCACCACACCATTCGTTTCAAAAATTTCTTTGGCAGCACGACCGAGATGATTTGCCCCAAAAATGATTACCGGATTTTCCATGCAGCAAAGGTAAAGAACTAAATGATGAACCAACGCAACTTCATAAACAAGTCGTAGCGATATTCATGATAAGAATCATATAAAATAATGTAGGACAGTATTTATTTAGTGGCTTCATTTGACCCGTCAAAAAACAAAAAAATATGAAAAATTTACCTAAATATCAATTTCTAGAGCAAATCTAGTTCCTATGAATATTTAACTGTTTCAACTTCCGTGCTTAATGAAGCTGATGGCACACAGTATAACGTTGTGGCCGATGGTTTAGAACTAGTTGATGATTCTAATTCAAAACTAATCAGTTTAATCCCAGATGAGGCCACTATTAAACTTGACACAAGAAAAATACGAAATGGTATTTACTACTTGCACGTTCGATTTGGTGAAGATCATTTTGTGAAACGTGTCATTATTAAAAATTAACTTTTAGTATTATATTTTAAAAGCAATTTTATAAAATACACATGGGGATCTCCCACCAAAGGAAGGTTCCCATATTACTAAACCTTAAAAAGAACTAATGATAAGTAAATTCATATTTTCTTCAATTCCAACCTTGGTGATTCCATTTTTATTCTCTTGCAATTCTTTTAGTCAAAGTGATAGTAGACCGTTAACTAAAGTGGGTGGATTTATTAATTTTAATCACCCATCTGGATTTGGAGGATTCTTTTTTAGTCTTGAAAACGAACGAGTATTCAAAAATAATAGTTTTTTTTCACATGGCCCTAGACTGGATTACGATAAGGGTAAACGAAATATTCAAAACAATTTCCCCGGTATTGAAAACCTTGTTCTGGGTTACGAACTAAAGTTTTATCCATTTCACTATATTAAACATAAGCCCTATCAAGGAATTTTTATTGGTGTTTATCCGTGTTATTTCACTCCTATTAATCAAGTTTATAAAAACGGACCTGGCTTAGGTTCACTAATGGGCTATCAGCACATTTTCAAAGATAAAATTTCAGCTAGTTTTGAAGGGAGTGTGATCTACATGCAAAATGTGAATGAAACTACACGTTACCGCACAAATTCTCAAGACCGGTATTTCTATATTACTCCATCTTTCAAAATTGGATTTAAGTTAGGAGCCTCAAAAAAATGAGTGATGTAATAATTATAATTAGTGCCATTGAGATTACAAGATTTTCTTGCCCAAATAATTTAGCAACGGACTGCGATACGAGATGATAAAAATCAAAAAAGGAAGGAAGCCAACACGATATCGTGAAAGCGTGCCCAGATTGGGTGTTGATAAGGCAAGAAAAATGCAAAGCAGTGCTATATACATGATTGTTGAAAACAGAAGAAGCCTGTGAGGGCTCTTCCTGCTAAAACCTCCCAGGGCAGATAGTAAAAGAATCACGATCACTAAATTCTCAACAGAGGCTAACATGGCTGTCATTCCAGATGCCTCCCAAACAAACGGACGTAGCAATCCGGAAAACAGCGCCCAGGGTGAATTATGAATGACGCTGGCCCAACTTGCCTGAAGATTGTAAAAATGAATCAACCCATGGTCATCAGAGATCTTAATAAAATCATGGTGGTTGGTAATGAGCACCTCTAAAAACCGATTCGGGTGAAAGTTCGGATGCAAGAGACTTACTCCACCACACAAGAAAATAAAGATGATTAACCAGCTGATGGTTGTGTGTTTTTGAAAAACTGAAACCTTCTTACTCAGAAAAAACACCAGTACATAAGAAACCAGTATTGCACCAAACAGAGCGGTCCAGTAGTATTTTAAATTCCAGGCAACCCAGAAACTATAAAGGGCGAATGCCCAGTCAAACCACGTCAGTTTTTGTTGATGGATAAATTTCAGGAAGACCGATGCAATAAAATAAATTCCGGCCAGGGCGAGTGTTTCTTTTACCAAACCCGAACTCCAAAAAGTAATCGAGGGAAAAAATAAAAATGAAAGGGCAGCAGCAACCCATGCGTTCTCAAACAGGCGAGCTACCACGGAAAATAAATTCCAGCATGCCAAAAAAGAAAGCAATGAAAAATATGCGGCACTTACCCAGTAATTATTTCCACCGATCCATGAAAACACACTCATGATCTTGATCAGGAAAAGTGATCGCTCCTGACTATTGATCAATTGACTTGTTACGTGCGAAGGCACTTCATCCGTCAGTAAAAACTTCATATACCCCGAAAAGTCACTTTTGCCAAATTCCGCCAAGGCATTGGCATCCTTAAAAAAGAGCCAGGTATCATTCGCTGAATAATAATATTGATATACCAGCCCAAGCGCTATGCCCATCAGGAGTTTAAATGAAAAGGCAAACCAAAAAACACGTGTATATTCTTGACCAGACCTTTTAAAAAAAAGCCAGGCAAAAATAAAAA
Source organism: uncultured Ohtaekwangia sp. (assembly GCA_964540915.1). GTDB lineage: Bacteria > Bacteroidota > Bacteroidia > Cytophagales > Cyclobacteriaceae > ELB16-189. Next base: position 12,956 of record CAZIOY010000081.1, read on the forward strand.
TGATAACAAAATGAAGAACCACCATCAGGAAGCAACTGTATCTGGTTTCAAAATAGCCGAACCGATAGCACAATTCAAACATTGCCTGCGTTGACAAAAATTCTGATACAACTCAATCAATCCCTGCGAATCAAAAGCAGTTTTGCTGGTGTATCCAAGATCTTTCCATAAGGTCACAATCTTGTTTTTCTCCGAAGTGATATGTTGCAAGATATTCACTGCCTTATCCACCTGGCTCCAATCATCTTTTGCTTTTCCATAGGCTACTAACAAAGGTATAACAGAATTGATGATCACGATATCTACACTGGCCTCTCCAAAATCAGGCACCATTCCCTCTGCCTTCTTGCCAAAGCGATAGTGCGTTTGCCAATACGGTGATGGCGTGATTTCAAAAAACTGCTTCAGGGACTTATAATCTTCTATCTCGATAAGATGAGAAAAAATGCTTTTTCTAAAATGAAATAAGGATGCTAACTGAGCAATTCGCAATGTTGGAAAATTAGAAGGTCGCAATCTCAAAAATTTCCACTGTGCTGCATTCATCTGAGATGATTGCAATGAATACTTCTTGCTTAAGAATTCATATTCCGTAAAGAGCTTTGTTATGTATTCGTCTTTTGTCTTAGCCACTAAAAATCCTGCCTGACCAAAGAGCAGTGCTTCTACTTGCAGAAGTTGATCACGATGCTTTTGAATGATCTTATAAGGAAGCGCCTTGCCCAATTGAAGAAACGGTTCCTTGTTTACTTTAAAACCAAAATTACCAGCCAACAGTTGATAGGTTGTTTCTTCCCAATCACCCTGGTTTTGATTCAGCAAATCCGTTACTGTATTGGCTTTGTCCTCGAGCCGTTTCATGAGCGCTTTGTCAACCATCGAGAGCTTGACGAGATGGTCAATTTTTCGGAACGAATGCTCACACGGAATTACAGATGAGTTATTGATCAACTTCTGATACTCGTTTATCAACTGGCCATCAACTCTCCCCTTCAATTCCAACGAAGGTATTCGGGTGCCATCATTGCGGTAGATGGGTTTATCCTCTTCCCACACCACATGCAGAACAACATTTTCATACGCTCGATCGTGTTGATGTCCATGATCCATCCATTCAGAAGATTTTATATGGATCTCGGCACTGCCCGCCCAATCTATTCCATCAATCTTAACTTTGATTTGTGAAAAATCAGGACCCGCATCCGTGTTATGAATGCCCGCTTTAAAGATGACGAGTTCATCACCGACCGTAGTCTTTAATTCCTTCTTGTCGAAGTATTGAAATTGCCATAGATAGTGTAAGAATGATTCACTCACTGGATGACAAATTAAAACGGGTTTAAAAATCTGGCTATTGTATAAAGTTATTCAAATAGGTAGTCATTTCGATTTGTACTTTGGAAGCTTCTTTTCGTGCTGCATCAGCAAAATCTTCACCGGTTGATGCATAAATAATCGCGCGTGATGAATTCACCAATAATCCACACTGCGAGTTTATACCTGCTTTGGATACCGCTTCTAAATCGCCCCCTTGCGCTCCTACACCCGGAACCAGAAAAAAATGATCCGGTGCGAGCGCTCTGATTGTTCCTATTTTATCTGCTTTTGTTGCACCCACCACATACATCATCTGATCGGCTGTAGCCCAACGCTGAGAAGCGAAGATAACTTCTTCATATACATATTTTCCATCGCGGGTTTCTAGCTGCTGAAAATCCACGCTACCAGGATTGGAAGTATGCACCAACAGGATCACCCACTTACCCGGAAATTCTAAAAAAGGCTTCACTGAATCCTCACCCATATAAGGAGCCACGGTGATGGAATCGAATTTCATTTGATTAAAGAATGCACGTGCATAGAGGGAAGAAGTGTTGCCGATATCTCCACGCTTTGCATCCGCAATGGTGAAACAATCTTTCGGAATATAATCCAATGTCTTTTGAAGAGTCTCCCATCCGCTTGGGCCCAAGGCTTCGTAAAAAGCTGTATTCGGTTTGTAAGCAACGCAAAACTCATGCGTAGCATCAATGATTTGCTTATTGAATTCAAACACGGGATCGGAAGCAGAAAGCAAATGCTTAGGGATTTTGGTTATGTCCGTATCCAAACCCACACAGAGGTAAGAGTTCTTCTTTTTTATTTGTTCGAAAAGTTCAAGCCGTGTCACTGAGATATGGATTAAAAGTTGGTGTCATAAATATAGTTAATTCAGCACGTTGTGTAAGGACAAAAAAATAAGCCATCCTAAAAAGAATGGCTTATCTAATTCAAATCAACGATTTGAAATTTTTTATCGCAGGTCGATCACTTCTACACCAGGATATTTTTTTGGATCAAAATTAAATGTAGTGTCATCTACTTTAATGTTTGGCGTAAACTTCGTGATTGTGTATTTATAACGGTTGCCCGATTTGTCAAACATGGTCCAGCTCTGAATGCTCTTGTCTTTTTTTACAATCATCATTTTGATTTTGAAATACTGAGCATCTTTCTTTTCAGGAACGAGGTCAATTTCTTCCAGCACTACTCCTGCCTCGGTTTTATCAGCCAGGTACAGATACTTAAAACCTTTTTTATAGATGTCAAAAATCTTGATGGGATTGATATCATCCGAACCCGGATCGTAATTATCAATGTTCACCTCCTTAGCGGAAGGCAAATAAGTCCACACGGTGGTGCCGTTGTTGATGATTTCCTGATCGTCAAGAGACAATTTAAATTTTTCGCCTTTCACAATAATCTTTCCTTTGAATTCCTCTTTCACACCTTCCGAATCATTGGTGAGCGAGGAGGTCAGGTTGGCTTCGAATGCAGTAATGGCTTTGTATTTCTTACTCATGGCCTCCAGAATTTCGAGGGCCTTAGGGTCATACTGTGCAAATGAGGTTATGCCTACAAACATCAAAATGAGACCAGAAACGAACTTTTTCATTATTTTATATTAAGAGGTAGTGTGCTTTTCTTTCAGTTCATTCAATAATTGTTCCAAACTCATGGGATCTTTTATCAGAACTTCCCTGGCTTTCGACCCTTCAAATGGGCCCACAATTTTAGCGGCTTCCAACTGATCTATCAAACGCCCGGCCCGATTATATCCGAGTTTTAATTTGCGCTGGATAAGGGAAGTGCTTCCCTGCTGATGCCCCACAATAAGTCGGGCGGCCTCCTCAAAAAGTGCATCGCGATCTGATAAATCTACGGCTGAGGCTCCTCCTTCATCTTCGCCCTCAAACTCGGGCAATAAATAAGCTGAATCATAACCGCGTTGTGATCCGATAAAATCACATATTCTTTCAATCTCTGGTGTATCAACAAACGGACTTTGCAAGCGCACAATTTCCGAACCCGATGAAAACAACATATCCCCCTGGCCTATGAGTTGGTCAGCACCCCCTGTATCCAAAATAGTTCTCGAGTCGATCTTTGAAGTCACCTTGAAGGACAAACGTGCCGGGAAGTTCGCTTTGATCACACCCGTAATTACGTTTACCGAAGGTCGCTGCGTAGCCACTACCAGGTGTATACCGATGGCGCGTGCCAACTGAGCTAATCGGGCGATAGGCGTTTCTACTTCTTTGCCGGCTGTCATCATTAAGTCAGCCAACTCATCAATCACCAACACGATGTATGGTAAAAACCGGTGGCCCTCTTTCGGATTGAGTTTGCGTGCTACAAACTTTGCGTTGTATTCTTTTATGTTTTTCGCCCCGGCATCTTTCAGTATCTCGTAGCGGTTTTCCATCTCGATACAAAGTGAGTTGAGCGTGTACACCACCTTCTTCGTATCGGTAATAATCGCCTCCTCAGTGTTGGGCAACTTGGCGAGATAGTGCCTTTCAATTTTACTGAACAATGACATCTCCACTTTCTTCGGATCAACCAATATAAACTTGATCTGTGAAGGATGCTTTTTATATAAGAGTGAAGTAAGAATCACGTTAAGTCCCACCGACTTACCCTGGCCGGTTGCCCCTGCCACCAGCAAGTGTGGCATCTTGGTAAGATCAATCACCATCAATTCGTTGGAAATCGTTTTGCCAATGGCTATTGGTAATTCCTTATCTGACTTTTGAAAACGTTCGCTACTCAGCACTGACCGAATGCCAACCATCTCCCTATTTTTATTTGGCACTTCAATACCAATCGTACCCTTGCCGGGAATAGGTGCAATGATACGAATACCCAACGCAGACAAACTGAGGGCGATATCATCTTCCAGATTTTTGATGCGGGAAATTTTGATGCCCGCTTCAGGTACTATCTCATACAGCGTAACGGTCGGCCCTATGGTTGCCTTAATACTTTGAATGCCAATCTTGAAATTGGTAAGCGTGCTTAGAATGCGGTCCTTGTTTTGATTTAACTCTTCCTGAGTAACCTGCACTTTGCTGGCCTCATATTCATTGAGCAGTTCGAGGGTTGGAAATTTATAGCTGCTTAAATCCAAGGTAGGATCATACACCCCCTGAGCCTCCACCAGTTGGTCTGCCAACACATCGGTTTCATTTTTCGGTTCTTCAACGGTGAAGACCGGCTCGCTCTGTTTCTCTGTTTTTACTGGTTTCGAATTTTCCACATCGAAAGCTATCTCATTGGCAGGCAAAGGAATGTCGGTTACCGGTTCCTTCACAACCAGCACGGGTTCCGGAATATCATCTTCGCCTGTTAGAACCGGCCAGTTGTCGCGATCGTCTGTGTAGGTGGGCTTATTTTTAAAGTCATCATCTGGCAGAATGGCATCAAGGCCCATGGGCTTGGGATCTTTAACTTGAAAAGCATTGATTGCCGTGATGTTGAAATAATAGATGATAAAGATAAATAGGGTGAGTACCAGAATCAGAAAGGTGCCCCATCCAAATAATCCATCCGATATTTTTGCCAGTTCATAACCAAGCCCTCCGCTTAAGAAAGCAACTTCGTTGACCCCTGCTAAGCTATGGGTGATATATCCGAGCAGCAGGCTCAACCACAAGCCGGCAAACACAGAAAAAATGAATGCGGAGAACAACGATATCAGGTCACGTTTAAAGACGAGTCGAAAGCCCAGGAAAAATAAAAGAGGCGGAATAAAGAAAGCTGAAATACCCATCCATTTGAAAACGAGATAATGGGATATGATGGCCCCAAAAAGTCCAAGCCAGTTCTCAGCCTCCTGACCCGATTCTACAATATTGCCCATCCACGACTCCACTACGCTCTGATCGGCTTTGCCGGTGAAGAGGTAGGAAAGAAAAGCGGTGAATAAAAAAAGAGAGGTGATCAACAAAAAGAAACCCAGTGCGAGCGTAAAACGAGGGTCTTTAAAAAAGGAAAATTCAAATTTGAATTTCGATTTGGTTGATTTCGCCTTCTTTTCCTTTTCAGGTTTCTTAAAAGTGTTGGATTTAAAGGTGTTTTCTGCCATTAGTTTAAAAAGTACTCAAAAGTAAGTATTCTCAATTAATTTCTTAGCCATCAAAATAGTGCGGTCTCTGACTCTTTGAATGGAATCATAATATTAGCCTACTTTTCTCACAGAGTATTTTTATAGAAATTAGACGTATGAAAAAGTTACTTGCCCCCATCTTGCTTTCTTTTAGCGTTGGTGTTTATGCGCAACAAGACCCACTTTATGCTCAATATCTGAATAACCCGATATAACTCAACCCTGCCTATGCCGGTTCGAATCAGCAATGGCAAACTACGGCTGGCTATCGATCGC